>NZ_MKZL01000003.1:0-168146 GCF_002803315.1 Paenibacillus sp. GM1FR | reverse complement strand
CCATTGCGGAAGATTCCCTACTGCTGCCTCCCGTAGGAGTCTGGGCCGTGTCTCAGTCCCAGTGTGGCCGATCACCCTCTCAGGTCGGCTACGCATCGTCGCCTTGGTGAGCCGTTACCTCACCAACTAGCTAATGCGCCGCAGGCCCATCCCCAAGTGACAGATTGCTCCGTCTTTCCAGTTTCCTTCAGGCGAAGAAAACAATTATTCGGTATTAGCTACCGTTTCCGGTAGTTGTCCCAAACTTGAGGGCAGGTTGCCTACGTGTTACTCACCCGTCCGCCGCTAACCATCCGAGAAGCAAGCTTCTCTTCAAGTCCGCTCGACTTGCATGTATTAGGCATGCCGCCAGCGTTCGTCCTGAGCCAGGATCAAACTCTCCAATAAAGTATTGAAAAGAGCGATAAGCTCATTTTGAATCTGACGAGATTAAAAATCTCATTTGTGCTCCAGTCGATTCAAGCCAAGGCTTGTCTCAAACTTTCGCGTTCATTCTGCAAGCAGAATGTTTACTCACTCGTTGTTCAGTTTTCAAAGATCAAACTTATTTTTTTGTTACCGAGCGTTGTTCTCCTCAGCAACTTTTATATCATAACACTTCCCAACCAACTTAGCAAGCTCTTTTTTTAAGTTTCTTTCGAAGCTTATTTGTTTTGCCTGCGGCACTTTGTTTCTCGTGTTTTTTTTGGCCAGAAATAGAATATATCATATACACAACACAATTACTACTTGTAAAATATCCCATTAGAAAACTGATTATATATTTGATTCCATCTCTTCATAAGCTCTTTTTCCAATGGCAATATCCTCTTACTATATCCTATATACACTCACCGGTCTAATCTATCTCAATATAGGTTGTGAATAGACCCATTCAACATCATTACTGCTCTTCACTTTTTATACTATTAGTCTCTGAACCTGCCATCACTATCGTGTCGTGATACTGTCCATCCGTGTGTCTACGATCCTTTTTCAAAATACCTTCGATCTCGAAGCCACTCTTTTGGTATAACTCGATTGCCTTTTCATTGGATGCCAGCACGTTCAACGTCATCTTCTCTACACCAGTCTGGTCTGCCCATTCTATCGACTTCTCTAACAAGTTCTTGCCAATCCCATGCCCCCAGAACTCTCTGGCTACACACACGCCGAACTCAACTTTATGGCAAAAGCGCTTCAGCTCTGTACCTTCACATCGGGAGTATCCCACAATCTCACCCGCTACTACAGCAACAAGGAACAGATTCCGTGACTTCTCAGTGTCCAAATGGATGATCCGCCTAAACCCGGCTGCGTCGATATACGCCTCGCCCTCTTCACGATCCATGTTCTCGGTTTCCCCATCGATTTGTACACGTAGTGAAGACAAGGCCTCAGCGTCCTTTTCCTCTGCCGATCTAATGGAGTAAGATAAGCCTCTAATGTAATATTCCTGCTGATCGATCATCATAAGAACCATACCTCCTCTTCCACTTTATTTAATTACTGTACCTGTATCGCTCTACCCCACCTCAGACGGACTCTTGCCCGTAAGCATTTTGAACACCTGGCTAAAATACGTTGCATTACGGAACCCCGTCATCTCGCTCACCTCATATACCATGTAATGTCCCGACTGCAACAGTTCCAACGCTCTCTGAATCCGGTACCCGTTCAAATAACTGACGAAATTCTCACCGGTCACCCTTTTGAAAAGTTGACTCAGATACTTCGGATGTACGAACAGCCCCTTGGCTATCGCTTCAAAACTAATCTCTTCGGCGTAATGAAGCTCTACATACTGTTTCACCTGCTCGATAAGTTTATTGCTCTTCTTCTCGCCCATCTCCTTACGTATCTGTTCCAGCCAGTCGCAGATAATACGATCCATCCAGCTTACCAGATCATGCAAAGCATATTTCGATTGAATTTCACGCAAAAAATCACTCATCGCCAGCGGCGGCGCTAACATAGGATGAAGTCGGTTCCAGCTATGCATCAACGTGTCAAACAGACTGACGGCCACAACCTGTACATCCTGTATCCCAACACATTTCCCCTCTTTCAGCAAAAGGCAAATATGATGCCATACCTCTTCCGCCAGGTCAGGTCGAATATCCGCCCAAGCCTCATTCCATTGACGAAGCAATAATGAATAATCGGTCACACTTGGTTCTGTTTCCTTCGATGCTTCATAGTGGTATATACGACTTCCACCTTGAAATTCTGCTGTTTCCACCGCTTCCCTGCTCTCGAGATAGGAATCTATCACCTCACATGGGTGACTCTTGGATCTTCCGATTCCAGCACTCACTTCAATTTTCAGATACGTAAAGATCTGATCGATCATCCTCTCCACGAGTGGCAGGCATTCCTCCAGATGGTCTTTATCTCCTAATAGAAGCAACACAAATACCTGATCCGAATAATCAACAATCTCTACCTGACCATTCATGCGCGCCGCTTGCTCCTTCACCGTTTCCTGAATAATATCGGCCGCCCCATAGCGGAGAAGTTGCCAATCCCGTTCTTTCATTCGTGTCAAAAATACGGGGCGATTCAGTTGCAGACTAATGGCGCGTGTCTGGGAGGTCATATGAATGCCTATATAGTCCATGCGTTCTTTGGGAAGCTCGTCTGCCCGATATCGCGTAGTCAGCAGTTCGTGAAGAAATTGTTTGCGCAAATACGGAAGTACCCGTCCGACCTCCTGCTTGTACGTCTGCTCCAGTCGCTCATGCCGCTCTCGCACATCTTGTTCCAGTAACACCTCACGCAGCACAGACTCAATCTCCTCAACCTCTGCCGGCTTCAGCAAAAAGTGATTCACCCCCCAGCGCATGGCTGCCCGGGCGTTCTCGAATTCGTCATATCCACTAAGAATGATGATCGGCAAGTGGGGATGATCACGTCGCAACGTCTGTGTGATCTCAAGCCCGGTCATCCCCGGTAGATATACGTCAGTCATAACGACATCTGGATGCATGCGGTGAAACAGCTCCAGCGCATCCAAGCCATTGGAAGCAGTGCCTGCAATGCTGAGGCCCAGAGAAGGCCAATCGATATGATCTGTTAATGCCTTTACAATATGAGGATCGTCATCAACAAGCATAATGGTCTTCATCATTTTTCACCGTCCAGCCATAGATTTAATTGCTCGTCGGTCTCAATACGCGGCAGCGTAATGGTCACTTCCACGCCACCTGACTCTCTATCGCTCAGTTGAACGCCATATCTCTTCCCGCAATAAAGCTGAATGCGCTGATGTACATTCCGTACACCGATACCACACGTCTCTTCGAGTTTCCACCCCTCTGGCAAACCCCGCCCATTATCCGTGATACGAATGACGATATCCTGATGCGGGCCTTCCACTTCGTGCATATGCACCTGAATTCGAAGTGTGCCTTCTTCAGGGTGCCCGTGCATAACGGCATTTTCGATAAAGGGCTGCAAAATGATTTTGGGAATGTAACAACCGCGAGTATGCGGATCGATCTGCTCCTGATATTGAATGGAAAACGGTAGCCGCTCTGACTGTATGTTGACGTAGCAACGGGCATGTTCCAACTCATCACGAACCCGTATAAACAGTCTCCCTCCACTCAGTCCGATCCGTAACAGCTTACTTAGTTGTACAATCATGCGACTGATATCCTTGGCTTCGTAATCAAGTGCGCGCCAGTGGATCATGTCGAGGGTATTGTATAAAAAATGGGGTTTGATCTGGGCCTCAAGCAAGCCCGTCTGGGCTTCACGCTTGGCCCGGCTCTCATCCTTCACCTGTTCCATCAGCGTCGTAAGTTGTGAAGCCATGTGATTGAAGCCATAAGCCAAATGGGCATATTCCTCCGTAAACGAAAGTTGGACCCGGGTATCGAAGTCCCCTTTCTCCAGTTGTCTCATTCGTTTGATTAATTGTCGCAAAGGCCGGATGATCTGCCTTACAAACAGGTACGCCAGCACAGCCGAGCATAATAGTCCCAGCACGGCGATGCCGAGGATCTGCCAGCCTGCTTGTCTGAGCGGAGATAACAGTGTATATACCGGAATAGTCTGTACGAGGCGCCACTGAAGCATCGCTGGCCTGGAGTACAGCACCAATTGTGCACCTCCAGGTTGGCCGGAAACTACTTCGTACCCGTCTGCACCATGCTGGACATGTTCCTGAATCCATGCACTATCTATAATAGAAGAAAATGAATTTACAGCTTCACCCGTTTCTTGAATTGTACTTGCTTCATTTCTTCGATCCACTCGTTCCTTCTCCCCTGCTGGATCAACTCTCCCCATCTGCATTACGACATTACCAGCCGTATCTACCAACAGGACTTTTCCATCAAGCACCATGGGTACATCAGCAAACCTGCGTACGATGTCCGCTCTACTCAGTCGAATGAGCACATAGGCAACCGTTCCACCACGACTGTCGAAAATCCGTTGGGCGTATCCGACCAGGGATTGGCCCGATTCGTTCTCACGCAGCGGAACCCAAGCCGCATCAGCCTTTTCCAGCGTAGAAAACCAAGAGTCGTGTGCGATGGTGTTCACCGGATATATGCGATCAGCCATAGTCACTGTCACTTCATTGAAGACATCCGTATACAGTTCGATGGAAGTGATGCCTTCACTCACGACCATCGTATGATCCAGAATTCGAGAGACCTCTCTCCGCTGGTGAATCTGTGCAAGCCTGCCCGTATCAGCCGTTTCGAGCAGACTGGACAGTTCCCGATTGCTTGCCAAAGCATAGGAAGTTCCGGTTACCCCTGTGATGAAATCAAATCCCCGACGTGTGCTTTCGTTCAGAAGAGCCAGGCGTGCTTTGCTAATCTCGGCAAAGGTGACTGCTGAGAAAGACTGATATGCTAGCCAGACAACAACCGAGACAAGCAACAGGTTAAACGCAATAAAGCAAGTCACCATCAATGTGGAGAGCTTGCTTTGTTGCAGCTTTTGATTAATAAATGAAGACCATCTTCCTTTCCCCATGGAAAAATCAACTCGTTTCGTCTTGGAATTACCCTTTGAGCCCAGAGGTCGCGATTCCTTCCACGAAGTACTTTTGACACACGATAAATACAATGAAACATGGCACCAGCGACAATACCGACATCGCAAACATCGGACCCCAATCGGATTGAGAACTGGAATCAAGGAACAGACGCAGACCCAGCGGCACGGTATATTTGCTCACGTCACTCAGGTAGATCAACTGACTGAAGAAGTCGTCCCATGTCCACAAAAACGTAAAGATCATCGTAGTGACCAGTGCCGGAAAAGCAAGTGGGATGATGATCTTGGTGTAAATTTTCACAGGACCGCATCCATCAATGGTTGCTGCCTCATCCAGCTCTTTGGGCAATCCCCGGAAGAACTGTACCATGAGAAAAATGAAGAAGGCGTCGGTCGCCAGCCATTTTGGCACCACAAGCGGCAGATACGTATTCACCCACTCCAGGTGGTTGAAGAGAATATACTGCGGGATCAGCGTCACATGATGGGGCAGCATGATCGTCATAAGCATCAGTCCGAAGCAGATGGCTTTGAAACGAAAATTTAGTCGGGCGAAGGCATATGCCGCCATAGAGCAGGAGATGACATTGCCCAGCACGGCGCCAAGCGACAGGATGACAGAGTTGGTCAGAAAGCGGGCGAACGGGTTGCCCTGAATACCCGACCAGCCATTCATGTAATTTTGCCAATTCCATTCCTGTGGCCAAAACCAGGTCTCTGTAAAGATCATATGTCCCGGTTTGAATGAGCTGCCCAGCATCCAGAGGATCGGGTAGAGCATGACAAAGGCGATGCCTGAGATCAACACATGTTTGCTGACGACCCATGCTGTAGAGTTCCGTTGTCCAATCATGATTTCCCACCATCCTCATAGTGCACCCACAGCTTGCTACTGCGGAATACGAGCAATGTAAATACGCCAATCAGGATGACCAGTACCCAGGCCATCGCAGAAGCATAGCCCATCTGAAAGAATGAAAATCCTTTTTTGTACAGATACAGAGAGTACATTAGGGTTGAGTTCACTGGCCCTCCGCTACCATTACTGATAACAAAAGCCTGCGTGAACGATTGAAAGGATGTAATCAGCTGCATGACAAGATTGAAGAAGATAACGGGTGACAGAATCGGCAACGTTATATAGAAGAATCTCCGCAGAGGACCTGCACCATCTACCGCTGAGGCTTCATCATATTCAGGTGGAATCTGCTTCAAACCTGCCAGGAAAATAATCATCGACGATCCGAACTGCCACACGGATAACAGCACGATGGAGTACAGGGCATACTTCGGATTAGCAACCCAATCGGGCGCCTTAATGCCCACCATGGCAAGCACACTATTGAGTAGCCCGTCCCCACCCAGCATTTTACGCCACAACATCGCAATCGCCACGCTACCTCCAAGCAATGTCGGGATGTAATACACTGTCCGATAAATACCTAATCCTCGAATCCCTTTGTTGAGCAACATCGCTACCAGCAACGCGAAAATCAATTTGACCGGTACGGATACAGCGACATACGTGAAGGTGACTTTGAGCGACTGGGTGAACAGTTTATCCGATGTAAACATCGTGGTGTAGTTATCCAGACCGACCCAGGAAGGGGCGGCCAGGATACTGTAATCGGTGAACGAGATGTATAACGATACCAACATTGGACCTAGGGTAAGGAATAACAATCCGACAAGCCATGGGGCGAGAAACAGAAGTGCGGCTCCATTATGCGCATATCTCCGTTTGACCCGCCGGGTAGTTACACGCTCGATTCGGGCTTGACTGACCTGTGATGTCGTCATCTTCGCAACCTCCCCGCAGAATTAGAAGTGTGAGACAGTTTCAATCATTATTGACTCGATCCAAGCGTAGCCTTGGCTCCTTCAATAAACTGGGCAATGACATCTGGAGTATTACCTTGACCGAAGGCGATCTGCTCGCTTGCGCTCTTGAAACTTGTGTCCACTTCAGCAAATCCTTGCGGGTATGGCGGGTCAATCTCGCTGGAGTTCTTCGATACAGTATCGATAAATTGGAAAATGGTTTGCTCCGCTTCCGGCAGCGTAGGCTGCATCTGTTCACGAATGCTGGAGTTAACCGGCACCCCACGTTCAGAACCAAGAATAGCGGTTGCTTCTGGATCATTGACCATGAAATCAATGAACATGGCAACTTCCTTTGGATGTTTGGTTTTACCATAACCGGAGAGGAACTGACCTGGTTTCAGATATTCACCGATTTGCTTTTCACCTACACCATGCGGAAGCACTTGGATGCCAAGCTTATGATCCTGGTTTTTGTTCACCTGCTGGAATGTCAGCAATTGATTGGACCATGCAAAGTCCATGGCGGCTGTGCCCAGTGAGATCGGTCGTGTCTCCAGCGCATTGGTTGTGGATGCCGTTATCTCCGCTGTAGTCACTCCACCATTCTCACGTAGTGCGCTCCACATATCGAACCATTGTTGAAGCTCCTCGCTGGTAGCTGTCATTGTGCCACCATCAAACAATCCTTTCCCGGATTGCCGAATAAACACTTCAAACATGTTCGTTGTACCGGAAATGTCTGCAGATCCATAGAACCCCTCACCTTTGGCTGCGGCGATCTTGGTCGCAATATCCCCAAAATCCTTCCATGTCCAGCTCTCTTGTGGTTCTTCGATACCTAATTCCTGAAATACAGTGGCGTCATATATGACACCTGGTGCGTTTACTCCGAGGGTAATCGCATATAATTTATCGTCAATCGAACCGGCTGTAATCATGCTCTGATCATGATCCTCTGTCCGCAGCTCTTTGCTCTCTGCAAACGGAGTCAGGTCAAGCAAGGCACCACGCCGGGCAAAGTCAGTCAAAAAGGCGTAATCCATCTGGATGATATCTGGTGCATTTGAACCGGCTACCTGTGTAGTCAACTTGTCAAAGTAACCGTCCCAACCGGAATATTCAGGTTTAATGGTGATTCCCGGATGTTTCTCTTCAAACAATTGGATCACTTTGGTCGTCAGATCATGTCTGGTCTGTGATCCCCACCAGGTCATGCGCAGTTCAATCTTGCCTGATGAATCTCCTTCACTTCCACTTGCTTCCCCAGAAGAAGAAGATGTATCGGTGGCCCCTCCAGAACAGGCTGTAGCGAACAATAACAGGGACAGACAGAACAGGGTTACCCACTTTTTTGTAATCATCATAAATGAATTTCCTCCCCTTCTTGCATTTATGGAATCGCTTACAAAACCTATTGTATCGGTCTATTACTGTACATGACATAAACAAAAGTAAGCTTTCCTGTCAAAAAAGTAAGGAGTTACAGGAATCAAAAACCACCAGGAATGATATTCCCGGCGGTGATGATCCCGTCTCAAATATGATTACGGATATACAACCGTATTACGTGGAGCAGAAGACTGTTGTATAGAAACGATAGTATGAAAATCAGACCTCGGTGGTCTGTCAGGAATGTGAGACGGCAGGTGAAGACACCCTGTGTTCAGCCAAATGTTTCTTCATTTTTGCTACTTCGGTTCCTGCCAGCATCATAATGCCTATTCCGTGATTGTCATTGGTGACGGTACGCAAGTCCTGATCATAATACTCTGCCGTAAACGCATATCTCGAACCGCTGCACACGCCATGCACATTACCTTGACGATCAATTGCTTTGCAGATGAGTCCCTTCCAAGCCCGCTCGGCAGCCGTGACGTAAACTTCAGGGTCTTTGAACCAACCAAAGCGTACACCTCTCGCAAAACCATAGGCAAACATCGCCGTGCATGAGGCTTCTTCATACGTCTGCGGAACATTCAACACCTGATGCCACAAGCCGCTTTCCCCTTGAAGCGCTGCGTACCCTTCACACAGCTCATTGAAGAAATGAATTAGAGTCGGACGCTCGGGATGCTCTGCCGGCAAAGCTTCCAGTACCTCCGTCAAGGAAAATAGTGTCCAGCCATTTCCCCGTCCCCATGGAATCTGCGTTGCCTGTCCGTATTTGAAATCATACACATGGGACATGATCTTGAACTCAGGCATAAACAGATACTTCCGATACAGTGAAAATTGTCTGGCGGCTTCATCCAAGGCGGCTGAGTTGCCTGTCACCCGTGCATAACGAACGAGAAATGGCGTGCTCATATAGAGGTCATCTGCCCACATGGTATTCTCGGCATACTCCCCTACACATGTGCGATAAAATGCCCCATCCTCCTGCCGTTCCAGGCGGGAAAGCATGAAATCTGCAATCCGTTCAGCAATCGGAAGAAACGTTGGTTCATGACACTCTGAATACGCTTCCAGCATGGCCGAACCAAAAGAACCGCAGTTATCCAGCATTTTCAGCATGACCAATTGTTGATTGACTGCCGGGAAACCATACTGCTCCCGATCCCATAAGGAGTATTCATACATCTGGGTACATGCCTGCACATGCTCAGCCGCATAACGTGTAATGTCCGGTCTTTGCAAATAACGCCCCGTCCGTAATAGACCATATACAGTGACACCCAATGGATAATCCCAGCGACCATAATTGGTCACACTGCCCACTGTCCATTTGTTGCTTAACATCGCGTTCTCATAATAAGGTCTGATCCAAGCATCCGGTCGATCTAAGCGCCAATACGTCTGTTCTAAACCCGTTTGATACACTCGGTCCGTTCGAGTCAGATCCGCCAAGTCCGGTTCAACCTCCGACTCAAAAGGTCCGACATATAACCAAGACTCTCCGGAAGCACCGTGCACACGCTGAGGAAGTTCCAGTGAAAGTGGCTTACCCGAAACGGATGCGTTCAAATTAAAATGCCAAGGTCCCGCCGCCGTATCATTGCATTCACTTCGGACAAGCAGGTCACTCCGCCCAAAAGAGGCTGGTACATCCACCTCGAACGGACCCGCTTCCTTCACTTGCACCACAGGCTTGCCGCTAATCCATATACTTAGAGAACCAGAGGATTGACCTGACAACCGCACCGTATTCCTGGTTGAATCGTTATTGTTCAGATGGGTCCAAGCATAAGCATGCTTACCAGGAAGATTTCCGAATATTCGTTCGAGAGCTGGCTTGGTCTCATCCTCATCAGACCAGCCTGTCTCAGGCAGCCAGTTCAAGCTGTAGTCTGATTCTTTTCCAAGCAGGTCCGGTTGTTTACTCGTGGCTGGGTTCGGTTGGGAGAATACCCATCCGGCTTGTCCCTGTCTCTCCTGAAATGGAGCATATACATTCAAAATGCGCACTTTTCCTTCATCTGATCCGAACTGGCAACCGAAGCCGGCAGGCGTGTTTTTCATTTCCAGCCAAATGGTGTTCCAACCAGGCTTGATGTCGATGCTGAGCTTCACCGTTGCATCAGGACTAATCTCATCCATTACGGTAGAGCGATAGACCATCTGCTCATTGAAATAAAAGCGAACAGGCCCATAACAGCGGACCAGTACATCCAGGTTTCGGTCCTCGTCCCCCCAAACCAGTGCAGCTGCGTAGGATACATGGTCTTTAGGTGCATCAGGAAAGCGTTTACCTAAATTCAGATCATAAAGCCCTTTTTCATTTTGCAAAATACCAGACTTCTGGAATACCCGATATACAAAATCAGCCTGCGCATTGGCTCCAATATACCTCTCGGCCAGTACCTTCAGCACCTGATCCTGATCTTCTCCAAATCGGTAATACATGCTCTGTGGTTCACTGAAATAGGTCGTCATCGATGGCACACATCCTTCTCTCGTTGAAATAAATTCTTATATCATTGCATTCATACCATCCACACTGGAGCACCAAACTAATATGCGGTGATTAAGTATAGCGCTTAACCTAGGTGGGTAATCCCCTTACCGGGAAATAGGTATGTCCCTTGGTTATCTTCTGAATAGACGAATAATAATCCCAGTATAACTGACATGTTCGGTGGTGGCTACAGATTTTTGATTACGCTTACAAAAAATCAGAAAATTCGGTTTTTACTTCGCCAATTACACCTTCATTGGGACATTAATTCAAAAAAACGGAAAATGTTACCGATATAGAAACTATATATGTTGAACTAATCATTTACACAGAAACGTAGAGGACAGAAAAAACTGAAAAAGCGAAGCGTTCGCCTAAAAGCTTTCTGAAAGAAAGCTGCATCGTAAGCATACGCTATCACCGGATTTTTCCCTTGAGAAAAGGGAATCAAAAAAATCTGGGGATAACAGCGATTGGAAGGTTATTCTGTCATCGGAGTGTACGTGTGAATATATCTTTAGTTCAACTTATATAGATTGAAAAATTCCACTTTTTGTATCGGGAAGGAAAGATGCACATTGAATACTCTTGAATCTCTGGTAAATGCTATGCCTTTTGTTAGCCAAATGTTCCGTGACGACATATCAATATCCATTAATGATCATGAGAAAGTATTGTATTTTTCCGAAGCAAAAAGTCTGGAGATTGGCGTGAAGGTTGGGGATGAGCTGCATGATGATTATAAACATTTCAAAATGCTGACTAACAGAGATTCCCGTACCGTGGCACGCATGCCTGGTGATCTGCAGGGCAGACCTTTTGATGCCATTCTAATCCCTATTAAAGAGAACGATCAGGTCGTGGGTATATTGGGTGTGAACTACGCACTGGATAGTCACATGACACTGGAAACGCTGATCCGTGAAAACGAAACAACCATTAATGCGCTCGTCGGCGGCATTCAGCAGATTGCTGCACATTCCGAAGAACTCTCTGCGACCTCGGAAGAGATTCTGCGCAATTCCAAAAAAGCTTCAGAGAACTCGGTCAGTGTAAGTAAAGTAACAAACGTCATTCGTGAAGTATCGGAACAAACCAACCTCCTTGGACTCAACGCCATGATTGAGGCAGCTCGTGTGGGCGATCAGGGGGCCGGATTCGGTGTGGTTGCTAGTGAAGTACGCAAGCTGTCCGATCATACGAAACAGGCAGCGGCTGATATCGAAACATCCCTCGGTAGTGTACAGGATTCCATGAAGCATATGGAACAAGAGATCGGTCAGATTACAACAGCAACGGTGGATCAGGCCAAGCTTGTTACCGAGTTCATGGAAAGTATCGAACAGCTTAGCGAGACAAGTGCGAATCTTAAAAAGTTCGTACATCAGATGCTGGCGCTCGAATAACAATACAGTGCCACAACAGAAAGAACAAACGATATGAAATGTACATAGAAAATGATTTAGAATGTGAAAAGCCTCCGGCCACTTTCCTTTACAGGAAGTCAGCGGAGGCTTTTTTTCGTATTTGCGGTGATATCACCTTTACGGTTTGTGGTCACACGGCTGTTATATCTCTACAGCGACGCCAAAATGGTCAGACACGACCGGCCCGTTTTTACCGTTCAAGACCACGGTAGAAGATTTAGCCTGAATCGGACGATTGGAGAAAATATAGTCAATCCGAAGATCGCGTTTGTTATCTGCCCAGCCGGCAATGGCCTTCACCACTGTTGCTCCTTCATCCTTTTGCAATGCTGTGGTGTACAGGTCATTCCAGCCCTTGCTCATCATATAATCATAGCCTTCACCACGCACTTCCGCGACATTATTGAAATCACCCATTATATATAACGACTGGTCCATGTAGGGGGCAAGCTTGCTCTCCGTCAACTCCCACTGTCCCTTGAAAGGTTCCTGCGCATCATCCCACCAGTTATAATGTCCGTTCACAAACCAGGTTGCTTCACCTTGGACGACCGTCTGAATTCCCACAATCTTGCGTGTACGATAGTTGTTATAATCCCGCATGTGAGACACGTATTCCCCAAAAGCCTGCTTAATCGGCGTCCGGCTAAGGATCGCCAGTCCTTCATCGTATTTTTGAAACCCAACATGCGCGGGAATCCACGTCCAGTAATATTGCTCTGTCAGCTTCTGAAGCAGGACGTAGGCATAGTTGTCTTTTTTAATCACTGCATCGGGTTCAGTAGCATAATACATCTTCAGTTCTTCTTCAGAAAGCGCGACTTCCTGCATCGATTGGTTGACCTCCTGCATGGAGATCACATCGAATTGATGTGTATTAATAAAATCAGCCAGCTGACTGATCTTGTTCAGTTGATCCTCTTCCGCCCAAGCGTGTGTGTTTAACGTAAGTATTTTCATATGCTCTCTCCTGTTGTGTGTAATATGGCCGTTTCCCCGGCCTGCATCGTTCCTGAAAGGAATACATACCATAAGCATACACAATATGGTGCAATCATGCATTCCGTCCGCCAGCAGAACCGACGTGTTCATCCTGATTCCAGTTGGTCTAAAATAACTTCAAATTCTTCATAACCCATGCACGGATTGGCTCATAACTGATATGATGGATACAACAAATTTACAACATCATGTCATAGACGTGGTGATTACTGAACCTATGTTTACCCCAGGAGATGGAATGATGAACATACCGAATAACATGAGGATGGATGATGCGCAGTGGCAACAGTTGATCAGGCAGGTTGCAGAGCATTTTAATAACCTGACGATTATGCGCGGATTCCAATATTATAAACAGAAACGTGTCGGACCATTAACCTATTCCGAACAACAAGGGATCTCGGCCGTTGTACAAGGATCGGAAGAGTACGAGGTCACCCTGAGCATGCAATCCCTGACTACAAGTCATTGTACCTGCCCGGTGAGTTCCGTATGCAAACATATGACGGCTGTATTAATGAGTTATGCCGAGCAACTGGAGCGACCTGTGCATGCGATTGTGAATGCACACTCCAGTACCGCACTCAAACAAACGACCAAACCCATCGGGGCCATGTCCGCAGGAATATCCAGCTATGCAGATGCCGATGAACAACAGGATATGGACATTCCGGACAACCGATACAGCCAGATCAAGGAACATGCAACAGAGCTTGCTGATCTCGAAATCTCGGAATGGCACGAGCTGTTCCACTCCTGTCTGAGACGGCTGGGGACTGGCACAGCAAGCACATCCTACGTGCAAGAAGCAACGGACGAGCTGTATGCCATTAAACCAAGGCTTAACGCTGCGATGGACCAACTTTTTGAACTACATGTGCAGCTGCACCTCATCCGATTCTGCGTGCCTCCGGCTCGTAACTCCATCACGCATACCCCCGTGTACTTGAGCTACCCTGCCCAGCTCGCGGTGGATGCACTTCAGAAAGACATTGAACGGATCTTTAACCATCCGCTAGACCTGTCAGGTCTAAAGGGAAACAAGCTTGAACAACTTTGGAACAGACTGGCCGAAACCTCGGCTTATTTACGCAAACAGATGATGCCTGAGACAGCCAGCATGATGTTCTTCACTCCGATCTATCGACAACTGTGGTTGAACTGGATCGTACCTGAGCTGCAAGGGTCGCGGGACATGTTAGTGTCGGAACAGGCCATCTTAGATGATATAGAACGCAATATAACCGCCGCTTCGTCACCTTCCCAGTCAGGTGGAAGTGTCTTGAGTAGCGCTCAAAGTAATGGAAGTAGTAGTGATAGACCAGGCAAAGCCGTAACACTGCCTCTGCCGCTAGTACTCGCGCAGAGCTGGATGCACTTCCATCTGGGACAAGATGATCAGGCATGGCAGCGACTCATCCATGGAAGCTCGGCCTACGGTTTCCCGCCAGAACAACTGTTGCATTTTCTCCATGTACTCGCAGATTCGGCTGAATGGGAGCGGCTTGGGGATTGGTTGGTACAACTTGGCCCCCTTCTGGCGAATCGGCGTAATACACCTTTGAATGATTACATGCATCTATGGGATACGGCCATTCAACATCTGCCCGATGCAGAGAACCGTATGTGGGACACGCTTGTCAGTATGCTTCCCCACTCCCGCCCCGCCTACGAGGATGCTATGCATTCGCGTGGACAGTGGCGCAGATGGATTGATTTTCAGCTGAGTACGGGAACGGAACCTCTCGAATTCCGCGTAGCGATGCTGCAACCAATCGAAAAAGATGCACCTGAGCTGCTGCTTCCCTTCTATCATCAGGCAGTGGAGCGTTATATCGGACACAAAAACAGGGACGGATACAAAGCAGCGGTGAAGCTGTTGAAACGTCTGTCCAAAATCTATAAAAAAATGAAGCAAGAAGCGCACTGGGAGCAATTCATCACCACACTCGCCGTTCGTAACAGTCGGCTGCGCGCCCTGCAGGAAGAGCTTCGGAAAGGTAAACTGATCTCATGAGCTTAATTCATCCTTACACTGAAACGATTGAGGTTCACGTCGCTTTAACCGGATATGGCGATGCTTTGTTTTACGGAGCACTCAACACACACCACTTTGTACCGGGACAGTCGCTTAAGCAGCGATTGTTCGCTTGGCATGCGCCTTCCTTCTACGGGACCGAACTGGAAGTTCGGCAGATTGAGGAGATTGAGCTGGTTGTTCTGCCTGCGGAAGAAGTCATTCCCTTTTTTGCCGAGATGCATACGCTGCTTCATATTGAATGGAAGTGGGACGAGCAAGCGGAACATCTGATTCGACTAGCTCCAGCACTGGCATCCTCCATAGAGAAACGAAAATACGTACCTAGCTTCGAGGCCTACCGTGCAGGACAGCTTCAGTGGACCTGGGACCCGGATAGCTTGAAAAAGCAGGATCGGGCATCGCTTACCAAAGCGATTCAGCAAACGGACGAGAGTTATGCCGAAGGACTTGGGGCGGCCTATTCCGCCTTTGTATTCCAGCGCTGGTACAGTTCGGAAGAAGCTGCAACGGATCTGCGGCGTGAATTCCCGCAG
Source organism: Paenibacillus sp. GM1FR (assembly GCF_002803315.1). Taxonomy (NCBI): domain Bacteria; kingdom Bacillati; phylum Bacillota; class Bacilli; order Caryophanales; family Paenibacillaceae; genus Paenibacillus; species Paenibacillus sp. GM1FR. Next base: position 152,426 of record NZ_MKZL01000003.1, on the reverse strand, counting down.
TTGTTCCCAGAGCGCGGCACTCTACCCAAGACAGCCGGGATGGATGCTCAGTCCTGGCTCGTATCCATTGGCTGGAAAGCAGATGCCGCACCATTCAGACCCATGCTGCAATTGCAGGAGCCGGACGAGGATGAGCCATCTTGGCGGCTGCGATTGGTGTTGCAGAACAAGCTGGATGCCGCTGTATTGGTGCCCGTCATGCTGGATTCACGGGGCAGACTTGAAGGCGAATGGCCAGAGGTATGGACACCGTTCATTCTGGATCGCTCGGCCGGATGGCTGGATCAGCTGCGTGCACATCTGCCGCGTCTTGGAAGCTCCATTAGTGGTAGGCGGGATGTGCTGAGTGATCCTTTGGGAGATCAGGAAGCCTGGCAGTTCCTGACGCAGGATAGCGGGCGGTTACTCGCAGCGGGCTGGCAAGTTCTGCTGCCTGGTTGGTGGGAAGCAGCCCGTAAGAAGAAACCAAAGCTGCGTGCTAAGGTACAGCCGGAGGAAGGCAGTGAACGGGGACAGTCGTTCTTTGGACTGGACTCGATTATTCATTTTGACTGGCGAATTGCGATTGGTGACACGGATCTCAGCGAAGATGAATTCGCCGACCTTGTTGCCCGTAATGAACGACTGGTTCGCTTCCGTGGAGAATGGGTTCCTCTCGACCCCGACCTGCTGGAACAGATACGTCGTGCCATGGGCGGTGTAGATCGGGAACAGGGACTCTCATTCCAGGATATTCTGCACCTGCATCTGCTGCACAATGAGCAACGGGAATATCGCAACCAGAAATGGAAGGAAGGACAACAAACCGAGGAAGAGCAGCCACCACAGGATGATCAGAACATTCGGCTGGAAGTAGAACTGAATGAGCACCTGAACCGGGTTATTGCACAACTCGGGGGCGGACAAGGCGGCGCACCTTCCCTGCCCATTCCGACAGGGCTTCATGCCGAGTTGCGATCGTATCAGAAGGAAGGTTTTGCATGGCTTGGTTTCCTGCGCAGATTTGGGCTTGGGGCATGTCTTGCCGATGATATGGGTCTCGGGAAAACCATTCAGTTCATCACGTATCTGTTACACATCAAGGATCATGAACCACGTAAGCCAGGACAAGCCCCGGTTCTTCTGATCTGCCCAACCTCCGTACTGGGCAACTGGCAAAAGGAAATTAGCCGCTTCGCACCCTCCATTAATGTCAGTCTGCATTATGGCGCACGCCGATTAAGTGGAGAAGAATTCCGGGATCAGACCGAGCAGGTGGATATTATTATCACGTCCTTTGCTACGGCTACACTGGATCAGGAGATGTTACAAACCTATACGTGGTCATGCATCTGTCTCGATGAAGCGCAGAATATCAAAAACGCCCAGACCAAACAGTCGCTGGCTGTCCGCAGCTTCCCTGCGAAACACCGCATTGCCATGACAGGTACGCCGATCGAGAATAGGTTGTCCGAGCTGTGGTCGATCTATGACTTTATCAATCCAGGATATCTGGGCAACGCCCGGGCATTCCAGACTCGCTTCATCAGTGCCATTGAAAAAGATAAAGATGAGCAGCGCATGCAGGATCTACAGCAATTGGTGAAACCATTCATGCTACGCCGTAAGAAAAAAGATCCCAATATCCAGCTTGATCTGCCGGACAAAAACGAGATGAAAACCTATATTCACCTTACGGGCGAACAAAGTGCATTGTATGACCAGTCCGTACAGGCCCTGATGGATAAAATGAAAGAGCTGGAAGGCATCAAGCGCAAAGGTGCCATTCTATCGGCGTTAACCCAGCTCAAGCAACTGTGTGACCACCCTCTGCTGTTGACCAAAGAGGCTTTGCCTGAGGAACTGCCTGAAGACGGCGCATTAACATCTGCTTATGACGTGTACAGTCCGCAAGATATGGCGATGCTGATTAGTCGCTCCGCAAAACTGGAACGACTGATGGAACTTGTCCGGGAATTGCGGGACGAAGGCGAGCGATGCCTTATTTTCACCCAATACATCGGTATGGGACAGATGCTGCAACAGGTACTGCGTCAGGAGTTGCAGGAGCCTGTGCTGTATCTGCACGGGGGTACCTCCAAAACGGCACGGGATCGTATGATTGAGGAATTCCAATCCCGTACATTGCCTGAGGATAAGCAACCGTCCGTCTTCATTCTGTCCATCAAGGCAGGCGGTGTGGGATTGAATCTGACCGCAGCCAACCATGTGTTCCATTTTGACCGCTGGTGGAACCCTGCTGTTGAGAATCAAGCCACCGACAGAGCTTATCGGATGGGTCAGACCAAAGATGTTCAGGTGCATAAGTTCATCTCTCTTGGCACATTGGAGGAGCGGATCGACGAGATGTTGGAGAGCAAACAGCAGCTCAGCGATAACATCATCACAAGCTCTGAGAACTGGATTACCGAATTGTCGACGGACGAGTTGCAGGATCTGTTCACTCGGCGTCGTGACTGGTCGGGCTAACTTGGATTAGATGATATATATCATAAAAAAGAGAAACACAAAAAGAGCGAAGTTTCGGAATTTGAATTCCGGCTTCGCTCTTTTTGTGTTGTTGCAGTTAATTATCCGTTCTTAACGCATGTTACCGATGATGGACGATCTTGAATCCTGCATTTTTTTGACAAAGTTTGTCATGACATCAAACGCTTCATTGCGCTTGTTGGACATGGACTGCAGACGAAGCATGTCCATCTGTTGCGAGTTGCTTGCAGCATCAATTTGACCTTTCAACTTTTGAACAGCTGCTTCATCCCCGTTTTGCTGGGCTATCTGCAATTGAGCGTTCAAATCCGCGATCTGTTGATTACGGTTCTGTACTTCCTGGATTTGCGTTTGCAATTGCGCATCCAGCAATTTGGCGCGTTCGCTCTGAACCATCATCAAAGCCGTTTCGATATCCATACTGCTAATGTTGATAGGTGTTACGCCAGAGATGTTGGAGACTGAAACTGTGCTCGCTGAAGCTGAAGAGACGATGGATACTGCAGCAACAGCAGCAACCACTGTTGAAGCGAAAAATTTGCCTGAACGTTTCATGAATGTTCCTCCAAGTATATATGTAATTTGTACCAGTTTTTTGTTGGCATCTTCCGCCATTCTAAATCAAAAGAACTAGTTGTACAATCAAATTAACTTCAAATTTGAATTAATCTCGATTTCCCTTACACCCGCCTACCTCCGCTTACAATTTGAGTAAATTAAGCAGGGCATAATAAGTAAAAGTGCATTCTTACGGGTATATTTACTACGACTAGTTTGTTCTTTACTCCTACGCTTGAAAGTCACATTGGAGATCGACGATACGCTCATGATTTTACTTTGGAAAATGGTTATGTTATATTTAATAATATATTTTACACAATTTAATTTTGTGATATTTATTATAAATTTATGTTATATATTTTACGGGAGGTTTTAATATGAAAAAGATACTGGTTGTTCTAACAAATGTAGATAAGTACGCAACAAAGGACGAGCCTACTGGCTTGTGGCTGAGCGAAGCAACTCATTTTATTGAAGAGTTTGACCATAATGACAATGTTCAGATCGATCTGGTCAGCCCTAAAGGCGGGAACGTACCTCTTGATCCGAAAAGTCTGGGCGACTCTCTGGATGAGAGCACCAAAGCCTATTTCGAGAACGAAACGTTCATGAACCAATTGAAAAATACGTTGAAACCTGGCGAAGTAAACGCGAGTGACTACGATGCAATCTACTTCACAGGAGGTCACGGTACAATGTGGGATTTCCCGGACAATGCCGAACTTCAAGAGCTTTCTCGTGATATCTATGAAAAAGGTGGCGTTGTATCCGGCGTGTGCCACGGGGTTACAGCCCTGTTGAATGTGAAGCTGTCCAACGGCCTGCTATTGATCAACGACAAAACCGTTTCCGGCTTCACGAATGAAGAAGAAACATTGGCTCAACAAACCGAGTATGTTCCTTTCCTGCTGGAAGATGCTTTGAGAGAACGCGCTGCACAATATGATAAAGCTGCTGCCTTCAGTTCCTATGTCACAACAGATGGCCGCGTGGTCACAGGACAGAATCCGCAATCTAGCAAAGCTGTAGCTGAAAGTGTTAAACAACTGCTGGGTCTGTAAAATAAACCGATCGATCCCTCTCCTCCCCCAGGAGATCATATAGATGTACAAAGCAAAACAGCACGTGATCCGTCATAATCTGACAGAACACATGCTGTTTTTTTCTAGTGATTTGTCGAAGCAGAAGCTTCCGTTGCTGTTCCTCCAGCCAAACGCTTCACGATATAAGGCACGGTCACCGACGTCAGGATCACGGCAAACGCAATCTGAGCGATAGCTGTGTCTACATATGGCGCATACGCCGGATTGAACCCGGCAGCCATCGAAGGCACCACCATGGACAATCCAGCAACCGAACATGTCGCAGCCGCTGCGTAACCTGGTCGTCTTAATATCGTGCGATCGATTCCAATGAGCGGCAACATGCAGATCAGCAAAAATAACACGGTGACCAACAAACCGGACAGACTGGACTGAAATGCAATACGCAGATCAATATTGGACCCAAAGCTGGTACCTAGAAAAGGTAGTAGAATCAGTGTTCCCGGAGCGAACATCTTTTGTATGTTGCTATCCAGGTTACCAAGCAGTATCCCGATCAAAAAAGGTACTAGTGTAGCAAGTACACTGAGATAATCGATACCGACACCGCTTGCCGAATTCAATATCATGACCGGAATAACCGGTACGGCGATCAGATTCAGAATACCAAACGCAGCACGATCCACATCATCTCCGTACGTGTTCATCAAGGCCAGATATAATCCCGGATTACAACTGGTCAGAACGGCAATGAAGGCTACCGCAGACACTCCTCCAACCCCACTTATGCCAAAAAAGTGCACAAACGCCCATCCGAACAGGCAGCTGATGAGGATGCGTGAAATACAGAGCACCCCTGCTCTCTTCAAAGTCACCAGAAGCTGTGACAAGTTAAGCTGTGTTCCTGATATCAGTAAAATCATACCGATCAGCACCATGGTACCTTTCGATGTGAACAGCGCTGTCGTTGGATCACCGATCTGAAAAAACGATGGAAACACCGTGTTGATGACCGCGGCGACCAGCATAGGAACAATCAGCAAGCCGCCGGGTATTTTTTTGATACGACCCAAAATGTTCATGGTGCGTTACAGTTCTGCTCCGTTGGTACGGATCACATTCTGATACCAGAAGAAGGAATCCTTACGATATCTTTTCAGCGTACCATTGCCATAGTCGTCCTGATCGACGTAGATAAATCCGTAACGTTTGCTCATCTCGGAGGTCCCTGAACTGATCATGTCGATGGGTCCCCACATCGTGTATCCCAACACCTCGACCCCATCCGCAATGGCGAGTCCCATCTGTTCGATATGTTTGCTCAGGAAATCAATCCGGTACGGATCGTTGATCGTTCCATCTTCATTCAGTTTATCGTAGAAACCTGAGCTATTCTCCAGAATGAAGACAGGCTTTTGATACCGATCATAGACGAGATTCAGCGTATACCGCAGGCCAATGGGATCAATCTGCCACCCCCACTCGTTAGCGGGCAGATGCGGGTTTTTATATACACTGTGTACATTGCCTGCCGTTAGTTCGAGTTGTTCGGTATCACTACTGGAAATCATCGAGTTGTAATACGACATCCCCACGAAATCAGCCGTGTGCGCGCGAATGCTATCCAGATCGCCGTCCTCGATATTCAGCTGGATCTCCTTGTTTTTGAAATACGTTTTACTATAGTAAGGGTATTCGCCTTTATTGAGCACATCCAGGTAGAATTGATTTTTCATCTGATCATCCTGTTGCATCTGGAGTGCGTCCTCCGGCTTGCAAGTGTAAGGATACGTTGTAAAATAAGCCACCATACTTCCGATCTGGTTATTCGGATCAATCTCATGAGCCATCTTGGTTGCTCTGGACGCAGCTACAAATTGATGATGCAGCCCCTGGAACAGCATTTCTTCATAATTTGGAGCATCATAATCAATGATTCCCAGCGTTTTGGCCGATGCTTTCACGCTCATGTTGATCTCGTTGAATGTCACCCAATATTTCACTTTGCCCTTGTAGCGATTAAACAACACATCACAATAGTTCACATACAGATCGATCAGCTTGCGGTTATACCATCCTCCGAACTTGTCCATCAGTACAATTGGTGTATCAAAGTGACTGATAGTGATCAGGGGCTCCATACCGTGTTTAAGACATTCATCAATAACCTGATCATAGAACTCTAATGCCTTTTCATTCGGAGTAGCATCGTCGCCACCCGGGAATACTCTGGCCCATGAAATGGAATAACGGAATACTTTGAAGCCCATCTCGGCAAACAAGGCGATATCCTCACGGAAGTTATGATAAAAATCGATTCCCCGGCGCTTCGGATATTTCACGGTATCCGGGTCATTCCTGGCCTCTTCAATCATCTCCCAATTCACTCTGATCTGCTTGGTCACTTTGCGATCGTTCTTCTCGTTAAACTTCATCACTTCTGGAATGGTCAGACTCTTGCCGTCCACATTATAAGCTCCCTCGGCCTGACAGGCAGACAGTGCACCGCCCCACAAAAAATCTTTTGGAAAATTGGAATTTGTCATTTTAGTTCCTCCTGTTATTACGTGTTATTAGTCTTATTAAGTCTTATTAAGACCATCTAGCTTGTAACTTGTAGCCTTAATGAAAAGATGAGCAGTTCTTACGGAATCAGCTTAATTAAAGCTTCACTCTCCCGGATCGGGCCGCTGGTCGCTGTAGTCAGTACATCTCCATACTGTTGCATGTTGGTTACCACAATCGATGTAATGGTGTTATATCCTGCTGACGTAATGCCCTCCGGATCAAACTCCACCAATAAATCCCCTGCCTTGATTGTCTGTCCCTGTTCGATATGGGCGTTAAAATATTTCCCTTTCAGACTGACGGTATCCACTCCGATATGAATCAGGATCTCGACACCATTCGCAGCTTTCAATCCGATGGCATGTTTGGTGCGATAAAGCGCCTCGACTACTCCGTCAAATGGAGCATATACCTTGCCATCTGTCGGAATGATTGCAATGCCTTTACCCATCAACTCTTGGGCAAATGCCTGATCCTCCACTTCAGAGATCGGTTTGATCTCCCCTGTCATTGGACTAACGATAAGCATGTCAGAAGATGTGGATGTCTGTGATGATACGGACGCTGGAGTTACCTCTGTGGCAACGACTGTCTGATTGCTATTTACTTTATTCGTAGCTTGTTGCTTCGATTTATTTCCATCTGTATCTTCCTTGATGCCAGCCAACAGCGTGAACACAAACCCGAGTACAACGGCGGCAATACAACCAATAACGACATACATGTAACGATCAGAGGAATACGTGCCAATTGCCAATACACCTGGCAGTGAAATTGCATTCGCTGTTGTATGCACCAAGCTGTAGAATCCACCGACTAATCCACCTGCCAGGCAACCTGCGAAAAAGGGACGTTTGTATTTCAGCGTTACACCATAGATCGCCGGCTCGGTAATCCCGAACAACGCGGTGAATCCACTCGAAGCAGCCGCTGATTTCATCGTTTTACTCTTCGTTAGGACAAACACACCAAAGGCTGCTCCAGCCTGAGCCAAATTCGCCGCTAGTGCCGTTGGTAACAACACGGTTGCGCCCAGTGTAGCCACTTGTTGAACCTGAATAGGCATGATGGCATAGTGCATACCGAACATAACCATGATCGGTTTGAAAAATCCAAGAATCGCACCAGCAAGAACACCTGCAGTGGAGAACAATGAGTTAATGCCATTCGTCAACCAGTCACCGATATATGAACCTACTGGGCCAAGCACGATCAGTTCCACTGGAATCATAATGAACAAAACAATCATTGGGGTAAGCAGGACCTGTAGAAACTTGGGAATCACTCGATTGACGATCGGATACACATAACTCATAATCCATACCGCCAAAATGATTGGAATGACGGAAGAGGAATATTTCATCAACAGAATCGGCATGCCGAGAAAATCAATACTATTTACACCCGTCTCAGCAATCTGAGCCGCAGCGTTCAAAATGGTTGGATGCATTAGTCCCGCAGCAAGAGCTACCGCCAAATAGGGATTGGTTTTGAAACGGTTTGCTGCACTGACAGCCAGGAAAAACGGCATGAAGTAGAAAATGCAGTCCCCGATCATGTTAATGATTGTTAGGAAACCGGAGCCTTCTAGGTAACCCATGGCAGTTATAACGGTAGCCAAACATTTGATCATCCCGCAACCAACAAGTGCTGGCAGAACAGGCGTGAATATACCTGCGATGGTTTCAAGCACTACATTGACGGGGTTACGTCTCTTTTTCGGCCCACTGTCTGTAGACTCCGTAAGCTCGCCAATCTTGTCAGAAGTTAGATTCTTCACTTCACTGTATACCGCGTCTACTTTGGCACCGATAACAACCTGAACCTGTCCACCGGAATTTTGTGCCTTGAGCACGCCTTCGAGCTGATCCAGCGCCTTGAGGTCTGCTTTGTTATCATCCTTCAAAACGAATCTCAAACGGGTTGCACAGTGTGTCAGACCCGATATATTTTGCTCGCCGCCAACGAGATCAAGTACGTTTTTAGCCAAGTCTTTGTTGTTCATGACCCTTCTCCTCTACATGAATAAATTGGATATATAAAAAATGACCAAGCCGGGGAATCGTCATTCCCTACGCTTGGTCATGCCTGATCGAATCAGTAACAGTCCAATATGGATTATTCGGTTAGTTTTTCATTAGGTTCATTCGAAATCAATCGTTGAATATGCAAGATCAAATATAATTTTTCATCATCGGAACAGGTCCAGCCATAATTATTTTTCAGGAAATCAGCAATCTTCTCCACACAAGCCAGTTCTTTCGGAAACTTCTCCTTCACCATCAGGAAAAGCGATTCATTCTCGTCTTTGAGCGATTTACCGCTCATCTGCCTCAGAATGAAATACCGGATATGTGTGGCAAAGCGCATGAAATGGATGGAATCCTCCTGAAAGTCAATTTTGAGCGCATATTTGATCACGGACAGGATCTCGCCCGTAACTGTGGTTACCTTGGTGGTATCTGTCATCTCTCCAGAGCCCACCTGTGCATTGACAAAATGTAATGCAATCAGTGTTGTTTCGGCTGTCGGCAGAGCGATATCCGTTTTTTCCTGAATCAGCTTTAGCGCAGCCTCCCCCACCCGGGTCTCGTCCGGATAAAGTGTCCGCACTTCCCATCCAAGTGGATTTTTGATACGGATACCTTCTCTCGTTCGGGTTAATGCAAAACTGATATGGTCGGACAGGGTGAGAAGCAGATTCGGGTTAAATGTTTTATTCAGGATCTGACTGCCCAGCTTGATGACTTCCTCCGCGAGATAAATATCCTCAATCGGAATGCTGTTCAGCAGGTCATACATACGGATGTTCTTTGGTGCTACAAATATTTTTTCTACCAAGTCCGTCTCCGTCAGCTCATAGGGCGTTTTCAGAAATCCGACCCCTTTACCTACGACAAAAACCTCTTCGTTATGTTCATTAATAGCGATGGCCACGTTATTGTTTACTTTCTTGATAACCTTCAATGTTCTCACCCCCCCAACAAAAATAAAAAAAGACCGAAAGCGATTACAGTAAAGCAATCGAATTCGGTCATGCCTGGTTTCCCCAGTAACAGTCCGTGTTATGAATATAAGTTTATTATAGTGCTGTTTTAAAAAAAGTCAATCATCCAATCCTAGGGAATACATCCCTCTCCAAGGCAGATGAAAAAAGCAAAGCGCTGTGGTACAATGAAGGAATTGTGTATTCACAGACAGACATGTGGGTAAAGGTGCTGAATCGATTGTGGAACAGTGCTCTTTATCCATGACTATGCTGCCATTCTAGGGAGGCTTATGGAACAACCATGCTCATTATTGGTATCGCCGGAGGAACCGGCTCCGGTAAAACGACGGTAGCTCGCTCCGTCATAGACCGTCTGGGATCAGGTAAGGTTACGTTTATATCCCAAGACAATTATTACAAAGACCAGTCGCAGCTCACACCTGAGCAACGCCGACTCACCAATTACGATCACCCGTTTGCATTCGATAATGATCTGTTGATTGAGCATCTCACCCTGTTGAAAAAAGGCCAAGCGGCGTATGCTCCCGTATATGACTTCACCATAGATAACCGTGCTGCCAATGAGACGGTTGAACTGGCACCGAACCATATTGTCATTGTAGAAGGATTACATGTGCTGATTGACGAACATCTTCGCAGTCTGATGGACATCAAAGTATTCGTTGATACTGATTCCGATGTGCGGATTCTACGTAGAGTACTGCGAGACATTGAAGAACGCGGACGCACGATCCAATCCGTGTACAAGCAATATCTCGAAACGGTAAAACCAATGCATGATGCTTTTATCGAGCCATCCAAAAAGTATGCCGATATCATTATTCCAGAAGGCGGACATAATGAAGTAGGTATTCAGATGTTATCCATCCTCACTGAGAAATACCTCACCGGGGAAAATTGGAACGGCGCTTAATTTGCTGCAAAGCAACACAACAGAAATCCAGGTTACGATACAGCGTAATCTGGATTTTTTGTTGATTTTTCATTTATAATAATCCCCATAGTTGAAAGGAGATCTCCCCCTATGGCTACTTTTGAAGAGTTCATGCAACATGACATCCGGGTTGGTACCGTGGTGGAAGCCGAACCCTTCCCCAAGGCTCGCATACCCGCTATTAAAATGACGATCGACTTCGGACCACTTGGTCTTAAGCGCTCTAGTGCTCAGATTACTCAGCGATACACGCCTGACATGATCATTGGCAAACAGGTCGTTGCTGTAGTTAATTTTCCACCTCGGCGGATTGCCGGTTTTGTCTCTGAAGTACTTGTGCTGGGCGGCGTGCCTGGTGAAGGCGATGTTATCTTGCTCACCCCGGATAGTCCATTACCTAATGGAACACCGATAGCCTGACTTTATTTGGAGTAAGAAGAATAGGGCTTTTCAAATGTTTGGAAATCGAGTATTCTTGATTTATTGATTATTGATGGAACTACATATGTTGGAGACCTTAAAGCATAAGGCTATGAATCTGCGGATTCGTGGCCTTTTTTTGTGTTTTTTGAGGAAATATAGGTCTTGAGAATTAGTCGCAGTTGTGTGGAGAGGAGGAAATATATTGATAAATCATACCAATAGCCTAGTTATACATGGTAGAATATTGATTATTATTACAAATTTAGTATCTAGTAGCCTAACTTGTACATACCAAAGACAAAAAACTGCAATTGAGAGGAGTAAGATTCATGAAAAAAATGATGATTTCCGGCGTAACGGCATTAGCTTTATTAACAGGGGGTATCGTAGGTTTTGGAAGTGTTGGGAGTTCTGTAGAAGCCGCACAAGCTACAACTAAATTCAAGGACGTTCCAGCTACACACTGGGCATCTTCAGCAATTAATTCGGCCGTGGAACAAGGTTATTTCAAGGGGTATGCCGACGGGACATTTAAACCAAGTTCACCAGTCACCAAAGCTGAAATGGCAAGTATCCTTGGACGTTTATCCGACCAGCCTAATGCAACGACACAAGAACAAAACAATTTCACGGACATACCCGAATGGGCCAAAAGCGGTGTCTCTATTGCTATTGCAAAAGGTTTTATCAACCCTTCTAATTACAAGGGAAAATTGGATGCACAAGGCGCTCTTCAACGAGGAGAAATGGCTACTTGGCTGACGCAAGGGCTAACCGTGGTTGATCCTGAGTACAAACAAGCAATCTCTGATGTGACGAACACCGTTGTGCCTGCAAAGGAATATTTCACAGGTAAACTCGCAAGCGCTCAAAAAAATGCTGTAGCCGTTGCCCTGGGAACGGGACTGATGAGTGTGGCAAACGATAAAACATTTGGCGTTGATCGTACTACCACTCGGGCGGAAGTTGCTGTGTTGATCGCCCGTTATGCAGCAGTTGCCAAGACAAAACCTGCCGATTTTCAGGGTCTGAATGAGCTGCGAGCAGTAGGTTTGACGGGGACGAATTTGAATATTATTGCAAAGTCTTTCAAACAAACACCTGAAAGAAAAATTATTCTATCAGGCAATCAGAAATACGATGATGTTGTGAACGATGACTTTTCAAAGGTTAGAAACAAAGAGATTGTTACCGATACAAATTATGCAGATCTTAAAATTTTGAATTGGATTATTGTAGATACTAATGTCGCTAGCAATAACCGTAGCATTTATTATCCCGTTTTTGTAGATGAAGGAGTAAAGCTCCAAAACGATAGATATTTTTCTTTCGTTGAGTTTGATTTAAATATTAAATCGGCCTCCATGAACCAACCACAAGCCGGAAGTCTCCTTAATTCAGCTACCTTTAATCCTTTAGCTTCCCCTCAGTCAAAATCATTTTTGTCATATGAAGCTCCAAAAACAGGAGATTATACCTTGAATAGAGGAGTATTTGGGGTTAAAAACCCTATATATTGGGCACAAGGAATGTTACATTTTAATCAATCTGTGACGAGGGCTGTGACCTTAGAAACCAAAGAGGGGGCAATCTTTAGTGTCATCGATACAAAATAAAATAAAAGATTTGAGGTTGAAGCCAGCTATCAGTAAGTTACTGATAGCCTTTCTAACCATCTGCGCTGTATTAACACCTTATTCATTTGTGCACGCCGGTGGCGGACCTGGTACTAAACCTGCAATAAAACCGCAATATATGGTACCTGAAACACCAGCTAAATCTCAACTAAAAGTTATACCTGTTGAAGGACAAAAAATGACCAATATTGGTATTTATATTTATCAAATTGATGATTTAAGATGGAGCGTTGATGGCGGATGTAGTGGGCCTAATGATAATATTTTGCTAGCTAACGATCCATCAACAAATCGTCCGGTTTCTTCGACAGTTTGTGTTGATCTTGATCTTGATAAAGAATTGTACAAACCTGCAGTATATATGGATAAGAACAGCGACCCCTATCCACGATCAGAATTAACCGAGGTATCCCTAACACCTCATTATATGGATGACAACCAATATTACAATGCAGATTTAAATATGCCTAAACTTGTTTCTGTTGACTCCTTCAATGGTAGAAGAACAATGTTCACCATGAAAATAGGCGGCGTTATCAATGCAACAGCCGCTAGAGAATATAACCCACCTAAATGGTCAGCAGATTACATCTTCAATACAGATCTTTACTGGAAAGGTCTTGTTGAAATAACCAAAGAGATCAACCTAACCGCTGGTGGACAAATTAGCTTGAACCAGTCCAAACAACTTAATGCTACGGTCAAGACGAAAACTGGAGATGGAAACTTTGGAGCGGAGACCAATGTAAACACCGGTAGCGGTGGTACAACGACATGGGAATCATCCAATCCTGGTGTTGCTACCGTTAGTAACTCCGGAGTAGTTCAAGCAGTCAGTAGAGGAACCACAACCATTACCGTATTGTGGGAAAAGGATGATTTTGAGCTAACTACCACAACAAACATTGGTGTTGAAGAGAGCCCAGGTACTGGCGAAGGCGACGGTAACGGAGGCGGTGGAGGTTGCACACCAACGATTGGACCACCTTCTGCTGGAACCATCATGAGCATGAATGATCTCGATCCAAATACCAACGGTGTTATCAAGTCAGATAACAGAGATAATGAGACATTCAATGTGTTAAGAGGAATCCCTACTTCCGAGTCACTCTACACAAATGCCTTTGCTGACAATTACCTATTTAAACAAGCTTGGGCGAAAATGAGCGGTAAAGTTACATACAACTGTAATGTCACAATCTCGTACGACAGAGAGTGGACAGTACCTGGACCAGAGGAATGTGATGATGATGGTTGTACACCAGGGCCACCTGTACCCGCGAACGATACGGTACCCAAGCCATACAACTTCCAGATTACAAGAGACTACTCCTACTGGAAAATTAACAATCTGGAAGTATACAAGATCGCTAAAGCAACCATGAATAATTACGCTTTGCCCGGTGAGACCGTTACGATGAATCCAACAGGATACACACCACCAACACTAGAGTCTAAAAATGATGAATCCGTAGAAAGCCATGTTCGACCAGGGCAAACCACTTCAATCTCATATACTCCACCCAAATTAACAGGTGGTTTGAACCAACCTCCCAGTGTGCCAGATGATACATCACGGTTAAAAGGGATGGCTGAGTCCAACACACCTCAAAGTAAAGTGAATAATGATCTAGTGAAATTCAACAACACAACCATTATGAATGATGTGGAAGCAACCAAAGATGGCCCAACGCCATCCAATATTCCTAATCCAACGATGATTGGGCGTGATGTGCTGTACAAACCGGGTAATATGATCAGCAATTCCCTGCTGAATAAAGCAAACACCACAAGCTCTGGTGAGATCTATTATGATTTGCTACCGGGTAACGTGAATGGCGGTGCCAATAAAATATTACCGATTAACGGCATCAACACGGTCACCGTACACACCCCTGTCGTCAACTACGCCTGGGTATCGGATGATCAGCCGCATAATCAGAAAACCGTACCAGACCCAACCAGTGCTGCACTCATTCTGGAACGTCCGTTCATTGTGCGAATTCCCACATCGGGACAGCACTTGGACGCAGCGAGTTATCCCGGTTATGGAAATCGGGACTATGCCAAATATTTTCGAATCAAACAGGTGCAATTCCCATTTGATGTCTATAACGCAGATCGGAGTCAGTTTTTCCCTGCCAAAACATGGGTGGATATTCCGGTCAATCAACTGGACACCACATTCTATCTCCCTGTATGGGTAGACGAAGGCAAATACCATATTGTATTCCGAAATATTGCAGAGAATGCGCCTACAAACTTTACCGAGCAACAGGATGCCAATACCAATCTGGCACATCATGTTGCAGCAGACATCGTGCCGGTAGATGTTATCGGAAGGTTATATGATTTTCACGTCACTGATATCTCTGATTACAACTGGGAAAATGTATTTCGCAAGCGATTGGGCAGTCCCGACCCAACGGGCTATAGCTACTGGACTGGGATGAATAGCATTGATGGTGATCCACGAGGGAACCTGGCTCCATTTGTATTGCCTATTCGACCGGGAAGCCATCCGGTGCAGGGATTCGCTAACGCAACTGTGAAGACAGGGTACCATTTCAAGTTCGATCTGAAGACCAAGGGCAATATGTTTGGCAAACAGGATGGTATTCGAATTACACCCACTTTTGCTTTTGTGAGTAAAGACGGGTCCTCCCGCCAAGAAGTGGATCTGTACTACCATCGCGGTCAGGAACGCCTGATCCGTATCGGATCGGTGCAGGATCTGGAGAAACGCTTTGTTGTCCTGAACTCACGTCTTCGAAATGTACCCGGCACAGAGTTAGGCGATACAGCGCGTTACCAGTATACTTATGAACTGTCAGCTGAAGAACGTAATCAGCGTACGTTGGCAGAATATATGGTTCGCCTAGTCGATCAGACATCTCATCAAAAAACATGGGTAGGTCGTTATGACTGGATGATCCTGTCCGCTCCTATTCGGACACTCATCGGGCCCAAATCGGAGATTCCTTCCGGGGTCAACGCGGACCGAGCCAATGCAGCAATCCAGCGTTGGTACGGGGAGTACAGCTTGCCAGCCGATGTATATGCCGTACCAAAAGGTACAGATCTCGAACCTCTTGCTCGACAAAATCAGCTGGATGAGAAATCGAATATTTTTCTAAAGAATGGTTATATCGTAGTCAACTTCAACATGGAGAGCCTGCGGAATGGAAATACAGAGGCGCCCCATCTGCAATACATTCATGCACCACTGATGAATCAATGGCAGATGGAAGGTTTCAACAAAAAACCAACAGACACTCGAGGCAGAACCTGGCCTCTGAAGGATGGCGATATTGTCTTTTACCATGCTGATCAGTCCAGCCGGAATGACTTCCAATCCCAAGTACCGCACTAGTTTGAATCTCTCATGTCAGCACGACTGGCTAAGCATATGTAGCCAACTACATGTGGACAGAAGAGTCTGTATGCGGAGTACCTCTCCAAAAGAAGACTGAATATCTGTATACCGATAATCACCCAATGAAGCAATCAATAAATATATGATGAAATAGCCATGAAGTGCCCGACTGAGTACTATGCAGCCTTCACAAAACTACGGTGTACTCAATGACATAGGTGAACTGCACGACATAAGATGAAGCATTCACAAGCTATTGCTGTATCACATCCCAACTACACACAACATGCCTGTTATACAACAAAAGGGTTATCCTGAAAGTCATCTATGGACTTCTGGGGTAACCCTTCTTGCATCATTCTCTTTTTATAACCTTACTTAGACTATAAAGAAAACCCGCACATTAGTATTATCCTGACAGACTTTCTCCAGGAGACAGGTAGGTTAGCAGGAACGTCAGGAACGTGATGCCGAACAATACGACTACCAGTTGTAATAATCTTTTAACGATATCTGCTCAAATGCTCTAACGTCCTTCCCCACAACTTTTTGTATGTGCCATGATGTTCTTCGTCCACAACTCCGCTGAAATCTTATAAATTCTATCAAAAAAAGCGTCCTTCTCCGTGTTAGTGAATGAGAACGCCTTAAATAAACAGATTTTCAGAAAAAATCATGCTCTCTAAACAACTTCCTATCTCCCGTAGGGTACTACTGTGTTTCTTAAACCTGGCAGGTCTCCTGGCTCCGGAATCATCGTCACTTGCAGCTCCTTCCCGGCTTAAACCAGTGGATTATCGCTACTTGACTCCTCTGTTACAGTGGCGGGACCGCGCCGGTATCACACCAGACTTCCCTATTAAGCTTCCACCTTGACGGGCAAAGCACCAAGTTCCACATATTCAATTACACTTCTGTATCAGTAACGCGGGACAACATTTAATGATCAAAACTTTTCTTTCAAATTTGAAACACTAAAAACGTCTAATCTGGATTTCTCGAACCCTTTGGAGACACACCCGTCACTCGCTTGAACATCTTGGAAAACAGTAATGGGTCTGTATAACCGACAGAATGGGCCACTTCACTGACCGACAGCCCTGGATTCTGAAGAAGTTCGGCAGCCCGATTCATGCGGTACTCCAGAAAAAAGGACTGTAGCGACATGCCATATCGCTCTTTGAACAATCCCGACAGATACGTGCGATCCAGCCCCACAGCTTGGGCAATATCCAGAATGGAGGTCCGCTGACTGTATCTGTTCTCCATATATTGCACCGCCTGCCGGATGTACGTCTCTTTGTTCGAAAGGAGATGCCCTATTTCTTCCTTCACAGGCGAAGAAGAGATTAATTCTGCCACCAAGCGGTACAAGAGACTTTGATTCATCACATCGCCTCCCGGACGCGTGGAAGCCTGGACCATCTCCGTATACAACTGTTCCATCGTATTTGTATCCTGGGCATCATATATCGGACGCTCCGGGCTCAATTGAGCACGTTGCATGAATGCTTTGGCTTGTATGCCTTTAAAACCGAACCACGAATATGTCCAGGGCTCCTTCGGATCTGCCTCATAATGAATGAGTGTGTCCGGGAGAATGACAAAACCCTGGCCCTCGCTAAGCTTGTATTCTTGATCCCCCATGTACACGGTGCCCCGTCCTTCATGGATGTAGTGCACAATGTAAGAATCACGTACACCCGGTCCCCAATAATGCGCAGGGTCACATGCCTCCCACCCAAAAAACAACAACAGCAACTCCATCTGTGTCCAGCCTGCGGGAACCACATTCATCTCAATGCGACTCATTTTTCTCCCTCCATCCTGACTTCGTTCCGCTTACCTCTTCATTTCGTCTATTTATATTATAACAGCTAAAGTGCTTCCATATTAGTTGAAAGCGGGAACAAAAATGGGATTATGCCATGTTTGAAAGGGTTTGAGCCATAGTTATATGTGCCGAATCGGACTATAGTTGGGGTACAACATTTTTCAGGGAGGCTAAACTTAAATGAATAAAATTACGTTTCTCGGTGCGGGAAGCACCGTCTTTGTTAAAAACGTATTGGGTGATGTCATGATGACCGAAGCACTGCAGGATTTTGAATTAGCATTGTTCGATATCGATGCTGAACGTTTGAGCGACTCAGAGCGATTACTAACCAGTCTGGCCCGTTCACTCGGAAGTCGTTGCGTTGTGAACGTATATCATGACCGCAAAGAAGCGCTACGCGGGGCCAAATATGTCATCAACGCCATCCAGGTCGGTGGATATGATCCATGTACCATTACGGACTTCGAGATTCCGAAGAAATACGGACTGCGTCAAACAATAGCAGATACACTCGGCATTGGCGGAATTTTCCGTAACTTGCGGACGATTCCGGTTATGCTGGATTTCGCCCGAGATATGCAGGAAGTATGTCCAGATGCGTGGTTCCTGAACTACACCAACCCGATGGCCGTGCTTACCAACGTCATGAATGTGCATGGTGGGATCAAAACTGTAGGATTGTGTCATAGTGTACAGGTATGTGTACCGCATCTGTTTGATGCACTGGGGATCGATCAGACAGGTGTCGTGGCTAAGATTGCAGGGATCAACCACATGGCGTGGCTGCTCGAAGTTACCAAAGACGGGCAGGATCTGTACCCTGAGATTAAACGTCTGGCGAAGGAAAAACAGAAGGAACAGCATGACGACATGGTTCGTTTTGAGCTGATGCAGCGTTTTGGCTATTATGTAACGGAATCCTCTGAGCATAATGCCGAGTACCACCCTTACTTCATCAAGCGGAATTATCCGGAGCTGATTGAACGCTTCAATATTCCACTGGATGAATATCCCCGCCGCTGTGTGAACCAGATTGAAGGCTGGAAAGAAATGCGTACCAAGCTGTTTGCCAGCGAAAATATTGAACATACCCGCAGCCGTGAATACGCATCGCATATTATCGAAGCGATGGAGACGAATAACCCGTACAAAATTGGCGGAAACGTTATGAACAACGGACTGATCACGAACCTGCCGCGTGAGGCATGTGTCGAGGTACCTTGTCTGGTCGATGGATCAGGAGTCAGCCCTACGTACATTGGTGATCTGCCTCCACAACTCGCGGCATTGAACCGGACAAATATCAACACGCAACTGCTAACAATTGAAGCGGCAATCACTGGCAAAAAAGAACATATCTATCACGCCGCCATGCTTGATCCACACACGGCTGCGGAACTGTCTATCGATGACATTGTAGCGATGTGTGATGAGTTGATTGAGGCTCACGGCGACTGGTTGCCAAAATATACGTCATAATATAAAAGCACCGTTTCCTTTGTAGCTAAAAGGGACGGTGTTTTGTTCGTTCCGTAGCGCTCACCCACTGAAGCGTAATCATATCATTTGATAAGAAACCCCCCGCTCTCCCTTGAACCTTATTCGGCAGGAAGCAAAAAGCGATAACCAATGCCAGGCTCCGTTTGAATATATCGCGGATTCGTCGGATCTTCATTTAATTTTTTACGCAGATGTCCCACATATACCCGAAGATAGTGGCTGTCAGACTCATGATGATGCCCTCCCCATACTTGCTGCAAAAGCTGACGCTGGGTGATGATCTTCCCCGCATTCGAGGCGAGCACCTTCAGCATCTCATATTCCGTTGGGGTTAATTTGACCAAAGTACCCTCCAGTTCCACCTGCCTTTGGGCCAGATCAATCGTGAGTGATCCGAAGCGTAGTATCGGCTCATCCGTCGTTTTGGCTACATGACGCAGCGCCACCCGAATACGGGCGACCAACTCACCCATTCCAAATGGTTTGGTCACATAATCATCTGCACCACCATCCAACGCGGCAATTTTGTCTCCCTCCTGATCCTTCGCTGTCAGCACAATAATCGGCACTTGTGACCATTCACGAATCCGGCGAAGCACCTCCATGCCAGACATGCCTGGCAAACCAAGATCAAGGATGATCAGATCCGGATGTACAATACTGGCCTGAATAACGCCCTCTTCGCCATCCCCACACTCGTGGAGTTCGAATTGGTGTGCCTGAAGGGTGACCTTGAGCAATTTGCGAATCTGCGGCTCATCATCGATCACCAGTATGCGAGCCCCTAGTGGTGCATTCATGTTATTCTTCAACCTCTCCTTGTTCTGAATAGGGAAACCGTGATCCGTGAGCCTCCATGGGAATATCTATGCGCATTCTCGTTCCCCCGCCCGGATTCGGCTCTGCTACAATAGTACCTCCGTGGACTTCCACAATGCCTTTGCAGATCGCCAGACCAAGCCCCGTTCCTGTGACATGCTGAGTCGACTCCGAGCGATAGAACTTATCAAATATACGTATTCTTTCCGCTTCCGGTATACCGATGCCTTGATCAGCTACCACGATCGTCAATTGACTTGGACTCTTATCACTCGTCACAGTGATGACAATCTGGCTCTCATCAGGCGAATATTTGATGGCGTTACTGACGATATTGACCAGTACCTGCTCCAGCAATACTTCATCTCCATAAATGAACACCGGATCATCAGGAAGTTCAACTTGAATGTTACGATGCGGACTGAATTCCCGAACTTGTGTCAGTACAACGCTGATTATATCTTCCACGTCACACCATTTCCGGTTCAGTTGCAACATGCCGCTCTCCAGCCGAACCATACCCAGCAGATTCGTGACGAGACGATTCATGCGTAAGGCTCCATCCCGAATGTTGCCTGTTAATTCTCTCCGATCCTCGGGTGTAAAAAGCGTATCATTCTCCAACAATCCTGTAGCCGAGCCGATAATGGCGGTTAGGGGCGTACGCAATTCATGAGAGACAGAATCCAGCAGCGCTGTGCGTATGCGCTCTGATTCGGCAGTGATTTGCGCTAATCTTGCCTCTTCCGCCAGCTTCACTCGGGCAATGGCACCTGCGGCCAGTCCGCCGCATGCCTCCAACAGACGAAGCTCTTCTTGCTGCTCATGAACCTCACCAGCGTCCATGCTCACGGCGAGCACGCCATGAATCTGCTCCTCTGTGCGTAGCGGCACGTAAAGCCCGAGAGATTCCCGTAAAGCGGATGATCCCTTACCTGCGACCTGTCCGTGATGATACACCCATTTGCCAATGGCAATCTCCGACTCCCCATCTCCCCAGCCATCCTTCTCCCCTTCGGATGCGGAAGAGCTTGTAACCAGCAGATCCCCCTGTCCATCCGGAAGATACACAGCCGCCGGCTTACCCAGGGTAAGCGATACTTGGGTTGCAATGTTAACCAGTAATGTATTCAGATCCGTAATAGCTGTCATCTGACGACTCAATGCGTACAGGGAGTTAGTCGTGGCCTCGCGTGCTTTTACCATCTCTAACTGTTGTCGCAATCGACCTGCAAGACTGGCTGTCAGGATCGCCACCGCAAGATATACAACAAAGGAGATGAGATATCTCAAATCCTCAACCGTAAAGCTCAAATATGGCGGGACAAAAAAGAAGTCAAACATAATGACGCTAAAACTCGCGGCATATACAGCTGGCCCCATTCCCCAATACACGGCACTCACCAGGACGGGAAACAGATATATAAGCGCTACATTAACCAAATCACCACTCATGCCGATGGCATGAAGCAGTAAAGTTAGCAGCGTCACCCCGAGGGTCACCCATACATATGCCGGAACCCGTTTCCCGTGGGCTGCCTGCGTTTCTTTTTTTATTTGTTCAGACAATATCCATTCACATCCCGCTCAGTTCATAATCATAATCTGCAACGATTAATACATCCAGATGCCGCGACAAGCGTACAAGTCGGTTGACCACCGACCCTGAGCCGCGGTAGCCATTCAGCCACCACACCCGTCTTGCCTGCCCGACCACCAGCTGGGTTGCTCTTGCCTCCGATGCCTTTCTTGCCAAAATCCCAGGTACATCGCGCAGTCTTGGACTGTGATGAATATGAAATAGACCACCAAGCCGAATCGTCAACTGCTCCAACGCTTCCAGATGGCACTTCACTTCGTCACTCATGGACTCACCGATGTGGATATGATGTACATGCCAGATGGCTTTTAGACGATAAGCCATGCGGAATCCGCGCCGGATCAGCCGCTCGGCATGACGATCACTGCTTACACATACAAAGACTGCTTCCTGCCTGCGCCAAGGTCCTCGAAGTGCAATTTTGGCCTGCTGTGTTTCAAGCCGTTCATCCACATCGTCCGCCAACTCACGCAGGGCAAGTTCACGCAAGGCAATAAGATTGCCGATTTTGAAGAAATTCGCAAGGGCTTGCTCGACCTTGGCAGTTGCATAGATTTTACCCTCCCTCATGCGCTGCCGCAAGGCCTGGGGTGCCACATCAATCAGCTGCACCTCATCCGCCATCTGAATGATCCGATCGGGTACGGTCTCGCGGACACGAACACCGGTAATATGTTCAACGGCATCATTCAGACTTTCGAGATGCTGTACGTTCATTGTGGTAATCACCGAGATGCCTGCATTCAGCAGGAGCAGGACATCTTCATAACGCTTTTGCCGGACACTTCCGGGCACATTCGTATGCGCCAGTTCATCCACAAGCACCACTTCCGGACAAAGTTGCAGAATACCCTCCGTGTCCATCTCTTCCAGACGAGTCTCCTGATAAACGCGCTTCGCGCGAGGGATCACAGACAGGTGACCCATCTGCTCCACGGTTTCCGCCCGCCCATGTGTCTCCAGCAAACCGATTTGCACATCGATGCCCTTACGGAGCAAATCATTGCCTTCCCGCAGCATCATGTAGGTTTTGCCTACACCGGGCGCGGCTCCGATATATATTTTGAATGTACCGCGCTGAATCTGGCCAATCTGTTCCTTCATTTCCTGCTCGCTTAGTCTGCGGTATGTCAGTGACTCCACATCGTTTACCTTGGCCGGAACCACACGTTCACCCTCCCGGGCAGCTCGATCAGCAACCAGAAACAGATCAACGCCACGTAATCTGCGTAGCAGCGAGTTAACAACGGACCCTTGCAACAGTTCCTGCCAGCGTGTACGCCGGGAGTGTCCCATCACAATCCGGGTAATCTGGTGCTCCATGGCGTAACGCGCCAGCGTAGACGGGATGTTGCGACGGTGTAATATAGACAACTCCTCCATATGGCCGCCAAACTTCTCTACCAGCTTGATCATATTACGCCGAAATACGGTTGCCTCTTTGGTTAATGGCTGCTTCATATTCCGAAAAACCACAGCGCATAAATCACCATTCAGCCGTTTGGCAATCTGTTGCCCACGCCGGATATAGATGGAGCCGTTCCAATGATATTGGGTGGACACCAGAATCCGCTCCATGATGCCTGTTGTGACGGTAATTCCCATCTCCTCCCGATGCTCACGCAGGGATTCATTCACCCCTTCCGCAACCAATCTCAGGGCCAGTTCGCGCAGAATACCCAGATTACCTTGACGAAATACAGCTTCACCCTCATGTCCCTGCAAATGACCCTCTGCAAGACGGTTCAGTATCGTTTCCGGCGTGACGTCTATCAGCTTCACTTCATCCGCAAGCTCCAATGTATCGGCAGGCACCGTATATTCTGCTGCGATCCCCGTAAGTTGTCGTGCCAGCTCGGTATACCCTTCCAGCTCATACACATTCACCGTTGTCATGACACTGATGTTGTTTCGGAGCAAAAACTGAATATCCTCCAGCCGGGTAGCATACCGAGCACCTTCTCTGTTGCGATGTGCCAAACCATCCACCAGTACAACCTCCGGATTACGCGCCAATAGTGCATCCAAGTTCAGATCCTTCATCTCTACATCATCACTCTGGCGCACCCAGTGAATGCTTGGAATCCTTTCGAGTGCGCCAAGCTGTTCTACCGTTTCCGGTCTGCGCATCGTGGACACGGCGCAGATGACCACATCAATGCCCTGTTGGCGTAATGTGTTCCCTTCCCGCAGCATGTGATACGTTTTGCCCGATCCGCTGACTGGGCCGATGTAGATTTTGAGGGTACCCTGCTGCAGCTTCGTAATCATCTTCAACATCTCTTCCGGTGACTTGCGCTTAAAGCTGTCTTCCATCCGTCCTCTCCCCTTTCTTGTTAATGTGAAGATAAAAATGGAGAAAGCCCCTCCCGATATATCGAGAGCAGGCTAATATGTTCGTTAGTTCAGTTCTGCTGTCAGCGCCAGATTCAGAGCCGTTACATTCACACGTGGTTCCCCGAATATACCCATCTGACGGCCTTCCGTATGCTCATTTACAAGTTGCACAAGCTGCTGTTCACTAAGCCCTGTAGCTTCACTAATGCGCGGGATCTGTGCCTCAGCGGCTTCGGGAGAGAGATCCGGGTCAAGTCCAGAGCCTGAACCCGTCACGAGATCAGCAGGGATCTGCTTCAATCCCGGGTTTTCCTGCTGGAGCTGAGCAATCTTTTCTTTCATCTCGCCGATATACTCCTCCGAGGCTACGGCGCGATTCGAACCGGCTGAAGCCGTTGGATCATAATTGGCATTTGATGCCCGGGGCTGGAACAGCCCCGGCGATTGGATTTCCTGCGCCAGCAGGGACGAGCCGATGATTTTCTCATCTTGCGTAATCAGACTGCCATTCGCCTGCGCAGGAAAGAGAAGCTGGGCTACACCAGTCGTTACAAGCGGGTAGATTAGGCCGCATATCAGCATAAGCACAACGGATAACCGTACGGCGGGCAAGAACATGTTCATACAGATCACTTCCTGAATTCATTAGGATAGAAGGACAATTTTGATAAGCGTTGTTATCTCGTTAAAGAATCCCCGACAGAACCATATCAATCAGCTTAATGCCGATAAAAGGTACAATCACGCCACCTACGCCATAGATGAACACATTGCGGCCAAGCAACCTTTCGGCAGACATCGCCCGATACTTAACCCCTTTCATCGCGATGGGAATAAGCAGCGGAATAATAATGGCGTTGAAGATCAGCGCCGACAGGATCGCAGACTGTGGTGAAGCCAGATTCATAATATTAAGCGCCTGAAGCTGCGGCATGGCGAGAATAAACATAGCTGGAATGATAGCAAAATACTTCGCAATATCATTGGATATCGAAAAGGTTGTGAGTGCGCCGCGTGTAATCAGTAGCTGCTTGCCAATGGAGACAACCGACAATAGCTTGGTCGGGTCGGAATCCAGGTCAATCATGTTGGCCGCTTCCTTGGCCGCCATGGTGCCCGAATTCATCGCCAGGCCCACATCAG
Organism: Paenibacillus sp. GM1FR; assembly: GCF_002803315.1. Classification (NCBI taxonomy): domain Bacteria; kingdom Bacillati; phylum Bacillota; class Bacilli; order Caryophanales; family Paenibacillaceae; genus Paenibacillus; species Paenibacillus sp. GM1FR. The sequence goes on along the minus strand of NZ_MKZL01000003.1, from coordinate 127,148 downwards.
CCTGCGCAAGAGCAGGAGCATCGTTGGTACCGTCGCCCGTCATAGCGACGAGCTTGCCCTCCTGCTGCTCTTTTTTGATCGCCGCAATCTTGTCCTCGGGCTTCGCTTCCGCAATAAAATCATCCACGCCCGCCTCCAGCGCTATGGTCGCTGCGGTCAGCGGATTGTCGCCTGTACACATAATGGTCTTGATGCCCATGGCGCGCATCTCGGCGAACTTCTCCTTCAGCCCTGGCTTCACAGTGTCTTTCAGATAGATCACACCGTAGATTCGCTCATCGATGGCAACAGCAAGCGGCGTGCCTCCAGCCTTCGCAATTCGATTTGCAATCTCATCCAGATCACCCGGTATACGGCCTCCTTCGGAAGCAATATATCTTTTGATCGCATCTACCGCACCTTTGCGGATCTTCATTCCGCCACTTAGATTTAGACCGGACATCCGGGTCTCTGCCGTGAACTCCACATTTTCCGCATTTGCATACTCCGTCTCAGCCCAGCTCTGGCCTTGTTTGCCTGCCAGTTCCACCACAGAACGCCCTTCCGGGGTCTCATCTCGCACAGAAGCCTGTAAAGCAGCTTGCGTCATCTCTGACGAAGTAATTCCCTGAACGGGAATAAACTCAGATGCCATACGGTTTCCGTATGTGATCGTCCCCGTTTTGTCCAAAATCAACGTATCGATATCCCCGGCCGCTTCCACCGCTTTACCCGACATGGCGAGCACATTAAACTGCGTAACACGGTCCATTCCGGCAATACCAATGGCGGACAGCAACCCACCAATTGTGCTTGGGATCAGGCAAACGAGAAGTGCGATCAGTGTCGCCAGATCCAATCGAATACCCAGGTAATTTGCCATGGGAACCATCGTCAGAATGACGATTAAGAAGATCAGGGTTAATACGGCGAGCAGGGTGGTCAGCGCGATTTCATTAGGTGTTTTCTGGCGCTGTGCACCCTCAACCAGAGAGATCATCCGGTCAAGAAATGACTCACCCGGATCGGTCTGAACACGCATGACGATGTAATCGGACACGACGCGTGTACCTCCGGTAACGGAAGAGAAATCGCCTCCTGCCTCCTTGATAACCGGGGCGGATTCTCCGGTAATGGCCGATTCATCAATAGAGGCCAAGCCTTCCATAATTTCACCGTCCGTCGGGATCAGTTCACCAACTTCCACACGGACCATATCGCCTTTTTTCAACTGGGTCGAAGACACTCGTCGGATGGTTCCATCCTTCTGCACCAGGTTGGCCAGGGTGTCCGACTTCGTCTTGCGTAACGTATCCGCCTGCGCCTTACCTCTTCCTTCTGCAAGTGCTTCTGCGAAGTTGGCGAACAACAACGTGAACAGCAAAATGAAAAACACGGCAATGTTGTACCCGCGCCCAGCCTCGGAGACGGTGAATAGATCGGGATTGATGCAGAGTAAGAGCGTAATGAATGTACCAACCTCGACAATAAACATGACCGGATTTTTGATCATGACCATCGGATTTAGCTTTTTAAACGCATCGAGTGAAGCCTGAAGTATCATATCCTTGCTTAACGACCGTTTCGATCCGGGATCACGTTGAATATTACCTCGGTTGTTATCCGGCTCATTGCCCTTCGTTCTAAACATTTCTGTATCCATGTGTTGCATCGTCTGCTCCTTCTTTCGTTCGACTGCATTCATCGTGCACTGCCACCTCCGTACGTTACGTCCTTATACCATACCAATTCCTCTGTTGCTCCCCTGTCATATCCCTCATTGAATCATCGCCAGATGCTCTGCAATCGGTCCAAGGGCAAGCGACGGGAAGAATGTGAGTGCACCGATAACAACGATCATCATGACCAGAATGCCAGCAAATAGAGGCGTGTGTGTACGCAGCGTACCTGTAGTTACCGGTACAACCCGTTTCGTAGCGAGTGAACCTGCAATAGCCAGCATGGCAATCATTGATACGTACCTTCCCAGCAGCATAACGATACCAATTGCGATGTTGTAAAAGTCTGTATTGGCATTCAGTCCGGCAAAGGCCGATCCGTTATTGGCCGCACCCGAGGCAAAAGCATAGAGAACTTCGGTCAGGCCATGCATTCCCCCGTTCGAGATGGACGCAATAGCTTCAGGCCGCATAAGCGCGATTGCCGTTGGCCCCAGAATAATCAAAGGATGAATGAGCAAGGCGATGGATGCGAGCTTCACTTCTTTGCCCTCGATTTTTTTGCCCAGAAACTCAGGTGTTCGTCCTACCATCAATCCACAGATAAACACAGCCAGAATCACATACAACAGTCCGTTGATCAGCCCTACCCCTTTGCCCCCAAACACGTTATTGAGCATCATCTGAGCCAGTGATACCATGCCTCCAAGTGGAGTGAGCGACTCGTGCATATTGTTGACCGAACCTGTTGTAGCCGCTGTCGTGACTGCCGTGAATAAAGCCGATTCGGGTATGCCAAACCTGACCTCTTTCCCCTCCATATTGCCCTGTAGACCTGCTGCATCCAGCGCGGGTACACCGCGATATTCGGAGACAAATACGGTGGTCAACATCACAAGGAAAAGAAAACTCATCGCCGCGAACAACGCCCAACCCTGCTTCCGGTTATTGACCATCAAGCCGAAGGCGTATACCAGTGCAGTGGGTAACAGCATCATACAGACGATATGCACCAGATTGCTCAGGGCCGTCGGATTCTCGAATGGATGTGCAGCATTGGTTCCAAACCAGCCACCACCGTTGGTGCCAATGTGTTTGATCGACTCCAGCGAAGCGACCAGTCCACGTGTGATCGTCTGCTGCGCGCCTTCCAGCGTGGTTGCATTCACCGCTCCCGCAAGCGTCTGAGGCACCCCCTGGAATACAAGGAACAAGGCTACGATGAAGCTCAGCGGTAAAAAAATCCTCGTAATCGACCGTACAAGATCGACGTAAAAGTTCCCCAGTTCATCCCGGCGGCCTATCAGCCCGCGAATGAACGCAATAGCCACCGCGAATCCGGTCGCTGCCGACGTAAACATCGGAAACGTCACGGCCAGCATCTGTGACAGATACGACAAGGCGTTCTCGCCCGTATACGACTGCCAGTTCGTGTTGGTCATGAACGAAACGGCCGTATTAAATGCCTGCGCCGCTGGCATATTGCCGATTCCATCCGGATTGAGCGGTAAATATTTTTGCAGCCGCAGCACCAGAAACATCAATACCAACATTACAAAGTTGGAGAGGAGAACGGCCGTGAGGTACTTTTTCCACCCCATGGACTCGTTCTCCCGTACCCCCATCACTCGATAGAGCAGTCGCTCCGGCCCACCGAAAACCCGATCCAGCCCCGTTCGCTGTCCATCAAACACGTTCACTATATATTTTCCCACCGGTTTAACCAACAGCAGGATGATCAGTAGCGTCACTGCTACTTGCACTACACCGATACCCATATCCGCATTTCCTCCCTATTCGACGTTCCCTTGTTCCTGCATTACGCACATTGTCAGCGTCAGAATTTCTCCGGCTTCACCAGCACATAACCGAGATATATCACCAGTGAGAGCACAATCATACCGATGACGATCATTTGGCATCCCCCTCTCTACCCTCAAGCCTTCTCGCAGAATTTCACGAATCCCCAAAACACCGCAAACAGCAGTACAACCAATCCAATCATCGTGGCATCATTCACCATGCGCCCTTCCTCCCTCTCTCTACCGTTCTCTGCACCTGCTACATGTAAAATCGTAATACGAAACGCTGTAAAAAAGGGGTAAAGAAATGCCCCCACAGGTGTAAAAAAAACGTAAAAAAGACCCGATCTCCTCAGCTCTGGGCTGAAAAGAACGGGTCTATCATCATTTTATACGGAGCACTCTATTACGTGCCAATCTATTACCTACCAGTCATTTCAAGAGCTACGTGTAGGCATTTCCCTAACATTTTTAATACTAGTTTGTGGCTTCTTCGTCATGTACTTGTTAAAAAAGTCGGTGTTTATTCCTGTCATATGATGAAAGAAGGTAGTTTCCACTTTCCAATCCTCCTCAATCATATAACGGATATCCACAAGACCTTTCTTGGAAAGCAGGTCAATAATGGTTTTAATTCGCATCGGCTTTTGAAGTGGAATCTCCCTGTCGAAAGGCTCCTTTTCCAGATATCCTCTTCGGTGCATCGCCGCATAGAAATTACGATGATCCTTAGCTTCCATCATTCCTAGATGCGCTGCTCTATATCCCAGCACTTGTAGGGAAGTCTTCCATTTATTTTTCAAATCAAGATATTGATCGGGATTCGTCTTATAAGTGATATCATTCATGTCCGATGAAAACTCTTCTTCGGGCAATAAAAATGCACCCGCAAACAGATTAGCTTCATTTTCAATCAATTTGTGTTCTTTTCGGTCCAGATTGACAAATTCAAGACGATAATGAAGCAACAAATGACCAAGCTCATGTGCAATATCGAAATTCCTACGAACCGCAGAACGTTTGATGTTGCCCAGTATGATAAACGGACGATCATTTCGTGTCCAAAGGCTGTACGCATCAATTTCTTCACCAATCGCTTTTTCAAAAACATATACACCACTTTTTTCGATCCGGAACATCAGGTTCTCATTCATGGATGGCTCCATATTCAGCCGTTGTCTCGCAAGATGGGCAACATAATGGATCTGAGTCGTACGATCATCGTCTGTATGGTTCATATACTCAATTGCCTCTTCCCGCAATTGGATAATATTCAATGTGGGAAGGCTGATCTGAGCGGTAATATAATTAATGAACGTGTCCAGATATTCTACATGCTTTGCTTCTGTCTGTGTCTTGGATATCACATTCATCACTTTTGAACGATAGGCAATGTTCATAACATCAATGTTGGCTGCGTTATTACGCTGTGTAAGCATATCTTTCGTATAAAAATACTTGCTTTTTACACTGAAAATGCGTTTCAACTCATTCACAATTGGCACCTTCGGAGAGGTATAAGCATTTTCATATTGCCAGACTGCTTGTTCTGTCACACCTAATTGTTCAGAGAGCTGTTTTCTCGAATACCCATGCATGATCCGCAAATTGGTCAAATTTTCACCAACGAACATGCTACTCCCTCCTTACTGAACGACACAGGGAATCACCCCCGCTGTTCTCCTTCCAAAATTTCAATATCATAAGCTGCCGGATCAACGATATCTTCCACATCAGGCGTAAGCGCCTCCCGTTCACTATCATCCAGTTCAGCACCAGAGATGAGGTCTGATAAGTCTTCTATAAAATAAGCGATATTATCATGCGGATTAGGCAGATAATGCTGAACCTTCGAAATTTGGTATGCATCATCAATAGCATAAGTGAGTATATGAAACTCATTATATGTAGATGCAAGATGTTCAAGTTCTTCTTTGACACGGCTGACCTGACTCTCTGAGATTGGAAAAGAAAGTTGCTCAACCCTCTCCAACTCACCATGTTCATTACGGCGTGGTTGAATCAAAGAAAATTCCAGATCGTTATTAATCTTGGAGAGATCGTGTAAATAGGTACGGAAAGCACCTTTGTTGTCAACGCCCGTAGGTAGCTTGGCACTGGAAAAACTATTCTCATTAAAGTAGGCTGCGTTCTTTATCAGAAGCAGAACTTTTGATTCTTCATGTGTGAACTGGAGATAATCCCATGTTAAACCTGCTTTGGATTTCTTGTGAGTGAATCCTTGTTCACCGCAATAATCTGCGATTTTGCTCTCAATAAAATTTCCCTTTGTCCAGGCAAAGGCTGAACTAATCTTCATGTTTCTCTTCCGATCTTTACGGTGATCAATATATTCGCGGTATCCTTCAACAATAGCATCAACAAGCATCTGACTATGTTCCGACTTGAACTTATATTGTTCCATATAGATCACTCCGATTCATAAATTGAAGACAAGTTATATTTTAATCGAAGTTCGTGTGCAAAGATATGATTTTTTTTGATATTTTTAAAGTAAACCTATCTCATACACTTCATCCAAATGGATTTTGTGCCCACTGCAATAATCTCTTTTTCGTGATTTTGCCATGGGAGGTATGTTTGACGACTTGTCCCTGATCGAGCAGAAGTACCTGTGGTGACTCATGGTGAACCTCTGTCTCTTCCGCAATGTGACGGGACAACGAGCGATTTTCAATCACTTTGACGATGCGGTAGTCCATAGGTTGTTTGGGATCTGATGCATGGGTGCCTACAAACGCCATAAACTCTCTGTACGCTCTCGCACTGGTCGGGCAAGTTGTGCTGTGTTTCAGGATAAGCACCGGATGATCCTGCGAGCGATGAAGCGCGTCTTCCCAGTCATCTGGTTTGTGCAATTCACGGACATGTTCGCTGAGCATATGTTCCGAGTCTGACCCTGCACGTTTGCTAACCACCGAACCAATCACAATGCCAAGCACCAAGCCAAAAGCAATCCCGAGTCCTAGCTGCTGCGTAGCCGTACCAATGCTAACTCCCATGGCAACGCCTATAGCAAGCCATACGGCTTGATGATTTACTTTTTTCTTCATGTAGATCTTCCCTTCCTGAAATATGTATATCAAGGCAACCTTCCCACCGTATATTCTGATCAAATTATAGCATAGGCCTCTGTGAGCTGGCGTTGATAATCTTCATCTCCGAGTACAGATTTCAGTGATTGGATTTATGCAAAATGCTCATTTGTGATACACTGGTTGTAATTTGGAAACGATGAACATGAAGAATGGATTGGAAGGGCGGAAATTCCATATGACATACGCATTTATGATTGAACCGCAGGATTTTATTGCGCTGGATAACGAAGATGAACTGATTGAGAAATGTCAGGAGTGGGGCCTGCTTTCCGGTAAAGCGACCAAACTCAAAACGTTCTATTATAAAGGAAACGGATTGAACATGCCCTGCACCATCATTGGATATGTGGATCACATGGCAGCCGTTATTCAATTGGATAATGGACAAAAACATTGTATTCACCCGTCTTATCTGAAGGAAATGCAAGCGTCCAGTTACAGCGCCAGAAGCATAGGCACAGCCGGATCAGATCGCAGCACAGAATCGGCAACTTCGGATACAGTCGTACCAGTTACCCCTGCTGAACTTACGCAAACTCCAGATGCCCTGGTTAACCTGGATGAAATTCCGCCGGATCTGGATGATTCGGACGACACGGACACAGATGAATTCTCCTCTGGGCTAAAGGGTGATCCGGATGGGCTAGTAGAAGAGTATGTTGGACCTCAGTCTGGGGCAGCAAGTGATGCCAAACCCAAACCCAAAACAGCGAGCAAAGCTAAGAGCGTCAAAATTGATCTGCCAGAAGGCAAAGTGAAGATGAGTGCCGTTGTCAAAGAGTTCACCACCGTACCGAATCACTTCTCTGACAATGACGACGAAGTCATCATCTATGAAGCAGTTACCATTACGGAGCCAGACGTCATTGATGTTGGGGAAGCCTGGTCTAGCCACAGTGCCACCGTTAAGAAACAGGAACTGGAAGTGGGCGACGTTATCACGTTTGAAGCGAAAATTATCAAGAAGAAGCTGACACGTAACCCGGTTCCCTATAAAATCAACAATCCTTCCAAGATTCAGAAGGAAGACTAATCAAGGAAGATTAATCACGAGTCATTACAAAAAAACAAAAAACCTCCAAGACTGCCTGAAGCAGATCGCGGAGGTTTTGCCATTTGTAGGCTATATTAGCGAAGAGTACGCTCTTAAGCTTGTCCCGGCGTAGCATTAACCTGAAAATGTACGCCGAATTTGTCGACAACCGTGCCGTAGGCTGGACTCCAGAACGTCTCTTGTATCGCCATTTCCACTACCCCGCCATCTTCCAGTTGGCTGAAAATTGCTTTGGCTTCATCCACAGTATCCGTGTTCACAGTAATACTAACATGATTACCTATGGTGTACGGCATGCCTGGAAATGTATCGGACAACATTAATACCGAGCTGCCAATCTGCAAAGAAGCATGCATAATACGGTCCTTTGCTTCTGGCGGGATGGGGTGATTCGGGTCAGATGGACCGTCGCCAAATGTTTGTAGTGCGAGCACTTCGGCTCCAAATGCCTTTTGATAAAAATCTACCGCTTCACGTCCATTACCATCTGTTATCAGATACACATTCAAGCTGATCGACATGCGTTCTTCATCTCCTTGGGCTCATGTAATTTATACGATTCACGCCACTTGCGACATGAGTATATATGAACAGGTTGTCCTTTGACAAGCGTATATTTCTACACTCATCTCTGCGGACCTTTACACGATTAGGGTTACCAACATATTCTTAATCCATCCCTCTCTCCACTACTTCTTGCGCCTGCGTATATAGTAGAGAACCGTGATCAGAACACCCGGAACCAGTGCTGCAAAACTGGCATAGATCAGACACCATTTCAACAGGGTAAATAGCGGAGTGAGTTCGGCAAGCACAGGCGTACGTTCAGGATAACGATACATGATCAGGGACGCACCTATATTTTCAAGCATGTCCATAGCCCAACCGAAGACCGGAATCAGATTCACCCAATGCCAGCGACTTTTTACCGGAAGCACGCGATAGAGTATCGATAACAGAACAACCAAAAGAAACAGATAGGCCAAGGGCCATATGAGGTCAAATGTGAACCGTGCCTGAATATAGGCGCTCCGCCCTGCTTCACCATACTGCTCAGCCATCTGATACAGATCATCCGCAGTGTACAGAAAAGAGGAATCCGGGGACTGCCCTCCACCGGTGGCTTCCTCCGACTTTGCCGCCTGCCAGGGCAGAATGAATGCAATAAAGCAGGCAAAAACAACAATCGCAGCTACAACCCATTTCCAATTCACCCGCTGATAGAAACAACCTGACACTTTATTCAGCACGTTCTGTCCCCTTTCCGATAAAAAAAAGACCACTCTCCCGAATCCTATCGGTAAAATGGTTGTGTTCAATCCTATGAAGTTATCGAGCTTGAACGATGTTATCTATTTCACTTTTCAATAAGAGGTATCGGTGAACACTTCTCATGATCGGGACCTTCGTTAGTTTGTTCTTGTCCACGTACAGTTTCATCTGGTCTTTGGTCAAACCAAGCAAACTTCCAGCTTCCGATACCGTCAACACTACCTCGGGGTTCGTAGCATTAAACGTCCTCTTTACTTTCTGATTCCAGTCCTCGAATACCTGCATAGATCAGTGACATCTCCTATCCATAGCCAGTTATTATCAGGCTGAATATATCCAGTATACCACACTTGTGCTGCTCGTAACTTAATCCTTGCGCAGAACCATATTCTGATAGGCATATTTCCTGCTTGACCCTGACGTTAACTCGAGGGTTTATACTGGCTTCAGGAGGGGATTAGCATGAGTATGTCACCTGAACATGTAACCAAGAAACGACGCAGTAGTGGAATAGCTATTATTGGAATGAGTTGGTTAACGATGACATTGGGTCTGTTTTTTGCTACACTCGCAGGGGAGTTTGTCAGCACTATTGGTGCTGCTGATTGGATGGTTCATCTCACCCAAGCTGTTGTCATTATTAGTATCGTCTTGCCCGTACTATTCGTCATTCGAAGACACTTCCATATGAAGTCCGTTCTTCTTCCTCTGACAGGAAAAAGCATAATTCACTTGCTCTTTGGCGCATTATTTGCCACTTCTCTGGCCTTCATCGGGTTAGCGATAGCTAGTATGAACAACTGGATTACGATTACGGAGTGGCACTTCTCAGCCGAGTTCTTGCTTGCTGTCGTACTTAATAGTTGTATTGCTTTCTTGTATGAAGCTTTGCCAGAGGAACTATCCATGCGAGGCATGGTCTATGATGGATTACGCTCCAGACTGCGACTTCCTGTGTTTTTCGCTTATGTAACTCAAATCATACTCTTTCTGCTGGTTCCGATGAGTGTCAGCCTATTGCAAGAACTCGTCGGTATGGATGCCGGAAACCGGATAACCTTGGATTATATGATCCTGCTCTTGACCTATGGAATTACGTTACAGCTTCTGCGCAGTTTGACCGGTTCTCTATGGGCCTCCATCGGATTTCATGTCGCTTACCTGGAGGTAGCCAGATTCGTTGTTATGCCAGGTGATAGACCGGCATTGTTAAGCTATACCGCGCAAGATAACGGGTTGGCCGAAATATTTATTTTGTATATGATGATAATCTTCGTCGGTGGGATCATTCTGACGGTGCTCAATGCATGGCGCTGGTGGAGGATACATAAATCATGAGGGAGGGATCTGCCTGTTGTATACCGTTGGACAACTATCCAAACATACCGGAGTATCCATCCGAACACTGCATTATTATGAGAAGCTGGGTTTACTGCGACCGGCCCGTAATGAGAACAATCAGTATCGCTTATATGGTGAAAAGGATATTTTACGGCTTCAGCAGATTACCATTCTGAAGAAAATGCATTTTAAATTGAATGAGATTGGAGAATTCCTCGATCAGGATGCTACTCGCTCTGAACCAGAAAGTAATCTCACTTTATGGAATAATACGTTGGAACAACAACTGGCCGTCGTTAAGGAACAGCAGGAGAGATTAAGCAAGGTCGAGCATCTTCTTTTTTCAACTATATATGCCATCAGAGCCTCCGGTAAAATCAGTCTGGATGAGATGCTGGGTTTCATCCGTGAACTGGATCAACCTCCGGGCAAGTTCCGTCAAGATGTTTTTACACCTGAAGAAATGGAATCGTTACCTCTGAATAATCAGAACGATTCAATATCCATGGAATGGGCCGATATTCTTAAAGATGTTCATACATGCAAAATGGAACCTCCGGATTCCGAAGCCTCACGGTTACTGGCCATCCGAATCTCTGATTATGCTGAAAGGGCTTTTCAAGGAAATGCAGAATTGGCAGAAAAATATTGGGATTATATCACCCCAGAGGATGATCAGTCAGCTCGTGTATATGGTATGACAACGGATACCATGCGTTACATCGAAATGATCCTGGACCGATGGACAGTCCAGAATCCTGATGATCAACAATAAGAGCCACTTCGAAAAGTGGCCCTTGATCCATTCCCTTATTATGTTTCATCATGCTTCGTTACGCCTCTTCCCAGAAGCGGCGCAGGTTGTCCATGGCGATTTTGGATGCGGATTTACATTCCTCCATGCCTTCAAACTCCACTGTAATATTGCCATCATAGCCGGAGTCTTTGATCAGCTTTACAATTTTACGAATTGGAATGTCACCTTGTCCAACGATGGCCCCACGCAGGAAGTTACCGTTGGCCGTCGTAAACCATTCACCCTCACCTGGATGCTCATCATAAGGACGGAAGTAAAAATCTTTGAAGTGGACCAGAGAAGCGTACGGCAGATTTTTCATGACACCAATGATCGGATTCTCATCCACACACATGAAGTTTCCAATATCGAGTGTTGTTTTGAAGTTCGGACGATCTACAGCATGCAGAACACGCTGCACCCGATCACTCGCCTGCACGCTGAAACCGTGATTTTCAATGGTTGTCGTGATGCCAAACTGCGCGGCATAGTCCGCAATGATCTGGCTTCCCCGCATCATCAGCGGCAGATTTTGCTCGAACCAGGCAATGGTCATCTTCTCCTTTGGCAGGCTAAACGCCGTGACGTCATGACGCAGATGTTTTACACCCATCCGGTGTACGACATCCACATGTCTTTTGACCCGAGCCATCTCCTCTTCAAACGCCTCTTCCGTCTCCTGCACGAAGTTCGCTGGCAACGAGTAGTTGGACAGTTCAATACCCTTAGACGCTGCCCGTTCCCGAATCGCATCCGCCAGATCGTGATTATCCTCAACAGTGTAACCGTAAGGAACCATTTCCATATGCTCGCCGCCGTTCGCCGCAATCCAGTCGATCACATCCAGCACCGTCATCTCACCGGAATTCAAATCGTTCAACAAACTATACGTGCTCAGGCCCACTTTCATCTGCTCAGCTCCCTATCGATATTGTTGGATAAATCGAACCGCCTTGCGAATATCCTCCTCCGGCTGATGACCAACCTCGCGTTCAATCGTCAGATAACCGGTGTAACCAACCTCCTGAAGCGCTGCAAAGTATCCGTCAAAATCAACGCCACCTTCGCCCAGCGGCACCTCACGGAAGAAAGTCCCGGAAGAGACCATCTCGGCAATCTTATCGTGATCCATAGGGGCATAACCGACCGCTCCGTATACGTCTCGTGGGTCAACTTCCTTCAGCCGCACACCATCCTTAACATGAGTATGTACGATGTAATCCTTGAGCAGATGAACGCCCCTCGCCGGATCATCTCCGGTCACCATCACCATATTCGCCGGGTCAAAATTCACCGATACTCCGTTGGTCGATAACGTATCCAGGAATCCTTTCAAGTCAGCAGCCGTTTCCGGTCCTGTCTCAATGGCAAAGTATGCGCCAACACTTTTGGCGTATTGGCCCAGTTCCTCACAAGCAGCATGCAGCGTAGCATAAACTTCCGATGAAGGGTCATGTGGAACAATGCCGATATGTGTTGTGACGATGTTGGTGCCCAGATCGAGGGCCAGATCCACGATCCGCTTCGACTTCTCTACTTTCCACGGATTATCTTCCTTGACCTGAAACCCATGTCCGCCCAGGTCACCGACCAATGCTGAAATGTCGAGACCCAGAGAATCGATGTAACTCTTTAACTCTTTGCGCGCCGCAGGTGACAAATTTTCAGGGTCCATCTCTCCCTTGACGGCGTAGATCTGCACACCTTCTGCACCCACGTCTTTGGCTTTGTTCAACCCTTCCCGTACACCTACGCCAAAACTATCCACGATGACACCGATCTTATTCGTTAATTTCATGTCATACCTCCTGAAGATTACGTATTTGGATTCATTGGAACAAGCTTCACTGACTTAATCTCATACGGTTTGAATGTCAGTTCGAATGCTCCGTTCGGACAAACCAACGGATGGATCTCATCCTCCAGCAGATTAATGATGGACGCTTTGATTTCCTTTTCAGTCCACTGAACCTGCACCGTTTCCCGACCTCCGGATGATTCGTAGAAACGTAGTACTGTTCCCGAACCGTCTTCCGCGGGCTTGATTGCATCCAGAATAACATGTTCACTGTGGAACTGAACCCAAGCGTGTTCGGCTGGCAATTGACCCGAAGAATGACTCGCTGTTACAACTTCCACCGGATGATTCAGCTCCATCGCCCGGCGAACGACGGCAGCTTGTCGCCAATCGCCTTGGTGGGGCAGGATCGAATACGTGAATTCATGATCGCCCTGATCGGCATGTTCATCCGGCCATTTCGGGGCACGAAGCAGGGACAGGCGGATCGTCCGATCCTTGATGTCGTACCCGTACTTGCAATCATTCATCAAACTCACACCGCTGTTGCCCTCCGAGATGTCCGCCCAACGATGCCCGCAGACCTCGAACTGCGCCTGCTCCCAACTGGTGTTGTTATGAGTTGGACGCTCCAACGCTCCAAACGGAATCTCATAGGCTGCTTTGGCTGCCACCAGATCCACCGGAAAGGCCACCTTGAGCAGTTTATGGCTCTCATTCCAGTTCACTTTTGTACGGAAATCAACACGCCGCTGGTAACGATGCAAAATGATATCCTGACTGATCTCCGATTGATTCAACTTCCAGACAAAGCGTAGTACATCTCGCGTAGCCCCGCGCTGTACAATCTCTCTGGAGATCAACTGCACCGCACCAGCTCGCTGGGATTCAAATCGTGGATCGATATCCCATGCATCCCAGTACGTCGGTTTGTCGTGGAAAAACTGCCACTCATTCGCCCGATCACCAGGCTTCAGCCAGTCACGTCCTACCGTTTTGTCATACCATCGAGTGATCTCTCCCAAGTCATTAAACTCAAGCGTGTAAAATTCAGTTTCCCACGTGGAAGGGAAGGATTTTTCTTCCCTTACTGGAAGGATAACATCCGATGCTTCGCGCAGCCATATGGTTGTATACCCAAAAGCAGGAATCGATGGAACATGCACGAGTAGCGTATACTTGTCTTCCTTTTCTTCAAGATCACAGGCCAGACGGTTTCCTTGACGATCAAATGCTGCCATCCCGGCGAGGTGGGCATCCCCTGTAATGGTGATATTCTCTCCACGTTCCCAGCCAAGGCTGTTGAATATAATATAGGGGAGACCATCGACTTCATCTGTTGCAATGTTCTCCGCAAGGGTATCCAGCGTTTCCCGCAGTGCGGATGTACCCAGTGCAAATACTTTCGTGTACTCCTCGGTGGACGTTACGTAAACTTCTGGAATCGACGTTCCCGGAATAATGTCATGGAATTGGTTGAGCATAATCAACTTCCAGCCTTCATCCAGATCATTCTTCGTGTGCGCGCCGTAAGCCCCGGCAAATTGCCCCCAGATTTCCGCTTCCCGGTACAATACCTCTGCCTTACGGTTGCTACGTTTGTTCCTCGCATGAGTTGTATACGTTCCGCGATGCAGTTCCAGATACAAGTCCCCGTGCCATTTCGGCAACGTCGGATTATTTAATGATATGTCTTCAAAAAAAGCGCCTGCTGTGCTGAATTTACTGATTGGCTGCCCCACCATCAAGTGGGATCGCTCCGCAAACTCCACCATCTCATTCGTCACGCCGCCACCACCATCGCCATGTCCGTAAAGCAACATTTGCTCAGGGTGAACATCCTTTTGTTTAAATGATTGCCAATGTTCATCCACATCTTTGGGACGCGTATGCTCATTCACCCCATGGTTCAGATACGCAAGTACCGAAGTACCATCAATGCCTACCCAGTCGAAGAGGTCATACGGAAACGCATTGGTATCATTCCAATTCAGCTTGGTGGTCATAAAATAAGGAATACCCGCGAGTTTCAGCATCTGCGGTAAGGAAGCGCAGTAGCCAAAGGTATCCGGCAGCCACTCGATGTTGGAGCGTTTGCCAAACTCCGCCTGGTAGAAATTCTGTCCATACAGAATCTGCCGAACTAACGACTCGCCACTCGGAATATTCAGATCCGGCTCGACCCACATGCCTCCGACCAGCTCCCAGCGGCCTTCAGCAATACGGGCTTTAACTCGCTCGTACAACTCCGGGTAATGATCCTTTACGAAGGCATACAACTGCGGTTGGCTCTGGGAATACACAAAATCCGGGTACGTATCCATCAAGGTGCACATGGTCGAAAATGTGCGACTGGACTTGCGAACCGTCTCACGTACAGGCCACAGCCAGGCTATATCAATGTGGGATTGTCCAACCAGGTGCATGAAGCCACTTCGATATTCCTCCGGGTCTTCCTGCTGTACCGACTGTGCTAATGCATATTCGAAGTTCTGTATCCAGGCTGTATCACTCCAGCGTTCCGGGTCATTGTACATGTTATCCATCACCTGATGAATAGCCTGAACAAGTGCCATCCGCTTGGGCTCCTTCTCGTTATATGCCCGGAGCGACTCGGCGAGTACCGTAACGCTGTACATCAGGCTCTGCAGTGGCTGATTAACATGCACCAATGCTGCCCGAATGCCCTGAATAGGCGGCTGAATGACAGCTTGTCGGTTGAGTGGATCATGCGGCTCTGGAATCGGATCGTAGAGTTCAATCTCCAACTGCGGCGTATCCCCTACCCGACTTCTCGGTAGGGGTACGAACCCGTGGTTCCGGTCTAGTCCATGATAAGGCATGTCATTCACCTTAAGCAGCCCTTCTCCTCCGGCCTCGAAGATCAGCCCAACGGCTTGATCCTGCCATTCCGCCGGAATCTCCACACGTTTGCTCAGAAAATACGTCGTTCCATGTACGCTGTTCAGCGGATTCAATCTTTGCATAGCCTTGTCTGCCTGCTCATCTTCATTTACTTCTGCCTGTTCGTACTCGTATTCCCCTGGCCGAATGTATCTGGCCCTCTGCATCTCCCACGCTGGAAGCTCGATCGTATCCAGCCATTGTCGGTGCTTCAGATCTTCGATGAATCGCTGAATTCGAATCATACCTCCACCCCCACCTTCTGGATCTGCAGACTGCAAGCGGTCCAGTCAGCCGAATTGCGGCCAACCATGAGCCTGAATTCACCCGGTTCTACGACAGATTGGAGACGTGAGTCGATCAGTGCGAGGTGTTCTTTTTGCACAGGGAATGTAACGGTCTGAGTCTGTCCTGGCTCCAGATGGATTTTACGAAAACCTTTCAGTGACATTTCAGCTCGCGTGACCGAAGCTGATACATCCGTGATATACAACTGCACAACCTCACTTCCCGCAACCGCTCCGGTATTCGTGACTTCAACCATCACCTGAGCTTCATCGTCCGGGCCGATGATTTCTGGCATTACTCTTACATTCTCGTATTTGAATTCGGTGTAGCTCAGTCCATATCCAAACGGATACTGCGGCGCCAGATCCATCTCCAGATACCGTTTGCCACGAGTGCGTTTGGCATGATAATAGACCGGAAGTTGCCCAACATGCTTGGGAATGGAGACGGTAAGACGACCCGATGGATTCACATCGCCAAACAGAATATCCGCAATCGCGTTACCACCTTCCTGTCCGGGGTACCACGCTTCCACAATGGCATGGACATGCTCATCAATCCAAGGTTCAGCAATGGGACGGCCGTTAATATACACAACGATAACGGGTTTCCCCAGCTTATGTACCTCCTGCACCAGCTCCAATTGAACACCCATGAGATTCAGGGAAGCCCGGTCAATGCCTTCGCCGCACTCCATATCATTCCATGGGTCATCGGTTACCACAGACGCTCCTGTCCGCAAGTCGATCGTGCCTTCACCAAAATCGCGGGCGCTGGAACCGCCCATCACCATCACGATGACATCGGCCTGTTCCGCACAGGCGAGCGCTTGCGCAAAGCCCTCTTTGGAATCGCCTTTAATCCGGCAACCCGGTGCGTACAACACCTGACCCGAATCCGCGCCAAGCTTGCGCGTAATGCCATCCAGTACGGTGACGATCTGTTCTCTCGGCTGTGGCGAGGTATAGTCTCCAAGCTGGTTATAGATATGGTTCGCGTTCGGACCAATGACAGCTAGCTTTGTACCTGTTTTGGCAAGCGGAAGAGTATTTTCCTCATTTTTCAGTAAAACAATCCCCTCTTGTGCAACTTCCCTCGCCAGCTGAATATGGTCTTCACATCCGATGACTTGTTCGGCAAACTCTGGATCTACGAAAGGCTTTTCAAATAGCCCAAGTCTGAATTTCATCTCCAACACCCGCCGCACAGCCAAGTCCAGATCCTTCTCTTCGATCAATCCCTGCTCAAGCGCCTGACCGAGATGTTTGCGATACATGTACCCGGACATCTCCATGTCCACACCTGCCTGAAGGGACTGTGCCACGGCCTGCTCCCCGTTCTCAGCGGTGTTATGTCCATGGACTAACATCTGAATGGCGCCAAAATCAGTAATCACAAACCCATCAAAACCCCACTGCTCACGCAGCAGGTCATTCAGCAGATACGTACTTGACGTGCAAGGTACGCCATCAATCTCGTTATACGCGGTCATCACGGAGCAAGCCCCGGCTTCTACTGCTTTTTTGAACGGCAACAGATCTATTTCATGCAATTCACGTAATCCCATATGAACTGGAGCAGCATTACGTCCACCCTCTGAGCTGCCATAAGCCGCAAAATGCTTAAGTGTCGCCACAATTGTCTGGTTGGAATCGAGGCGGTCACCCTGTAGTCCCTTCATGGCTTCTACTGCAAATTCACCAATCAAGTATGGATCTTCGGCAAAACATTCCTCCGTCCGTCCCCATCTCGGGTCACGCACGACATCCAGCACCGGGGAATACGTTGCCGCTCCCCCCTGACTCCGGGTCTCCACAGCGATGGCTTCACACATCTTGCGGTATAACTCCATATTCCATGTGCTGCCCACCATTAACGGTACCGGAAATACAGTCGCTCCAATTGCCATATGCCCGTGGGAACACTCTTCCCCAAACAAAATGGGAATGCCCAGCCGGGAGTGCTCCATGGCATACTGCTGAATGACATTTGTTGCAACGGCTCCCTGCCGTGGAGTAAGCCCCGTTTCCAACGTCACTTCAGTCCATGGATCGGCCCGAAGCACACCATACAGAGAACCAACACCCCCCTGTTCCATGTCCGCTTTGAACTCTTCCGTCACCCGTACTGTACCATCTGCTGCCTTCACATACGTCTTCCATCCCATCGGCTGGATGAGTTGTCCAATCTTCTCCGCCGTTGTCATCCGTCCGATCAGATCCTGAACCCGTTCCTGAATGGGAAGCGAAGCATCTTTATAGTCCATATGCACATTCTCCTTATGCGTTCGGAATTAGGTAGGCTCGTGCACTTGCATCACATAGCTTTCCGGTAGTCACTTGGCGCTACACCTACCACGTTCTTGAAAGCCCGATTGAAGGAATTATAGTTGGTATATCCTACTTCTTCACTGATCTCCTGAATGGCTTTATCCGTCTCCTGCATGAGCAATTTGGCTTTTTCGATGCGATGACTAATGAGCAGATCCACAAACTTCTCCCCAATCTCATCCTTGAAAAGCTTGCTCAGATACTTCGGATTAATATCGAATAGATCACTAAGGTAGTTTAGTGACAGATCAGGATTGTTGTAATGCTCTTCGATGTATTTTCGAATCTCCAGAATATGTGATCTGTGTTTTCGGGAACAATGCAGCGTCTGCATCTGCAACGCCAGTTCCCTGAACCCTTCCCAGCACAACTCGCGCAAATCGTCTAACGTCTCCCAGCCCTCAAGCCTTGGGAGAAGCGGGGTGAATATAGCGGCCCACGAATCCTGGTACTCCCGTGGAAGTTCGGCAAATTCCCGATTGTAATGTTGAAATAACAATTGGATCGTATTCATAATCTCCTGACGGGACAGAACGGACTCACTGATTTGTTCAAACAGTCTCTCAAAATGCTTTTCCCAGACATCGTCCGACAAGCGCATCGCCTGTACCAGCAGCGAGATGGTTTTCAGAAACTCATACACATCATTGGTCGAATTCGGCACATCACTACACGGAATGATACGGTTTATCCCCAGTACAGCCTTGTACTCCAGCGCGTGCACAGCTTCTTTCAACGAAGCTCTCAGCCCTCGAATATCAACAGCAACCCGACCAACACCAATGGTCACGGTGAAGTTCAGATACTGATCGATTCTGTCCAGATAACCAGCAAGCAATCGATGCTCAGTCTCCTCGGCCTGTTCCATTTCCGGAATCCAGAGGATGGCGTACAGACGCTGATCGGAGATCCATTCAGCCCATACTTCCGTTCCTTCATGACGTGCACTCTCCTGCAGGATACTGGATAACACAAATTTCAAGAGGGATTGGTCCTGATCATGATACTCCGTCACAAATGCATCATACCGATCCATTTCAACTACCATGACGGCCCAATGATGCTCCAGCTCAGGCAGTTTGAACTTCTTCATCTCCGCTGTCAGCTCCGTGCTCGTAAAGTCTCGTGTGCCCTCCAGCAACTCCTGAAAGAACATTTTTTTCTGCAAAATCAGATTCTCTTCGTGCTCCTCCTGATATTGCCTCGTCTGATCAATCATGCGTTCCAGCGTTGTATGGATGAATCGAAACTCATTCTCCTTGCCATAGCCCAGCCCCGATTGCTTCTGCGAAGAGACGGTCTGAATTAACGTGACAATCTGCTGAATCGGCTTGTAGTTTCTGCGGGTAACATAGATCACCCACACCACACCAATCAACACAACCACTACAGCAAAGGCAAACCAGATATTATAAAATTGCAGCGTCCATTTGACGATTTTTCCATTGTTGAGACCTGTCTGCACCTTCCAACCGCTATAACTCGACGTAAATTCGGAGAAGACTTCTCCCGACGTGGTTTTAGTAGAAGCTGCAACCCCTCCTGGCATGCTGCTATCCCACAGATTGCCGCCCGAACGGTTGAAGATGTTCACAAACGTAAATTCCGGATCATACATCTGCATAATGGATTTCCTCAGGGTACTTAGGTCCACGTTTGTCACCACAAGTCCTTTGCCGTTTCCTACACTTCGCACAATCGTAATCACCTGCTCCGTCGCTTGTGAAGGAAAAGCTCGGAACGCTCGTGCCCCTGCCCACTTCTGTTCATCCCTTGACCGGCTATCTGCAATAAAGTCTGCATCCGGGAACTCTTCAATCGGAACAGCCTTCCCGTTACTGAAGACCGTGCCATCCCCGTATCGAACGAGATAAATTGAATCAATCAGCGGATACTCTATTTTCAATTCATCAACCACCTGGACCGCCTGAATGCCGGCATACACATCATCGCTGCCAGATACCGAGAAATAATTCTTCAAGTTAGGGTTGGTCAAAATCTCACGCAGTACCTTGAAGTCGATGGAACGCAGGGAGTTGTCCAGATATTGCGTAACCTGTGAGGCCAAAAATTCATTGGCCTTGAGCGCTTCTCTACGGTTCTGTTCATTGAATACTTGAAAGAAAATAAAGAATAGAATGGTCGTCACAATAAAGAAAACAGGCAGATACGATAACAGCAAACGCCTAAACCAATTGTTGTTCATCTCCGAGATCCCCCCACCGTTACTGTTCATGCTGAATGACGACAAACAAACATCTGTGCTGATCGCTAATTTTCCATAAATATTCAGTACATTATATCGGATGACGTGGGGTTGTCATAGGAGAAGACCGTCCCGGTCACGGGTGACAGACGGGACAGCCTCTATATTGAATCCTTCAATTATTGATTCTTCTCAATGGCACGCTGGTAGATCTCAAGGTAATTACTTAGTCCGAGACCATCAAAGCCTTTGACATACGAATCCCATTCCTTATCAATGCTCTTGCTGCCAATAATGAACTGTGCCATATTCGTCTGCACATAATCCTTGATGGCCGTAGTCAGTTGTGCAGCTGATTCCGTATCCTCTGGACGAATAAATACGTTCGCAGGGTATACTTCTTTGGGTGCATAAGGTTCATACACATTAGTAGCTTGAGCCAGACGTGTACCATAACCCTCTGCTTCTAAAGGATTCTGTCCTTCCGCAAACAGATTACGGAATGTGTTGGACAAGTCATGTGCTCCGATCTGTGACCAACTCTCGTTCACAACAACGTTTGGATCACGCTCAGGCAGGTTGTAGTAGCTGTATTTGGCAGGCTCGCCATTGATGTTTTTCTCATCGGCATCTGCCTTCTTCCAGCCCTTGCCTTCAGTTGGTCCGTACTCCGCGTACAGCGCACCTTCTTCACTGAACATGTAGTCTACGATTTTGATGGCGGCAATCTGCTGTGCTTCTGTCGCTTTGTTCGTGATGGCAAACTCAAACTCACCTACGCTCTGCGTGGCGCCTGTCGTCTGCACTCCATCTGGTCCTTTCAATGGAGGAACGATCTCCCAGTGCTGGTGACGGGTGATGTCTTTGTCATAAGTATTCACGAGATAACTGACCAGCGCCGTTGTAATGGAACCGACCACTTCATCGCCTTCCTTGTTCCCCAGCTGTCCAATCGCCTGATCGTTTTGCGTGAAGGAAGCCGGATCAATCAGGCCATCTGCATACAGCTTGTTCATGTACTCCAGCCCTTTCTTCCAGCCTTCCTGATTGGCGGCAAAACTCACCTTGCCATCGTTCACGATCAGGTATTTGTCGTTATCATTGTATATAAAGCTATTCATCAGGTAGGCATCAATGTTGCCATTCCATACATACTTGTTCGGTGCGCCCGTGAGTGGAATCTCGTCCGCTTTCCCGTTACCGTTTGGATCTTGTGTCTTAAACGCCTTTAGAACGGTATACAGTTCATCAGTTGTGGTTGGCATTTTCAGACCCAGATTATCGAGCCACTCCGTGTTGATCCAGTATTTCTGTGCATACGTGCAGTGGTAACATTCATTGAAGATTGGCAAAGCATAGATATTGCCATCCGGTGCCGTGATGGCTTCTTTGAAGTATGGCTTCTCTTCCATAATCTTGGTCAGGTTCGGACCATACTCCTTAATCAGATCCTGTAGCGGAAGGAACACGCCCTGTTTTCCATAGGTTTGAAGATCTGAGGTGGTGAACTTGCCGTGAAGAAAGACTTCCGGATAATCACCACTGGCTAGCAGCAATTGTCTGCGATCCTGCAAAGCGTCCGTTGGGGCCAGATCCCATTTCAGGGTAACGTCGAACTTGTCTTCGATAAATTGGGTGAATTCATTCTCTTCCATGGACGCTTTGCCTTGCGGAGCAAAGAGGGTCATGGTTACAGGACCGCCGCTCTCCCCGCTACCGTCGCTACTTCCACCCGATTCCTCGGATGAACTGCATGCGGACAACAAAGCCATCGAAGCAAAGACCAGAAACAACATCGAAATCCAAGATTTTCTCAATCTGACTCCTCCTTTTTGTTCATAACGGCAAATTATTGACTTGTACTGCACGTATATAAAATCGACCCCGGAAACCGGCGTGTTCCTTCCACCTCCTTTCAAGAGGCAACCGGGCTTAATTCACAAGGATTAACCTTTGAGGGAACCCACCATGACCCCTTTAACAAAATGCTTCTGTACAAATGGATACATGATCAGAATTGGAATACTCGCGACAACGATCAGTGCATATTTCAACACCTGCTCGAACCCTTGGTCCCGCATCTGTTGGCTGGTATTGGCGAGCATCGCCGGATCAGCCGCGTTCAGGATAAGCAGATTGCGAAGCACGTATTGTAGAGGGAACAATTTCTCGGAACGCAGGTAGATCAATGCATCAAAGTACGCATTCCAGTGACCTACGGCATACATAAGTGTCATGACCGCCAGAATGGGCTTTGATAAGGGAAGAACTACGCTGATCAGATACCGGATATCCCGGCAACCGTCCATTTCCGCGGCCTCCCCGAGTTCTTCCGGAATGGAAGATTGGAAGAAAGTTCTTGCCACGATGACCTGGAATACTGCGAGCGCCCCGGGCAGCCACATCGCCCAACGTGTATCGAGCAGGTGCAAATCCTTCATCAAGAGGTAGGTGGGAATCAGACCACCATCAAAGAACATCGTGATCATCATGAAAATAATGATGGCACCTCGTCCATAGAACGATTTTCGTGACAAAGGATACGCCAGCATGACGGTCAGCACCACGTTAATGAACGTGCCCACCACGGTGTAGATGATCGTGTTATAAAAACCGAGCATAAGCTGTTGGCTTTTGAAAATGGAGATGTACGCCTTGATGTTAAAGTCTACCGGGAACAGCCACACCTGACCGGATGTCACGGCTCGTGAAGAGCTGAACGAAGAACTGATGATATACAAGAGTGGATAAAACACTGTTAGCAGTATGGCGAACAGAAAAATATAGTTAAATGTCATGAAAATGCGGTCACCAAGCGGGTCCTTGATCCGGTTACGATTAATCAGGTTGAACATGGATAAGCTCCTCCTTTACCACAAGCTGTTCTGGGATACTTTGCGCGATATGCCGTTGACGATAACCAGCAGGATCAGGTTGATAATGGAGTTGAAGAACCCTACTGCCGAGGAGAAGCTGAAATTTGCCCCGATCAGACCTACCTTGTACACATACGTGGAGATGACCTCCGAAGCGCTTGTGTTGAGTGGATTCTGCATCAGGTATATTTTCTCAAAGCCCACGCCCATAATGCTGCCCAGACTCAGAATCAGCATGATAACGGTGACTGGAACGAGCGAAGGGAGGTCGATGTGCCATATTTTCCGAAGCCTTGATGCGCCGTCCATCTTTGCTGCTTCATAGAGAGATGGATCAACACCAGCAAGAGCTGCGATATATATAATTGATGAATATCCCATGCCCTGCCACACACCTGACCAGACATAGATCGATTTGAAGTATTCCGGAATACCCATGAAGTTCGTCATCGGGAAGCCGAGCAGTGTGAACAGCTTGTCTACCACGCCGACATGCGGGGAGAGCATCAGAATGATAATGGATACCATAACAACCGTTGAGATAAAATGCGGAGCGTAAGTGACCATCTGCACAGTCTTTTTGAAGTAACCCGTTCGAATCTCATTCAGCGCCAGCGCCAGAAGGATCGGAATGGGGAAACCGGCAATTAAGGAATAAAAGCTGATGCCTATCGTGTTTTTGATTAACAGCCAGAAGTTTGGAGATTGGAAGAAGGCTTCAAAGTGTTTGAATCCGACCCACGGGCTTCCCCAGATTCCTTTGACTACACTGAAGTCCTTGAAGGCGATCTGGACACCCACCATAGGAATGTACTTGAAGATCAACAGATACAATACCGGGGGCAACACGAGCAGGTAGAGTTCCCAGTGTTTCTTGAGGCTTTTGATGAATGGATGCTGCCGCTTGGGCTCCACATGTTTCCTCTGTTGGAGTTCCATCTTGGCGGGTATGCTTTCCGTAGCTCGACTCATTTGCGTCACTCCTTCTACACCTCAAGTGTAATAATACATTACATTTACATCCCTTAAACATCCTTTTTTCTGTTCCTAGTTCCTTGTTTAACAAACATGATGTAAACATTCATATCAGGTAGCGCTTTCTTGATTTGATAGTACATCGCCCGATAAACTTTTATCAATTTGCAATTTTCTCCGACTTCTCTTTATTCCACAAACCCTTGTGTGACAAGCGATTGCGAGCCGTTTCTATTGGGAATTGTGTCCCTTATGTATGAATAAAAAAATCCCGGAGGTGGTTATATCTCCCCCGGAATTGACATGGCATTCTTTACATACAAGTTCAAAAAGTTAACGATTCAGCACCGAGAAGGTTGCGAGAACCTGAAGGAGGAGGAGCGGAGTGTAGGCAAACCTACATGAGCACCGGACTCCGAAGGTGAACGCAAGATTCGATGTCGAGTTCACTTCGTGGACTACTTCGTGATCAATTGGGGACTTTTTGAACAACCTCTATGCGCTTGTGATCAATCTGAACGTATGTGTGATGGGCGCTTCACTCGTTGCAGCGGATTGGGGCAGATCCACAAGAAGTCCGTCTCCCGTTTGCTGATACGAAAGTACGTCATCGCTACCGACGAGTTCGATACGCTCTACCTTTTCAAGATAAGGAATGATTAACTGTGGTTGTACGGTCTCATTCTCGTTTAGGTACAAACGGAAGGCATATACGGTGTTGATCTCTTCCTTCTGAGTGAAAGCCCAATCTTTCGTAAAATATGGTCCGCAGATCCGGGTTCCATAGATGCCTTCTCCATGAGTACCCAACCATTCACCGAGGCCCTTGATGCCTAGAATTGCCCCTTTTGGCAGACGCCCATCGGGTTGTGGACCTACATTCAGCGCCAGGTTACCGCCCTTGGACACAACTTCAAGTAGAATATGTGCCAGCTGTCTTCCCGTTTTATACTGATCATCGAATCCGAAGGCAAAGGAGTTCCCCACGGTAATACAGCTCTCCCATGGAATGTTCATCGGATGTTCCGGTATGGTCTGCTCGGGGGTAACGATATTCTCATACGGCCCACCCACGGTGCGATCTGCGGACAGAAGCCAAGGTTGTGTGGTCTGACGCGCCCGTTCCACGACTTCTCCCAGCCTGATATCCTGACCATGGCGACCTTCGCGCACCCATCCAGCATCCAGCCACAGACATTCGATTCGCCCGTAATTCGTCAGTAGCTCCATGATCTGCTCATGTGTGAACTCCACGAATTTCTCCCACAGCCAGGGATACTTATGGGGATCATACGACGGGCCGCGCCACATATGACGTCCACGCTCCATGCCCGGTGCCCAGTAATACGGGGTATGCCAGTCCGCTTTGGAGAAATACGCTGAGATGCCCAGTCCTTTGGCCCGAAATGCATCAAATAATGCTCGACAGATGTCCGCATACTTATGGGTATGAAAAGGCGTGTCCTTGCCCGTAATCCGGTAATCCGTCGTCTTGGTATCCCACATACAGAAACCGTCATGGTGCTTGGTGGTGAACAGGAAATATTTGAACCCGTTATCTGCCGCCATTTGTGCCCATTCCTCAGGCTGGAAACGAATCGGATTGAAGGTTTTGTTCAGATCAAAATATTCCCGCTTGAAGTCTTCCATGTCATCCGTCCAGTCGATGTCATCGCGAGACCAATCGCCATCTTCGTCGCTAAGCGCCCAAGATTCCACGAGGCCAAGCTGGGAATACGGTCCCCAGTGCATCATCAACCCCAGCTTCTGATCCTTGAACCACTCCAGCCGCTCATTCAGCAGCGGATCTTCCGGTTTGATCCATTCATCCTCTTTGCTAAAATTGTGCACGCCGGCTTCGACAATCTGCTCTTCCTGCTCCAGTACGGTTTCTTTGGCTTCGCTCATTCTGTTTCATCTCCTTTGGATTTCAATGTCAAACGCTGAACACATAGGTTTACACTCGGCCACTGCGCGGTCAGAATAATCTTCCGATCGCTGTTATCCCCAGATTTTTTGATTATTTCCCTAGAGGGGAAATCCGGGGATAAAGGCGAGCGCTTCGCTTCTTCAGATTTCTTCTGCCCTCTCCGTTATCGTGTAAACGTTTAATTCAACTAAGAAGGACATCGCAAATCCTGTCATTTTTAGTGTGACTATTAAGGGGCTTAGTAACTCTGTTATTTCGAGTGCGGTGCCCTCTCCAATCACTATGGACCCCTTATTTCCCTTGATTCTATAGGGAATACAAGATCAGAGAGAGTGCGATTCGTTGTTTTGGATTGGTTTTGTGTTCTCTGTATTGGTGTAAACGGTAAGTCTTCTATAGGGTGTGTCTTCAACTTCAGTTCAGGGAAGATTTACGATGATGGATGTCAGTGTGTTTATAACGTCTTGAAATCCAAGCGGCTGATCCTGGCAAATGGGTAAAGTTGTTTCTAAGGAACACAGGGCGTCTTATTTAGCCTTTTGATCCTCTTTTTAAATTGTAATGAACATCAGACACGTTATTTCCCGAAATTAGGTGGTAAAAACGCTGTAAACTGCTGCTTTTTCTGATATAGCGTGTGTCAGGTTCCTTAGATTTCTGCTAGCGCTTCGAATCCTTGAATAAGACGCCTCAGATTCGTTAGCGCTCGCTTCCTACTCTGCTCCAACGGCGAGCGGGAAGGACTACTCCAAATCCCGCCCGGAGCGGAGCTTTTCATTGAAAAGGAGCGAAATGCTCATAACTTTTAATGCCACGGGAGTAGTAAAGTATCAACTTGGAGCATCTCCGTATTGCAAGGCCCCAATTACAGCGTGATTTCGCGGCCCTGGCGTGCCGATTCGTAGATGGCACAGAGCATTTTCATCACTTCGACGCCGTCTTCAACGGGGCTAAGTGTTTCTTTGCGGCCCTGTGTGCTATCGATAAAATGGTTGATTTCATTGCGGAACGATCCCATAAAGTCGAATGATTTGAAATCTACCTGTGGGGTCATGTTCAAAATGGTGTTGAATTTCTCACCGATGATCGAAATTTCCGGCTCCAACTCGGCACCGCCTTTGTCGCCATATAGTTTGACCGAAGTCTCATCCGCTTTGGCATGTAGCGTGAAGCTGACGTCCACGAGCAGGCTCGCGCCGTTCTCAAAACGAATCAGGGCATTCGCCATATCCTCAACGGTGTTCTGATCTGCATCATAGTCCGCTGCTTTGTAGAACGACAGATTGTTAATGTTCGAGCGGTTCCCCAATCGGTTAGACACGTTAGCGGAGACGGATTTCACCTTCGGTCTGCCCATCAGATACCAGCATATGTCGATCACATGCACCCCGATATCGATCAGCGGGCCGCCGCCAGAGCGGTTGATATCCGAGAACCAGCCACCCGGATTGCCCAGACGACGCAGACTGGAGGCTTTGGCATAATAGATCTCGCCCAGCTCACCCTCGTCGATAAACTTCTTCAGAATCTGTGCATTGTCGCTATAGCGGCGAACAAAACCAACTTGCAGCAGCTTTCCGCTGCGATGAACGGCCTTCTCTACTTCGAGGGCATCCTCTACCGTTTGGCAAAGTGGTTTCTCACATAACACGTTTTTGCCTGCGTCCAGAGCAGCAATGCTAATCTCGGCATGAGAGTCGTTCCATGTACAGATGCTGACGGAATGGATCTCGGGCAGTGCGAGCAGTTCTTTATAATCGGTAAACACATGAGGTGCATTATATTGCTTCGCGGCTTCAGTGGCACGTACTGCATTCAGGTCACAGATGGCGTATATTTCAACGTCCGGGTTACTGGCGTAGGCTTGCAAATGGCAATCCGATATGGATCCGGCACCGATAACGGCGACTTTCAATTTGGACATAGTGCTGATTCCTCCATAAATAAACTAATTAACGTCCAGCGGGTAGACGTTCCGGTTGCGAATCGTTCTTCCGATCGCTCTTATCCCCAGATTTCTTTAATCCCCTTCTTCAAAGGGGAAATCCGTTGATAAAGGCGAACTCTTCGTTTCTTCAGAATCGATTTCGCCCCCTCCACTACTTTTCCTGACTGAACTAACTTTCTGTCTGAGCCATACGTAACAAGTCATATTTCATTTAAAACAAGTACTCAGCCCTATGCCTCTTCCCATAGGCGGCGGACGTTATCCATGGCAATGCGTGAGGCGGTTTTGCAATCCTCCATGCCTTCAAATTCAACCGAGATATATCCGTCATACCCGGATTTTTTCAATACACGGAATACCTCAGGCATGTCGATATCGCCATGGCCCACAATGGCACCGCGCAGGTAATTGCCATGCGAGGTTTGGAACCAGCCTTCACCGGGGTTCCGGTAGGAAGGTCTCCAGTAGAAGTCTTTGGCGTGCACGATCGACGCGTACGGAATGTTATTTTTCACGGCACTCACCGGGTCTTCGTCCACACAGAGGAAATTGCCGACATCCAGCGTGGTCTTGAAGTTGCTCCGCGCCGTTTCGTGTAACAAACGCTGAATTCGCTCACTCGACTGCACATAGTACCCATGGTTCTCAACGCTTGTTGTGATTCCAAAATCCGCTGCATAATCGGCTATCCGCTGACAGGCTTTCACCAGTACCGTTAGGTCGATCTCGAACTGTGCTACAGTTCCCTCTGGTGCAGGGCGGAAAGCCACGTCATGACGCATCAGCTTCACGCCGAGCGCAGCAGCCACATCCACATGTCGCATCACATTCTGGATCTCTTGCTCCAACGCTTCGGCGTCCTCCTGAACAGCGAAGTTTGCGCCGATGGCGTAATTGGAAATGTCGATCCCGACCTCTTTTGCCACAGCTTTAATCTCATCAATCAACTCCAGATTATCGATCAGACTGAACCCCATCGGCACAATCTCCACATGTTCCCCGCCCTGATCGGCAATCCAGCGAATGGCATCGGGCACGGTTAATTCTTTACGATCCAATGCTTGTTGCAGACTGTAGGTGCTGAGTCCAACTTTCACTTTTCCTCATCCTCTCATGTAGTCAATGTCCATACCCAACGTATACCTTTTTCCGGCGGACACGACAATTCCCAATAATCGTTTGGCTCTACTATTTTCCTTTTCCTAGCCCAAATCCGGTGTATCCACAAACGTTACGGCCAGATCAGCCGTCTGATGAAGCTCGAGTACGATCATTTCATTCTCGCCTTCACGAAGAAGCGGGGCAGGCACATATAACGTTTTTTGCGGTCCTTTATTCCAGTAGCGCCCCAGATTGAATCCGTTTACAAATACAACCCCTTTGGCCCAGCTATCCAGTCGCAGAAAAGTATCTCTTACATCCGTGATATTAAACTCTCCTCGATAAAATGCTGGTCCCTGTACTTCATTAATTGTTTCGTTAATTGCTTCGTTAATCACATTACTGAATTGCAAATCCGACAGATCAGTTAATGGCAGACAATGAATCGTCCAATCATATAAAAATTGAAAGCCATGTCGCACACCTTCGGTGATGCCCTTCGGATCTCTCAGGTACGGACCATAGTTGATTCGCCCCATATTTTCAACAAGGATCAATAGATCTGCGCCCTCAGGCGGCACTGCAAAGGAAACCGATAATGCCGTATTCCCCCGTTCCAGCACGCCCTGAAATTGCCCATCAACAAACACAAGCGCACGGTCACGAACCTCCTGAACCACCAGTTCCTGTCGCTCCCTTGGCCCGGATATTCGGGTTTGATAACAAATAAAGCCATAATCCTGACCCAGCTTCTCCATCGGTTCCGGATTCGTACGCTGCACCGGGGCTGATATCCGGTCCAACTGCGCCAGTAATGGCGCCTGCTGGTTCAACTCCACTCGCCCATAGGCGATAGTCCCCTTCGATTTTGGTAGCACAAGCTCACCCAGATCTTCGCCGCTATACTGAGCAATAAGGTCCCTCACCGCATGGAACTTCGCTGTCGGCTCCCCGGATTCACTGAGCAGTGAATCATAGTCGTAACTTGTAATTGTGGGTTCGTATTGATCCTTCTGCTGACAGTTCGCCCCGTTATAAAATCCAAAGTTCGTTCCGCCGTGGAACATATAAAAGTTGACTGAAGCTCCTGTTCGAAGCATCTCCTCAAACACACCAGCCACATCTTTGGCTTCTCGGATATGATGCGACTCACCCCAGTGATCGAACCAGCCGTTCCAGTACTCCATGCACATCAAAGGTTCGTCCGCCTGATATTCACGCAACTTGGCGAACGCTCCCTGCGTCCCTGATCCAAAATTGACCGTAGCCAGATGCCCCGGTACCGATCCTGCTTGCAGCATGTGGTCTGTCGGTCCGTCCGAGGTAAATAACAACACATCCATACCGCGCTCCACCATGCCATCACGTAAATATTGCAGGTAACTCGCGTCGTTCCCGAAGCTGCCGTACTCATTTTCAATCTGCATTGCAATGATCGGCCCGCCATGGGTGCTCAGAAGAGGTTTCAACTTGGGCAAAAGCACATCATAATAACGATCCACATTCTCCAGAAATTTTGCATCACTACACCGCAGACGAATTTCATCATCGGCAAGCAGCCAGGCAGGTAATCCGCCAAACTCCCACTCGGCACATATATAAGGACTTGGACGAACAATCACATGCAGACCCACATCTCCCGCAATGCGAATAAAACGTTCCAGATCAGCCATGCCTTCAAAACAATACTGGCCCGGCTGGGGCTCATGAACATTCCACGGCACATACGTTTCCACCGTATTGAAACCGCAGGCTTTCAGCTTGAGTAACCGATCCTCCCAATAGTCGGGGACCACTCTGAAATAATGAATGGCACCCGACAAAATCTGAATGGGCTCGCCATCATACATAAATTGTGAACCTTTATACGTTAGCACGGCCATATTACAACCCTCCCCGCTCGCTCAGATATATGCCTAACCCGGACAACGTAGGGCACCATCTGGATTCATGAATGCTTAAACGCATCTTTCTCGATGTAACCTGTGGGAAACAGCAAATTCGCTTATACCCCACCACCGTCCCCTTGTAAAACTCTTCCCAACCACCATCTGCCCTCTGCGACTCCAGCGTAAAACGCTCAATCCGTTGGCCTGTCTGGATATGTTCCATCAGCACCACCCGGTCAAACGATCGTTCCCCCTGCAAATCCAGCTCGATCCAAGCCTGCTCCGTTCCTTCGTGAGGACACCAATACGTATCCCGTCGTTCCGTGAGCACTTCCGATACGGCATGTTGTTCATCCATCGTCTCCGATGCTTTTACCAGCGCCTGCAAGGCGAAATTTCCCTGAAAAATGGTTCGCAGCGAATCTCCCAATTCCTGTAGTCGCTCGACATCCGTTTCGTGAATGAGACCACGCGTATCCGGTGGCAGATTGAGTAAAAAGGTGGCGTTGCCCCCAACTGCGCCGTAATAGACGGTGAGCAATTCTTCCAATGTTTTGACCTGATCATCTTCACTGGCATGATAGAACCATCCTGGGCGAATCGAGGTATTCACCTCGGCAGGGTACCAGATCAGTTGCTCACCTTGGGAACAAATGACCTCTCGGCTTCCCAAATCACTGTCCTGCGTATTGATCCTTGTGGCAAACTCACCATCATCCACCTGTTGTGATTGCTCCTGAATCTTCTCATTATCCTGCATATGCGCTGGCACAACGCTCCATTCCGATTCCCGTGTATGCCCCGCCTCATTGCCGCACCAGCGAACATCCGGGCCACATACTGAGATGACAGCCTCAGGCTGAAGTTCACGAATAAGCGCATAATAGGCGTCCCAGTCATAGACCTGCCTTTTGCCATTCGGACCCTCCCCACATGCACCATCAAACCATACACAGAAGATGTCGCCATAATTCGTAAGCAGCTCGCGTAACTGTTGGAGAAAAAACTCGTTATACCTCTCGGAATCTCCATAAGTGGCTTCATGACGATCCCAAGGAGACAGGTACACGCCAAACTTCAACCCGCCCTCACGGCAGGCATCGGAAACTTCCCGAACCAAATCCCCCGTACCATTCCTCCACGGACTAGCCGCGACCGTATGCGGTGTAAACTGACTGGGCCACAAACAAAATCCATCATGATGCTTACATGTCAAAATCAGCCCCTTCATCCCCGCAGCCTTGCACGCCTGCACCCATTGTGTTGCGCTCAGTTCAGAAGGATTGAAAATCGCCGGGTCTTCCTCCCCAGTGCCCCATTCCTGATCCGTAAATGTATTTACCGTAAAATGAATAAACGCGTAGAACTCCATCTCCTGCCATCTCAGCTGGCGTTCGGATGGGCTGACCTGTGCTGCGGACTTAATCCATTCGGCTGGTTGCAGTTCACGATTCATGGCGTATCACTCCTTTTATTTAGCGCATCCCTATATCATTGGAACACCCTTGCTTGGACCACTACTCAGTGCACTACTGTCCATGAATGGCCGTGATGCAAGCAATAACTGCTGCTTGGCTTCTTCAACCAAATGTGGATCAATGGGAT
Organism: Paenibacillus sp. GM1FR; assembly: GCF_002803315.1. Lineage (NCBI taxonomy): Bacteria > Bacillati > Bacillota > Bacilli > Caryophanales > Paenibacillaceae > Paenibacillus > Paenibacillus sp. GM1FR. Next base: position 94,256 of record NZ_MKZL01000003.1, on the reverse strand, counting down.
AATTAAAGCTGCCTTTGTACCTCACGCCTGATCCCATATGGATTTCCGTGATACCCGTCTGACTCACGATCGTTTGAATTCCCTCTATGGTGACCCCCGACCCTGCCATGACAGCGATGTTCAAGGTTTGCCCCAATTGCTGAAGCTGTTTCAGTTCCAGTATGGCTTCAGGCGCTGTCTGTTTCCCTCCCGATGTAAGTACACGCTCTACGTTGCCCAATGTGTTAATGGCCTTGAGCGCCTCAGTCAAGCTTGTGCTCACATCAATTGCACGATGAAACGTAACGCCCAAACCCTGAGCTTCGGCCATACATAATTGCATGGGTAAAAGGTCCACTTCACTATCTCCGGTGAGGGCGCCGATTACGATGCCATCGGCTCCAAGTTCCCTCGCCACGCGTACATCCCGGGTCATAGCGTGGATGTCATCTGCGCTATAGCGGAACGAGCGGCTATGGGGACGGATCATGACATACACCGGAATGGATACCTGGGATACCACATGCTCTATGACGCCATAACTGGGGGTAAGTCCTCCTTCAGACATCGCAGACACCAGCTCAATCCGATCAGCCCCTCCCTCCTCAGCTGCTTTGGCATCTGCCGCATCTACAGCGATGACTTCCAATACAGGCTGTCTTTCCATAATGTAGCTCCCTTCACTTCATCGTAGATTATTCCAAAACCGTTAACCCGTATCGATACACATCTCTCGAACTGCACACGGCCTGATCCATGACATAAAGGACCGACTAAACGCTTCATCAGCGCTCCTGCGGCCCTTCTTCATCATTATTTGACGACGGTCAGCTTCCAGATTGCAATCTGCAAAGGCTGGCCGTCCTGAACGATATATGATTTGTCGGTAATGATCTTCATGATTAGATTCTCCTTTGGGGACCGGAATGGGCTAGCAAATAGAGAGCGCAACGGACATCATATACTTTGTTTGATAAGTTTTGTTATTTTTGTTATTTATAATGTTATTATTTATTAGCAATAGTCTAAAACGTTAGGATCAGAACGTCAATACAAAAAAAGACACCCGGAGGGTGTCTTTTTTTGTATTGGATAACCTTCTGGTTATCCGAGTTTTTTCTATTTTCTACGCCGAGCCTTCGTCATTCGATTAAACATAATCAGTGCAGCAATAATCATGGCTATCATGGCAATATTACTCGCCACTTCTTGTGATAATCCGAAAAGAACTCCCAGGTTAGTCACCAGGCCTCTTACAATCAGCGCCACCACAACCAGCAGGATTGGACTCAAAAAATTATAATTTCTCATTCCTCGCAACACACCCCTGACCCCATTGTTCAGAACTACGAATCTCATAACACTATCATAACAGTAGCTATTCTGTGTTACAACAAAGGACACCCGTGTACAGTGTCCTTTGTCATATACCAACGTATTCTGCTTTGGATGACAGAACAACCTTTCGATTGCTCTTATCACCTGATATTTCCGATTATCTTTTACACCTGCTTGAATTCGATCCAATCAATCTGGAGACCTGGTTTGGTGAAGTCCAGTTTCAATTCATACAGTCCTGCTTCAAGGTCTACTTTGACAAGTTTCTGTCTGATCCATTTACCTTCCGTACCATTCGTTTGAATGGTGGTTACCAACTGGTCATTCAAGAGCAGGTTACATGCACTTTGAGCGAGTTCCGGCTCTGGGGACATGATCTGTACGATAATCCGATAATGGCCGGCCTCGCTCACTTTCATGTAGACGGGTTCAGCTACTGCAGGTTTCACCTGTGCGTTCTCAACCAGATCCTGAGCTTGTGCAGCAGATAGGGAGGCATTCGCTTGGAACGAAGCGACATTCTCCACGATCTCATGTTTTCTGCCGGACACCGGTGCATTCATGATGAACTTGCAGATATTAATCGCCGAGCGTTGCAGCTCTCCGCGAGTCAATGTTCCATTTTCCAAGGATTCAATCGTGTTGTCGTCCCAGCCATTGATCTCTGCGCCGTAGTTCGGTACAACCATGTAGAGATCATTCTGCGCACGAATCATCCAGTTGGTGTATTTGCGATCAGCCTCGCCACCTTCGGTCACATCGTTCATAATCGCCCACCAGTCGGTCATTACGATTCCGTCGAAATTCCATTCGCCACGCAAAATCGTGGTGTTCAGGTCGTAGTTGGATGCCGCCCAGTGTCCGTTAACCGGGTTGTAGGAGGTCATGATGGAGTTTGCTCCGCCTTCTTTTACAGCGATTTCGAACCCTTTCAGGTAAATTTCACGCAGTGCACGTTCGGAGACAACAGCATCTACTTTACTGCGGTGCTTCTCCTGGTTGTTGCAGGCAAAGTGTTTCAGTGTGGCATTGGAACCACCCTTCATGATACCTTTCGTACATGCTGCGGCAAATACACCCGAGATCAGTGGATCTTCGGAGAAGTACTCAAAGTTCCGGCCATTAAGCGGGCTCCGGCGGATATTGAGTCCAGGTCCGAGCAGGGTATCCACCTGATTTCTTAGCAATTCCTGTCCTTCCATCACATACAACTCTTCAATAAGATCCTTGTTCCATGTCGCCGCAAGCAACGTACCAATGGATACCTGTGTTGCCTTTTCGCCACTATCCATACGAATACCGGACGGGCCATCTGCCGTACATGCTACCGGAATACCGTAGTTAAACAGGCTGTCGCTGACACCACCAAATGCAGATGCCGTCCCCGAAGTAACGAGCGGACTGCTCATGCCTTCGCCACGGACAATCGCTGCCAGATCCTGATCACTCAGTTGAGCGATGAAGGTTTCCAGACTCACTTTGCCAGCCTTAACGTCACTCAGCTTGTGGCCCTGGTTACCTGTCTGCTCCAGCGTTTGCGGGAGATTCTGCTCGATCCGGTTTGCCATGGATATCTTACGTTTCGGTACTTCTGCATAAGTCAGTTCATAAGATCCATCTTCCTTGCGCGTACCTGGTTTCATCCGTGTAAAATCTTCAGTTGGGGCCATCGCTTCTTGCAGTTGCTCCACCAATTGAAGGGATTCAATCACATATCCATCCTGGCCATCAATGCTGATATGCTGCACTTGTTTCACACTGGTTCCTACATGCAGTCTGTATGTGCCTTCTTCCAGAACATATGCGGAAGCATGGCCCGTAACACCTGCATCATCGTAAGATGCCATGGCATGGATCGGGAAGCTGATCGTCAGAAGTTCTGACTCACCCGGCTGCAACAATCCTGTTTTTCCAAAAGCCACCAAAGCCTTCACCGGTTGTCCCAGTTTGCCTTGTGGTGCCTCATAATAAACTTGCACAACCTCTTTGCCCGCATATGTTGTGCCTGAGTTGGTCACATTTACACGAACTTCAATGTAGGTTTTACCGTCTTTGGACACTGATTTCGCTTCTTCGTGCTGGGCCAAAAACGTCGTATAAGACAGGCCGTAACCGAATTCAAACTGAACGCGCTCAGGTCGAAACGTTTCGAAATAACGATAACCTACATAGATATCTTCCTGATACAGGTTCTTGAACTCATTGCCGTAGTTGCTTGTCGAAGGGTAATCTTCAATGGAATAAGCAATCGTATCTGTCAGTTTACCGCTTGGTGTAACGTCCCCCGCCAGCACATCGGCAATCGCATTACCACCCTCCATACCGCCATGCCAGGAGTAAATTACGCCTTGGATCGGATGTAGATACGTTTCGTTTAACCAGCTCATGTCGATGATATTTGAGACATTCAACACAACGATTGTGTGTTCAAATTGCGAAGTAACTTGCTTTAACATCGCTTTCTCATCTTCTGTCAGTTGGTAACTTCCTGGCGCATCCGCATTATCCTGGTCTTCTCCTGCTGTACGTCCAATCACAATAATGGCTTTGCTGGATTTGCTTCTAGCCTGTGCAACCAGTTCATCCGTCAAAGGCATTTCTTTCTGATTCCATGGCTCGGCCGCCCATACTTTTCCGCCATCATCAAATGGATTTTCCTCAATCCACTTCTCATAGACAGCTGCTAGCTCTTCATTGACCGTTATATTCTTCTTGCTGCGCAGACCATCCAATAGATTCGTTGTGTAGGCCACATGAACACTACCGCCTGAACCCGTGCCGCTCCGATAATAATTGACTTGAATCCGTCCAAAAACTGAAACGTTTTCGTTTTCACGAAGTGGAAGCACTTGGCCTTCATTTCTGAGTAAAACGGCTCCTTCAGCGGCAACCGTACGACTAAACTCTGCAAACCCTTCCAATGGAACTCCGATTTGATGTGTGCTCAATGATTTCCCTCCTGATTGTCATCCCCATACCAACGAATCGCTATATATAAAATGAACTATATAAATTGAACTAAAGAATATTTACACTGGACACTCCGATGACAGAATAACCTTCCGATCGCTGTTATCCCCAGATTTTATGAATCCCCCTTATATGGGGAAAATCCGGGGATAAAGGCGAACGCTTTCGCTTCTTCAGGTTTTTTCTGTCCTCTCCGTTTCATGTAAATGTTTAGTTCAATTTATATAACAAAACGTACACTCATTTTATATAAAAGATATTCTATGATCTGGTAGATTCACTTGTACCTAGTCTCATATTAACAGATTCTATAGAAGAAATTAAATTAGATTTGTGCTTTATTTATATTATTAAAAAATGTCCAGGATTAGCGGCATAATAAAAAGCCACGGACACCTGTTGTCCGTGACTTTTCTTGATTTTATATTACTCATATTAAGTCGTAAGTTTCGCATACACCAAGAAGAATAACATGTCTTCGCCCATGATCACATAAGCAGGAACCCGGTAGACCAGATCCACAAAGACAAATACCACCAGTAACCCCACCATGACTGCCAGATGACGTGGCCGGAGTCGTAGATGTGCGTGTCTGTAACGATGGAACACAAGTGATGTCGACAAGAAATACAGTAACGCTGATCCAAATACAAACCCCAGCATGAACACATAGTTTAACTGATTCTGATATAACAGTTGAATTGAGGCAGCGATCATACTCATGGAGATGTAGATGAACAGATGGCCGTATATGATCGCTTGCCCGGCAGTCTGAATCTCTTTGCTGACTTTTTTCTCCACGTTGTCGAAGTATTGCCACCATATCGCAATGACAAAGATGGACGTAAAGGCGGCAAACAGAATGGATTTCATATCCCAATGATCGGCTTGCAGCACAGCGATAATGCTTACCACCGATTCACCCAGCAGGATAAGTGTAAAGAGCGCGAAACGTTCCAACAAGTGATGGGTCTGAACCGGTACCTTCACCAGATTTTTGCGTCCGATCAACGGAAGTATGATGTCCACAGCAATCCCCGCATACAAGATCACGTAGCGTAACCAGGAATCGAAGAACAAAGAACCCGATGAGATCAATATGCCAATGAGGAAACAGATACCCAAATAACGGGCCGCTCGCTGCTGATGCTCGCTTTTCGACTTGTGAACCGTCAGATACTGAATCGCCGTAAATGCCCGTGAACCGATATATCCAACGAAGAAGGACAGGTAGTATTGGTCAAAATGAGTAGAAAGGCTCGCCGTCATGACCATAACGGACAGAAGCTGAAGGATGAGGAATATTCGATGGATCAGGATATCTTGACCATAGCGGTTAATAAACAAGGTCTGACCGACCCATGCCCACCAAACAGGGATAAAAATAAGCACAAACTTCATTAGATACTCAAACGTAATTACTCCGTGTTCGGCATGCAATAAGACATGACCCGCTTTGGCGACCGCTGCTACAAAGAGCAGATCGTAAAACAGCTCCAGCCAGGTAACCTTTTTCTCCATCATCCTTCGTTGCTCCTTTAGGTTTTTCTCTTAATACGACGCCTGTTGCTCACTCAGTTACACCCGCTGACCTGGTGACGCGCCCAGAGGAAAAGCTCTGAGCGCCATCTACCTTACTTCATTGTACTGTAGCAGGTACGAGTGTTCTTACCCCGATCGGTTGCAGATTGTTCTCAATTTGAGGGCGGTATTTCTCAAACCACTCTGGCAGCATCAATTTTTGTCCAAGCGAATCAGCAGGTTCATCTTTGGCAAAGCCCGGAGGATCTGTAGCAATTTCAAACAGAATGCCGCCAGCTTCTCTGAAGTAGATTGCGTTAAAGTACTGACGATCCCGCACTGGAGTCGGTTGGTACCCGTAATCACGTACAGCTTCGCTCCACTGTGCATGCTCCTCATCGTCTTTGGCGCGCCATGCAATATGGTGCACGGTACCTGCGCCACCCATACCCAGAGCCATACGGGTCACTGGAACATCTACGACATTACCGATATCCCCGCTGGACCGGAAACGAGCATAATCTTCATTTTCACTCACTCTGACAAATCCCATAATTTTCTCAAGAGCATCCATCGTTCTTTGCGGATTAACACTGAACAGGACAGCACCACCGAAGCCTTTGATTGCTTTATCTGTTGGAATGCCCTCGTGCGCCCAAGTGCTGGTTGCTCCCTCTTCCCGTTCAACAAGCTCAAGCCGCAGGCCTTCGCCATCTTCGAATTGAAGCAGGTCTTCATTGAAGCGACTTGTTTTGGTTACCTCAATGTTATACTGTTCCAGCCGATTCTGCCAGAAGCCAATCGACCCAGGAGGAATGACATAGGAAGTGATGCCGACCTGACCTCCACCAATTTTGCCCCGTGGTGATCCAGCGGATGGGAAGAAGGTAATGATGGTACCTGGGCTTCCGTGTTCATCGCCAAAATACAGATGATATACATCAGGTGCATCGAAGTTGATTGTTTTTTTCACCAGACGAAGTCCCAGAACTCCGGCATAAAAATCTACGTTGGCCTGTGGATCTCCTGCGAAAGCTGTAATATGGTGAATACCTGCTGTTTGAATAGTCATGATTAATTCCTCCTTGGTTTGGTAAGTGATTTATAGTAAGTTTGTATTATCTTTAAATTAAGATATATGATCTAGCGAATTATATTTTAATTGTTATTTTGATTGGCCTGTTCTTGTTTCAATTTATCAGGAGTCACGTCATCGCCGTTTGGATCATAGATGGTTGCATTCAGCAGAATGTCGTTGACCGAACCGCGAAAAGTTTGCAGATATTCCTGGCGAAGACGAACCTGTTCCTCTTTTTCCATCTCCGTCAATCCGCCCTCTTTAGCTTTTCTTGAAAGTTCATTTATTCTGGTCAATGTTGGGATCATCATCTTGATCTCTCCTCATGTAATGGATTAAAGATATTTGTTTGGGTTGTTATTTATATTTAAATTAAATATCTTAAGTTAAAGATAAATGATTTGTGATCGGTTGTCAACTCTTTTATCAAAATTAAATATATGAATCCAAACAAAAAAGGGCTAGCTCCGCAGTAATTTCACTTACTACGAACCTAGCCCTACATGTATTGATTTGATTAGCCCAGCTTTTGACCACAATTCGGACAGAAGTTGGCTCCTTCATTTTTGGCTCCACAGTTCGGGCAGAAGTTTGGCTTCTTGTTGCCTTCTGTAGATGAAGAGTTACCTGAATCACCGTTGCTATTTCCCACTGGTTTCTGATCGCTATTCTGATTCTGAGACGAATTGGAATTATTGTTCTGGTTTTGGCCTTGATTCTGGTTCATGTTTTTCATCATTTCATTGGCCATGTTCATGCCCATCATCATGCCCGCCATATCCGAAGCCGCGCCGCCGCCCTGTACTTTACCGGATGAGATGCCGTCTGTCATGCTGACCTGCTGATACTTTTGCAGATTACCAATCATCTCATGCGAAGCGGTCTTTGTAATCATATCCTGAATCTCTTTTGGATAATTGAAGCTCATCACCTGGAAACCGGTAATCCCAATGCCGATATCCATCATCTGCATATCCAGATCTTCCTGAATACCTTTGGCAATATCCGATGCATTGGCCTGCAGGTTAAACATATCCTTACCTTCGCGGCTAATCCACTTCATTAGAAGCTGATCCAGCACGGAAGTGATTCGGATTTTGACATCCTCCACCAGATAACTCTGCTTGATACCTGCAATCTTATCAATCAGGGTGACATAGTCACTTACTTTAAAATTAAATGTACCGTTGGCCCGAATCGGCATCCCGCCCGGGAGTTGTGGTGTTGGAATCAACACCGGACTTTGTGTGCCCCAGCGCACGGTGAACTCTTTTGTGTTTACAAACAAGACTTCGACCCGCATGCCGCTGTTGAATCCGAATTTGAATCCTTTTAATGTAGAAAGAAACGGAATGATCTCGGAATCGATATTAAATGATCCTTCGTCCTCGAAAATGCCTTCCACTTTACCGTTATTCAGGAAAATGGCGTCCTGACCGGAACGGATAATGAGTTTACTCCCCTTTTTGATCTCCCGGTTACTCCACTTCCAAAATATCATGTCATCTCTGAACTCTTCCCATTCCACCACATTCGAAAATTGATTTCTGAAAAATCCCATACTCGTTCCCATCCCTTCTATTAGTAAGCATTGTGTGTCATCATGCCTGCGTTAAGTTATTGTGAGTGTCCGTGATGCTAGAACGATCGGCTGCTACCACTATGGGAATGGCCACCTCGGGTGGTTCCTCCACCGCCGCCTCCGCCACCGTTATTATTGTTCTTCTCAATCTTGCGTTTGGTGACCGTTGTACGAATGTACCGATCCTGACGATCAATTACACTGGAATTACTGGAATCCTCATACGTTGCACGATTTACAGTAACTCGCCCGCCAGAACGATGGGTCATTACACCAACTACAATTCCTCCGATTGCCACGGATACAGCAAGTTGAAACCACGTATTAAAGAGGATATTATCCGGGTTTACCCCGGGTTTAAGATCCATATATTCGTAGGAGAGCTCCAGATATTTTTCAAAAGCCAATCTATAATTTCCGTCCGATACATCTGGGGCAATTTTGGCCGTAATTTTATCGGCTCTGCCATTGTCGATATACTCTTCCCCTTTGTAAAAACCAGCCAGATACATCTTCCGATTGTACATGTCTATTGTAAGAATAACTGCGTTTCCATGCGTTTTATCGTAACCAAATCCCTGATCGTCATAAAAGTCTTCGGTAAGCAGTATTTCACTTTTATGCTCCTCGTTATTGGAGGTATAGATAACAAAGTCCGTCTGCCGTTCGGCACCATACTGATTCGCAAGTAGATTCAGTTCACTTATCTCCTGCTCACTCAGCAGGTTGGCCTCATCGTAGATGAGATTTTTGCTCTCCGCTGCGGATGCCGATGACATGGGAATCAACGGAGCGACAAGGGTTATCATAAGTAAAATGAGCGTAGCCATCACGGCCAGAGGGGTTCTTTTCCTCATAAGAATCCACCTCCCATCATCCAGGAAACCAGCTTCAGTGACAACAACGAGACCGCAGAGACTCCTGCGAACCATCCTGCCACTTTGGCTTTGCTGATCGGTGGTTTGCCGACCACTTTCCCTGTCTGACCATTCATGGCAAAGGTATACTGTGCCCGATTGTAGTCATAGTTGACCATCCATACCGGGAGCAGCACATAGTCTGCATTTTTGAGCGTGGTATCAATCTGTTTGTCCGTGTAGCTCACGCTGCTATAACCGGACACGGTTGAGGCAATATAAGAATCAATGTACGATCTTGTTTTATCCTTGGCCCGTGGGAAAAGTTCCTCGTCCGTATAACTGTATTTTTCCGCAATGTACCCCGCCAGATACGGGGTCTTGAACAATTTCAGCTGATTATATGGAAAAGGCTCCAGCTTATCCATCAGTTCATCCTTCATTTTCTCCGATGCATCGATGGGCAGGTTCACGTAATTCAGCCGAATCCGGCGGTATATATCGAAATGCTGTGTTTCCGTGTAATGGTAGTCACCCTGGGTGTAGGATCTGACCTTGGTGCCACGACCATGCACTTCGATTTTGTTATGTAACTCGTACAACCAGAACGGCACGTACATGCCGGTAATGCTCTGAATCCGATCGGCGGACATGAAGCCACTTGGCGTTAAAAGGCCGTTTTTGCACCACTTTTTGAAAGCCTGCTTGGCTTGATCCTTGTTGATCGAAAAGGGAATCACCATCGCAGGGGCCAGATTGCCCGTCAGCCGATCACTGAGTACAACCGCTGCACCGCAGAAACTACATGTCGTCGCACTGGTCTCCGGTTCTGTCACAATGTCAGCTCCGCAGCTGTTACAGTGGTATTCCTTGACCTCGTTTTCGGTGAATACTTGTCTTTTCAAGGGATCGGGGATCTGCTCTATGTTGTCCTGGCGGCCGCAGCTGGGACAGGATAATGCACCTGACACACTGTCAAAGATCATACCACTGCCGCAGTTTGGACATTTATATTCAATAACCGGCATCTGCTCACCTCAATGTTAACGAAATGGTGTAACGTATTACTTATTATTCAGCTTCTCCTGAATCGCTGCGAGTTCTTCCTCCGCACTTGGAGACGCACTCTCATTATTACCCGCATCTGCGTTCATGCCCCTCTCCAACTGGGCAATTAATTCGTCCAAATCATCTTCCTGTGCCCCAGCACGAAGTTCTGCCAAAGCCTCTGCTTCGTTCAGCGCCTGGTTCGCCTTGTCTTCCATGGCCTTAAATGCAGCATCAGCTCTGCCCGCAGATGCATTCCGTTCGTTGGCCTGTTGCTGCGCCTTTGCATCTGCGATGCGACCTTTCAGTTCTGCATGCCGCGCCTCCAATTGCCCTAGATCTGCAACCAGTTTATCGTTCATATGCTTCATCATCTTGGCTTTGGCAGAAGCACGTTCATAAGCCGCCTGTAATTCGTTCATTTTGTCAGCAAGTTTCACTTTCTTCTCCAGAAAACCACGTGCCTTGTCTTCGTCTCCCGACTCCGCCGATTTTTCCGCATATCGCTGTAACTTGTTGACCTCGGCGCTGCACTCATCCAATGCTCGCTTCGCCCGGCTCTCATCCGACAACACCGCCGTTGTCTCCGCTTTTACCTGACCCAGATCACTGCTCAGGCTGCGCATATATTCATTCACACTTTTCTCCGGGTCTTCCGCCCGAGACAACATGTGGTTCACATTCGCCTTCATCACGTCTCTAAACCTCGATAAGATTCCCATTACTTGTTCCTCCTCCGAAAAGTTCATATGTATACTATAATACATGAATACGCCCACATACGTTTCACATTTCACGATGGCAAGTGGAGTTACTACGATTTAAAGTCGGTTAATGATGGAGCAATATAAGAAAAGACGAACACCTATAGTGTCGCCTTATAATCCAAAAATCCTCTCCTAATTCTCAGTATCTTTCTTCCTAGTTCACAGTCCTTTAATGAACAGCACACTTTCCTCTGCAATCCGATCTGGATCCGTATTATGTATGTAATGACCGCCATCTAAAATCTGATATTGTCCCATCTTCACAGACTCGATATAACTTATTAGGTACGTTTTCCAATTCTCAACGGGTAACTCTTCTCCATTAGATATGAAAAAATACATCGGCACATCCGGAATTCCCTGTGTAGCAACTTTTGCTGCATTCTGTTTAATCATGTTGACTTCATCATTCATATTCGATGTCTGCGTATTCTTGTAGAATAGCGCCCGGTAAAGTTCCTCTTCCTGAGGAGATAGGTGATTCTCCTTAATCGCAGCGGATGAATCCACAATCCCGGGGAAAAAGCGTGTAATCCCCATTCGTGCTCCCAAACCCGTCAGACTCATCATGCCTCCCGAGGGCAAAGGATATGCTTCATATACCTCTGGAATAGCAGGGTCCAATCCAATAATCGCCTTAACTTCGGTTGGATACCGTTGTGCCCAATATAATGCTTCAATGCCTGACATGGAATGCGGAAACAACACATACGGTGGATTCTGGCCAGCTAAAGTCAGCGCTGTTCTGGTTTCTTCCAATATAGTATCAATATCGCGGGACACCTTGGCCGTTTCACTGAAGCCATACCCTGCCTTCTCAACTACAGCAATTTTGTATTGTTCAGACAATCTGGAGTAAAGTGCCTTGAAATCCAATACAGGAGCGGATGTACCCCCACCTGACAGAAAGACCAGTGTTTGTGACCCAGAACCTTCTGTATAGACATGCATTTGGTGATTATTCACGTTAACCATTGCACCTGGCGGCGACAGAATACTCAACTCACTCTTGAGCTTAATCGTATGATTCGTGAAACTAATTACAATGAACAATAGCATGACACCCAATATTGCCAAGGCAACATACCCCAATCTCTTCAACACAATTCTCATTGGTTCCCCTCCAACATGATGTACACTCTTATTTATTTTATCATGTACATTGGAAGTTATATGAGATTTAATCCTTTTCTCATCGCGCTCTAATAAATCCCTACCTAAATCTATGGCTCCACCGGAAGGCTCTCCACCGCTGTGAAAAACACATCCAATAATTCAACGTTATACGTTTTATGGACGTATTCGGTTATTAACGCCACATCCTCTTCCCCCTGATACTCCAAGCATGGGCGGCCCTCACTCCACAGCACCCTGCACGGGAACTTCCCGACAACATCCTTAATGATGTGATCCGGCTCAGCCACTTTATGAATGTCTCCCATATGTAATCTCCTCATTTCTCTATACTTATCGTGTGCGATTATGCATTAATTTTGAGATAGATAACGATTCGATTCAGTGCACTTCATCACATTCCACTCGGAGAGTTATGAAGGCATAACACACAGGCATTTTGCAGACACAACAGGGCTGGTTCCCCCATAGGTGCCATTCCTTCGCAAGTTGGCTATAATAAGGGGATCAAAGTTTTCTATAAAGGCAGGAAAATTATGCGTACACGAGTTCACTTTATTGCTCCCTACGAATCGATGATTCCTATTATACAAGAGTGCATTCCTCGCTTTCCCCAGTTAACCATTCAGACGGACGTGGGCGACTTGGCGAACGGTGTGGAATTAGCAACTCAAGCTGAGAAAAACGGTGCAGAGATTATCATCAGCCGCGGCGGAACCGCCCAACTCATTAAAAAAGCAGTGACCATTCCCGTCATTGATGTGCAGTTATCGGGCTATGATATGATTCGTTCACTTACACTAGCAAGCCAGTTTAACGGCCAAACAGCCATTGTTGGCTTCTCCAACATCACCTCTGGTGCACAATCGATTATTGATCTGATGGATCTGCCCCTCAAGGTCTATACCATACATAGCTCGGAAGATGTGGCACGATTACTCTTGGAGTTGAAAGCTTCCGGGTACCGACAGATTGTCGGAGATGTGATCACCGTCAACACCGCGAAGACTTATGGTCTGGAGGGATTGTTGATCCAATCCGGCCAGGAATCCATCCTTAGAGCGATGGAGGATGCGCAGTTGGTCTATCGTTATTTGAGCAAAAATCATGCGATATCGATCATCCTGAATGACCTGGTTACACGGGAACATCCCAATTTAGTTATTTTAAATGAACGGAATGAGGTTGTATTTGAGAACCTGACCGATTTTGAGCAAAATCCGCTGACCGATAATCACATATATCTGACCAATACCAGTCTGGAATTCCATCAATCCCAGATCCAAAATGTGTTTATGGTGGACGATTATCAACTTACGGTTAACGCCTATGAAACGACCTTGGACAACAAGAACTACAAGGTATATATGCTGGAAAAAGGACAACCCTATGCCTTTGCACAATTCGGCATAACAACGTTTACGGATGCATCGATGGAGCCTATCGTTGCCGAATCCCCTGCCATGCAGGCGGTATTACAGAACATCCGGGCACTCTACGAGAATCATGAACCCATCTATCTGCGGGGTGAAGCAGATTCCGGTAAATCTTTTCTGGTCAAACATATTCATCAGATGTACTCCGGTGGCGGACTCTTATTACAGATGGATCTCTCACAAGTTCCGCCCGGTCATTTGCACAAGATACCACTCGCCAAGGTTAGAAATGTAGAGATTAACCACATGGAAACACGTATGGAAGATCCGGAGTTGCTCGCCTTTATCCAGAGTTGCCTTCAAAACCAAATAGGTGTGTTTATACTCGGGGAACAGATATTGAACCCGCAGTGGTCACTTGATCTGGAGCTTAATACAATCATGATGCCAAATCTTGCGGATAGACCGGAGGATCTGGCTCCACTGATGCAGCATTTCCTGACGGATTACTACCACAAATACGGAACTACTGCGGTGAGAATCAAAGAAGATGCTCTACAGCTGATCCAAGATCAGATTACACATATGAATGTCAACCAGCTGAAACATCTGATCAAGCAGGCTGCACTCAACGAACAAGATTATGTAATCACCACGGCTACCTTGTCCCGCTTGCTGGATCAGCAACCTTCTTCAAGCCCAATGAAGTTGAACGGTACGTTGAAGGAGATTGAGAAGGAAGTTATTCAGTTTGTGCTTCAGGAGGAAAATAATAATCAATCGAAGGCCGCAGAGCGTCTGGGGATTAACCGGGCCACATTATGGCGTAAACTTAAAGATTAACTTTAAGTTTGCGTCTTTTTTTATTGCTTTTATGTGTTGCATTTTTAAACAGTTAACCAAGTATTTAAAATTTACAATAATTTATTGTTGCTATATTAAACGATATGGGATAATATAATCCCTGCAAGCGCTTCATAAAAACGATTACTTCATAAGGAGCTACTACTATGAACATTAAAGCAACTTTAGATCGCATCCCTGGCGGTATGATGGTCGTTCCCCTGTTACTTGGTGCAACCATTAATACATTCTTCCCGAATGCCTTGCGCATTGGCGGATTCACGGAAGCACTTTTTGTTAACAGTGCCAGTACTTTGATTGCCCTGTTCCTGTTCATTGCGGGTACACAGATTACGTTTAAAACAGCAGGTTCCTCTGTCGGCAAAGGTTTGACCTTGCTCACGTTCAAATGGGTGATTGGTGCAGCCCTTGGTTTTATCGCTATTTTGTTCGCGGATTCAAATGGGTTATTTCTCGGCCTGGCCCCGCTTGCCATTATTGCTGCGATGACTAACTCTAATGGCGGTTTGTACATTGCTCTCGCCGGCCAATACGGGAAAGAAGATGACAAAGCAGCCTACCCTTTCCTCGCTCTCAGTGATGGTCCTTTCCTGACCATGGTAGCGCTCTCCATCTTTGGTGCGATGGGTTTTGCAAACGGTATGTTTTCCCCTATGGCCTTTGTTGCGGTATTGCTTCCACTCATCGTTGGTGTCATTATTGGTAATCTGGACCGCAATCTGGCGGAATGGCTGCATAAAGGCAGTGACAAACTTGTTCCGTTCTTTGCATTTGCTCTGGGTATGAACATTAGCTTCTCCTCCATCATTCAAGGTGGTCTTAGCGGAATTTTACTGGGTGTGTTAACCGTGTTATTAACGGGTGGAATCGGTTTCCTGCTCTTTAAAGCCATCGGCTGGAACCCTATCGTTGGTGCTTCCGAAGGTTCAACAGCCGGGAATGCCGTAGGTACACCTGCTGCCATCGTGGCTGCTAATGCTTCATTTGGCCCAATTGCCGAGATTGCTACGGTGCAAATTGCAGCGAGCGTTGTAACAACAGCCATCCTGTTGCCGATCTTCATCGGGTTCCTCTCCAAACGATTAGAGAAATCAGGTGGAGTCGAGAAATACAATCAACGACCAACCACATAAATGGGTATCACCTGATTTAATGTGCTTAATCTGTGCTTAATGGATGATCTGAACGGACTTTTTATTAAATTGTGCTTACAAGGAGGGATGACTGCATGAAATTAGCCATTATTGCAGATGATTTGACCGGTGCCAATGACAGCGGGGTGCAGCTTGCCCGTCACGGCTTGAAGACCAGTGTTCTTTTTAATATAGATGAAGGCCCTCTTACACGTTACGATGCCGTCGTCTTTGATACAGATAGTCGTTCCTTATCCTCGCAGGAAGCGTATGACCGTGTATATCAGGCTGCTGAATTGCTGACGAACAACGGATTTGAGACGATTTTCAAAAAAATGGACTCCACCATGCGTGGTAATATCGGCATCGAGATTGATGCTGTATATGATGTCGTAAAGCCGGACTTTATGATGATTGCCCCGGGTTATCCAAAGAATAACCGGACGATATTGAAAGGAATTCATTACCTGAACGGCGTTCCGCTGGCAGATACTGAAATTGCCCATGATCCGAAGACACCTGTAACGATATCCTACCTTCCGGACTTGTTGAAACAACAGACCAAGTACGAAGTTGGCGAAATCACCGTCGCCGATCTGGAAGCCGGGCAGAATCATATTCGCACCAAGCTAGAGCAGTTGAAAACAAAGAATATCCCGTATGTAATGGTGGACTCCACCGAAGAAAGACATCTGGAACTGATTCTGCAGATGACTCGCGAGTTGGAGTATACCTTTACTTGGGCAGGTTCGGCGGGCATTGCCAATTACCTCCCCGCACATTACGAGTTGGAATCCAGGGCTGCGTCACTTGATATCCCGGAGAATCCCGGTCCAATCCTAACGGTGGTTGGCAGTGTGAACAAAAACTCCCGAGAGCAGCTGCATCGCTTGATGCGCAAGTCCCGCGTAGCTTCAGTCTCCTTCCATTCTTTCAAAGCGGTATCCGCAACCGCAGACCGCGCGGAAGAGATGGAACGTGTCTATAACGAGGTTCGAGACAAAGCGCTGGAAGGACAAGATGTTGTCCTCTACTCCACCGCTGAACAGGTGGATATCGAACTGGCACGAGCAACGGGCGAAATTCGTGGTCTCAATCACACGGAAGTCAGCAACGAGATTGTACTTGCGATGGGTGAGATCTGTGCCAGACTGCTGGAAGAGGGACTTTTCAAAGGGGTATCCATGACCGGTGGCGATACGGCAAAACAAATCTGTCTGAAATGGAATATTAGCGGCTTCGAGCTGCTGGATGAGCTTGAAATCGGCGTGCCGATCTCCAAGTTTATAGGGATTGATGATCTGTATGTGATTACCAAAGCAGGCGGATTCGGTAAACCGGATGTCTTTATCCATGCGATTCAAAAATTAAAAGGGGGTATTCTCGTATGAAACCTACAATTGGAATTACGATGGGCGACGCAGCAGGTATTGGACCGGAGATTATTATGAAAGCACTGGGTCATCAAGAAATGTACGATCAGTGCAATCCACTCGTTATCGGTGATGCGAAGATACTGGAGCGTGTGTTGCCTGTCATCGGCTCAAGTCTGAACGTAAACGCGATTCAAGAGCCTTCTGAAGCCAAGTATGAATTCGGTACAGTGGATGTGATTGATCTGAACCTCGTTCCTGCGGATCTGGAATATGGTAAAGTATCTGCCGTGGCTGGAGATGCAGCATTCCAGTTTCTCGCCAAAGCCATTGATCTTGCCAAAAAACAGCAGATTCACTCCATCTGCACCGCACCTTTGAATAAAGAAGCTCTCCATCAAGGGGGGCACCTGTATCCGGGGCACACCGAGATTCTGGCTGACCTGACGGATACGCAGGACTTCTCGATGATGCTGACTACGCCTAATCTGCGCGTTATTCACCTGACAACACACATGGGTCTGATCGATGCCATTGCAAGTATTAACCCGGAAAGAACCTACACCGTCGTGAAGCTTGCTCATGATACGTTGAAAAAAGCAGGCTTTGAGAATCCGCGCGTTGCCGTATGCGGAATCAATCCTCATGCTGGAGAGAACGGCTTGTTCGGTAATGGAGAAGAAGAAGAGAAACTGCAGCCCGGCATTGAGCGTGCACAGCAGGAAGGCATTAACGTCGTTGGTCCACTCCCGGCGGACACACTCTTCTTCCGCGCTGGTCGCGGCGACTTCGATATCGTCGTAGCTTGCTACCACGACCAAGGCCATGCGCCGATCAAAGTAATGGGCATTGAGGAAGGCGTGAACATCACCGTTGGTCTGAAAGGCGGTATCATCCGTACGTCTGTTGACCACGGTACGGCCTTTGATATCGCTGGCAAAAATATCGCCGATGATAAAAGCATGTTGGCTGCCATCCGCTCTGCTATTGAGCTGGCGCCGAAGGATCAGGGATAACATCAAGATTCATTCGGTACATGCGTGAGTCTGATCGTAAGATCAATTGTATTCGTATCGGTATATATTCGGTATTCAATAAATAGAAGGAAAAAGGCAAACCCTCTGTAAGTTCAAGGGTTTGCCTTTTTGTATATCGTCCGCCCATTTATCCAGAACAATAGTCTTGGTTGGTATTATGGCCATCAAACATATGCTAAACTGATCATAATAAGCAAGTAAAGTGAGGAACTTCTACAGACCTGCAGTACACATCGATTACGTGAAGTTCACACCGACTTTAAATGATAAAAAGGAAGAGATTTAATGGGACGAAAACAATCTTTTACTGAAACAGAGCTACTGGACACAACTAAAAAATTAGTACTTGAGCATGGCTATGACGGTTTTCATCTCAAGTTGCTCTCACAGCATCTGTCCGGAGCCCGGAGCACGATATATCAATATTACGCGAATAAAGAAGAGATCGTCGCTGCTTGTATGAAGCGATCAATTGCAACCGTACTAGAGAATTCATTAGCCATTGATGAGACTGATCCAATGGATGCTCTTGAGCAACTGCTTCTGATCTACGCAGAAGAATCTACGCTCCATCAACTTCTGGGAGATGCCAGTAAAATTAATACAACTAATTCTGCTGCGGCAGCGAGAGATCTTGAATTTATTGAGGAAGCACATAGGACCCTAAAAATTCAATTATCACGCTTGTTTGAACGCGCTCAGCAGGATCAAGCCCTGCGACAAGATATTCCTCTACCTGTACTTATTGGTGTTTTTTTTAACTTAATTAATACGCCTAATATGCTAAATATCCCTACGCCTGATTGGGGAAAGCTGCTGTTCCAAATGTGGATCGGAGGAGCCAAGAGCTAACTTTATTCTTGGTTTTAATTTGACACAAGTGTCATTTATATCGTTTAATAATGAAGACCGCGTGGCCGCGCATCTAAATTGACACATGTGTCAAAGAAAGATAGAGAAGGAGTTGAACAGATCATGTTTTTAGCGATGAAGGAGTTAATGCATAATAAAATGAAGTTTTTGATGATTATCATTATCTTCGTACTAATGGCTTGGTTGGTATTTATTTTATCCGGTCTGGGAAATGGATTATCTACGCTAGCCGCATCAACATTCAAGACCATGAAGGCTGATTATGTCATCTTTGAAGAAGGAGCTCAGTCTTCCATGAGCAAGTCACTGCTGTCAGATCAACTGGTGGCGAAGGCGGAACAACTTCCTAATGTGGATGCTGCATCACCCATGGGAAGTACGATGGCAACGGCACTGAAAGAGAATAGCACCAAGAATGAAGATAAGGTAGATATAGCGATTATAGGAATTGACCCAGGAAGCTTTTTGGAACCAGCTATTGTAGAAGGTGAAAGCCTGTCTTCCGAGAACCCTACGGGTGTCGTGGTGAATTCAACCATGAAAGATGAGGGCTATCAACTTGGGGACACGTTTCAACTGGATGGAACGACTGAATCCTTGACAATTATCGGATATGTGGAGAATCAGACGTATAACCACGTTGCATCCGTATTTACCCCAATGGCTGAATGGCGGAAGATTGCCTTCGCGGCTCCAGGTTCAGATAAAGGAATTGCCGGACCGGTTAATGCGATCATGTTACAAGGCGAGAATATTGATCCAGAAGCTATAAATAAAGAGTTATCCAGCACAGATACAGTTACTCGAGCAGCAGCTGTACAAGGAATGCCAGGATACAAAGAAGAGAACGGTACGATTCTAATGATGCTTGCATTTCTGCTTGCGATCTCTGCATTTGTACTCGGGGTATTCTTCTATGTCATTACGATGCAAAAAACCAACCAGTTTGGCATTATGAAAGCGATAGGCGCTAGTAACCGTTTCTTGGGAAAAGCCATTATCTCGCAAGTGTTTGTACTTTCGCTGACTAGTATTGTTGTTGGAATCTTGCTAACTTATGGGACAGCAGCAATTATGCCAAAAGGAATGCCATTTAAGCTGGAAACCAGTCTTGTCTTCAATTATTCTATTATCTTGCTGGTTATTGCTATGTTAAGTTCACTGGTATCTGTTCGTAAAATTACTAAGATTGATCCGCTTAAGGCGCTCGGGAGGGTTGAATAATGAGTAAGGGACTGCACATGCGGGAAGTCACCATGTATTATGCCGAAGGAAACAATCGGATCACCGCGCTTGATCATGTATCCATATCCGTGGAACCGGGGGAGTTTGTTGCTGTAGTTGGACCTTCTGGTTCTGGTAAAAGTACATTCTTATCTATTGCTGGGGCCATGCTGAAAGCCTCCGAAGGAGATATTCAACTAAACGGAAATCATATTTCGAAGCTTACGGAGAAAGAGTTATCTAATATAAGGCTGCAAGAAGTTGGATTTATTATGCAATCTTCAAATCTAGTTCCCTATCTAAATGTCCTGGATCAACTGCTAGTTGTAAAAAGGATGGCGGGGACGATTAAAAAAGAGGATAAGGCATTTGCCACCAAGCTGCTGGAAGAACTGGGGCTGGGTTTGAAGTTAAAAAGTTTTCCCGAAGAGTTATCCGGTGGTGAGAAACAACGGACAGCCATTGCTCGTTCTTTAATGAATAATCCCAACATCATCTTAGCCGATGAACCAACCGCCAGTTTGGATACCAAACGAGCCCATGAAGTGGTTAGTCTAATCGCGCAAGAAGTGAAATCACGCCAAAAGGCGGCCATTATGGTTACCCATGATGAGCGTATGCTTGAATATTGTGACAAAGTATATCGGATGTATGATGGCGGTTTGTCCCTAGCTGAATCGTAAATATATGGACCAAACAATATACCATTTCTCTTCTCTATTCTTTCTTTTATAAAAAGCTTCTATTCAGAAAAGAGTAACATGTTAAGTAGATTTTAGGTCTGTCCATCACTTTCCTCGTCCCTCTCACTCTAGGCTCCCAAGTGGTTCAGGTCTCTCACCCACAAGCATAACTTCACGCTCTCTCTGCGAATGTCTGCTTCGGCGATATGCACTTGGTGACATTCCGTTCTGTTTGTTGAAGATGCGATTGAACTGGGAAAAGCTTGTGAACCCACACTGTGCAGCAATATCTGTGATTTTCTCACTCGAATTCAGCAGCAATTGCTGGGCATTCCGAATACGGGTCATCTGCACATACTCCGTGAAGGTGAAGCCAGTAACCTTATTGAATTGGCGAGACAAGTGATGGGCACTTACATAAAAACGCCTGGATACCTCGTCCAAAGATAAATCCTGCTGATAATGGCTGTGAATATAAGAGGCAATGGCATACATGCGCCTGGACATCGTTGATCCAGTCTCTTCACGCACATACCCGTTCTCTGGTGAGTAACGATGAAGAGCACAGAGAAACTCCACGAACTTGCTATGAATCATAACCGATTGAAGGACAGAAGGCTGCTGCGATATAGCAAAAATATCATTAATCGGCGCGAGGACTTCCTTGCGTCTTTCTTCTGTAAATCGGAATATCGGGACCGGTTTATTAAAAATCGAAAACAGCTCTGTGTAACCGCTCTCAAGACCAGGTGTATTACGTGGCATGGCAAAGGTGATCATCAATCGTTTAGGCGGAGCACCCTTCGGATATTGCGTTTTATGCAGCAAAGAAGGCCGCAACAGAACGATATCCAGAGGCTGGATCTCATATAAACTGCCTTCAATGATGTGCGCAGCTGTGCGATCCAGAAGGATACAGATTTCATAGTAATCATGGAAATGCTGAAATTCCATATTCAGTTCATGGGAGCGCTCGTCATAATCCAGATGATAAAAAAGCGAATCTCCAGGCTGGTTCACATGGATCGCATATCCCTGCTCGTATGCCAAAACCGATGGTGTCATGGACATGCCCCCTATCCTGATTCTAATGATTTTATTTTAGCATGAAATGCAATAAAAAGACGTTATTTTCAGCATACAATACGTAGTTTCGCCCATTTCTCTTTTGTTAT
The DNA here is from genome assembly GCF_002803315.1 of Paenibacillus sp. GM1FR. Classification (NCBI taxonomy): domain Bacteria; kingdom Bacillati; phylum Bacillota; class Bacilli; order Caryophanales; family Paenibacillaceae; genus Paenibacillus; species Paenibacillus sp. GM1FR. The sequence goes on along the minus strand of NZ_MKZL01000003.1, from coordinate 72,245 downwards.
GATAGAGTTAATATGTTAGCGCTTGCAGTATTTTTGCCCCAACAACGACTACAGCCTGTACTTACTACAAACCAAGGTGGGAAACCAACATGAAAATGAATTCCTTGTATACTCGGATCCATACCATTGTTAAACACTTGGAACGTGCACGACTGACCTCAAAGACATATATACCGGAGCTTTATCATAAAGAAAGTGGTTACCACTCCTGGGAACTGGTGCATGAGGACCCTTCCTCCTGGAACGTATTTCGTAAGGGTGATGGCTGGGGTGGTAAAGATGTACACAGCTGCTTCAAAACCAAGATTCGCATCCCGGATCATATGGAAGGAAAAAAGGTCGTTTGTGCCATCGTTACCGGTGCTGATGATATCTGGAATTACGATAATCCGCAATTTCTGGCATTCCTCAATGGGGAATTGATTTGCGGCCTCGACGTGAACCATACGGAGATTGACCTGACTCCATCTGCGGGGAAGGGCGAAGAGTTTGAGTTGGCATTATACGCGTATTGCAGTACGTCTGCAGCGGATGTTTTTCTAAATGTATATATCGCCGAGCATCATCAGCAAGTCTCCGATTTGTATTATGATCTCAAGGCTGCGCTGGATGCAGCGGATCTGCTGCGTGAGGATGATCTGGAGCGGCTGAAGTTAGTCGAACATCTGAATAAAGCCGTGAATCTGCTGGATTTGCGCCAGGAAAACAGCTCAGAATTCCATGCATCGGTACTGGAAGCGCGCCGATATCTGCAAGATCATGTCTATGGTGATATCCGCCCTGCCGGTGATCACATCCCTACCGTGCACTGTATCGGACACACGCATATCGATGTGGCATGGCTGTGGACGCTGGATCAGACTCGGGAGAAGGTCATTCGTAGCTTCGCGAGTGTATTGTATCTTATGGACAAGTTCCCAGAGTATACCTTCATGTCCTCTCAGCCCCAGCTGTATGCGTACTTGAAAGCAGACTACCCATCCCTATATGAGAAAATTAAGGAAAAGGTGGCCGAAGGCCGCTGGGAAGCGGAAGGTTCAATGTGGCTGGAGGCTGATTGTAACTTGATCTCGGGTGAATCTATGATCCGTCAGATTATATACGGGAAACGTTTCTTCAAGGAAGAATTCGGCGTAGAGAACCGTGTGCTCTGGCTGCCGGATGTATTTGGTTATAGTGCAGCGATGCCGCAGATTATGCGCAAGAGCGGCATTGATTATTTTATGACAACCAAAATTGCCTGGAATGATACAAACCAGATTCCAAACGACACGATGTACTGGCGAGGAATCGACGGATCAGAGGTACTGACCCATTTCATCACAGCAACAGACTATGATAAACATCCTGATTTCAGGCAGCGCCGCTTCGAAACGACCTATAATGGACGGTTTAATGCTTCGCAAGTGAAAGGCACGTGGCAGCGATACCATAACAAAAACATCAATGCAGATGTCCTGCAATGTTTCGGATTCGGAGATGGCGGCGGTGGACCCACCGAAGAGATGCTGGAGCATGGCAGACGACTTGATGTCGGATTGCCGGGTGTACCTGCGGTGAAACGTACCTTTGTACGCGAGTTTTTCGAGAAGCTGGAGCAAAATCTGGCTGATGTTCCTTCCGTTCCTCGCTGGTCGGGTGAGCTGTATCTGGAGTATCACCGGGGGACCTACACTTCCATGGCGCGCAACAAACGGTACAACCGTCATAGTGAATTTGCGCTGGCCGATGCCGAGCTGTATGCCATGATTCATCGTCAGGCGAATGCACAGGCGGCCTATCCAACCGATGCACTGGAGCATGCATGGAAGCTGACGATGCTGAACCAGTTCCATGATATTCTCCCGGGCAGCTCCATTGAGCAGGTATATGTGGATTCCAAGGAGCAATATGAAGAAGTTCTGCGTGTCACGGATGAGCTGAAAGACAGTGCGCTGAACGGCATTGCAAGCCAAATTACATCTGATGGCGAAGCCATTGTAGTATTCAACACGACCGGATTTGTACGGACGGATGTGGTTGAACTGCCTGCCTTTGCGAGAAAAGTAACCGTCTATGATGGAGATCGCCCTGTACCAAGCCAGCGGACTCCCGAGGGAGGCCTCGTGTTCCTTGCAGAGAACGTGCCTGCATCCGGGTATAAATCTTTCCGAATCACACCAGATCTAACAGACGAGCTTGTCGCGGGAGTTTCGGTTGCACAGTGGGAAGCAGATCGGCGCCATATCCACACACCTTGGTACGATATTCACATGAATGAAAGTGCCGAGTTCACATCCGTATGGGACAAGCTGGAGGGCCGTGAGCTGCTCCAGTCTGGCAAGCGTGGTAACGTGTTGCAAGTGTTCGAGGATCGACCTGCGGAATACGAGGCATGGAACATTGACGATTATTATGAACAGCATATGTGGGAGATTAATGACCTGCAGTCGCTGGAGTGGGTTGAAAGTGGGCCGGTACGTTCCGTGCTTCAAGTGAAGCGACAGTTCCTGGACTCGGTCATTGAGCAGACGATCATCTTCTATGCGCACACGCGCCGGATTGATTTCCGTACGTTTGTGGATTGGAAGCAGGAGCATTTGCTGCTGAAAGCCGCTTTCCCGCTGGATATCTGGAGTGAAAAGGCCGTCTACGAAATCCAGTACGGCAACGTTGAGCGTGCTACCCACCGTAATACGAGCTGGGATCAGGCCCGGTTTGAAGTATGCGGGCAGAAGTGGGCCGATCTGGCGGAGAACGGGTACGGTGCTGCTCTGCTGAACGACTGCAAATACGGATATGATATTCATAACTCGGTGATGCGACTGTCGCTGATCAAGAGCGCAACGTACCCGAATGAAAATGCCGACAAAGAGCAGCACGTATTCACCTACGCGCTCTATCCGCATCAGGGCGACTTCCGTGAAGGACGTGTCATCCAAGCTGCTTATGATCTCAACCGTCCGCTGGTTGCCCGTGAAGTAAGTCCGCAAACCGGTACGTTGCCGGGAACATGGTCAATTGCATCGGTCGATCAGGATAATGTCGTGCTGGAGGTTATCAAAAAAGCCGAGAACAACGATGATATGATCATCCGAGTCTACGAAGCACATGGCCGCCGCAGCCGTGCTTCCCTGCAATTGCCTGAGGGAGCAGGTGCTACGGCGTACGCGTGTGATTTGCTCGAGAATAACGAAGCGGAATGCGCCGTGGAAAATGGTCGAATTTCTTTTGATATCAAACCGTATGAGATTCTGACCTTCCGTATCCCTGCTGAACAGTAAACAGAAATTACGCAACATGAAAAACTGCAACATTGTTTAATATGCTTCAACAATAAAGCAATAAAGGGCTGCCTCCTGTCATATCTGACATGAGAGCAGCCCTTCATTTGTCGTTCTTTAAAATTCTTCGTACTCGCTTGGGTCCTGATCCCATAACCGTCCATCCGGACGATTAAATGCAGAGATGACCTGCATCTCTTCTGTGCTCAACTCAAAATCGAATATATCGATATTTTCCTGTTGATGCTGCAAGGAGCCGGCTTTCGGAATGGGAATGGAACCCAGCTGAACATGCCAGCGCAGAATGATCTGGGTTGGCGTTTTGCCATGCGTTTCCGCAATCCGAAGAATGTTCTCATCCTTCAGAACATCCTGTACGGCATCATTGCCACGTCCAATCGGACTCCAGGATTCGTTCACGATGCCATGCTTTGTATCCTGTTCCCGCTGATCGGCTTGGTCAAAGAACGGATGCAGCTCAATCTGATTCAGACTCGGCGCTATCCCCGTTTCCTTAATCAGCCGTTCATTGTGCTCAGGCAGGAAGTTGCTGACTCCAATGGATCGGATATATCCACGTTTTTTGGCTTCGATCAGTGCTTGCCATGCCTCGACATACATGTCCTTTTTCGGATTGGGCCAGTGAATCAGATACAGGTCGTAATAATCCAGATCCGCTCTGTACAGGGATTCCTGGATCGCCACAAGTGCTTTATCATGAGCGTGATAACGCCCGGGCAACTTCGAGGAAATGAGCAGTTCTTCTCTGGCGATGGAGCTTTGTTTGATTGCTCTGCCCACCGTTGCCTCATTCTCATAGTTATACGCCGTATCAATTAATCGATAACCCGCATCCATTGCGGACGCGATCGATTTAACACCTTCTTCACCTTTTAAACTATAGGTACCAAATCCAATTGCAGGCACTTTCAAGCCATCGTTCAATGTATATTCCGGAATTTGATGATTCATCTGAAGACTCTCCTTTGCAAAAGGTATACGAACAATATGGTAAAAATAATGCCCCTCTCCGTTTATCTACCCCTCCATACGCGCTTGAATCAATTGGAAGTCACCACTCCGTTTTAGGCGGGTGACGGCTTTCTCGTCTTGCTCTCATGAAAGGCAGTCTCCTTTTCATTCAAACGAAGAGATGGGCGTGGCCGATAACGGCTGATTGCCTATAAAGTTCTTAATGGCCATAACAGCCTGCTTATACCCGCCAGCATCGCGTAACGTTTCCCCAATAACCTCAGCATGCTCCTTGTAGGAGGCATTACCGAGCACTTCTAAGACTGCGTTTCTAAGCACATCGGGTGTAAGGTTATTTTTGTCTACGATGACCCCTGCTCCCAACTCCTGTACCCGGCCTGCTACACGCGGCTGATCCGATGTTAACGGAAGCATGATTAACGGTACATTGTAATACAAAGCTTCGCTGGTACTGTTCATGCCTGCATGTGTCAGAAAAGCATCTACACACTGCAACACTTCCAGTTGAGGGACATAGGGTCTTATGATGAAATTGTCAGGAATGAGATCAGCAATGGGCTCCAAATCGGTATCCTTCCCAGAAGACAAGATAAACTGCACAGGCAAATCACGAAAGGCCGTAAAGCAAAGCTTATAAAACTCAAGATCTTTATTTAAAATGGTTCCCATCGAAATATAAACGACCTGCTTATAAAGAGCATGCAGAGATTCATTTGCAAAAGCTGGCGCATCCTTGCGTGGGATAATGGATGGGCCGGTGAACACAAAGCTGTCGTCCAGCTTGTCCCCCATGGGTTGAAAATAACGACTTGTATAGACAATCTTCAGTTGTCCTGAATGCCCTGAAAGTTCCGCCAGGGAAGGTACAGCCACATCGAACTGGGAAGCTATTTGCTGGGACACTTCCACGATGCTGTTATATAGCTCCTTGACCTCCTCCGTATCATCATTCAGTTGTTTGTCTGACCCAAGAGGCTCCACAAAAACAAAGGTGCTGGTTGAGCATACCGTTGGTATACCTAGCTTCTCACCTAGAATTTGTCCTCCCCAGCCTATGATGGAGTCAAAAATGATATAATCGTAGGTTTCATGTTCGATCAGATTCAGAACATCTGGAATAAACCGTTGAATAACTTTTGCCAATATCATATATAAAAATTGGTAAGGATGCTTGAGTTCAAATGGCTTCATACCAGGGTTGTTGAGCAGGGTTGCCTCGTTGAAGGAATAGGCCTTAAATTGTGCGCCTAACGCTTCAATCTTCGTCCGGTATTTTTCGGTACAACAATAGACGACCTCATCTCCGCTCTCTATCAACTCCTTGATTAATCCAAGCGACGGATTGATATGGCCTTCTGCAGGGATCATCACAACTAATACACGTGCCACGGCACTCACCTCCATTAAATTTTCCAATGCACTCAAGTGGGGGATATCGTAACCCATTCTTCCAGACCATTGGCTTGAATAAATAAAACTCTACTACCTCATTGAGGCGGTAGAGTTCCTATTCATGAGACGGAAGCATTAAAGTCTACGATACCTAACGTTTTTTACTCTCACGAGCTGGTCACGGCACCCAGACATCCCTTTTATAAAAGGTTACGCTGTAAGCATCGGTATCGCTGTATCGTCCATCTTTGCTTATCACTTTAAAATATACATTATTGTAGTCGACAAGAACTGTATCCGCTCCTGACGTATTCGTAGAAGAAGCAACCAAATTTCCAGCGCTGTCATAGGCGTACAGATCGTAATCATAGCCGGAAGGAGAACCCAGCACGACAGATTTGCCATGCCCTCTGAATGTAAAGTAGTCTACATCTGTCGGAGAAGATAGATAAGACCAAGCACTTCCACCCCAGTAAGCCGGACCGTAGGGAGTGGCCACCGTTTGCGTTGGGATTTTATACGCGCTGCTCAAAGTGTCATTCGACTCGTAATTATCCGCCAAGGCCGTACCCACAATCGATCCTGATAAAAGCGTTATCATAATAGCAGAATACAATGTTTTCTTCATTTCATTCTCCCTCCATTTCTTTTGAAAAGTTAACACGCCAAAGAGACTTCATGCTTTTCCCTCGTTCATAGACACGCCTGATCAGAAAAAGCTCCAAATCACCCCTTTCAAAATATGGAATTAATTAGATTATAATGTAAAGAAATACATATTGTCTACTTGTTTTTGCAGACATTCTGTTTTGTTATCTTGCACTGAACCCTATCCCATGAACTGACCGTCAGTCTCATAAATAAAGCACTTGGATGTGTTCCTGTGATTTTAAAATTAGCCAACTTGTTAAGACTCCACATATCCTCACCCGTGGCCGAAATGGAGGGCATCCAAACGTAAAAACGACCACCAATATGGTGGCCGTCACATCTATTTTAATAAATCTTCTTAGTACTCTCGCGCATATTGCTTATCCTCTTTCAGTTGCACAATGTCATGTCCGGTTGGATTCTGGAAGGCCCGTAGTCCAAATGTTGACGCCACCGCGAAAATATGGTCAAAGATATCCGCCTGAACGTTCTCATATACACCCCAGTTAATATCATTGCTGAATGCATAGATTTCCAGAGGCAGCCCGCGATCTTCCGGTGCTAATTGTCGCACAATCATCGTCATATCTTTATTGATTTTTGGATGATTCCTCAAATATTGATGGATATATTCCCGGAATACACCGACATTTGTCAGTTGTCTGCCGTTCACGTTGCTTTCGGTATTCACCTCGTGCTCCATATTGTATGCTTGAATTTCCTTTAATTTTTCCGTGACATAATCAGTCAGGTAGTGGATTTTCTCAAATTCAGCCACCATCTCTTCCGTACAAAAACGGATACTGCTGATATCAATATAGATACTCCGCTTAATCCTTCTGCCGCCGGACACCTGCATGCCTCTCCAGTTACGGAACGAATCCGAAATGAGGGCGTAGCTTGGAATCATCGTAATCGTTTTATCAAAATTCATAACCTTTACCGTATTCAAAGTAATGTCGATGACGTCACCGTCCGCATTATACTTTGGCATCTCGATCCAGTCACCAACACGCACCATATCGTTTGACGATAGCTGTACACCGGCCACGAGGCCCAGGATTGAGTCTTTGAATACGAGCATTAATACCGCCGATAACGCCCCAAGTCCACTAAGGATAATGAGCGGGTTCTGTCCAATCAGGCTGGAGATGACGATGATGCCCCCGATAATGAACAGGACAATCTTGGCTACCTGAATGTAACTCTTGATTGGGCGAATCTTCGACACCTCATAGGTACGATAGATATCATCGAAGACATTCAGCAGAGCATTCAGAACCGTAATCATGATAACAATCATATAGGTCATTGCTGATTTTTCAATTATGGCCTGATAGGGCGAGAAAATATAAGCAGAATAATAGATTATAATGGCTGGCACAAGATGCGACAGCTTCTGAAATAAATTTTTCTGAACCACAATATGGCCCCACTTGAAACGGTTGTTACTTACGATACGATGGACCGTCTTCAGTACCACTCGCTTGGCAATCACATTCGCCAATATCGAGATCACTGCTATAAAAATAATCATAATGATGTTTGAAAGATAACCAATGGAGGGTCCACTCATGCCGAGTTCTTCTAGTTGATTTCTGATAAAGTCCATTGTTTCCTCCTGACATAATCTAGTTTAGCCTATTATTATAAAGTAGTTTGAGAGGGCAAGCAAAGTTTGTGCCTCCACTTCATTCTTCCTATGTATTATATATATTAAAAAAAGACCCTGTCATTCAAAGAATGATGGGTCCACTTAATTATGTCGTCTTTATATCATGATCACGAGAAATGTCTAACAACTCACTCACCGTCACCAGACGGTACCCTTCTGCGACCAGTTCCTCCACCAGCACACCAACCGCCTCCACCGTCTGGGAACGCTCCCCGTACCCGTCATGGAATATGAGCACGCTGCCAGGTTTCACCACAGACCGGGTATGCTCCAGAATATGCTCAACACCGGGATTGTCCCAATCCTTCGCATCACCGTTGACCGCACCAATCGTGCGATATCCACGCTCCGCTGCCAGAGACAGTATATCATCGTTTACGCCAAAATACGGCGGGCGGAAGCATCGGGCAGGTTGCCCCGTAACTTTTTGAACAAGATTTTCCGCGCGTTGCAGCTCTTCGCCAGCTTCCTCCAGCGTCAGCTCAGTCAAATTCGGATGTGTGTATGTATGGTTGGCAATCTCATGCCCTTCACGATGCACCTCCGCCGCAATCTCCGGGTGGTTCTCCATCTCTTGGCCAATCATGAAAAACGTCGCCTGCCCACCTGCACGGCGGAATATCTCAAGCACTTGAGGTGTATAGACCGGATGCGGCCCATCATCAAACGTGAAAGCCACAACCTTTTCCCGAACAGACTCCTGCACTACCATTGCGGTATTGACCATAAATAATGACCCCTCTCTGCAACTGCCTGGCTACATACCCCCCTATTATTCCATGACCACAGGCTCCGGTCTAGTCCAGAGATCACACTTTGCGAAATCCCGAATCAAGCCGATATCTACCAGAAAGAGAGTCTAACGAGCAAGCAGCAGGCCCTTTCTACCGCCACGCTCTCCAGTCCAGCCTCCAGCTATCCTTTGATCGCACCTGCGATCATACTCTTCTGCACCTGTTTGTTCAGCAGCAGATAGATGACCACCGTTGGCACCGTCGTAATCATCAGTCCAGCACCAATGATACCCCATTGCGTAATGTACGTTCCCACCATCGACATCATGCCCACCGTCAACGTCTGGTAAGCCGTGTTATTGATAAACGTAACTGCAAACATCAGCTCATTCCAGCAGGACAGAAATGTGAAGATGGCTACCGTTGATATAGCCGGGGTTACCAGAGGCAGGATAATGGAGGAAAACGTCCGGTATATGCCGCAGCCGTCGATAACCGCCGACTCCTCCATCTCTCTTGGGATACCTTTGAAAAAACTGCCCAGAATGAATACCGCCATCGGAATGCCAAATGCCACATAGGGAATGATCAGAGACCAGTAACTGTTGAGCAGGCTCAGATTCTTCAAAATAATAAACAATGGCAGCAGCGCCGCATGAATCGGCACCATCATGCCCAGCAAAATGATCGTCATCGTCAACCCGCTGAGCTTCCAGTTCATTCTTGTAATTGCGTATCCCGTCATGGAGGACAGGATCAGTACCAAGACAATGGAGGCCGCAGTAACCAGCACACTATTCATAAAATAGGTCAGCACATGGCCGTCGGACATTGCTTTGGTGTAGTTGCTCCACAGAAACGCTTTGGGCAACCCGGCCACATCACCGCTGAAGATCTCACTATTATCCTTCAGGGAAAACAGCGCCAGCCATATGAGCGGGTAGATCTGCACAATCGCAACGAGGATCAGAAACGCTTGCAGGAACACTCTCCCGATCGGTCCGGAGATGGACCTTGGCTTGGGCTTTTTTTGCAACATGACTTCTACGGTACTCATGCCTTTCACCTCCCTCTACTCCGTTTTGAACAATGAATTAATGAGGATCGTACACACCAGACACTCCACAATAATAAAGACCGAGATCGCACTGCCATATCCGTACCGGAACGTATCAAAAATGGTAGCGTACATCAGCGTGCTTGGCACTTCAGTTGTGTAAAATGGCCCGCCACCTGTCAGCACATAGATCAGGTCAAACACCTTGAATGCACCGATGACCGAAAAAACAAGGCTTACCTTCAGAATGGGCTTCATCAGCGGGATCATAATGGACCACGCCGTCCGAATACGGGAAGCACCATCCATTCGAGCCGCTTCGAGCACATCCTGAGACACGGACTTCGCACCTGCATACATCAGCAGCATGTGATACCCCACGTACTGCCACAAGGTTGGAATAAAAGATGCCGCCAGCGCGGTGTCCTTCTGCCCCAGCCAGTCCTGTGCCAGGCTGGATAAGCCGATACTTTGCAGCAGCACGTTCAGCAGGCCGTAATCGGCATTGTAGATTTTTGACCACAACTGGGCAATAACCACCGTTGAGATCAACACCGGGATGAAATATACGGTCCGGTAGAAACCTTCCCCCTTGACGTCGGACGCCAGAATCAGTGCGAGCACCAGCGAGATCGGCAGTTGAATGAACACCGAAGCACCCGCGAATAACAGGGAGTTTTTGATCGAATTCAGCACCCGGGTATCCTTAAACATCTCTACATAGTTGTCCAGGCCGATAAATGTACCCCTGCCTACGCCGTTCCAGTCCAGCAGACTGTAATAACTGGAGACAAAGATCGGAATAAGCACGATTCCGCAGAACAGAAGCAGGGTGGGCAGTACAAAGACGGCGATCGTGCCTTTATTGGAAAATACAGAGTTCATTGTTGTTCTCCTCTCAAAGGCGTGACCGGGATATTCCGGACCACGCCTTGTTTGGGTTCATCTTCATTGTTAGCAGGCTTCAGCTTGGCAAGCTCACAAGCGTACACATGTAAGGATTACAGTTGCGCACATATTAACCTGCGCGACCTACAGGCTCAGCTCTGTTGGTTTGAGCTGTGCCATCTGTTTGCAGAACTCCTCCGGTGTTACATCGCCGGCAAGCAGCTGGGCAATCAAGTTTTTGTGCGCTTCGGCAGACTCCGCAGGCAGAATGTTATCCCACCACGCAATGAATGAGGTCGCCGTTTTCATAATATCCGCCGCAGACAGATCAAGGGAGGACAGGCTGGATGTGTCGAGTGCATCGGTTTTCCAGCTTGGCAGACCCGCTCCAGCCAGGAAACCTTGCGTACCAAGCTGCTCACTCAGATACATGAGGAATTCCACGGCTTCCTTCGGATGTTTGGTATTCTGGTTGATGTAGAAACCATCGACGGCTCCGCCAAAGATTTCGGTATTTGTACCTTTACCATCCTCAAACACCGGGAACGGAATCACTTTCACTTTGCCTTTAACTGCGGAGGACGGGTCCTCAATGCCTGCATTCACCCAGTTGGCCTGGAACATCATCGCCCCGTTGCCTGCATTAAATGCCCCCAGCATCTCGTCATAGCTCATGCTGAACATGCTGCTGTTGAACGCTCCTGCTTGTGCAAGCTGCTGCATTTTAGTCGCGGCGGCAACAAAGTCCGGTGAATCCCACTTCGACGGATCTTTAAAGGCTTCCATCACCGCTGCATTTCCTGCCTGACGCATCGCAATAATGTCGTACCAGTACATGCCCGGCCAGCGATCCTTCTCTCCAATCACAGCCGGGGTGATCCCCGCCGCTTTCAGCTTGGTGACTGCATCCAGCAGTTCGTTATAGGTGGTCGGAATCTTGGCACCCGCTTGCTCGAACAGTTCTGTATTCACGTAAAGGTTGGCGATATGTGTGTACACGGGCAATGTGTAGATTTTGCCGTCCATATTAATGGCCTCAGCCATTCCCGGGCCCATTCGTTCTTTGATATCGTCCGTCAGGTAACTTGAGATTTCCAGCACATTGCCGGATTTGATGTACGGCTGCATGAAGCTGCCGCCACCCATGCCATAGAACAGGTCTGGCGCTTCACCAGCTGCAATCGATGTTTTAACTTTGGTTTTGTACTGTTCTCCTGTCGTGCCCGTACGTTCAACCTGGATGTCCGGATGCTCGCTGTTCCATTTCTCAACAATCTCGGGCAGCAGCTTGGCCGAAGGATCGGTATTGCCGACCGATTGATCCCACAGCGTCAGCTTGATCTTGCCATCGCTCTCCCCCTGTGCACCACCGGACGAACCGGATGAACATGCCGCCAGACTGATTACAATTCCCAGAGTCAGAATTAGACTTGCCGATTTTTTTAATAGCGCTTTCATATCTATGGACCTCCCTATGTGTTTTAGTTCGTTCTAGCCCATATTTTAGGCGAACCGTGCGTTGTTCTCCATTTAGAAAACAGGCATCGATTTGTAAAATTCGAACATATGTGGAATTGGAACTGGTAGTGTGGGGTTTACATTCTCGTTTTTCAGGTTTTTACATTCCGATACTCGTTCATGGACCGACCGATATTTTTTTTGAACAAGACGCTGAAATAATGCGGGTCCGGGATGCCTACCTGCTGCCCGATCTCATACCCCTTTAAATCGGTCTGCTTCAGCAGCGTTTCGGCCTTTCTCATACGAAGCTGTGTCATATATTCCACAAATGTCTGCCCGGTTTCTTTTTTCATCAGCCGCCCCAGATGGCCCGAACTTACGTAAAAAGCAGCCGCGGTGCTGGAAAGTCCCACTTCCGCATTGCCCATGTTCTCTTCAAGATAAGCCATCACTCGGTCGATCAGATTACCTTCTTTGGCCTGTCGTTTGGCTTGTATGACATCCGATACCGTGCGGACATGCTGCTCCAGCATGCTTTTTAGTTCAGGCAGATGACCTGCTGTAAAAATGGCCGCAACGGCCTCTTTGTTCAATGCGTACTCTCCCTCAAGCTGTTGCTCTATGGCAGCACGCTGGCACTCCGTAACCACATCCATGGCTGCCATCCGAAACTGTGAAACGTCCGAGAACGGCACAGACAGCATACGCTCCAGCAACAATACGGCTTCTTCCCCCGCACCAACACTGACGTAAAATTGCAGTTGTTGGAGCAGCTGAGCATCCGAGTGGTACCGCCTTTTTCCGCCTTCGATGACCAGATCCTCGAAGCAAATGACCTGATTTTTTCCCACAAACGCCTGATAATCAAGTGCACGACAAGCTTCCCGGTATCCCACACAGGCCCTTCCCCATCCTGATTGCCATTGCCCAATCCCTACGGTCACATCAACTTCACACCCTTCGAGCTTAAGCGTATGTTGAAGTTCTTCCTGAAGCTGCTGTACCTGAACGGCAAATTCCGTATCCGCACCAAGTGAGAGCACAACTATCCGGTTATGCGGGTCCATGACGATAATGGTTTGCGAATCCTGGGGATAAAAAGCCTGCACCTGCTTCATCCCTACCATTCGCAGCAGAATATGTATTTCCTCGGCAGTATGTGGATCAGCTTCTGTCTGATGCTGGCTTAATTGGGGCTGAACGTGTTGATGTTGTTGTTGCTGAGGCCCTCGTTGTACTTGGTATGTTTGGGGTGTTTGGTGATATGGTTCGGACAGATGTGGATATACCTCTGGTGCAGCTATCTTCGCTTGCGGTACAGCAACCTCCACCTCCATTACTGCGATGCGTGATCCTGGTTCACCAGACGAGATGGGAATGCCGAAGAATCGCGCCTTCTCTTGTAGTTCATCCTCAGGCATCACATCACTTAACCATTGATTTACAAACCTCTCCCTGAGATAAGGCAAACTCTGCTTCATCTCCTCCCGCAGCTTCATCAGCTCGTACTCACGCCCCATCTCCTGCTCGATTGCCACTCGCAGCTTCGTCGTAACCTGTAATAACTCAGAAGCACGGATGGGTTTCAAAATAAAATCGGATATGCCCAGCTTCACACTCTGACGAGCATATTCAAATTCATCATGTCCCGTCACAACCACGATTTTTATGTTCGGGTAACGCTCCATGAGGATGCCGCTCAGTTCAATACCGTCCATCTTTGGCATGTATATGTCCGTGAACACGATGTCCGGGCGCAACAGCTCGACCTGTTCCAAAGCCTCTGCAGCATCGGAGGCCTCGCCAATGATGCTCATGCCTTGCTGCTCCCAATCGATACGCATACGCAGCAGATTTCGGATGAGGTACTCATCATCCACTATCAATACCTTTAATGGTTCCACAGTTAATTCCATGATTCATCGGCTCCCTTCGGGATCGTTATGATAATGGTTGTTCCTTTTCCAACCTCGCTCTGCAGCTTGAGTCCATCTTCTCTGTCATAAAAAATGCGAAGCCGCTCCATCGTCCCCCATAAGCCAAAGCTTGAATTGTGTTTAGCGTTATAGGTAGGATTAGAGGTATTAGAAGAGTTAGATGGGTTAGATGAGTTCGAGCGATTAGACCTGTTCATTTCTGTGCGTTGAACCTGCTGCACTTCTTCCTCGGACATGCCGACTCCGTCGTCAGTGATCGTTAGAAGTACCCCTTCCTTGGATCGACGAGCTTGAATGCGTATCGTGCCTGGACTGCTTTTAGGGCGTATGCCATGATATAGCGAATTTTCCACCAGCGGCTGGAGCACAAGCTTGGGAATCATCACGCGCTCACAATCTGGAGCAATATCGTACTGCACCTCAAATACACCGGGGTATCGTACCTGCTGGATCGTCAGATAATTGCGTACAATCTCAACCTCTTCGTGCAGCGTAATCAGTTCACGGCCTTTGCTGACACTCAGCCGATAGTAACTTCCAAGTGCTTCTAACAGCTCACATACCTTATCGTTCATACCCGACATTGCCAGGGAGGTAATGGAATCAAGTGTGTTGTATAGAAAATGCGGCTTGATCTGCGCCTGAAGTGTATTCAGCTCTGCTCGGCGGATCGTCTGCTGCTCCTGAATGATGCGTTTCAACATCTGGTCAATCTGCTCAATCATTTGGTTGTATCCGCCATATAGCTGTGCGAACTCGTAGCTGTTCAGCTCAACCGTCACTTTGCGGAAGTTGCCGCTTGGCGCTTTCTGCATGGCACGAAGCAGCTTGTGAATCGGCTTAATGACGCTGCGTGAGATGATGAATGAACTGACAAAAAAGACAGTCCCGTTTACCGCCAGTAGGATCAGCGCAAGCAGCACCATGGATTTATTGCGGGTATCGGTAGCCTGGTATGGGCTCATGCTGATGAATTTCCACTGATCATCACCAGACGAACGATAGGTAACCGCATATTCCTGACCACCCGATTGCAAGGTGATGAAGCCGGAGGATTGCTCTTGAAATGTTTGTTTTAACTTGGCCTGATTGGCCTCTAACATCTCGTGCATCCCTTCCTGTCCAGAAGCCACAGATATGGATTCGCCGGATACAGTAGGCACGGCCTTCTTTCCATCGGTAGCGTTGGTTGCGATCACCCGCTGATGCTCATCTAGAATGGCCACCTGAAATGAATCCGGTGCAGACAGGTTGGCATAGGCCTGAGCGATTGATTTGCCTTTGATGTTCATGACCAGAAATCCAAGCGGAGACGTATCATCCAAATCCCGAATGAGGCGAATAAACGAAACCACCTCTTGCCCATCATTCTCCACCGGCGTCGAGACTCCGCTGTCGTTGTTGCCACCATTCAGCCTGAGCAGATATCGTCCGTTGTGCTTCAGTGCCTGTTCGTACCATGGCGCTTCCTTCACATTCGCTTCCATAAACGTGGGCCATTCCTGTGTACCAACCGAAAATCGGTGCCCCGAATTATCGTAAATATATACTGAATCGATAATTGGAACCGTTTGCATAAGATTGGTCAAATACGCGCTGACCTTGGACTGTGTCTGTAAATTGGAGTACACATTGCCCTGCCGCAGCAGGTTCTGCAAGTTGGGATCGGAGAAAATCATTTTCGAATAATTGTTCACGTTCTCGATCATCAGATTAACGTTGGTCTCAATGGATGTTATCGTCTGCAATGATGCCTCATTGATCTTTCGCTGCGCATCACTTTCCGAGATTCGATTCAACACCAATGCACTGAATGCCACCGTTAGCAGAATGATGACAAAGTAAGCAAACGGGATTTTAAAAGCCAGCGTCTTGGGCTTGCGTTGAATGAACTCTTTGAAACGGGGAGTCCAATTGTTCCTCATTGCACCGGTGTTCGCTTTTGTTTTTGCGTTTACTTCTGCATCGGTCTCAATATCTGATTGGGCTGTTGCTTTCACTTCTATTTTTCATCTCCTTCTGTTGCTTCTCTTGCTCCTTCATCTGTTGTTGCATCTTTGGCTCTTTGATTCACTGTGACCCTCCTTTGGTTCCGATGTGTGATGGGTTTATCGGTTGTGATCGGATGACCTGTTGTGATATCCACCACTCTCTCGGATTTTATACAATTGTATATTATAGGACTGTGCATGGAGGAGGCTCAACTCTTTTTATCGCTTGGATATAGCTTGACTGAGTGAAGTGAAATGAGGCTTTGGGGATCTGATCGTGGTGAATGCCGCGGGTAGGGGCCCCTAATTGGAGCCGCAAGAAGTACTGCTTTATAAAATGTTGGAGGTACAGATAATAAGTTGTGGTTTGTGCCGGGTGGAGAGAGAAGCGGGGGAGAGACGGAGGATCTGAGTACACAAAAGAAGATGGTAAACGTCTACCTTGATATGGCATACTTTTGAGCAAGATTACAATATCTACGGGCATAATCTTACTACTTACAGAGTGTTGATCGAGTGGTTAAGGCTGGGAAGTCCAATAATGGTCTTCTCGTATGATGAATTTAAGTGGGGAAAATGTCGGGGGCAAACTGCCCTCGGGCAGGACAAGTACAGAGTTCGTTATGGTAAGAAACAGCGAATCGTGATCAAAGCGAGAATTCGGTAACGCCTTTTTTGGAGGCATATTTCAGCGTGTAGCTTCCTTCTGTGCCATATGGCATCGTAGCGATTTGGATGCGGGTGTAATCCAGCCGACTCTCTCTCAGCACTTTTTTAATTAGCGTTATGCTCCGATCTTCATCCGTTACCACACAGAAAATGTTCATTACATATTCCTTCGGATCAGCTACACGGCTACCCATATCACATCCATCCACCTCTCCCAACTCCGCCTGGGTCAGAACGGTTTCCAGATATTCCATCACCTTTTCCTTTAACCAATGATCTCGTTTGCTGCCCTGCGCACTCTTCAGCGGATATTGCACCACAAGCCAGTATTTTTCACTCATTTAGCTTCACCAACCAATCTGTATATGATGGGGCACTACGTTATGTGTAGGACACTTGGACGATAAGGTGCATATGTTATGCCTTACATTCCTTCAGTTCAAAATGGGCTAGATAATGGACCTTACTGCTTTTTGGAATTGTACTGCTCTTCCGTTTGCAGGATGGGGAACATGATGATGTTTAATGAGATGGGCGCTTAACGTGTCTGCTGACTTTCTGCCAATAGCCACGATCTGAGCATCAGGATTCAGTTGCATAAGCTGTCTGGCGAATATCACACCATCCTCCAACTCTGCCAAAGTCGGCGTTCGATTCGTCATCCTGTTCTCAGAAGATTGATAGGGATGAAAGGGATAGATGTTCCAAAATATAAAGTCCGTTGGTTTCCACCTTGTACTGGATAACACTTCGCCCCATATGATGGATGCTGTCGGTTCTGCGAATCCATACAATGCCTGACTCCGGTTAGGTTTGGCGATATTCGGCAGGCTTGTTCGGACACCCGGCTCGCCTGAAAAAATCATCTGGTGATCCACCAGCGAATGATTCCCGGTAACCATTCGTTCGGACGTCAAGGGTACGCCGGAGAACCTCGCCCCTTGATATCCCACAGCTTCAGCAATAAAAATGTACCGAGCCTTGCACATTCTAGGTTCCAAATACCTGACCATATGTTCCGACCGAATCTTCACCGCTTCGGGGCCAATATCATAGCCCTTCACATAATCTCTCCAAGGATTAATCACATTTACTGGCGACACATATGCTTGTACCCCTGCAACAAACTCGCGGATCTGTTGCTGCGTTTGGCTCATGCTTTTTTGCCTCCTTTGGGAGATTACAGAGTAAATTAGGCTTGCATCAGCTTTTTTTACAAATATTATAGCATAAACAGAAAAACCACTAACCAGAACGCTGGTTGATGGTGGATAGAAACTGTAGAAAACTATTGCGGTATAACTTCTTCCCACTGACCATTGGTGGTTTCTTTGTAGGTAAAAATGTTTCCATCAAACTTTCCCTGAATAAAGTTAGAACCCGCTTCTTTCCATTCCTTAGTAACAGATAGGACAACTTTAGAATTCTGTGAACTATTAAAATCGTATTTCCCTCTTGATAAATTAATCTCAAAGGCTACTGGATAAAAATCGTACCAGAATAGTTTGTCTGATTTCTCTCCCAGTATACCCGCATCACCACCTTTAGAGAAATGAGGACTGATGACTCGAAATCTGAACTCCAACCACTTTCTGGGATCTAAAGGAAATTCATAATGACTATCGGGCTCCACTATAATGTATGACTTTTCAGGAACCGGGTGTTGAACTTGAACTTTATGCTCGATTATTTCTTTGGATATTATTCGAAAAACTAAATATACCAATATGAATAGTATCGAAGTAACTACGGGTAATTTAGGCTTGATCCTCAAAAAAACACTCAATCCAAGACCAATAATTAATGGAAACCATATCCATGGATCTCCCAATGTAATGGCTCCCATAATATATGACTTATCGCTAAGGGGATAGAATGCTGGTAAATCATGTCCCATATAGTCTAAAAATAAGTGTCCAAACAAGACAGACAAAATAGAAGATCCCCAGATTAATTTGAAACTTGTCTTTTTATAGAACAGTTTTGTCAAATATGCTATTCCTAAAGCTAAAAGGGGTGTAAACAATATAGAATGAGACCACGGAGCTACACTTCTATCCCCAAAAATATCAGGAATTATTCCACACAGTGCACCCGAACATAGACATATTATAAGATTTTTCCATGTATCCCTTGGCAAAAAGCAGTATGCAATTACCGCCCCAAGAAGAGCATGTGATAGAAGATGAAACAACAAATATAAGTACGGATCCAAAATAACTACTCCTTTACTCATTTCAAGCAAATATGTACCTGATAAGGTTGTCTCATTCAAAAAGCGTTAACCGCTTTTAATAAGCGACTATACTTCTTCTGCTATTTCCACATATTTTAAAACAAATGATCCAGAAAATGTCGTTTCAATAGCGAAGTTTATACCACTTTTAATGAGAGATCGAATTCTTTTACAGCTTCCCTGCCAGCAGACAGGTCAGCACTGCGCGGATTCTCTGGCTTCAACTCTCTTGCAATTTGATCCGGATCAACCAGTTCACCAAGCCACTCTCTCATTTGCATACTGAGTGTACTTTTCCCTGCTCCATTGGTTCCAGCAAACACCGTCATGACTGGTCTGATTTCACTCATGATACTCAAACTCCTGGCGTTTCCCAGTAGCATCAAATATAATTTCAAATTTATTTCCTTCAGCATCCTCACGGACACGTTTGTTATTCTTTATATAATAAATAGAGGCACCTGATTCTTTAGCTTGTTTCCGTGCATGTTGATTTGCTTTTTTCAAAATTTCTTGGAGCTGTTCTCGATTTTCAAACATCTTGAGTCCCCCAATCTAAATTTCTGTTTATTATATCATAAACTAAAAAACCACCAACCAGAACACTGGTTGATGGCTTTTGACTCTAATGGAGGCGAGGGGAGTCGAACCCCTGTCCGAAGATAACGGCACATAAGCTTCTACGGGTGTAGTCACAGTTTTGATGTCACCCGAGTATCGCCCCGTAACCGGCTATACGTTGGGTCAGCCTGATTGTCTTCTTCAGCACACCCCAGGCGGAGATGTGACAGCGTATCCCACTACTAGTTAGCCCCTATCCCTGTCACATGGGCGATGCAGGGTAGAAGCACGCACACAGTTTCTTAGGCTGCGAAAGCGTAGTTTGTTTGTTGTTTGCCGTTTAATAGGCTTTAGCGTTGATAAAGCGGACGCGTCCCCACTACCCGCTACCCATGCTCGAACTATCCCCGTCGAATCCATAAACGCCCCCTCAATGAAGAAGGGCTCCAGGATTAATCCGTGAATACGGAGCAAAGGTGCTGCACATCTTTTTCCTCCAAGGTAAAAAGATGCTTCTTTCAAACTCGGCATTCCTGTCTGCTACATGAGTAATCATAACACAGGACACATCACCGAAATAGTACAGATTGCTGGAAGACATTCCAGCAGGCTGAGCATGTGTACAAGGTTATCCAATACAACAGGCTCAATCGTCTACATATTATACCGCGTCACCAATCGGAAGTAAAGTTTACCCAGATTGGATCACGAACAACTGCACCTTAGTATTTTACCCACTCCTCTGGCAAACTACGCAACAGCTGATAATTTAGATTCATCAACGCGACAAGCTCCATGCTCCTACCGAATTCCCTTCAACACATATCAAAGGAAATCACCACACAATACACTTCAGCAATTCACATCACATCCACTTTCCACTAAAAATTAAAAAAGTCTCAATCTTGCCCATTGCAGGACAAACCTTGAGACTCCTTAACTCATACATCAATCTTCCTAGCTTCATCAAAAACTATCTTATACACCTAAAGTAAAGCTTCTCACGCCCAGCGCTCCACTTAACGCGCAACCTTCTGCTTCTCGCGCAGTACCCGTTGGATATCACGTTGAGCATCGCGCTTGGCGGCAGTTTCACGTTTGTCGAACTGTTTCTTACCTTTACCCAGTCCGAGCAAAAGCTTCGCGTAACCGTTGCGGATATAAATTTTCAGCGGCACAATGCTGTACCCGTCCTGTTTCGACAGCCCAAGCAACTTGTGAATCTGCACTTTATGCATCAACAACTTGCGCGTACGCGTTGGATCGAGCGGATTATTTCGGTTCCCTTGTTCAAAAGGACTAATATGCATATTATGAATAAGAATCTCACCGTTTCGAATCGTGGCAAATGCATCACCAATATTCGCACGGCCGTTACGAAGAGATTTGATCTCCGTTCCGGTAAGCACCATGCCCGCTTCATACGTATCTTCAATGAAGTAGTCATGGGAAGCCTTTTTATTCTGTGCGAGCACTTTACTCTGTCCATCATTCTTGCCCATGTCCTCACTCCTTCTCCGTAAAATAAGCCGGTACCATGCTCTATAGCAGCGCACCCAATTTGAACCAAGGTACCACGTGCCAGACCTTAATTGTAGCAAGTACGGCTGTTAAAATCAAGAAAGAGGCGACCTCTGCCGCCCCTCCTCATTACACCACTTTCAGACTGTGCGAAACAGCACACCGGCTGAAGTGACTATTTTCTCCAAAGCTTAACCTGAAGGAACGAATTGTAATCCATCTATTCAAGTTACGTTAGCTTTATTTTTTCTTTTTTCGTACAAAAGCTGCCGTGCCGTTACCAGCTGCACCTTTGCTCTTTTTCCGCTTGCGTCGTGGTGCTCCGCCTTCCTGAGCGCCACCAGGAGTTGCATTCTCTCCAATAAACACGCCGCTTGGCGAAGTGTTTTTGCGTCCACTTCCGCCTTTGCTACCTTTACCGCCGCCCTTGCTGGACTTAAAGCTTCCTTCACCGCGACCGCTGCCGCTGTTCAGGCCACTTCCTTGTCCACCGGTTGAACTACTATCCGATCCACCCGATGTAGAGCTATATCCGCCTTTACCTGAGCCAAAACCAAAGCTCACCGCGCCTTTGCCCCGGCCAGTTGATCCTCCAGCATCACCAGCACGACGCTCACCTTTTGGTTTGCCGCCGCCTTTACCTGCGTAGCCACCGGATGAGCCTGCACCCGCGCCTGCACTCGCTGCTCCACCGCGACCGCCACGTCCACCTTTGCTGCTCTCTTCCGTTGATCTGCCACCACGGTTGGCTCCAGCAGCGGATGAGCCGCCTTTGCCGCCACGCGAACCGCTGAATCCACCTGCTCCACCCTTGGCACCGCCGCGACCGCCACCACTTGCTGGACGTCCACCTTTACCACCGCGTCCGCCACCGAAGCCGCCAGGACGTTCACCGCGAGGTTTCATATCTACCATTTCAAAATCAATCGTATACTCTTCCATGCTTACACGTGCCACACGGATCTTCACTTCATCACCGATGCGGAAGACTTTCGAGGTACGTTCACCAATCAGAGCCATATGCTGATCGTCAAAATGGTAATAGTCGTCCGTGAGCGCGCTCAAGCGAATCAGACCTTCAACCGTGTTCTCCAGTTCAATGAACATACCAAAGCTGGTCACACTGCTGATCATGCCTTCGAACTCTTCGCCTACTTTGTCGAGCATGTACTCGGCTTTTTTCATTTTCTCCGTATCCCGCTCAGCTTCTACCGCCACACGTTCACGTTCCGAAGACTGTTGCGCAATATCGGACATACGTGCTGCTAAATACTCCTGACGTTTCTCCGGCAAAGCACCATTATTTTCAATGACTTCGCGAATCACCCGATGAATGACGAGATCGGGATAACGACGAATTGGAGACGTAAAGTGACTATAGAATTCTGCCGCGAGGCCAAAGTGACCTGACATTTCAGAATCATACTTCGCCTGTTTCATAGAACGGAGCATCATCGTACTAATCACGGTTTGTTCTTTCGTTTCTTTGATATCCTCAAGCAACGATTGAAGCGCCCGTGGATGAATCGCATTGCCACGTCCTTTGACCTGGTGTCCAAAATTCGCCGCAAAGGCGAGGAAATTTTGCAGTTTTTCCTGATCCGGGTCTTCGTGCACACGATAAATGAAAGGAACCTTCAACCAGTGGAAATGCTCTGCCACTGTTTCGTTCGCTGCCAACATGAATTCCTCAATGATTTGCTCTGCGATCGAACGCTCCCGTTTCACGATATCTACCGGTTTGCATTCTGCGTCCACAATAATTTTGGATTCTTCAAAATCAAAGTCAACCGCACCACGGCGCATACGCATAGCACGCAGCTTCAAAGCAATCTCTTTCATCAAATGGAAATCATCTACCAGATCCTTATAACGCTCGAGCAATTCCGGCTCTTCACCTTCAAGGATTTTACGGACGTTGGAATACGTCATCCGCTCTTTGGTTTTGATTACACTTGTGAAAATGTCATGTTTTACAACCTTCATCTGGTCGTTAAACTCCATTTCACATGACAGTGTCAGGCGGTCTACCTGCGGGTTCAAACTACAGATTCCGTTGGACAGACGTTGTGGCAGCATAGGAATAACCCGGTCTACCAGATACACACTGCATCCGCGGTTGTAAGCTTCCTGATCAAGCTTGGAATTCTCCTGCACATAATAGCCAACGTCGGCAATATGAACACCCAGACGATAGTTACCGTTAGGCAGCTTCTCTACGTTAACAGCATCATCCAGATCCTTGGCATCTTCGCCATCAATCGTGACAATGTTAAGTCCGCGCAGATCACGGCGACCCTGTTGTACAATCTCTTCATCCGTGATGGAGTCAGGTGCTTTCTCCGCCTCTTCTACCACTTCATCCGGGAAAGCTTCAGGCAACTGATGCTTGCGAATAACGGACAAAATATCAATACCCGGCTCATCCTTATGACCAAGGATCTCGATCACTTCACCCTCGGCTGCCGCACGGCCCTCCGGATAGCTGACGATCTTTGCTACGACCTTTTGTCCATCAACCGCCCCAGCAAAGTTGGTACGCGGGATGAAAATATCGCGATTAATCCGTTTGTCATCCGGAATGACAAATCCGTACACCTCATGGCTCTGGAACACACCAACGACTTGTGTCACAGCACGAGTAACAATACGGACGATCTCACCCTCCAGGCGACCACCTGAAGGTCCTTGAGATGTGACTTTAACCAATACCGTATCACCATTCATCGCACTTTTCATATCATTGGCGTGAATGTACACATCCGGGTGCTCCCGATCCTCAGGGATAAGGAAAGCGAAACCTTTGGCGTGAGCCTGTAAACGTCCACGTACCAAATCCATACGCTCTGGCATGCCATAGCGATTGTTACGGGTCAGCAAAACTTTACCGGATTCCTCCAGCGTATTAAGCATAATCAAAAAGGCTTTGAAATCAGCTGCATCTTCAATAGCGAAGTGCTGTTCCAACTCCTGATAAGTCATCGGTTTATAAGCGGTTTCCCGCATGAAGTCGAGCAATTGTTGTTCTGTTATCATTAATATATTCACCTCGGGAAACATAAAAGTGTAAGCAAGTCTTATCTCTTTATGTATCGGAATTCTTACCATTTTCATGCAATACAATATCACTGCTGTGAAGAGTGTAGTAGTACAAACCATACTATCTCATACCCTAGTATACACGAATTCAATCCGGCCCATCCGTACCTCGCAAAAAAACCGAGGTTGCCGGGCGCTCCTCTAAAATCACGCTTTCACGTATCTCTACAGACATTTTATGCGATACACGTGCTGTGCGCATCTGGAAAAGGACTACATCCGAAAATTTTCTGTACACATGACATTCATTATAGGGAGTGAGTTCGCGTAACGAATAAGCGAGGGACATACCATACATGATAGGGGTGTGTTGCATGTTAAGGAAGGAAAACCAAACAGAAGTGAGAAGAAGACCGAAAATCATGGAGTCTATAGATTAAATTGTTGGGAAAGTTTGGACGCGTAAGAATTTATTAAAAAACCCCCGTTTCTTCACGAAACGAAGGTTCATCAATTAAGCCATTAGCTTAAGCTATTCATTGAACAGCAGTTCCAATTCTTACTTGGAAGCCACCGTAACAACAATAGACAAAATCATAAATCCTGCACCCAGTACCACCGTTGCACGTTGCAGAAAGAGATCCAATCCGCGCGCTTTCGTTTTACCGAAAAGATGTTCCGCACCACCGGAGATGGCACCCGCCAAACCAGCGCTTTTCCCGTGCTGCAGCAATACTACAGTGATTAGACCGATCGAGAAAACAACGAGCAGCAATTTCAAAGCAATATCCATTCTTTCCACCTCCTACCCATGTGGGCATACATCTCACCATAAAAACAGTTACTTTAATTGTAACATAGCTATGGTTGTACTACAAGTAGTACAGTTTATACAATGCCCTAAATTTCACCACCTGCGTGATCCTTACGTTATACCATTACTTCGTTGCAATAAAAAAGACAAGCCGGTTACCCGGCTTGCCCGTAAAAGCTGGATATCCAGCTTATTTTTTAAGGTTGTAGAATCCTTTAAGACCATTGTATTGAGCCAGTTCACCCAGTTGATCCTCAATGCGGAGCAATTGGTTGTACTTCGCGATACGGTCTGTACGGGAAGGAGCACCCGTTTTGATTTGACCAGCGTTAGTTGCAACAGCGATGTCAGCGATTGTGCTGTCTTCGGACTCACCGGAACGGTGAGAGATTACAGCTGTGTATCCTGCGCGTTTAGCCATTTCGATTGCATCAAATGTTTCAGTCAATGTACCGATTTGGTTAACTTTGATCAGGATGGAGTTACCGATACCTTCGTTGATACCTCTGCCCAGACGCTCAGTATTTGTTACGAACAAGTCATCACCAACGAGTTGTACTTTATCTCCCAATTTCTCAGTGAGCAATTTCCAACCATCCCAGTCATCTTCGGACATACCGTCTTCGATTGTGATGATTGGGTATTTCTCAACCCATGAAGCCAGAAGGTCAACATACTCAGCGGAAGTGTAAGATTTACCTTCGCCAGCAAGTGTGTACTTACCATCTTTGTAGAACTCAGTGGAAGCAACGTCCATACCCAAGAATACGTCAACGCCTGGTTTGTAACCAGCTTTTTCAATTGCTTCGATGATTGTAGTGATTGCTTCTTCGTTCGAACCAAGGTTCGGTGCGAAACCACCTTCGTCACCTACAGCTGTGTTCAAGCCTTTGGAGCTCAATACGGATTTCAAGTTGTGGAAGATCTCTGCACCTACGCGAAGAGCTTCTTTGAAGCTTGGTGCTCCAACTGGAAGAACCATGAACTCTTGAACGTCGATGTTGTTGTCAGCATGCTCACCACCGTTGATGATGTTCATCATTGGAACTGGCAATGCTTTAGCGTTGAATCCGCCCAGGTAAACGTACAATGGCAGGTCCAGAGCGTCAGCAGCTGCGCGAGCTACTGCCATGGATACAGCCAGGATTGCGTTAGCGCCCAGTTTACCTTTGTTTGGCGTACCATCCAAAGTGATCATCAATTTGTCGATACCCAGTTGATCCAATGCATCCATACCGATAACTTCTGGAGCGATTGTTTCGTTTACGTTTTTAACAGCTTGCAGAACGCCTTTACCGAGGTAACGGGATTTGTCACCATCGCGAAGCTCAACGGCTTCGTGGGCACCAGTGGAGGCACCGGATGGAACGATTGCGCGTCCGATTGCTCCGGACTCCAGGTATACTTCAACTTCTACTGTAGGGTTACCGCGGGAGTCGAGGACTTCGCGAGCGTACACGTCAGAAATAATAGTCATTTGTGATAATCTCCTTTAAATTTAAATTTATTATAAATTAGGACCACTTGTGTTTTCCCTTTTCCACTACGTCAGCAGAATTGTCCTCTGATCGCTGTTATCCCCTGATTCCTTTGAACTTATTTTCATAAGTTGGAATCATGTGATAAAGGCGAACGCGTTGCTTCTTCGGACAATTTCTGCTTCCTTCGTTCGGGGGTAAACTCCAAACTTCCCAATTTCATATATGTTGTTGTGTAACTTATTTGCGGGTAGAGATAACGGATGTACCTGTCATCTCAGCCGGTTTAGGCAATTGCATCAGGTCAAGGATCGTTGGCGCGATATCTGCCAGGATTCCGCCTTCACGCAGCGTTACATTTGCATCAGTAACGATGAATGGAACCGGGTTCGTTGTATGAGCTGTGAACGGACGTCCTTTCTCATCGAACACCATATCCGCGTTACCATGATCCGCCGTGATCAGTACAACGCCGCCTTTGGCAAGTACTGCATCCACAACACGGCCCATGCACTCATCTGTTACTTCAACCGCTTTGATGGTAGGCTCCAGCATGCCGGAGTGTCCAACCATGTCAGGGTTAGCAAAGTTCAGAATGATGGCGTCATGTTTGTCTGCTTCGATCTCGCGAACACATGCATCAGCTACTTCATACGCACTCATCTCTGGTTGCAGGTCATACGTTGCAACTTTTGGTGAGTTGATCAGTACACGAGTTTCGCCCGGAAGCTCCACATCACGACCACCGCTGAAGAAGAAGGTAACGTGCGGGTATTTCTCAGTTTCTGCAATACGCAGTTGTTTTTTATTGTTCTGTACAAGGACTTCACCCAGGGTGTTGTCGAGGTTCTTCGGCGAATAAGCCACATAACCTTCAACCGTCTCGCTGAACAAAGTCAAGCATACAAAGTGCAAGCCCACAGGGAACTTCGGACCACGATCAAAACCGCGGAAATCCTGGTTCGTGAATACTTGCGACAACTGGATCGCACGGTCAGGACGGAAGTTGAGGAAGATAACGGAATCGCCGCTCTCAACCAAACCTACCGGCTCACCATCCGCTTTAACGATAACCGTTGGTTCAACGAATTCATCAAATACGGATTTCTCATACGATTCTTCAACCGCTTTGAGTGGGTCAGTGTATTTTGGTCCATCTCCATAAACGATGGCACGGTATGATTTCTCAACCCGTTCCCAACGTTTGTCACGGTCCATCGCGTAATAGCGACCTTGAACCGTAGCGATTTTACCTACACCGACTTCTTCAATCTTAGCGATCAGTTTCTGCATGAAGTCTTTACCACTGTCTGGCATAACATCACGGCCATCCATGAAAGCATGAATATATACATCATTCATTCCTTCTTTTTTGGCCAGATCTAGCATAGCAAACAGGTGGTCGATGTGACTATGTACGCCGCCATCAGACAACAAGCCGTAGAGATGAAGTTTTTTGCCGCTTTGTTTCGCTTCACGAACGGCTTTGACAAGTGTTTCATTGTCGTAGAACTCGCCGTCACGAATGGATTTGGAGATACGGGTCAAATCCTGGTATACGATCCGGCCGGCACCAATGTTCAGGTGACCTACCTCGGAATTTCCCATTTGCCCTTCTGGCAAACCTACAGCTTCACCGCATGCAGTGAGCGTTGTATGTGGGAATTGGCTCATGAAACGGTCATAGTTCGGTTTCTTGGCTTGCGCTACCGCATTGCCTTCCACCGTGTTACGCAGACCAAAGCCATCCATGATGATCAGTGCTACAGGTTTTGGAGCTGTCATCTTACTTCGCCCCCTCAACAAGCGCGATGAACGAAGCCGGCTGCAAGCTGGCACCGCCAACAAGTGCGCCGTCGATGTCGCTTTGTCCGAGGTATTCTGTTACGTTCTCTGGTTTAACACTGCCGCCGTATTGAATACGAACTGCATTCGCAATTGTCTCGTTGTACAGATCCTTCACCAGCGTACGAATGTAAGCAATAACTTCATTCGCATCTTGGGAAGTGGAGGATTTGCCTGTACCAATCGCCCAGATTGGCTCATAAGCGATAACAACTTGGGCCGCTTGCTCTGCAGACAGACCTGCAAAAGCAGCTACTGTTTGCACTTTGCATACGTCTTTTGTTTGGTTCGCTTCACGCTCTTCAAGCGTCTCACCAAGGCAGAAGATTGGAGTCAATCCGTGACGGAATGCTGCATGCAACTTTTTATTGACAGTCTCATCGGTTTCCGCAAAATATTGACGGCGCTCCGAGTGACCAATAATGACATAATCCACACCCAGGTCTTTCAGCATCACGCCGCTGATTTCACCTGTGAATGCACCGTTATCTTCAAAATGAAGATTTTGTGCACCAATTTTGATGTTTGTGCCTTTAACAGCTTCTACCAGGGATGGCAGATTTGTAAACGGTGCGCAGATTACAGTTTCCACGCCTTCAACTTCCGCTTTTCCTTTAACTTCCTGAATGAAGTCATTGGATTCGGAAACCGTTTTGAACATTTTCCAGTTACCTGCGATAATCGGTGTTCTCATGGGTTTCAACTCCTTCATGCTATAGACTACTAAAACTTACTTGTCGTTCAATGCCACTACGCCTGGAAGTACTTTACCTTCCATGAACTCGAGCGATGCACCGCCACCTGTAGAGATGTGGTTCATCTTGTCAGCCAATTTGAACTTCTCAGCTGCTGCTGCGGAGTCACCGCCACCAATTACAGTGTAAGCTTCTGTCTCAGCGCAAGCTTCCGCTACTGCACGAGTACCGTGGGAAAATGGCTCGATTTCAAATACGCCCATTGGTCCGTTCCACACAACCAATTTGGAGTTTTTGATTACATCAGCATAGATCTCACGTGTTTTAGGACCGATGTCGATACCTTCCCAATCTGCTGGGATACCATCGATGTCAACGATTTGTGTGTTTGCTTTCGCACTGAAATCGTCAGATACTACGATATCTACCGGCAGGTAGAAGTTTTTGCCCAATTTTTTCGCTTTTTCGATAAAACCGAGAGCAACATCAAGTTTGGAATCATCCAGCAAGGATTGTCCAATCTCATGTCCTTGTGCTTTGAAGAACGTGTAAGTCAGACCGCCACCGATGATCACGTTGTCTGCAATGTTCAGCAGGTTGTCGATTACATCGATTTTGTCCTTAACTTTGGATCCACCAATGATAGCTGTGAAAGGACGCTCAGGGTTGGAGATTGCTTTACCCAACACTTCAAGTTCTTTCTCCATCAACAAACCGGACACTGCTGGAAGCAAGTGAGCGATTCCTTCAGTCGAAGCGTGTGCTCTGTGAGCCGCGCCAAACGCATCGTTAACGAAAACGTCAGCCAGTTCAGCAAATTGTTTTGCCAGTTCCGGATCGTTTTTCTCTTCGCCTGCGTGGAAACGAACGTTTTCAAGCAACAATACGTCGCCATTGTTCAGTTCAGCGATTTGAGCTTTAACAGCGTCACCAACGGAATCGTCAGCTTTAACTACTGTTTTACCAAGCAATTCAGACAAACGCTCAGCTGCTGGAGTCAAACGCAAGGATTCAACCACTTCGCCGTTAGGACGACCCATGTGGCTTGCCAAAATGACTTTAGCGCCTTTTTCAATCAAGAAGTTGATTGTAGGAAGCGTTGCACGAATACGTTTGTCATCTGTAATTTTACCATCTTCGAGCGGCACATTGAAATCTACACGGACAAAAGCCCGTTTTCCTGTCAATTCGATATCGCGTACACTTTTTTTGTTCATCTGTATTTCCTCCGCACCCATGTATTTGGTGGACCAATCAAGAGCTAAAATCCCTCGTCAATCCTGGTGTTTTTGAGAAATTTGCAAAATGTAGATATATAAAGAGCGGAAACAATATAGCATCTGTTTCCGCTCTATGTTATTGCAGATATTACTTAATCATTTTTGCAAAGTGCTCCAAAGTGCGAACCAATTGTGCAGTGTAGGACATTTCATTGTCATACCAAGCTACAGTTTTAACCAATTGTTGGTCGCCAACAGTCAGAACTTTAGTTTGAGTTGCATCAAACAGGGAACCGAAAGTGATTCCTTGGATATCGGAAGATACGATTTCGTCTTCTGTGTATCCGAAAGTTTCTGGATCGGAAGCTTCTTGCATAGCTGCGTTAACTTCTTCAGCCGTTACTTTTTTGTTCAGAACAGTTACGAGCTCAGTCAGGGAACCAGTAGCTACTGGTACACGTTGAGCTGCACCATCAAGGATGCCTTGCAGTTCTGGGATTACCAGACCGATTGCTTTAGCAGCACCAGTTGTGTTAGGGATGATGTTTTCAGCTGCTGCGCGAGCACGACGGAAGTCACCTTTAGGGTGTGGAGCATCCAACGTGTTTTGGTCGCCAGTGTAAGCGTGAATTGTAGTCATCAAACCTTGAACGATTCCGAATTTGTCTTGCAGTGTTTTTGCCATAGGTGCCAGGCAGTTTGTTGTGCAAGATGCGCCGGAGATTACAGTTTCAGTACCGTCGAGGATTTCATGGTTTACGTTGTAAACGATGGTTTTCATGTCGCCAGTAGCTGGTGCGGAGATAACAACTTTCTTAGCTCCACCTTTCAAGTGTTTCTCAGCTGCTTCTTTAGTTGTGAAGAAACCAGTACATTCCAGAACGATATCTACGCCCAGGTCGCCCCAAGGAAGTTCTTCCGGGTTACGGTTAGCCAATACTTTAACTTCTTTGCCGTTCACTTTGAAGAAGCCATCGTGTACTTCAACATCGCCATCGAAGCGACCTTGAGTTGTATCATATTTGAGCAAATGAGCGAGCATTTTAGCGTCAGTCAAGTCGTTGATTGCTACTACCTCGATGCCTGCTACATTTTGAATACGGCGGAATGCCAAGCGTCCAATACGTCCAAAACCGTTAATACCTACTTTAATCATGAGTAAGTTCCTCCCAAGTTTTGATTAATTTTTTATGAAACTTATATATTCAAGACAGACGGTGAAGTCCGTCAAGACAACAATAGTTGTGATGCAAAGTAAAACCTTATTCCATTTCAGCAACGATGACTTCGGCAGCAGCCTCATCAATAATCAGAATATCTTCCTGACCAAATCGTAACACGGAATGTATAGCAGCAGCTTTGCTTTTGCCACCTGCAATTCCAATCACAACATCGGTTCGTTCAATATCCTGAAGTCGCATACCCAGTGTAAGCATGGTATGTACCACCTTACCCTGATCATTAAAGTAATAACCGAAAGATTCAGATACGGCCCCTTGCTCCTGAAGTTCATCTATAATCTCCGTCGCAAGTTTGCGTCTTTTGGCCATCTCTACGGCATCACCAATTCCATGAATAACAATCCGTGATTGCCTGATCAGCTGCAGAATCTCCTGAACACTAGGGTCCTGGATTAATGATTCATAGGCATGATCACTGAGCAAATCCGGTACATGCAGGAGTTTGTATTGCGCCCCTACCCGTTTTGCCATTGTGGATGCGATCGTATTAGCCTGAATTTCAAGGCTTTCTCCAAGTCCACCGCGTGCCGGTACGAACCAGACACCTTTGAGCGATGTTGGCGGATTTAGTTGTTCTGCGACTT
Organism: Paenibacillus sp. GM1FR; assembly: GCF_002803315.1. Taxonomy (NCBI): domain Bacteria; kingdom Bacillati; phylum Bacillota; class Bacilli; order Caryophanales; family Paenibacillaceae; genus Paenibacillus; species Paenibacillus sp. GM1FR. Next base: position 40,300 of record NZ_MKZL01000003.1, on the reverse strand, counting down.
CGGCCGTTGTTGAACCGCCAGTAACGGCGACAACATCGTTGTCACTCATGATATTGCCGAGAGCCTTCGCTCCGGCTCTGCCCAGTTCCCTTTTGGCAAATGGAGAAACGTCCGAATCGCCAGGAACCACAAATACCTTTTGCAGACCGTAGGCTTGCTTGATGCGCTCTTCCAGCTCGGATAATCCGAACAGCTCTTTGGCTACGGGCTCTAACTGCTGCAGCAAATCATACCCTGCCTCGCTGATCTTCATTCCTGCACTGTCAATTTCAATAAGTCCCTGAGCCTTTAACAGATCGGTCTCAGCCCTCAGAACCCGCTCGGTCATCTGCATGGAATTAGCTAACGTTCTCCGTCCGATCACATCCGATAACATGATCTGTTGCAGAATCGTATACCTCTTTTTCAAGATATCCATGAGATCAGGCAGAAGCTGCTTTTGTACTTCTAAAATCGTTCGCATGCTTTCCACTCCCGCAAGTTCTCGTTCTAAGCTCTCTTTCGTGGCCCTAAAACGTCCCGGGTTAACTTTTTAAGTCCCACGTCTATTCTACCTAAAACTGACGTGACATGCAAGTGTTTCAACGTGTTATTTCGACACGCATTCAGCGTTTGTACGCGCCTATTTTCACAATCTTAGACTTCCATGATCTAGGACTAGCTCACGCATACCATATATAGAAGAAACAAATGAATTCAATCTACATATCGCTCAGAATCACATTTCATACGGCATGTCCAAAACCTCTAATAGCATTTACTTAAATGCACTCTTTATCCACTCTTCTTCATCATGATCATTTTTGGGTTAATCCAAACCAATACCACAACGAACTGCTTGCAATTAAATATTTCATGAGCTATAATCATTATTGCTGTCACATAATGTGCGCCCGTGGTCCAATGGATATGACGTAGGCCTCCGAAGCCTGAGATCCAAGTTCGATTCTTGGCGGGCGCGCCATTTTTATTTAACAGCTCATAACCCATTTAACCAATGAAACCGGAAAGGTTTCTTTTTTTTGCAAGTTAGTTTGACTTTCTTTGACTTTTTGTTTGGAATTGTTTATTATGTGGGTAATACGGTAACAGTTTAAGTATAAACACCAATAACATTTACATTCCAAGGAGGTTTTTCACGTGAGTTTTATTCCAATGGTCGTTGAACAGAGCAACCGGGGTGAGCGCGCCTACGACATCTACTCCAGATTGCTGAAGGATCGTATTATTTTCCTTGGTAGCGATGTTAATGACGTAGTGGCTAATGCCATTATGGCACAGATGTTGTTCCTGGCTGCGGAAGATCCGGAGAAAGACATTCACTTATACATCAACAGCCCAGGCGGATCGATTACAGCCGGTATGGCGATTTACGATACAATGCAATTCATCAAACCGGATGTATCTACCATCTGTGTAGGTATGGCGGCTTCCATGGGTGCATTCTTGCTGAATGCCGGTGCAAAAGGTAAACGTTTTGCATTGCCTAACAGTGAGATTATGATTCACCAACCACTTGGTGGTGCACAAGGTCAGGCTTCTGACATCGAAATTCGTGCTCGCCGCATCCTGAAAATGCGTGATACCTTGAACCGCATCATCTCTGAGCGTTCAGGTCAACCGCTGGAGCGGATTGAGAAAGATACAGATCGTGACTACTTCATGAGTGCTGCTGAAGCCGCCGATTACGGTATCATTGATAAAGTCATCGAAAACGTAGGATCACAAGGCATCTAAGTGTGACGTAGACCACGGTCTATGCGTTAACATAATCAACACCTAACGTAATCAGCAACATATAATTGTGTTGTCTATACGAGAAGAAGCCCTCATCATAATTATGATGGGGGCTTCTTTTTTCATTTTATAAGGAAGAAAACTTAAGAGTGCATAATAATGATTCTTTATTTGGTTCCATTTTCATTACTGAAAGGTTCCGTGCCTTTAGGGAGAAGCTCTTTATACGTAAATGGCATTTCAGGGAATCCCTCTGCGTACGCCGTATACTCATACAACTGGAAGAACACAACTACACCCGTTGGTGTCACATAGAAATCTTGATCTTTATTCAACCCTTTATAACCGTCGAGGTATCCACCGCGGGCTTTCAGTTGTTCACCCACTTTTTTACTCAACGTCTCGCGCATGGTTTTGTTATTTTGCAGCACATCATCTAACGTAAGCTCCTTACCTGTGTCCAGTGCAAAGGTGTGGCCCGTACGGTATGTCATACCATGAGCGCCAGCATAATCTTCGTATCGTTGTGTAATGAGTCCCAGCACGCCTTTTTCGTTGTACGTCACTACATAGGAGCTCTCAAATGCATATGGACGGTTGGCTGTTGCACCGCCGAATTCAGATGTCTGTTTCTTGAAGTCAGCTACATAAGCATCCACTTCGTCTTTCAGCACTTTGTTGATCGCCGCTTCAGCTTCTTTGCTGGCAAGTCCACTCACCTGCGGATATTGAACATCTACTTCAGCATTTTTTACAGTGACATTAACTGTTGCTACTTTAATTTTAACGTTATTTTGTTTCACCTTGCTGAGTGACAACGTTTTGGTTTTGGCATCCCAATTCCCCTGTACACCCAGATAATCTCTCATTGCCGAGAATGGGATATATAATCTGCCGTTGATCAGCTTTGCGTCCACTTGAGGATAATAGTTGTTAATTCGAACACTCGGCTCGCCATCCAATAGGCTGATCGTCATCGTGTTATTGGCTGCTGTCAAAGCGTACTCTTTGGTTTTCGCATCATATTTCAGAGTCCCACCTGCCACATCTTTAACCGCCGTAAGAGATACCCAAGTTGAGCCACCTTGAAGAAGTCCTTTTTGAGTCAGTGTTTTTCCACCCGACTTCAGGGTCACCTCAGCTGTGGTTGTCACTTTCGAGGATACCGATGCCGCCTGAACCGAACTGTCCTGCCACACCGAACCGCTACCTACAATAATTCCTGCTGCGAGCAATGCACTTGTCCATTTTTTCCATGATGTCATATATAAAACTCCTCTCTGAATTCACAATTAGGGATCATTGCGTATGTAATCCTGACCTGATCGCATATCTCATACGCTCACCTCTCTATTATAATTAACCCGAATTCGGAAAGGTTTACAGCTCGAGTTACAATGTTGATGAATATCAGTAGGAAAATATATGGGGATATGACCTTTTTGTCACGAACAACTATACAAAAAAGATACCAATATACAACATTTCATGTTGCTTCGAATAAAGTTCCCTCCTATCTAACTTCATCAAAGTTTGCTTTTCCAACAAAAAAAGACTCTGTCCACAGGACAAAGTCTTTGTCATTATTTCATTTTACCCTTCAAATGACACTTATAAAGGTTACTTGAGCTTACAATCCTTAGTTCACTCTTGTTTATTTCATTTCATACGTGATATTCAGGATTGTACTTACTTTAACCTGGCCTGTTTCAATCTCAGTACCACCTGCTGTATCTTGTGCTTTGGACATCAACGCCTCGCTTGCATAGAATACAGGCACATTGGCATCACCTTGGCTTACGGAAAGAACAGCACCCAGTTGACGTTTAACTGCTTTTGCAATGGCGCCAGCTTTCACATCTGCATTGGCAACAGCTTTTTCAATCACTTGGGATTCATAACTTTCCGGATTTTCTACAGTAAAGCGTACGTTTTCAATATTGTTGGCACCCGCACCCGAAGCAGCATCGAGCAACTCGCCAATCTTGTCCATCTGACGATATGTGACTGTCAGCGTATGATGCGCTGTATATCCTTTAATTTGTTGTCCATCTTTTTCACTATACGTATAGTTGGGTTGTACAGAGAACTGACTCGTTTGAATGTCGTCTGCACTGATCTTCCACGTGTTCTTCAGCAAATTGGATACTTTTTGAACTTTGGCAGCATTCGCTTTTTGAGCAGATGCAGCTGTCTCTGCAGTACTGTTCACACCAATGGACAGATACGCGATATCAGGCTTCACCTGAATCTCACCTTTACCCACAACATTAATCACATTCTGTTGTACTCCCTGAACCTCTGCAGCGTAAGCATAGTTACCTGGTGCAACCCATGCTGTTCCTCCAACAAGCAACGTACTTGCCACCAGCACCGCACCAAACGGTTTCATCCATTGTTTACCCATCACGATAGCCTCCTTATGTGTTAACATCTCAAACTTTAAACGATTTGATACCTTAACAGACGGGACAAATTCCATAATGTTGCACTTGACGATAGCATAAACGTGAAAAACGCAAAAAAGCCCCTTTCGGGACTTCTTCATTGGATTGATCATATCTTATTGGTTTTCGAGCTCTTCCTTGCTTACCAGACTAACTAAAGCGTTTACAGCCTGTTCGGCATCCGCACCTTCTGCACTAATCTGGATTTCCGTACCTGTGCTAATTGCAAGGCTCATGATCCCCATGATACTTTTTGCATTAACTTTTTTGTCGTCCTTCTCGACGAACACTTCAGACGAGTACTTATTCGCTTCTTGAACGAACAGTGCCGCAGGTCTGGCATGGAGACCCGTTTTCAAACGGACAACTACCGGGTGCTTTGTCATGGAAACTTACCCCCTATTATGAAATCTGGACATTAAATACACAATTATATTTAAACAACATTATACCATTAACCCGTGCAGGACACTAGAAGAAAAAACTCAGGGTGCTTTGACGGGCATTATCTTGCCCTATTTCATCTTTTGCAGAGCGCATCCAATGACCTGAGTGAGTCTCCTAGATCCTTAACGGCATACTTTCCCGACCGTTTCTGTCAGCAGAAACAGCCGACCTTGTTACTTTACCCTACGCCGTCTTAACCATAACGTTCTGTGCGCACTTTTTCAGCCAGCTCATCAATTTTACGAAGCCGATGGTTCACTCCCGACTTGCTAACTGTACCTTTAAGGAGTTCGCCCACTTCCTTCAGATTGATATCTGGATGAGCGAGTCGAACCTCCGCCACCTCGCGAAGTTTCTCAGGCAGCGATTCCAGACCAACTTCCTTTTGCAACAACCGAATATTATCGATTTGTCTTACCGCCGCTCCAATCGTTTTATTCAGGTTGGCGGTCTCACAATTGACAATCCGGTTAACGGAGTTACGCATATCACGCATAATTCGTACATCTTCAAACTTGAACAAGGCCTGATGAGCACCAATGATGCTGAGCAGCTCAATGATTTTCTCGCCTTCCTTAATGTATAGGATGAATCCTTTTTTCCGTTCTATGCACCGGGCATTCAGATGAAATTCATTGGCCAGGTCAACCAGTGCCTGACAGTGCTCTTCATACATGGACGCAATCTCCAGATGGTACGAGGAACCTTCCGGATTATTAACCGATCCACCGGCCAGAAATGCACCGCGAAGATAGGCACGTTTACAACAGTTCTGCTGAAATAACTCCGTATTAATTCCTGGCGTAAACAGAAAACCTTCCGATACAATATGAAGACTGTTGAGAATCTCTTGTACCATGGTTGGAATTCGAACAATATATACATTGTTCTTTTTCAGCCGCATTTTTTTGCGGACCAGTAGTTCCGTATGCACTTGAAAATGCTTTTTAAGCAGAGAGTATGCCCGTCTTGCAATGGCGGCATTCTCCGTCGAAATATCCAAGATCACTTTTTTATTCGATAACTGCACTGCACCAAGCATACGGATGAGGGCTGAAAGTTCCGCCTTTTCGCAGCACGGTTCGCTCTCGATCATGGTTAACTCTTTTTTGGTCTGTGCTGCAAACGACATGGGACTTCACCTCTTCCGTAACATCCAATTTTGTACCAGTTGGTAGATGTGATGACTTAACTTGTCGGCATCATGACGCAGATAGGTTTTGAACAGAACAAGGGTATCTGCAACCACCTGATAGCCGGCACTTTCGAGTACATTCATATCCAGTACAACCGGTTTTGCTCCTTTTTCCGCATACTTATTTTGCACTTGCAGCGGAATATCACCATTATTTACGATAACATAGTCGAAGAGCTGATGACCTATATGCTCGTGTACCGCCTTAAGGTGGTCACTTACCGTATAGTTATCTGTTTCTCCCGGCTGTGTCATCACATTACAGATAAACATCTTCACCGCATCAGCCTCTACCACAGCTTCTGCAAGCTTAGGTACGAGTAAATTGGGAAGGATGCTTGTATAGAGGCTGCCTGGCCCGATCAGAATAGCATCAGCTTGACGAATGGCCTCTACTGCCTCTGGCAACGGCTCCACGTGATCCGGTTCAAGGAAAACACGTTTGATGCGTCCACCCGCCTCAGGGATTTTGGACTCACCTGTAATAATTGTCCCATCTTCCATCTCGGCATGCAACACAACGGCCTGGCCTGCGGCTGGCAATACCTCACCTCGAACGGCAAACACGCGGCTAAGCTCCCGCACTGCGGTCACAAAGTCGCCCGAAATATCCGTCATTGCAGCCAAAATCAAATTTCCCAAGCTGTGGCCTGCAAGCCCCGCGCCTGTATTGAAACGGTACTTCAACATATCTGAAAGCAATGGTTCTACATCAGCCAGTGCCGTAAGCACGTTGCGAATGTCGCCCGGAGGCGGCATCTGTAGCTCATTGCGCAGGATGCCTGAACTTCCACCGTCATCTGCAACTGTGACGATGGCCGTGATATCCAGCGGCTTCTCTTTCAAACCGCGCAACATCACGGATAATCCGGTTCCGCCGCCCATTACAACTATTCTCGGACGTTCTCTTCGTGGTCCGGCCTCTTTCATCCCTTCACCCTCTTCAATGACGGTCCCGGTCAGCGTCGCGATGGCTCACGGTAACAGCTTCTGTCTCGCTGCTTCCCAACATCTTGCCCAAATATTCCGATATTGCTACCGAACGATGCTTGCCTCCGGTACAGCCGATTCCAATAATAACCTGGCTTTTGCCTTCCTTCCGGTATTGCGGAATCAGGAAATGCAGCATATCCAGCAGCTTGGTCAGAAACGCCTGTGTCTCCGGCCATTTCATAACATATTCGTACACATCACTATTCTGTCCCGTATTCGGTCGCAGATGCTCAATATAATGCGGATTCGGTAAAAAACGTACATCAAACACCAGATCAGCATCAATCGGAATGCCATATTTGAATCCAAACGACGTAATATTCACCGACAGCATTTGGCTTTCCAGATGAGAAAAACGGGATATGATGCGTTCTTTCAGTTGAGCAGGCTTCATTGTACTTGTATTCAGTACCTGAGTCGCAGAGTTTTTGAGTTCCTCCAACATCTTGCGTTCCAGTCGGATGCCGTCCAGCGGCATGCCCTCAGGAGCCAAAGGATGTCTGCGCCTGCTTTCTTTGTAACGCTGAACAAGTACAGAATCTGTAGCATCCAGGAATAAAATTTCGCAATGAATGGTAAAATGATCTTTAATATAGTTCAAAGACTCGGACAGAGCCGTAAAGAATTCACGCCCGCGCAGATCGATAACCAATGCAACCTTACCAATCTTGCCGTTTGACTGTTCAATTAGTTCCGCAAATTTCGGAATCAATACCGGCGGCAGATTATCCACACAGAAGAAACCCAGATCCTCCAGGCTTTGTACTGCAATGGTTTTACCTGCTCCGGACATGCCCGTAATGATAATGAGCGTGGCGCCTGTGCCTGGTGATCCTTCACCTTCAAGCATAAATGTCCCCTCCTTATCATATTGCTGTCTTCATATATTGTTACGAGGATACTAGGAACGCAAGAGAAGACCTGCTGCACCCACAATACCTGCATTATTACCAAGTGTAGCTTCCAGAATCTGAACCCCATCTTGCAACGGTTCTGGCGTCAGCTTAGCAAACACAGTACGGATTTCATCAAACAAGAAATTGCCCGCTTTGGATACGCCGCCACCGATGATGAACATCTCCGGGTTAATGACAGCTGCTACAGTAGCCATGGACTTGCCCAGGTAAAAGGCCGCACGATTCACAATGCGCTGTGCCACTTCATCGCCTGCCTTGGCAGCATCAAATACTTCTTTGGCTGCAATCTTGTCGACGAGTGCCAGTGACGTATGATCCCCGCGCTCTACGGCATCCTTTGCCATACGGATAATACCCGTTGCAGACGATACTGTTTCTACACATCCCATTTTACCACAACCGCATTTGATGGCTTCCAGATCAGGTACAACACTGATATGACCCAGTTCTCCCGCCATACCGGAGAAACCCTGATAAATGTTACCATTCAGGATCAAACCTCCGCCAACACCCGTACCGAGTGTATAACATACGCAGTTGTCTACGCCTTTGCCGGCACCTGCCCAGACTTCACCCAGTGCAGCCACGTTTGCATCGTTATCTATTTTGATTGGCTTGCCCAGACGTTCTTCCAGAATCGAACGAATGGCCACATTCCGAAATCCGATGTTAGGGGCATGAACGATAATTCCCTCGCGTACATTCGTGAAACCGGCCACTCCAGCACCTACACCCTCAAGCTGTTCCCAACTGTACGGTGATTCGGCTACGATATGTCGGACATACTTCTCGATGTTGGCGATGACCGTGTCTACGCCCTTATCCACTTCAGTCGGTCCTTCATACGTATGCATTAGCTGACCTTGTTCATCGCATATACCGACCTTGATTGCTGTTCCGCCGAGATCGACCCCAACGTAGATTTTCTCAGACATGCTGCAAGCCACCTTTATCTATCTAAAATAGTTTAAGTCCTACGTACCAACTATAATTGAAGGATACGCCTGGGTCAAGACGAGAAGACCTCTAGTACCTCCTGCTCCGCCGGGGTTGTGAACCACATCACGCACCGTTTTTGAATACGTATACATCCTCATTACCTTCATTTATAAACGCACGCTTTATTCCTTCCTCCCCATAACAGAGGAAGCCTCAACTCATGATATTGCATCTTCACTCGTTCCATTCATAAAAGATGATCTTCGCCCCCTCAGAGTGGTGACTCGTCTTATGCACCCCGCCACCTGTCATTCTTACGCAGAAAGCTATCTAATGACGGTATTGCCAACAAAAAAAGAGCCTTCCATCCACAGGAAGACTCCCTTACTTTTATGAAAATCTGAAATTGTAGAAATTGGGCTGACTCAGTTGATTTTTCTACGTTATAACTTCGTTTCCACACGTACCGGCTCTTCTGTCTTCTCCATCTTGTTCACATCCAGAATATCAAGCAGGAAGACAAAAATCGGAATACCAATGATCAGTCCCCAGATCCCCAGGAAGTGTTGCGACAGAATTAGTACGATAAAGGTGTAGAACATTGGCAATTTGGTCTTGTGTGCCATCAGTTTTGGATTCAGGAAGTACGTCTCCAAAGCATGAATAACAATAATCATGATGATCACAATAATGCTTAATTTCAGTCCACCCATCTGATACCCAATCAGACAGAGCGGTACAAGTGAGATGATAACCCCCGCAACGGGAACCAGACTGAGCATGAACACCAGAATGGTCAGAGCGAACAGATACGGGAAACCCAGAATCCATAAGCCCAGTATCGTCAGTACTGTATTAAACACCGCAATAAGAAGCTGCGCCTCAATGACTTTACCAAAAGAAGATACGAATTTGTCTCCCAGATAAGCAACTTCATTGTAGAACCATCCGATTTTACTTGTTTTAAACTTGGACGTGAACTTGGATATCTCCTGCTTTTGCAACAAGAAGAACAGACTCAGAATGATAACGAGCAGAATAAACTCCAGCCATTTGCTCAAAGCGAAAATATATTTCAATGCATCATTGGTGTAATTTTTAATATCGAATGATTGAAGATAACCCGCAATTTTGGATGCAAAATTATCACCGTCTGCACTATCCAGAAATTTCATAATCTCGTTTGTCAACTGAACAACCTGATCCACGATCCGTGGTGAATATCTGGAAATGCCAAGCACAATGACTGCGATCACAATCATATAGAGTAGGATGACTACAACTTTATAATTGATTGGAAACAACCGATTTAAACCACCTGTAATGAAATGCTGTAACCTGTTCATGACATACGTCACCAGGAACAACAGCAGAATCATGTGCAGCATACTCCCCATACTGAACAAAATTAAACAGAACAAGAGCAGGATCAAAAATCGTCTCACTGTCGCATTCTGTAACCAATCTTTTATCATTTCCCCCAAAATCTTCACCTCACAGCTAATATGCCCTATATGTATACGATCTCATGCCCACTGTAGTTTCAAAAAAAGAGAAGCCTTCCGGCTTCTCTCATTTCATGAGACTTCCCGTTGTCTCTTATTCCCAGCATATGCCTAACCTCACGCATGTAATGCTTATTTATCCAACGTTTCGCTCCAATCATGGACAATGCTTCCTTCAAGGAACTTCTCACAATCCATCGCAGCCATACATCCTGATCCTGCAGCCGTAATAGCTTGACGATACTTCGTATCTTGAACATCACCACAGGCAAATACACCCGGAATATTGGTCTCCGTTGTTCCGGGTTTAACGACAACATAGCCATGTTCGTCCAGTGCAATCGCATTACCCAGGAATCCGGTATTCGGTGTGTGACCAATGGCAACGAATACGCCATCTGCTTCAAGCAACTCTTCCTGCCCCGTCTCGTTGTTGCGCACTTTCAGCCCTTTGACACCCAAAGCTTCAGGTACGACCTCAAGAGGAGTACGGTTCAGTGCCCACTTCACCTTTTCATTGCTGCGAGCCCGATCCTGCATAATCTTGGATGCACGTAATTCATCCCGGCGGTGAACCAATGTCACGTCTGTTGCAAAACGAGTCAGGAAACTCGCTTCCTCCATCGCGGAGTCTCCACCGCCCACGACCACGATTTTTTTGCCTCGGAAGAAGAAGCCGTCACATGTCGCGCATGTACTTACACCACGTCCCACATTTTCCTGCTCGCCCGGAATACCGAGATAACGAGCGGAAGCACCTGTGGAGATAATGATCGATTCAGCTTCCAGTTCACCGATTCCTCCAACTTTGACCTTGAAGGGCGGTTTGCTGAAATCAACCTCTTCCACCCAACCGTTTTTGAATTCCGCTCCAAAACGTTCAGCTTGCTTACGCATGTTGTCCATCAGTTCCGGACCCATGATACCTTGCGGGAAACCGGGGAAATTCTCAACTTCCGTTGTCGTCGTCAATTGACCACCCGGCTGAAGACCTTCGATAACCAGTGGTTTCAGATTAGCACGAGCCAGATATATCGCTGCTGTCAGACCCGCAGGTCCCGTTCCGATCACAATCGTTCTGTATTTAGACATATAGATACAGCCTCCTTAATTAAGGTGAGAATGTGTTGTACTAGCGATGAACTTGCCAAGATGATATCCTACAGGCGTTTACGAAGCCCATTCGTTAAGTTTACCCGTTTTCCCGGTTGTTGTATCCTTCACCTGATGATGTCTTTCTGAAAACGAGTTGAAGCGAACTTTCTATACTAGTGGTGGCTTGCTGTTACAAACCGAATGAATCTGTTTAGCATACTTGCTAACCGTTGATGCCGATATCCCATACCGCTCAGCAATGCTTTGATAGGTAACGGGCCGACTGTGATTCTTCGCTGCCAAATATTCAAGTCCTGCAGCCCAACCCTCAATCTGCTTCGTACCCGGAACTTCCGGATGTACCCGGGATACATAATCCGTCCAGAGCCGTTCCATCTCGTGCTGCAACTCAGCCTTTGCTTCAGACATCTGTAACGCACGATCAACAACAGCCTGCCAATGGGAAGTTGATCCAGTGTCCGATTGCTCTGATGTGGATGGAACCTTCCCAATAGACTTCAAGGGTACAGGAGAAAAGGGGCGAACCACCTGAGAATTCCGATCCTCATGTTCAGCCGATTTCAATCCGTTCAGTACAGTTTGTGCTGCCTCAAGCAGATCCTTTTCTTCTCCAGGCTCTTCAATAAAGGATTGCAGAGCCTGTTGCACCTCATAGTCACCGATCATCCCAAGCGCATGAATAACCTGTAGCTTGGTTGCCCGATCACCATGACGCAATGCCCAGAAGAAGGATGAGCGAATCAGTGGATCATTCTTCATTTCTTCAGGTATGCCACTACCGTAGTTCTCCCACTGTCTGAATTGCTCATCAAATGGCAGATGATAGTGATAGCTCAGCTTCTCTGGCTCTTGCTCGCCTTGTTTTACAGCCTCAAGACCTGACAGATAATACCGGGATACTTCGGAACCCGGATCAAGCTTGGACACATGATGCCATAAACGCTCAGCAGCATCATAACGTTCTGTATTATAAGCCGCCACGGCTGCATAGTGAGCAAGTGCCGGATCAGCAGCTGTCTCTTCGTCCTTGAGCAAACGCCGGAAGTGAACATAAGCCGTATCGTGTTGGCCCAGAATTCCCATCGTTGTCGCCAGTTTGTAGACTTGTTCGTGCTGGAAGGGCACGATGACCCGCAATTTTTTGATCAGAAGCAGCACTTGATCAGCCCGGTTCTCATTTTGATGGAAAATGGCCAAATTACAGAGTGCATGCAGATTACCTGGTTCCTGTTCAAGCACTTCGGCAATGGTCTCTTTTGCTTTGGGAAACAGACCCATATAATAGTAGGCGAGTGCCAGATTGTTACGGGCAGCCAAGTAATCAGGATAATCAGAAGACATGCCTTCGAGCAATTCAGCAGCCTGTGCAAATTTCCCTTCTTCCAGCAGTTCCCGTGCCTGATCGTGCTCCACTACACCTTTGCGTGATTTGATTCGATTCAGTTTGGTCGGACGATCCAGCTCATAATACAGAAGCTCCATCATCTCTTCGGCTTCCGTCATGAACTGACCTTGGGTGTCCTCCTCCAGATAGGTAACAAGTGCTTGCTCGGCTTCCTCAAACCGATCCATATTTGCATAATTGTTCGCCATATAAAAATAACATTCCGTCATCGACGGATCTACCACTTCCAGCACGTTAGCCAGAATGGCATTGGAGGCTTCGTAATCCCCCTTCTCCGATAATATACCCGCCATATTACAATGATTTACCGGATTTTCCGGTTCGTATTCAACAGCTTTGCGAAAATATTTTAATGCCTTGTCGACATGATTACGGTCCAGCGAGCGGACAGCTCTTTCAAAGAAGAAAGAAGCATCCAAGTGAATCGGTATAATATTGGCAAGGTGTCCCTCAGCCCGCACTAGCTTGCCCTTCATCTTCCAAGGCACCTCCTCTTTGCATTTCATTCATACTCTTCAGTATACCACATCTTAAGGCCCACTTCTCAATATGTAGTTTCATGTCGTTTATGAAAAAAATGCAAAAGAAGATGATATTCCATTTTGCGGAAACCTATCACCTTGGAGCGTTGTTTATTCAAAGGAAAACCATGTTTACCTAGAGACTCCTTCACTCACTTACCATAGGCTCTCTTTGCAGTATTGCATTAGTCTATTCTTGTCGGTTACGCGGCATCTAACTGGATTCGGTCCGGTTATAATGAGATGAGTGGCCTATGGTATTATTATCCTTATTGTCCTTTTTAGTAGTTTATCTCCATTAAAAATCAAACAACGTATATTAGCTCTGACGGTCAGCCTCTTTTTCGCGTATGTAATAAAAAATAAATATTTTAAGGGGATGTTATATTGAGGATCTCAAAGATAAAACCACTTATATTCATCTTAATATGCTTGTTTACTTTGAATGGATGTTCAAAAGATATAGAAAACATAGAAAATAAGTTCACATTAGAGGATGTACTGAGCGCGCTCGAGTCTCAAGAACTGGATTTAGTGTCCTTTGGTATCACCGGGTATCCTTTGAAATTAAATGATGTTGTACCTGAGGTGTACTCCGTTGAAGTGCCCGTGGAAGAAGAACCATATAGCCCTGAATTTATACATTTTTATATTTTCAATTCAGAAAAGGGTCGCATCAACGGGACAAAAGAATTCAATAAACACATGGAAAGCGCCCAATTTACAACATTCCCTTTTCTATATGAGAAAGGAAATGTTTTTATCGTTTACTGGAGCAAAACCAAAGATGATCCTCTGTTCACTAAACCAATCGAAACTGCGTTAGAGCAACTGAAATGATCATAGTTCATACATTACTGGACTGAGCTGGACAGTGGGAATATCATTTTAGAACGTTAATTGCAGTCATTCGTCGTTCGTAAAAAAAGAAGACCGAGCATTTGGGCTCGGTCTTCTAACTATTATGGCTTAAATATCTAATAAATCTAGATCTTCGACGCCATCGAAGGAGAAAGTGAAATATGAAGGGTTTTATCAAACGGCGTCATGAAATTGACCAGCACAACCTTACACTTGTCCGGCAGTTTTGCCTCACGTACCGTTGCCGCCAGATGACCCAGTTCGCCCCCGGTGATCTCCAGCCAGTCTTCTCCGCAGGTATAGCGTAAAGTACCGCCTTTCCACAAATAGTGACCCTCACTCGTTTCAATCGCGTCCTCACAGGTCAGCTCACCTTCGCTTCCGAATACAAAGGATAACTGCATCATAATGTCCTCCGGTTCCTGTCCAGATAGATGCATGTTCCATCCGTTTTCCGTTGGCTGTAATTCTGCTCCTACACGGAATGTCTGCTCATGAGTAAGCTGACGACTCTGATGAGGTAACAAATACCATGGACTTATATCTGATGCAGCCGATTCTGGCAGCAGGTTCGCAGGGATTGGGCCGTAATAACCTTTTTTCTGCTCACCAGTTAGTCGATAGCCTTCGGACAGCCTCGTCATTTGCTGCATAGGTACATACCCTGGATTAAAGTAAGAGGCCAGTTGCACAGCCAGCAGGCGCACCTTGCCATGACGAAGCGCGAAGAAAGAAGGAACTTCTGTCATCACAGTCACACTTGTAGCACCATCCCGAATTCGGGCTACCGGAGCACCAAAATCCGTATGCATCCGACTGTGCGAAATACGACCGTGATGCCCTACTGCGTCCATCTGCTCCAGATATTCTCCCCGTACAAAATGTTCATTCAGCATGACCTCATACTGTTCCGGTAATGCATCACGTGTGTCATTGGTCTGTTGAAGCTCCGGCTCAAGCATTAATCGAATGAGCGTATTCACCGAACATACTCCCGGATCTGTCAATGTATCTCCAGCCCAGGCTGCCATACCGGCTAAGAGTGGATCACCGTCCAGCCGAGCCAAAATGGCATAAGGCAGATAGTAAGGAGACAGATCATGAACACTGCCCAGATCCTGTCGCCCTGAATAATCCGTAACAATTTCACCCGTTGGATGGACCAGATACACCATCATGCGGAGATTAAGCCTCACTGGTTCCAGCAGTTCAGGACGATTGAGCAGGCGCGCAGCATGAATTAACATGATGTCGCTAACTGCGCTGTATATCCCATTGCTCCGTTCTGTCCACTCCCCATCAGGTGTAATATCCATGCCTTCATCCATCCACTGCTCTGCGCGCTGCACAGCTTCCTCCAGATCAAATATTTTATGCAGGAAACCAAGCGCCGCGCATAGCACCCAGCGATGATTGGGCGTATGACAACCTCCTGTAAGCATGGTTGGGATTGTACGTTCCAGAAACAGCCTCATATTGTTCAATACAGGTTGAAGCGGCTCCCATTCTTGCTGCTGAAGAAGCTGATACAACTGTGAATACCCTACAACGACAAATGCAGTATCCGGAGGGGAATGGTAATTGGTCCAGCCAGGCGATATTGAACCGTCTTCATGCTGGAAACGGAGTACAAATTCCGTAGCTAACAGCAGTCGATTTAACAACGATTCATCCCGGTAATAGATAGAGTCCGGATTGGAGAGCGCAGCTCCCCAGTAACACATATCCGTGGGCGTTCCAGTCGTATGGTTGACCCAGGCAACACCTGTGAAGGGATCAATTGTCCCTCCATAGTAACGGCTTTCCGGGTCAAGCATCTGCCGGGATATGCCTCTTTCTACCGCTCTGTCATTACTGTCCACCAGTTGTTTGTACATGTGCAGTCCCCTCCATACCAATGCATTCTCCCGATGTGCGGAGTATGTTGCTTCAGTGCCTTCAATTCAGACCGGAAGCCTACTCATACCGCCCGTAGGTGAGTTCATTTTTCTCGTCAGTATATATCATATTTCTACAAAAGTCGCTAGAAAATCTGTGCTTGTTTTACTACATATTTATGGGTCTTCGTCACTGAGAAAACAGTCGTTAAACACATGCTGTGAACATGCAAACTGTTTCCCACATCACCGCGCCTACTCTGTCACTCCAAGCTTCTTCATTAGCAAGTCATGACTCTCATGAATCTCTTCTGCCTTACAGGCAGACTTCAACTCATACACCTTCACCTGTGCGCGACGAATCATCGGCAGATAGGCATCATAGAAGTTCATATCCTTACTGTGTACATACGGGCACCAGTGATCCGAGAGACCAAGTGTCTCATGGATATGGACCCCTACGATATCATCCATCAGGCCTTGCATTTCTCCCACACTGTCATAAAGGCCCATTCGGTCCATCATGATGGCATGACCTGTATCGTACCAGATACCAACCGGAGCCCCTTTGAGAGCTGTGATGATAGTCTTGGCTTCGGCAAGGGTAGGAATCTGTTGTGGTCGCGATCTTGTCTCGATGCCAAAACGAACATCCAGACCTTTAGCTGCCGCCCGATTGCATACCTCATCCAGACTGGCGATAATTTTCTCCACATACCCTGAACTGAGGGCTTCCCGCCGCTCCATCAGCTCAGCCCATTTGCTGCGATACTTCGGTGAATCCGGACCTTCCTCGTTATAGATCTTTCCAAGGTCTTTGCTGATATCCTCAGGAAAAGGTACTTCTCCGGGGTGCACAACAACAGCTTCTCCCCCATAACGCTGGGCATATTCAGCCGACTCTACCAGCAATTCGATCGCCCGTTTACGTTTCACTTCATCTTCGAAACCGAGCAAGATGGAATCCGTACCATAATCGGGATCAGGGTCATGTGGAAAGGTATTGTGGACACTAGAAATTCCGATCTCTCCACGCTCAATCATGGGCTCAATCGTCTTGAGCATCTCCTTCGTCACATTATAATTGAGCTCCACCCGACGAAAGCCGAGATCCGCAATCTCCCGAATCATATCTTCCCCGACATCATGTTTTCGGATATTCCAACATGTGGAGAACGAATATATGCCCTTATCTATGTGCTGCATCTGATTCCCTTCTCCTTCCCATTGGCTGGAGCTTACCCCGTTTTTAATATCAACCTTTTACCGCGCCAAGCATGGCACCGCTGACAAAATACTTTTGCAGCCACGGATAGACAAGCAGAATGGGTACAGTTGCGAATACAACTGTGGCTGCCTTGAGACTTTCCGGAGTCAGTGGTGTGCGGTTAGCACCTTCCATCAATGTAAGTTCACTCACCATGTTGTTTTGAACCATTTGGAAGAGCTTCAATTGTAGTGGATACAACTTGGGATCATTAATATACAAAAGTGAATCCTGGAATCCATTCCAGCGACCAACCGCATAGAATAGCGCTAATGTGGCAAGTACAGGCATGGATAATGGCAGTATGATTTTGAATAACGTGTGTACATGTGAGCTGCCGTCAATTTCTGCTGATTCTTCCAGACTTTCAGGAATGCCTCTGAAGAATGAGATCAGGATAATCAGGTTAAATGGACTTACCAATCCCGGTAAGATCAGTGCCCAGACTGAATTAAGCATATTGAGATCACGAATGAGCAAATACTCGGGAATCATCCCGCCACTGAAAAACATCGTAATGATGATGACATACATGAAGAGCTTGCGCCCTTTCAATTTTTTCTTGGTTAACGGGTATGCAGCAGCAAGTGTGAATAACATGCACAACACTGTGGTTGCCACTGTCAACACAGACGTAAAGCCCAATGAGTAGAGCATAGATTGATCAGAGAATACTTGAATATACGCATCCCAGTTAAATTCTTTAGGAAAAATGGTCACTTCTCCCGAAGTAATAGCCCTGTTAGAACTTAGAGATATCGCAATGGTGTGCAAAAATGGAGCCAGACAGAATATAACAAACAAACTGATAAAGGAGATATTAACGATATCAAAAATCCGATTTGAGGTGCGTTCACTCATATGCGCACAGCTCCTTTACTGATGGCCTATACATACAAGCCGATTGGCGTATCTTTCATGCTTTGATAACTTATAAAATGCCTTCGCCGGTTGCCTTTTTTGAAATATAGTTAGAGCCAAGTACAAAGATTAGCCCTACAACAGCCTGGAATAGTCCTACGACAGTTGCCAGCGTGTATTGTCCTGATTCAAGGCCGACCCTGTATACAAAGGTACTAAGTACATCTGAATATTCACGTACCGCTGTGTTACCGATAATATAAGGTCGATCAAAGCCAATGCTGACCATATGTCCGAGATTAAGAATGAGCAAGGTCACGATGGTTGGTTTGATACTTGGCAGCGTTATGTGCCAGATTCTCTTCAGCCGCGATGCTCCATCGATCTCAGCTGCTTCAAACAATTCCTTGTTGACGCCGGTTAATGCGGCCAGATATAGAATGGTTCCCCACCCTGCACTTTGCCAGACACCTGTGAATAGGTACGTCACAAGCCATGGATTTTTCTCTGTCAAAAATGGTATCGAATTAAAGCCCATACTCTCCAGTACACCGTTAACCATACCGGATTGATTACCGAACAATTGGTATACAATTCCCCCGATGATAACCCAGGAGATAAAGTGAGGAATGTACAGAATCGTTTGCGATATTTTCTTAAACCATTTGAATCGAACTTCATAGAGCATGATTGCCAATATAATTGGAGCAGGGAACGAAACAAGCAGGTCGAGGAAATTTAGCATGAAGGTGTTTCGCAATGTAGTGTAGAAGTCCCGCATTCCAAATACCTCGCGAAAAGCATCGAAACCGATCCACTCACTCCCGTTGATGCCCTGAAACAAGTTGAAATCCTTAAAAGCGATCTGAACCCCGTACATTGGGCCGTAACGAAAGATCAAGAAGTAGATCAGAGGCAGTGAGATGAGCGCATATAATTGCCAATACCTTTTCAAGTATGTGATGGTCAAGTCGGTTTCCTCCTATCAACAGAGAAACGGCTGTGCCGCCCATACTGGCGGCACACGTTCCTTCCAAAGTTATGCGGTAAATTACATATTGATTTAGTATTCACAAGATGAACCTGTTTATTTGATAACGCTTACTGAAGTGCTGCTTCAAGCTCTTTCTTCAGTTCTGTGCCACCCAGTGACATGAAATCATTCATTTCTTTTTCATATACCGCTTCGAAGTCTGCCGGTTTAGCCATCGCAGTTTTCACAATAAGCACTTTCAACTTATCATTTAGCGCTGTACCATATTTAGATTCTGCTTCAATTGGTTTGCTGAAGATAACCGGTCCGATCGTATCCGTATTAGCGATATCAATGGACTGTCTCATCAGCTCTTGGTTACGTTCAGGGAAGCCTGCAATCCATGCGGCTTCATTGGCTGCCTGATCTCCAACTACTTTACCGTTGGCAATGATGGCCATGTCACCACCGTTGTAGACACGATCTTTGACATCCTGTGGTGCATCATCTTTAACAACTGGAACACCATCAACCTTATCGTAATTTTCACCTTCGACACCGGTGTTCATCTCCAGCAAGTTCGTTCCAGAAGCCATCCAGTCTAGGTATTTCACTGCTTCAACCGAACGTTTGCTGCTTTTTGGAATCATGATGTACATACCGTTGCTGCCATAACGTGATTTGATGTGTTTGTTGTCCACATTTGAGTTGGTGTAAGCGTCAACTGCTACAACTTTGCTATCCGGTACATTTTTGGACAAATTATCAAGCATACCATCTGCATACAGAATCTGACCTACGTCCTCAGACATGTAGCCAATATTACCGTTCTGGAAGTCTTTGACCAATTGCGTTTTTTCTTCATCAAGACTGAAGTCTTTGCTGATCAGACCTTCATTGTAAAGCTTGTTAAGGAACTGCATCGCATCTTTGAAGCCATCATGCAACGGTAGCTCGTAACGCTGACTGTACGTAAGCCCATCTTGTACGGGTTTAATAAAAGAGTAAATCAATGTTTCGTACTGCGCTGGGGCAAGTGCCATACCCATTGGGATGTTTTTGCTGCCCAGATTGCCCGGATCTTTCTCTTTGAATGCTTTCAACGTTTCGTACAACTCATCCGTTGTTGTTGGAGCATTCATGCCGACTTTATCTAGCCAATCCTGGCGAATATATGAGTTGTAACGAGCCGTAATGGCACGTTTACCTGGAATAGCGAATTGCTGACCTTCAAGCTGACCAAATTTCAACAGGTCTTCGCCGAGATATTCTTTTAAGTTAGGTGCATGTTCATTAAGCAGTTCACCTACTTCAGTTAGACCACCTTGCTGAGCATAACGGTAGAACACACTGGAGTCGTATACAAACACAATATCTGGAACGTCGCTTGGGCTGGCCATTAACACGTTGAGCTTGGTTGTTTCTTCTGAACGTTGAACAGGTACGAATTGCACATCAATGTTATTCGGATCGCCGAATTTCTCTTGAACAAATTTAGTTAAGTAGTTGTTCGTGATCGTATGTGGAGAAGGACTGTTACCACGATCGAAAACCTCCACTTTCAAAGTAACACGCTCACCATTAGTTGTTGCCCCGCCTTCTGCTGATTCTTTTTCTGATGCAGACGAGCACCCCGCAAGTAAGGACACTCCCATTACCATCGTAAGTGCCAGACCCATCCATTTCTTCTTACTCCCCTTGGTTGCTTTTCCAATCATTTTGTCATCCCCTTTTACTTTGCGTGAATGTTAAGGCTTGCTCCGAGTATTCCACATCTTTCCGAACTCTAGCAATAAACCAATTTCGGAAGCGCTTACAAATGGATTATGGTTTATATGCTAAGCCCATTTTCGCAGACTGCTTATTTTCTCAAAACTGCGCGGCCCTAAGCTAAAATGGCTCTCAACGCCTCATGACTCGAAACTGCCTGTCCCCATTCGGATAAACCATTTTCACACACTGCCTATATTCGTACACGGGGAAAAAACAGGAATATTAGCTTGCTATCCTGCGAAAACAGTTGCATCCGATCTCGGGCAGCAGAGAACTGTTCAACGAAAACAGGGCGAACCTCTGCAAGCCTGCTCTCCTAGTGGAAAGTGACTGCATGAAATTCACCCTGTGTTATCCTGATGTACAGATCTCAGAATATGTTCACTTCTGCGTTACTCTTCGGGTTCTCGATGTTCACGTTTCAAACGACGATAATCTCCTGGTGTAATACCCGTTACCCGCTTAAATACACGTCCCAACGTAATTCCATTTGCATACCCAACCTTCAGGGCAATATCCTGCAAAGAGTAGTCGGTATTGAGCAGAAGCTGCTCCGTCTCCTTCATGCGAAGCTCTGTAACAAAATCAACAAACTTCATGTTGAATTCTGTCTTGAACAAATAACTCGCATGTTTGCCCGTAATCTGGAATCGATCGCTCAGATGTTTCAATGAAAGATCAGGATTCGCAAACTGTTCTTCGATATAATTTTTCATTTCGTTAACCATGGCTTTGTAACTCTTGGTTTCCGTTACCGCTACATACGTTCTGAACAAGTCCGTCAGACCATCAAACAAAAGACTTTTCACATCCGTAAGCGTCTCTGCCTCTTCCACAGCACTCAACCATCTGTTGATGTTATCTTCGGACAGCTCTTCCTGGAGTCCTTCCGACATCATGGCCACCTCTCGGCTGAGCATCTGTAACATGGCCTGAATCAGAGAACGAATCTCATCATCCGGCAGTTTGTTCTGTTCAAATGCTGTAAAGATATCCTCCAACTGTTCCCGCCACTGTCCACTCGACATCCGGAACCGCTTAACAAAGTCCGCAATCATCTGCAGATAGGTATAGGTATCCAGCAAAGGATGCTGTGGTTCGCCGCAGTCGGCTTGGCCGACATCTCCATTCATCAATAGTTTACGTTGCATTACCGCTTCTGCGGCCGCATAGGAATCTCGTATTGTACCGATTCCCTGAGCAATAGGTCCAATGCCAAAGCTTAAAGAAATGCGTAGATTTTGTTCTACCCAAGATTTACATTCCTCAGCTACAACACGAATCTGCCCAGACATATCCAAGTTGCTATCATTCTGTTCTTTGAACACAAAAAGGATTGCAATTCGATCCACACTAATCCATTCCGTCCAGCATTGAACTCCCGTATTACGTGACAGCTCTTGCAAAACGTTCATCAAGGCAAACTTCAGCGTATTTTGTTCACCTCTTGTGTACCTCTCCTGAAATCCCTTCTCATAACGGTTAATCTCTCCAACAACAACGACAAAACGCGACGAGTCATGCACGTCATTCAGCGGAGAGAGTTCTTTTAGTTGCTCTGCTGCGTTTTCCATGTGATCCCCATGCAACAGGGCATTGAACAATTTGCTGCGCTGCATGAGTACATTTTCCCTGCTTTTCTTGTCATAATCCATCATATGATTAATCAGATTCTCAAGCACACCATCAATCATCTTCATCTCATCCGTGCGAGCACCTGAGTGTTCAAAAGCCCGAATCTGATGAGACTCAATCCGGTTCATGATGATCTGAATGGGTTTATAGTTACGGCGAGTAATATACACGATATACACAATCGCACAGATGACAGTCACAATAGCAATGATTACCCATACATAAGACACGACAGATACCCAGCCAAATAAGTTGCCGGCCTTAATTCCACTGGATATTGTCCAGCCCAGTCTTTCTAGCGATAGCCTATTCAGTTCCTGACCATCTATCGATCCCTCTTGGTCCGAGTGTGCATTATACACAACCTTACCGTCCCGATCCGTAATCGTCAGGAATGAGAGCTGACCATTAACCATACTATCTACACTCTGTTCAATGCTGCTCATCTTGATATTAATGACCAATGTGCCCTGAGAGCCAAAAGGCAAAGGCATGTCCTTGTTCACCGTTAATACGCGAATAGGGGTACGTTGAGCAGAGTCCGCATCGAATTCCCGGACCGGCTGCCAGCCTGAACCGATAGACCCGTTAACCATCTGATTAATCCATGCCTTATCTGAGAAACTGTCCGCTTCTCTGGAACCACTTACGGTCAGAACATGTTTATTTCGCTTGTCATATAGATAGATGGATTGAATCCATGAGGACGAATTGGTTAGCTCACGTAAATTCTGCGCTATTGCATACACCGTGTCCGAGCTGGTCAGTTTTGTGTTATTAAAATAGAGTTTGTATGCCTGCTGACTCTGTACCGTTTCCAGGATGGATAGTTCAATATCCCTGATTGTGCGATCCACCGTGTCTATCATATAACTGGAGGAGATCCGGTCTGCTTTTTTGGTTTCCTCTTTAGAGATGTCATTGATGAAAACAAACGCGATGAAAATGAGTATGGTCACCGTAAGAAAAAAAATTGGGAAATAAGAGAACAGTAACCGGTAATACCAATTACGAGACAATAGACCCCACTCCTCACTCCACGATGCCAATGTTCTCAGCCGTGGTTCTACTGTTCAGCATCCATCTCACCTTAGGGGCTGAATACTATATGATAACGCTATCATAACTGATTTTATGTTATTATAGCACAAGCCTCTGAGCAACAAAGCAAGAATTGAATTCAAGGAGCAAAAACAAAAAAACCGTGCTGAGCAGACAACAACTCAGACACGGAACAGTTCATCTGGCAACACAACGTTATATCCTCGATGCTCTATATGCCAGAATCTTTAAACAATGTGGCCATGGAGCCACCATCCACAATAATGCGTACGGCGCGGGCCAGCATTGGCGCAACAGGTAACACTTTGAAGCATTCAGGGTGGTCATCTGGCAGTGCGATCGAGTCCGTAACGACCACCTCTTCAATTGACGGGTGATTCAATTTACTTACTGCCCCATCCGAGAACAATCCGTGTGTTGCACATACATATACATTTTTGGAGCCACGTTCCTTCAACCCTTCCACAACATTCAGAATGGTTGTTCCAGTGTCAATCAGATCCTCAATAATAATAGGTGTCCGTCCTTCTACATCACCAATGACATGGGTAATCACCGATTCATTATGACTTGGACGTTTCTTGATCATAATGGCAAATGGAGAATCCAGACGGTTCGCCAGCTTCTCTGCCATCGATGCTCGTCCCGCATCCGGGGAGACGACAACAGGGTTCTCGATTCCTTTGCTTAACAGATAATCACTAATCAGATCCAGTGATGTCATATGGTCAACCGGAATGTTGAAGAATCCCTGAATGGCCGCTGCGTGCAGGTCGATCGTTACCACTCGATTGGCGCCAGCCGTAGTTAATACATCTGCTACCATCTTGGCCGAGATCGGTTCCCGTGGTGCGGATTTGCGCTCTTGACGAGCATAGCCGTAATACGGAACAATGATGTTCACAGTGCGCGCTGAAGCCCTCTTTGCAGCATCAATCATCACCAACAGCTCGACAAACAGCTCATTAATCGGATGAGACAACGACTGTACCAGAAACACATCACAATTACGGATCGTTTCTTCATAATGAACGTATATTTCTCCGCTCTTGAACCTGGACAGCTTGATCTTGCCCAGTTGTACACCCAGCTTGTCACATACCTGTTCTGCCAGCTTAGGGTTCGATGAACCGGAAAAAATACGTAACGAATGCTGCATAATGCCCTCCCGAGGGTTGAAGTCCCTATATAATCCCTTATCTAAAAGCGAGTGTTCAAAAAGACCGGTTTTCAGTACCGAGAAGATGGGATAAAGCTAGAAATGGAGTAGCGGAGCGTAGGCAAAACTACGTGAGCAACGGACATTTCGGCTGAATTCCAGCTTCGATGCTGAAGATGCCATTAGGCATCCTTCGTAATCAAAGGCGGACTTTTTGAACTACCTCTAAAAGGTTATTTCCTACCCTCATTATACTCTAATGGCTTATACATTTAAAGGAATGAACGAGCGATGACGGCCTTCAAAAACAGCGACTTCCGTACAGCCCAACTCATGTAAAAGTGCTTCAGCTTCAGGCAAATAATCGCCCAGCTTCAGTGGGTCATGTGCATCAGAGCCCATGGTTAATGGAATACCCAAGCGAATGGCTTCTGTCAGCATTCTGCGACTAGGGAACATCTCGGCACAAGGCTTCGATATCCCGGAAGCATTCAGCTCCATGGCGCAACCACTTTTAGCAATAGCCTGCAGCGCTGCGTTCTCCAGTGAGATACGTTCTTCTGTCTGCTCCGTTGAAGGAACAAAGCCAAACCGTTTAATGACATCCGGATGGCCCATAATATCGTACATGCCCGTGGCGGCTGCCTTGCTTACGGCATCGTAGTACTGACGATATACCTCAAGGATGTCTTTGCCCTCCCAGTGATGGGTCTGGCGAAAATCCGTAATGTCCCATTCCCCGAGAAAATGAACAGAGCCAATCACATAATCCCATGGATAACGCTCAATGATTGCACGGATCTCTGTTTCCCAGCCTTCAATATAGTCACCTTCCAGACCAACACGTACGTCAATCTGACTACGGTAACGTTCTTTCAGGGAGAAACACTCCTCTACGTAACGCGGCAGTTCATCCATAGGCATCGCCATTTCCGGATAATATTGAGCCGGATCGACATGCAACAATGGCATGTGATCGGACAATCCAATCTGGGATAGTCCGATCTCCACACCACGCTGCACGTACTCTTCCAGTTTGCCAACGGCATGTCCACACCGCTCATGGTGTGTATGATAGTCTATACGCACGTAGCTCGCCTCCTAATCGCGGCGAGGCCGTTCATGACGGCGGCTCAGCTCTGACATAATGTCGTCCAGCGGCAGCTTGCGTTCTTGTAACAGGACGAGCAGGTGATACATCAGGTCACTGACTTCCAGACGAAGCTCGTCATTATCTTTATTTTTGGCGGCGATGATTGTCTCGGACGCTTCTTCACCAATTTTTTTCAGTATTTTGTCTACACCTTTATCAAACAGATACGTTGTATATGCACCCTCAGGGCGCTCACGTTCACGCTCTGCAATAACGGATTCCAGTTCAGCCAATACCTCAAAGCGACTTTCGGAACCGGAACTTGCAGAAGCAGATGCTGCACCCGCTTCATCCGAAGCCTTGTCTGCCGATTTCTCTGGCAAACCAATGATCTCATTATGGAAACAAGTTACCGCCCCTGTATGGCAAGCCGGACCGTTCGGTTTCACCTCAACCAACAAGGTATCGCCGTCACAATCATATTTTAGGGAAGTAATCGTCTGCACGTTGCCAGATGTTGCTCCTTTATGCCACAACTCCTGACGCGAGCGTGACCAGAACCACGTCTCACCGGATTCAAGCGACAACTTCAGAGATTCGCGATTCATATAAGCCATCATTAAGACTTCCCGAGTATCCACATCCTGCACAATGGCAGGAACCAATCCGTCACTCCAACGAATGTGTTCCACAACCTGTTCCAAGGATAACTGTTCCTTGATTTCATCGCTCACTTTAGTCACGGATCTCCACCCCTTGTTCTCTCAAATGTTGTTTTAACGCCGGTACGGCGATTTCTTTGTAATGGAAAATCGTTGCGGCCAGCCCTGCGTCCGCTTTACCTGTGGTAAATACATCATAGAAATGAGATTCCTTACCCGCACCGCCCGATGCGATGACTGGAATACGCACAGATTCGGATACCGCTGCCGTCAGCTTCAGATCAAAGCCATCTTTTGTTCCGTCCGCGTCCATACTTGTAAGAAGAATCTCCCCCGCGCCCAAGCTCTCAGCCTGTTTAACCCATTCCAGCGCCTTGATCCCGGAGGGTTTCCGTCCACCATGGGTATAGACTTCCCATTCGCCCCAAGCTTCGTTATACTTGGCATCGATCGCTACCACGATACACTGCGAGCCAAAGCGACGTGCACCATCTGCAATCAACTGCGGATTAAGTACCGCGGCTGTATTCACTGCAATTTTATCCGCTCCTGCACGGAGAATCCGCTTCATGTCCTCTACCTTGGAGATGCCACCACCTACCGTAAAGGGAATAGCGATCTCGCCTGCTGTCTGCCGCACGACTTCTTCCATCGTTTCGCGACCTTCCACTGAAGCGGAGATATCGAGAAAGACCAATTCGTCCGCGCCCTCGCGGTCATATAGCGCCGCCAGCTCTACCGGATCACCCGCATCGCGGAGATTAACGAAGTTGACGCCTTTGACGACCCGGCCGTCCTTCACGTCCAGACAGGGGATGATTCTTTTTGCCAGCATGCTACCTCTTCCTCTCTACCCGAATATCCTTTACTTGTTTACCGCACGTACTGCTTCAGACAGATCGATACTCCCAGTATACAGCGCTTTACCCACGATCGCTCCACCAACACCATCATCTGCATGACGACTCAGACGAAGCAGATCATCCATCACACTTACACCACCGGAAGCAATAACCGTCCGTCCGCTCGCCTTGGCAAGAGATACAATCGCTTCTACGTTAGGACCCTGCATCATGCCATCACGGGATATATCCGTAAAGATAAACGTTTCTGCGCCATATGCCGCCAGTTCCTTCGCGAGCACCTCTGCTTGCACTTCCGATGTTTCAAGCCAACCGCGAGTTGCCACGTAACCGTTACGAGCGTCGATGCCAATTGCCACTTTGTCGCCATAACGTCCCAGTACTTCCTCTGTAAATGCACGATCCTCAATCGCTGCTGTTCCAATGATCAGCCGGCTAACACCCAGACCCAGCAAACGTTCTACATCAGCTACCGTACGAAGTCCGCCGCCCACCTGAACAGGTACGTTCACAGCCGAGGCAATCCGCCCGATCAGCTCATCGTTAACAGGATGACCCGCTTTCGCACCATCCAGATCGACCAGATGAACGTATGTACCGCCTTGCTTCTCCCAGGATAGAGCCACTTGAACCGGGTCATCGTTATACACGGTCTCCTGATTATAATCTCCCTGCACCAGTCTTACACATTTGCCGTCCCGGATATCAATCGCCGGATATAGGATAAAAGATGACATACAAGGCCTCCTGAATATGAATTAGATTTGTACGCTTTCTATAGTTAAGAAGAGATGATGTTTTACCTTTGTACAGGTGCTCCTGTCAGAGCCAAAAAGTTGCCGAGCAGCTTCATACCGAGCTCTCCACTTTTCTCTGGGTGGAATTGCATGCCGAAGTTGGATCCTCTGCCTACAATAGCTGTCACCGGATGTCCGTAATCCGTTACCGCCAGCAGATCGTCCCTGTTTTCAGTAAGCGCATGATAGGAATGGACAAAATAGACGTGACCTGCCTCAAGCCCCCTAAATAGAGGATTTTCCGCGTGCAGAAATTCCAAACGGTTCCATCCCATATGAGGAACTTTCAGCTCTCCTGGTGCGAATCGCACCACTTTACCTGGCAAAATATCCAGTCCCTCATGCTCACCATGCTCTTCACTTGAGCTGAATAACAATTGCATGCCCAAACAGATACCGAGCAGTGGTTTAGACCCGGCAGCGGCTTCCTTCACCACCGTATCCAGTCCGCTCTCCCGCAGATGAACCATCGCATCACCAAAAGCACCTACGCCTGGCAGAATGACACCATCTGCGCCAAGAATCTCTTCCCGGTCACCCGTGACCAGCGCTTCGTAGCCAAGACGTTCGACCGCTTTGCCGACGCTGTGCAGGTTACCCATACCGTAATCGACAATTGCAATCGCCATCGTCTACAGCACTCCCTTCGTGGAAGGCACACCCGTTACACGTGGATCAATCATCGTTGCTTCATCCAGTGCACGTCCCAGCGCCTTAAAGATCGCTTCAATCATGTGGTGGGTGTTCTGACCATAATGCACAATGACATGTAACGTAATCCGAGCTTCCAGCGCTAATTTCCACAGGAATTCATGTACCAGCTCCGTGGAGAAACTGCCTACTTGTTGGGAAGGGTATTCTGCACGGTATTCAAAGTGAGGTCGGTTACTCACATCAATAATGACCTGAGCGAGTGCCTCGTCCATTGGTACAAAAACACTGGCGTAACGCTTAATTCCACGTTTGTCACCCAACGCTTCTCGCAACGTCTGTCCGAGACAGATTCCGATGTCTTCAACCGTGTGATGATCGTCGATATCAATATCTCCGCGGGCCTGCACGTTCAGGTCGAATTGTCCGTGCTTTGTGAACAGATCCAGCATATGGTTCAGGAAGGGTACATCCGTTTCAATCGTGGATTGTCCTGTTCCATCTACATTAAAGGCCAATTGGATATTGGTCTCGTTTGTTTTGCGGTCAACCTCTGCTTGGCGCACTGCACCTTTGTTTTCAAGTTCCACACCATTATTTTGCTTATCCATTGTCCGCTTCCGCCTTTCCTTCCTGTTCTAACCGTACAGCAATTGCACGGGCATGCCCTTCAAGACCCTCATGGCGGGCCAACTCTATAATAGCCGCTCCGTTCTGCAGCAGCGCTTCTTTACTATAATAGATCAGACTCGATTTCTTGATAAAATCATCCACATCCACCGGTGAACTGAATCGCGCGGTTCCATTGGTTGGAATAATATGATTCGGTCCGGCAAAGTAATCCCCTACCGGCTCCGAGCTGTATGGGCCGAGGAAGATCGCACCGGCATTTTCGATCCGGCCAGCGTAAGCCATCGGCTCCTGCACCATGATCTCCAGATGCTCCGGTGCGAGCCGGTTCACCACGTCAATTCCCTCATCGATGGAATCGACTACAATAATAGCGCCATACTGCTCCACGGAAGCAGCAGCGATATCACGCCGCGGCAGCACTTCAAGCTGCCGCTGCACTTCGCCCTGCACGGCTTCCGCCAGCGTGGCCGAATTCGTGACGAGAATGGCCGATGCCATCTCGTCATGTTCCGCCTGCGACAACAGGTCGGCGGCGACGTACACCGGATTCGCCGTATCATCGGCGAGCACCACAATCTCACTCGGTCCGGCGATACTGTCGATATCGACCGCACCGTACACCTCGCGCTTCGCGAGCGCCACGTAAATATTGCCCGGTCCACAGATCTTGTCGACCGGTGCAATACTCTCCGTGCCGTAAGCCAGGGCGGCGATGGCTTGAGCGCCGCCAACCCGGTACATCTCGCTCACGCCTGCTTCCGCAGCAGCAACGAGGATGTACGGGTTAATACCTTCGCCACCATTCGTAGACGGCGGCGTCACAAGAACAATCTCCGGCACGCCTGCCACCTGTGCCGGAATCACATTCATCAGCACAGACGATGGATACGCTGCTTTGCCGCCAGGTACATAGACGCCGACCCGCTTCAGCGGTCGGATGACCTGGCCCAGCAGGCTGCCGTCCGGCTGCCAATCCATCCACGAGTTTCGTTTCTGTTTCTCGTGAAACGCACGAATGTTGGCGGCGGCTTGCCGAATCGCCGTCACAAAGGATGGCTCCACGGCTGCATAAGCCGCCTGTAGCTCTTCCTGCGGCACGCGCAATTCCGCGGCCGTCAGCTTTGTGCGGTCCAGCTGCTCCGTGTAACGCAGCAGTGCCGCATCACCCTCACGGCGAATGTCGCTGACAATACGACGTACCGTTTCATTTTGCTCCGGCGTGCCATACTCCACTTCCCGCTTCGAATCAAACTCCCGTGCAGGTACAATTTTCATACGTACAACCTCCTCATCCTCTGTAATACCTGCCTTCTTGTGGCCGATTTGCTTCTTTATTTTGTCTCTTACTCTTACTCTTACCTTGCTTCACATGTTCCTCATCTATGTTTCCAACGCAGTAATTTATCCCCGAAAGCTTCCCGCCGATATCTCATTCGATGCCGGTATGACCTGCTGAAGTGCATCACACAAAGCCTGGATTCGTGCATTTTTCATCCGATAACTTACCCGATTGGCGATAAGACGGCTGGTGATGTCCAAAATGCTTGTCATCTCCACCAATCCGTTCTCGCGCAGTGTCTGACCTGTCTCCACCAGATCGACAATCCGGTCTGCCAGACCAATCAGGGGCGCTAGCTCAATGGAACCATTCAGCTTGATCACCTCGACCTGCTGCCCCTGCTCCCGGAAATACTGTGAAGCAATCCTTGGATACTTCGTTGCAACACGTTGCTGGATGCCTGGCTTCCAGTCTGGAAGTCCGATCACAGACATACGGCACTGGGCGATTCCCAGATTCAATAGTTCGTACACGTCCCGATCTTCCTCCAGCAGCACGTCTTTACCAACAATTCCGATATCAGCAACACCGTACTCCACATACGTTGGAACATCTACTGGCTTCGCCATAATGAATTCCATTCCCGCTTCCGGTACTTCAATGACCAATCTGCGTGTATCGTCCACGTCTTCTGGAATATCCAGCCCCGCTTCACGGAACAATTTGGAGGCTTTTTTATAGATTCGGCCCTTCGGCATGGCCACCTTCAGAATATCCGACATCTCAGCGTCCTCCTTCTTCAGATCCGTAAGTAATAACCTGCTCCGCTTGAACGGTTCTTGCTTCAACCGATACGGCACTTGCCCCACCTTCAGGAAGAAGGAGTGTCACTACATTTTGTCCCATACTGCGTAATCTTGCCGCTTCTGTTAGTGCCTCGGCCCGACGCTTCGGGGTATATTGGATAAGTACCGGTTTTTTCTCTTCAATGGTAATGCCATGAACACCATCAATAATACGGTTCGTTTTCAGTGCAAATCCTGTAGCTGGCAATGAACGACCAAACTGTTGTAACAGATTATCATACCGTCCGCCGCTACATACCGGAGATCCCAGTTCGGCTGCATACCCTTCAAAGGTCATGCCCGTATAATAGGAGAAATCACCGATCATCGTCAGATCAATCAGCACATGCTCGGATACACCGTACGCTTCCAACACTTCGAATACAGCACACAGATGTGCAATCGACTGTGCTGCTTCAGCACTTGAACTTAGCTCTACCGCATGTGTGCATACTTCCTTGCCACCACGCAGACGAAGGATCGCTTCAAGCTGTTCTTTCAACTTCGGCTCCAGATTCAATGCTTCAATCGACTGGCGATAGCCGACATAATCACGTCCGAGCAACCCTTCCTTCAATTGCTCCTGCTCAGCGGTCTGGCCTGGAATCACTTCCTCCAGTAATCCGTTCAGGAATCCCATATGACCCATCGCTATTTTAAAAGAAGACACACCCGCTGCCTGCAAAGAGGCAATCGCAAGCGCAACAACTTCTGCATCCGCCTCAGGTGAGTCGTCTCCAACCAGCTCCACGCCCGTCTGAAAGAATTCAGCCTCACGCCCAGCTTCCTCTTCAATAGAACGGAATACGTTCGCATGATAGGATAAACGCAGTGGCAACTGCTCATCTTTGAGCATGGATGAAACGACGCGTGCAATCGGAGCCGTTAGATCCGATCTGAGTACCAGTGTGGTTCCCCTGCTGTTTAGCAATTTAAATAATTTACGATCTGATGTAGAGCTTGCCACACCTACCGTGTCGTAATATTCAATCGTTGGTGTGATGATCTGACGGTAACCCCAGCGTTCCATACATTCCAGTACATTGCGTTCAATCGTCCGCAGCTTGGATACTACATGTGGTGTATAATCGCGGAATCCGGTCGGTTTTTCAAAACCTTTTGGTTTGGACATTGGTAATATTCACCCCGAGTCAGTAATTTAAGAGTCGCACTCGTTCTATTTCAACAGGATTTATGTAGTGTAAATCCCCATTCTATCTTATAAACCTGAATCACAGTATTATCGCATAAGCCTTCAACTATTGGTTTAGTTCAATCTTTATCATGCTTCATTTCTCCAAGAATACTTTCACATGGTAAAGTGCTAACAAACTAAAGGATATGGGATATGATAACATGAAATCCGCACTACCGTCAACAATACCAAAGCTTGATTGCCCTTGGATCGACATATCGTTTTATATGCACACCATTACGCTCGCCAATCGGTATTTATATACGAAAAAAGCTGCCATAAGCAGCTTTTTACTTCAACCCATCTTCATTCATTACTTTATTGACTCAATGCACACTACCCTGAGAAGAATCATCCGTGTTAAAGACAGTTTCTTCCGTAGAAGCTGCCGCGCGGGATAAATCACGCAGTGGATTACCTCCAACAAAAGCTCCTGGTGCAACATCCTTATGTACGACTGCTCCAGCAGCTACAACAGCTCCGTCTCCTATAGTTACCCCGGGCAGAATCGTTGTATTGGCACCTATCAGTACATTTTCCCCGATAATCACCTCACCGAGTCTGTACTCCTTAATGAGATACTCATGAGCGAGAATCGTTGTGTTGTAACCGATGACCGAGTTTTCGCCGACCGTTATTTTCTCCGGAAAAAACACATCCACCATCACCATCAGGCCAAAGGCCGTGTGTTTTCCCACCTTCATACCGAGCATTCGGCGGTAAATCCAATTCTTCACCGATAGGATCGGACAGTAACGTGACAACTGGATCCAGATAAAATTACGAACGCCCTTCCACGGACTCACTGTCTTGTAGATATGCCAAAGTGCATTCTGGTCCTCTACCGGATAGCGGGTTACTTTTCTCATGAACGTCCCGTTTCAATACGGATGAGTTTCAACAAGTCTCTCATGTCATGCAACATATAGTCGGGTCCATATCCGTTCAGGATTGTTTCTCCTTTAAGAGACCATGCAACCCCCGCCGAGAGTGCGCCCGCATTCTGTGCCGATTGGATATCCACTGGACTGTCACCCACCATTAACGTTTTGGCAGGATCTGCACCCAGTTCCGTCATCGCTTTCAGTACCGGTTCAGCGTGCGGCTTCGGATTCGTTACGTCAGTTACTGTTACAATCGTCTTCATATACTTCAATAGGTCAAAACGTTCTAGCACCTTTAATGTAGATGGACGAATCTTGGTTGTGACCACACCCATAACAATGCCAGCCTGATGCAGCGCCTCTACTACCTCAATAACATGTGGAAATGGTCTAACCATCGCTTCATGATGGATATCATTATAAGCACGGTAACCTTTCACGTACTCGGAGACTTCCTCCTGGCCAGAGAAAGTGCGCATTTGCTGCTCCAGTGTGCCACCCATATGTGGAATGATCTGTTCCCGTGTCCATGGAGCTGAATGCTCCCATCCCCCCATGACATGCTGGAATGAGCTGATAATCAACTCATTGGTATCAATAATCGTTCCATCCAGATCAAACAATACCGTGTCAATCATGTTGCATTACTCCTTTTTATCATCAACTTGCTTGGATTCATCTTTGGCTGGAGGTGTTACCTTATTCTCTTTGCCAGCAACTGTTCCCGTATGCTCCATATCATCTGAGGTAACTTTGGACGATACAATCGGATCACTATAACGAACATCTGCTTTACCTGTCACTCTTCTCACCACAATGAATACAACAGCAACAATAATGATGCCAATCGCGAGCAGTTGCGAGATTCTTACGTTACCGTAAGCAGGATCAAGATATCCTTGTTCAAAGCCCATTGCAGTCATTGGAGACCACAACCCGTTCACTAGTGAAGCAACCCACTGCGGAGCCTGGAAGCCCAGACTGTCCGTACGCAAAGCTTCAATAAAGAAGCGACCGATAGAGTACCAGATGAAATAAGACATGAACAGTTCGCCTGAACGCAGAAACTTCTGACGACGCAGAACCAGCAGCAAGACCAGACCAACGAGACTCCACATCGATTCATACAAAAACGCAGGGTGGTGGAATACGCCTTCTACGTTCATTTGATTCACAATAAAGTCCGGCAGATGAAGCTTGTCTGTCAAAAATGATTCTTCCACAGGACCGCCGTAGGCTTCCTGATTCACAAAGTTCCCCCAGCGTCCGATCAACTGTCCAACGAGCAGTCCAGGCGCACAGATATCGGCCATACGCCAGAAGTTATATCCTTTACGACGGAAGAAAATAACTGCACAGATAATAGCACCAATAAGTGCACCATAGATGGCTATACCGCCATTCCATATTTTAAAGACATCCCAGAAATTATCCTTATAATCTTCCCATTTAAATGCTACGTAGTAGATGCGGGCACCAATGATGGCAGAAGGCACACCCAGCAGGACCATGTCCATGAACACTTCCTGTGGAATATTGTATCGTTTGCCCTCCCGGATCACGAGCAGGAGTCCTATAAGTGCCGCAGCACCAAGAATAAGCCCGTACCAGTGAACCTTTAACGCTCCAATAGAGAACGCAATCGGGTTCAACAGTAATAATGTATCCATTCATTCACACTCCTATTTATTCAATCAATCGCACGCATGACGAATGGTTGGCATACACTGCGCCTTAAGAGAAGCAGTACATGTCAACCATTTATCTTCATTTCCTTGTATAAAATGTTTCTTAATCCATGTCTTCCATATCTTCCGAGATGGTTGCTGTCAGCTTGTTCGTGAATTGCAGCGCAGCATTCAGACCCATCTGTTTCAGGCGATAGTTCATACCTGCCACTTCAATAATAACCGCCAAGTTCCGTCCCGGACGAACAGGGATTGTAACAAGAGGTACATCCGTATCAATGATACGTGTAGTCTCTTCATCCAGACCCAGACGATCATATTGTTTATCCTGCTGCCATGCTTCCAGACGTACAACCAAAGTAATCCGTTTGTTATTCCGAACCGCACCAGCCCCGAATAATGTCATGACGTTGATAATACCGACACCTCGAATCTCGAGCAAGTGGCGGATCAATTCAGGTGCAGTACCGTGCAGCTGAAAATCTGACGTTTGGCGGATCTCTACCGCATCATCGGCAATCAGTCGGTGTCCACGTTTCACCAGTTCAAGCGCTGTTTCACTCTTACCAATACCGCTGCTACCTGTGATCAGCATACCTACGCCATAGACATCACAAAGTACACCGTGAATGGTTGCTGTTGGTGCCAATTTCTTTTCCAGGAATCCCGTGATCCGGCTGGATAGAATCGTAGTAGCCATGTTGCTACGAAGTACAGCCAGATTCTGCTCTTCACTGATATCAATCAGCTCTTGCGGAACTTCCAGTCCACGCGTGACAACGATACAAGGCGTCTCTTCCGTACAAAGACGTTGCATACGATCGCGCCGCTCTTGCTCAGGTAACATTGCAAAGAAAGCTAACTCCGTTCTTCCAAGTAGCTGTACCCGTTCTTGTGGATGGTATTCAAAATAACCGGCCATTTCCAGACCAGGACGGTTCAGGTCATCTACCGTAATGACTCTTTTCAATCCGTGAGATCCAGAAACAACCTCCAACTGAAATTGCTGCACCAGTTCAGATACTTTCACTTTTTTCGCCATTTGTCTCTTCCTTTCAGCATTAGCTGTCCCTCTATGTACATCAGATCGTGTATCAGTTATTTCCATTATTAGCGCATTCACAACATGGGGTACAAAATGCATACCCTTCCAACAGTCGATTCTCTCAAATATATGAAGACAGACCTTCAAATAATCTTAAATGAATTCCGGGATGAATGCAATCGCAGCCTCCGACAACCATTAGCAAGAAAAGTCTTCTGATCGAAGCAACTTCTAGGATACTACATTCGTAGTTTAAGGGGTGTTTTTCTTACGATTATTAATCCTTCAACTCTGCCGAAACTTATAAATTCATTAATCTTAAAAAAGCCCCTTCCAGCAATAACGGAAGGGGCTCTCATTACAATGTATAATTGCGTTAACTGTCAGGTTCCATCGTCACCGAGGAATCCCAGTATTATTTGTCTTGAAGAAGTACGTTCACTTCAGTCTCTTTGTCAAAGATATGAACTTTGTTCATGTCAATGGCCATTTTAACTGTGGAACCATCACGAGTGTTAGAACGTCCGTCTACACGTGCGATCGTTGTATCATTACCAACACCGCTCAAGTAGAGGAGCATTTCGTGACCCAGGTTCTCTGTAACATCTACGTGTGTAGAGAATACAGAGTTCGGGGATGCTTCCAGGAATACTGGCTCTTCGTGAATGTCTTCTGGACGAACACCCAGAATCACTTCTTTACCAATGTATCCTCTAGATTTCAACACTTGTGCTTTACCTTGCGGGATTTCAACATCCACACCAGGAGCTATGAAATGCATGCTAGTACCTTGCTCAGCGAGTTTACCCGAGATAAAGTTCATTGTCGGGGAACCGATGAAACCAGCTACGAACAGGTTAGCCGGCAGGTTGTACAACTCTTCCGGAGAAGCTGCTTGTTGGATGATACCATCCTTCATAACAACGATCCGATCACCCATCGTCATAGCTTCGATCTGGTCATGCGTTACGTAGATAACAGTTGTTTCCAAACGTTTCGCAAGTTTAGTGATCTCAGCACGCATTTGACCACGCAGTTTGGCATCCAAGTTGGAGAGAGGCTCATCCATCAAGAACACTTGTGGATCACGGACAATCGCACGTCCCAAAGCGACACGTTGACGTTGACCACCGGACAATGCCTTAGGTTTACGCTCAAGCAAATGTTCGATATCCAGGATTTTAGCTGCTTCACGTACACGTTTGTCGATCTCATCTTTTTTAACCTTACGCAATTTCAAACCAAACGCCATGTTTTGATATACGCTCATATGCGGATACAAGGCATAGGATTGGAATACCATCGCGATATCGCGGTCTTTAGGTGCAACATCATTAACGACACGGTCACCGATATAGAGTTTACCTTCAGAAATTTCCTCAAGGCCTGCGATCATACGAAGTGTTGTTGACTTACCACAACCGGACGGACCTACCAGTACCAGAAATTCTTTATCTTTAATGTCCAGGTTAATGTCAACTACAGTTGCTTTATCAGAACCCGGGTATTTTTTGAAAATATGCTCTAAACGTACTCCAGCCATGATTGTTGCCTCCTCAGAGATCATTTTGTAATCGAATACAATTTGTATTTTTATAATACCCTATCTACGTGAGGTTTGACTATTCGCAAACTGCACAAAAATATCAATGCTTTTTCGTCACTTTGTACATTAGTAGTAAAAACTGCACTAGAACGGCACTTTCGAAGTGCCTCACATCATAGCCAATCTCCTGTTTGATCTTGTCCAGACGGTATACCAACGTATTACGATGAATGAAAAGTCGTTTCGCTGTCTCGCTGACATTACAGTCCAGGCTAAAAAAAGTCTCCAGCGTAGCAAGTGTCTCACTGTCATTGAAGATAACCGTGTCTTTGCCAGTTTCCTTTATAAAACGTATACGTTGATCATCTGGAATGCTCGCTACCAACCGCTCCAGGTGAAGATCCCATGGGAGATGAATATGCTGCGTAACATGGAATGCTCTCCCTAAGTGAACACTTTCTCTAAGAAGAGTTGTGACCGATACAAGTTGTTGCGCAGGAATGCATGGCAGAGATGCGGACAGATGGAACACCCCAGCCCACTCACTGGCAACCAATTCATGTAACCCCAGACAAAAGGCGTTCAGCGAATCCTTTTTGGCTTCTGTTGTATCTTCCTCGGCTTCTTCTGTAACAATTTCTTTATCACCCATGAAAATCCACTCTTGCTCCCCCAAAGGAATCAAGACTATCTCCTCGCCAAAGTAACTCTCAAGCAACTTGTTGAGCTCCTTGGATCGTAAACGATGTGCATCCGGTGTATCCCCTTGCAGCAAGAACAGAATCTTCTCAGCATTTAATCCTGCGGGCACCACAAAGCGATCAGGAACCGCTTCAAATTCCTGCTTGGTTGGTTCTTCGATCTGCTCTTTAAGCCAGAGACCCAATTCAGTCAAATACTGCTCCCTATCATTCTCATATACAACAGGTTGTACCTCATCGGGTAGAGCCGTGTTAGTGCGGATCAAAAGCTCAATCAATTGTCGTGTTTCTACGGTAATTGATTTTGCAGGGCATCCCCAACACACGACAGTCTCTTCTTGCTCATTCATCCGAACCTTAAAAAATATACGCTTTCCCGTATTCAAACTGATTACATCGGATGAAATTGGAGATGCAGATTGATCAGATAACTCCTGACGCTCACCTTCATCACCAAAGGTCTCTAAATTTTCATGATTACCAACTAGATTGGCAACAGATTGCATCCATTCTTCTATTGTAATTTCATATTCGTCCAAATTTGTGCCTATAATGACTTCAATTTGCTGTTTTAGATCAGGTATGAGCTTCATATAATGAACGTCACCACTCTGCATGTTTTCTATTAGTTTATCATATCTTGCCCAGCATTAATAAATATCCATATTGAGCTAAAATTACACAACAAAAAAAGAGCAACTAATCAAATTAATGATTAATCACTCTTTTCTTAAAGATGAGTCATGAAGGGCTCGAACCTTCGACACCCTGATTAAAAGTCAGGTGCTCTACCAACTGAGCTAATGACTCATAAAACTGGTGGAGGATGATGGATTCGAACCACCGAACCCGTACGGGAGCAGATTTACAGTCTGATGCGTTTGGCCACTTCGCTAATCCTCCAGGGATTAAAGGTGGCTCGGGACGGAATCGAACCGCCGACACGAGGATTTTCAGTCCTCTGCTCTACCGACTGAGCTACCGAGCCATATTTAATTTTTAGGATTAATGGCGGAACCGACGGGATTCGAACCCGCGATCTCCTGCGTGACAGGCAGGCATGTTAGGCCAA
Source organism: Paenibacillus sp. GM1FR (assembly GCF_002803315.1). Taxonomy (NCBI): domain Bacteria; kingdom Bacillati; phylum Bacillota; class Bacilli; order Caryophanales; family Paenibacillaceae; genus Paenibacillus; species Paenibacillus sp. GM1FR. The sequence continues at coordinate 656 of NZ_MKZL01000003.1, read as the reverse complement.
CTACACCACGGTTCCAGGCATTAATGGTGCCGGCGAGAGGACTTGAACCCCCAACCTACTGATTACAAGTCAGTTGCTCTACCAGTTGAGCTACACCGGCGTATATGGTGGAGGCTGAGGGGATCGAACCCCCGACCCTCTGCTTGTAAGGCAGATGCTCTCCCAGCTGAGCTAAGCCTCCTGGGTAATATGGTAGCGGCGGAGGGGATCGAACCCCCGACCTTACGGGTATGAACCGTACGCTCTAGCCAGCTGAGCTACACCGCCATATTAATTGTGTCTTGATTGCTTGTCCATCTTTAGGTAAAGATGGCGGAGAGAGAGGGATTCGAACCCTCGCACCGCTTACGCAGTCTAACCCCTTAGCAGAGGGTCCCCTTATAGCCACTTGGGTATCTCTCCAAATAACAATCATCAACATCATTCAAGGATTGCTCCCTGAAAACTAGATTCGAAACGAAACACGCGAATTACAACTTGCTATTGGATAAGCCCTCGACCGATTAGTACTGGTCAGCTCCATGCATTGCTGCACTTCCACCCCCAGCCTATCTACCTCGTCGTCTTCAAGGGGTCTTACATACTGGGAAATCTCATCTTGAGGGGGGCTTCACGCTTAGATGCTTTCAGCGTTTATCCCGTCCGTACATAGCTAC
>NZ_MKZL01000002.1:0-210147 GCF_002803315.1 Paenibacillus sp. GM1FR | reverse complement strand
CCATTGCGGAAGATTCCCTACTGCTGCCTCCCGTAGGAGTCTGGGCCGTGTCTCAGTCCCAGTGTGGCCGATCACCCTCTCAGGTCGGCTACGCATCGTCGCCTTGGTGAGCCGTTACCTCACCAACCAGCTAATGCGCCGCAGGCCCATCCCCAAGTGACAGATTGCTCCGTCTTTCCAGTTTTCTTCAGGCGAAGAAAACAATTATTCGGTATTAGCTACCGTTTCCGGTAGTTGTCCCAAACTTGAGGGCAGGTTGCCTACGTGTTACTCACCCGTCCGCCGCTAACCATCAGAGAAGCAAGCTTCTCTTCAAGTCCGCTCGACTTGCATGTATTAGGCATGCCGCCAGCGTTCGTCCTGAGCCAGGATCAAACTCTCCAATAAAGTATTGAAAAGAGCGATAAGCTCATTTTGAATCTGACGAGATTAAAAATCTCATTTGTGCTCCAGCCGATTCAAGCCAAGGCTTGTCTCAAACTTTCGCGTTCATTCTGCAAGCAGAATGTTTACTCACTCGTTGTTCAGTTTTCAAAGATCAAACTTGTTTCGTTACCGAATGTTGTTCTCTTCAGCAACTCTTATATAATATCATGTCCGAACCAACTTTGCAAGCTCTTTTTTTAAGTTTCTTTCGAAGCTTATTTCAATCGCTTGCCGCACCGTGTAAACCGTGTTTTCTTGGCCGGATTAATAATATATCACGTATAGATATTAATTACAATACTTAATTTAATAAAATTCATTTACTACAAATCAACTACTCTTACTGTGTTGCTCTCCTCTATCCCAGTGTAAAGTTTATTATAGCTTAAATGACATTCTTTCCATTCATACATCGCAATACATGTCTAATTGATTTTAAACTTATTAGCCTACATCTCTTCTCTTATATTTTAGCTTCATTAATATTCTCAATTTAGGTTGTCCTTTTATCAAGGTCATGCAAGATTACTGGGGGCACTGTAAGTTACCACGAGTATAAGTAGAGGTATTATAAAAGATAAACAAAGAAAGTGATGCACGCATATAACTATACGTGAACCACTTTCTTGTGTGTTATTACATTATATATAGAAGGAAGCTCTTAATGTTGTGCCTGTGCTGATGCTGGAGGCGTCATCGTCATTTGTCCATTACCTGCTTTTTGCATTCCAACTCGCAGCAATGTAATTCCCCACGTAATAATCGAGATCAATAGAAGATGAACCATGTATCCCCCAACTGCTTCTCCACTATAGATCAAACGCATAAATCCCTGTACCCCATTGGAAGCGGGCAGAAAGTTTCCGATATAACGGTAGAATGGCGCCAGCATCTCGGCTGGAATTATATTTCCTGCTGTCATCAACTGGAGCGGAACCATCGCTACATTAAATAGAGGACCTGCATTGCCAAACAGGGCAAAACTCATTTGTGTAAAACAGATACAAGCCAGACTCACCAGCACATGATACAGATACAAAGCGCCGAAGGAGCTCGCAACATCCGTGAACTGAAGAGCTACTGTATCCACAATCAGAGGAACGATCACAGCTATACACAATAACAGCAATTGCCGTCCCCAGAAGATTTCCCATTTGGAGTGGTTACGTTTCATAATATTCGATGTAATATTAAACTGAATGTTCATAGTCATCGAAGCAATGTAGGTGATAAAACCCAGAATCATGGGCAGCATTGATGTTGCAAAATCACTCACGCTGTTCGTTTTATTAATTTCAGCCTTCACAGGCCCTTCATTCATCTTTGCCATCGCTTGTCCAATGGCTACACTCAGTTCATCACTGTTTATACTATTATTATTGAGTGTCACTTGAACCTTGGATTCCAGAATCCCTTGTCCCATTTGTGCAGTCATTCCAGTCGCCGCGTGTTCCACAATGGATTTGGCTACATCGGCATTTCCCTGATTGATATAAAAGGACAAGCTTGCCTCTGTGCCTCCTGCAATCTGGTCAGTGAATCCTTCCGGAATAATAATAACCATCGCATAGTTACCTGCATTCATCTGTTGCTCAGCTTCCTCGGCAGATCCCAGAACATTGACATGGAAAGGCGCGAGCGTTTCAATCTGCTTCTGCACCTCTGTTCCCTGTGTCCCGTCTTCGTTCACCAGAGCAACTTGAAGTTGATCCACTCTCTCCGTGGCTTGATGATAACCCGTCATCCAGATCACAACAAATAACAGCGGAACAATCAATGCAAAAACCAATCCTATTTTTGTCTGTGGCACTTTAAGAAAATCTTTGAAGCTTCTCATTCGTTCACGACTCCCATTAGTTAAAATCAAAATAATTGCACTACATATATATGCACATGCACATAATTGCTCAAAAAAATTTATTTCATCTTTTCATAGATACGATTCATCACATTCATGAATGCTTCAAGCTCTTCAGGAGAACATTCGGCGAGTGCCTCTTGCTCTTGCTGTTTTGCCTTTGGTGTCAGAACGTTATTCATTTCCAGTCCTTCCGCCGTCAAACAAAGCAAAACCGCTCTGCGGTCCTGTGGATCTTCTTCTCTTGTCACCAGACCTTTGCGAATCAACTTGTCTATAATTTTGCCTACCGTTGTCTGGTCCCGCACTGTTAATTCAGCCAGTTTTTTCTGTGATATATGACTTCCAGCCTTGCTCAATTCATTCAAGACTGCAAATTGTTCCGGAGTAATATCCTGTTCACTCAGATTTCTGGTTGTTGTTTTTTTGTATGCCAGATACGTCCGTGACAGAATCAGTCCAAGTGGATTTTCATCCATATTAACAGGCATGCTGTTGCTCCTTTCTCTATATAGTAGCACTACCATATAATTTGCGTAAGCTCTATATTATTACCATATTTACATTACTGTCAATTTAATTTTTTATCTTTTCAAGCAAAAAGAGACCCACCCGTTAGTCAGGCAGCTCTCTCCTCTGGCATCGTCAAGCCATACTTACTCGGGCTTGCCACTTGAAGTTTCGGTATCGTCCTTCTTCTTAGTGCCTTTACTTTTATAAGGCTTCGGTGCACTTTTCGCCCGGTTAGCAGCGGCTTGCCAACGGTTCCAGCCTTTTTTACCTGTACCACGGCCGGTGCCGCCTTTTCCTTTTGCATTGCTCATGTTATCACTCCAATAATCCTGTATATGCTTAAAAATGACCGTCCTCGGTAACTTATTATGCAACCCAGCCCATCTAATTCACTTCCAGCATTTCTTATTATACCAAAAATCCACGTCTTTACGTCCATTTCCATAAATCATTGTATTGTTATTCTGTTATGAAAGCGGTATAGTGGACATAATTGAAAGAGGATGCTGCGTCTTCTTCGGGATTGTTACTGGTAAGCAGGCGATACCCAAACCAAGGCTGTCTATTAAGCCTTAGTTTGGGTTTTTTGTTTTTATTACGACCAATTGAGGTGAAACACATATATGATCATCCGTCAGATTTTTAACAACAATGTCATCCGGGCTGAGAACCAGGTTGGTCACGAATTTGTTGTCATTGGCAACGGTCTTGGCTTCAAAAAGAAAAACGGGCAGCCCGTGGATGAGGATAAAATCGAAAAAACCTTTGTGCTGAAATCGGATAAAATACCACAAAAATTAATCGATCTGATTGGGGAAACATCGGTCGAATATTTGAAGTTAGCGGACGAAATTGTGGGCCATGCCAAAAAGGAAATGGGCGATATTTTTAGTGATAATATCTATATATCATTGATCGATCATATTCAGTTTGCCATTACCCGGTACCGTAAATCCGTCGGGCTGAAGAATTCCCTTTTGTGGCAGATCAAGAAGTTTTACAAGAAGGAGTTTGGGATTGGCATGAACGCTGTGGAGCTGATCCAGGAACAATTCGGCATCCAAATGGATGAACATGAGGCCAGCTTTATTGCGATGCATTTTGTAAACGCTCGTCAAGATGCTCAAGGCATGAAACAAACCGTTGAAATTACTGAAGTTATTGATGATATCTTCAACATTGTGACCAACCATTACCACATCGCCCTGGATGAGAATTCATTTAATTATTCACGGTTTATTACCCATCTTCAATATTTTGTGCAAAGAATGTTGAGTAATGAACAGGAGCAATTTGCTTCAGGAGACAACTTTCTGTATGAACAGGTGAAGGACAAATACAGCAAGGCTTTTCAGTGCACACAGCGGATCAATCAGTACCTTGAAGACAAGTTTGAAAGTGCCATGTCCATTGATGAAAAGGTGTATTTGACGATCCATATTCAACGTGTCACTTCTCGTAACGAGCTACTCGATACAGAATAAAAAAAAGCTTGCAAACGATTTCGGCGTCATATATAGTAGGTCTCACAACTTAACGACAAGGATTGTTACTGCTCAAGCAGGCGATACCTAAATGACTGGCAACAGGTCATCTTTCCGATGATCATAGCCATTCGTTTAGGTATTTTTTTGTTTTCAGGCAATCTTAACAACAAAGGAGAATGAACATGGATCATAAAAAAATGGGGGATGACATCGTTCGTCTCGTCGGCGGAGAAGCCAATATCAACGGTCTTGTCCACTGTGCGACCCGGCTGAGATTCGACCTGAAAGATTCGAAAAAGGCCGCACGCGAAACGCTTGAAAAACACGATGGTATTATTACCGTTGTTGAAAGCGGCGGCCAGTTCCAGGTGGTCATCGGTAGTAACGTGGCTCATGTATATGCGGAGATTATGAAAAACCGGGATTTCGGAGGAGATTCCTCCTCATCGGCTGAATCCTCAGGGGAAAAAACCTCGCTATTATCCAAAGTTTTTGAAATTATATCCGGAAGTTTCTCGCCGTTAATCCCAGCTATGGCAGGATCAGGTATGTTAAAAGCTTTGCTGACTGTCCTGACCATGCTCGGATGGATGTCGGATACAAGTGACACATACTTAATTTTATCCGCTGCCGGCAACGCTGTATTTTATTTCTTGCCCATCTTCCTTGGGATTACACTGGGTATGAAGCTGAAAGCCAATCCTTATGTAGCTGGCGTAATTGGTGCCGCTCTGATGGAACCGAGCTTCACCGGGCTGATGGATAAGGGTTCAGATGTATCGTTCCTGGGCATACCGGTTGTCATGATGAATTATTCAGCCAGCGTATTCCCAATCTTCATATCCATTAGTATCTACGCTGTTCTCGATAAATTACTCAAGAAAATCATTTTGAAAGACCTGCAATTGTTCCTTGTACCAATGATTGCTTTGATGATTATGGTTCCTCTGTCCGCAATGGCCTTTGGGCCATTTGGCACCACAGTAGGTGACTGGATCTCTTCCGGCGTAACTTGGCTCATTGGTGTCAGCGGTATATTATCAGGGGTTGTACTGGGTGGTTTCATGACCTTCATGGTTGTGTTCGGACTCCACTGGGGCTTCACTCCAATCACGATACAGAATATCGGGGTTGGCGGCGATCCGATTGAAGCCATGGCTGCTGCAGCTGTATTTGCACAAATCGGTGTAGCCTTCGGTATTTTCCTGAAAGCCAAAAAGAACAAAACCCTGCGCACTCTTGCTGGCTCAACCAGCCTTACCGGTTTACTTGCAGGAGTCACTGAACCAATCGTATACGGTTTGATCCTGCGTTATAAACGCGTGATTCCTATCGTGGTTATCGCAGGTGCGATCGGCGGTGCCATCAATGGTCACTTTGGTGTTAAAATGACTGCTTATGTGTTCCACAATATATTTGCCATTCCAGTCTATACACCAACGGTTGTCTACGTGATTGCGATTGCCTGCTCCTTTGCGGTAGCCGCTGTATTAACCGTAATGTTTGGTTACGAAAGCAAAACCAAAGATACAGATTCCGTTAAAAACGAATCCGTCTCCAACACATCGGCTGAAGGTACCCCGGTAGAGCTTCCTGTCGTACCTGAGTCCAAAACAACAGAAATCAAGAAAGAACAAATTTATAGCCCGCTCACAGGTAAAGCCGTAGCACTGAGTACAATTAACGACCCAGCCTTTTCAACTGGTGCTATGGGCAAAGGTTTGGCGATTGTCCCTGAGATTGGTGAAGTTGTCGCTCCGGTAGACGGTGTTATCACTTCCCTCTTCCCGACAGGACATGCCATTGGATTAACAACCAACGCAGGAACGGAAATCCTGATTCATGTTGGCATCAACACAGTAGCGCTAAAGGGAAAACACTTCTCTCCTGTCGTTCAGGAAGGTGATATCGTAAGACAGGGCGATCTGTTGATCCAGTTTGACATCGATAAGATCAAGGAAGCCGGATACGAAACCGTAACACCTGTCATTGTCACTCTAACGCAGCAGGAAGTGGATGTGTTCGAAACAACTCAGGAACAGGTACAGAAAAATGATGTCCTGCTGACTCTCGTAGTCTGACCCAACTTATATTATACGAATTCAATTTAGGAGGAACTAACCATGAAACATACTCAACTGAAACCATTTCCTAAAGATTTTTTCTGGGGAGGTTCAACCTCTGCCTATCAGATTGAGGGAGCCTGGAATGAAGATGGTAAAGGCCCTTCTGTCATCGACATGGGGAATCATGTGGAAGGCGTAACCGACTTCAAGGTAACCAGTGATCATTATCATATGTACAAAGAAGATGTGGCGTTGCTCGCCGAAATGGGCTTCAAAGCCTACCGCTTCTCCATCGCATGGACACGCATCTATCCGCAAGGAGCAGGTGAAGTGAATCCGAAAGGCCTCGCCTTTTACGATTCCCTCATTAATGAGTTAATTAAATACGGTATTGAACCCATTGTGACCATGTATCATTTCGATCTTCCTTATGCGCTTGAAGAAAAAGGCGGCTGGTCCAAGCGAGCAACGATTGATGCTTTTGAACAATATGCCAAGACTCTTTATGAGAACTACGGAGATCGGGTTAAATATTGGCTGACCATCAACGAACAAAATATGCTAATCCTGCATCCTGGCTCTCTGGGTACACTGGATACAACACTTGTTGATCCGCAAAAAACACTGTATCAGCAAAATCACCATATGCTGGTTGCTCAAGCAAAAGCCATGGTCCTGTGTCATGAAATGCTACCTGAAGCCAAGATTGGCCCAGCTCCCAATATCGGTGTAATTTACCCGGCGAGTTCCAAACCAGAAGACACACTCGCGGCTGATAACTATGCTGCCATTCGTAACTGGCTCTATCTCGATATGGCGGTATATGGACGTTATAACCATATTGCCTGGAGTTATCTCGAAGAGAAAGGATATACGCCTGTCATTGAAGACGGAGATATGGACATCCTGGCTCAAGGAAACCCTGACTTTATTGCGTTTAACTATTATACTTCCCAAACGGTTGGTGAAAGCCTGAACGATGGTAATGACTTCTCCCATACAGGAGACCAGCATGAAATCGTAGGTGAACCGGGCGCATATAGAGGATCTGTGAATCCCAATCTGCAAAAAACGGAGTTTGGCTGGGAAATTGATCCCGTGGGCTTCCGCTCTACCCTGCGCCAGATCTACTCCCGTTATCACCTGCCATTGATTGTTACGGAAAATGGTCTGGGTGCCTTTGATAAACTGGAGGAAGGCGACGTGGTTAACGATCCATATCGTATTGAATTCTTCAATAAACATATCGAACAGATTCAACTGGCGATTACGGACGGCGTGGATGTATTTGGCTTCTGCCCTTGGTCTGCGATCGATCTGGTCAGCACACATCAAGGGTCAAGCAAACGTTATGGATTCATCTATGTGGATCGTGAGGAATTCGATATCAAGGAATTGAGACGTATCCGCAAACAGAGTTTCCACTGGTATCAAAAACTAATTGAAACGAATGGAGAAGTCCGTTAATACCGTACTATTAAAAAAGTCGACTGCACATGAAACATGTGTAGTCGACTTTTTTGGTGTTGATGCATTGATATGGAAGCTTTATTTTCCAATTATAAAATTACATTTCAGGCTTCGGTTGTTTCACCGTTTTGACCCCTCTGAGTACCCGTAGGGATAACAGGAAACAGATCGCCAGAACGGCAGCTGCCGAAACGTAAGGATAGTTAATATTCACATCGAACAATGCTCCAGCTACGATTGGACCTGCGATATTCCCCAAACTGGTATACGCCGAGTTCAGTCCGGCCACAAAGCCCTGTTGTTCTTGGGCCAGTTTGGACATCTGTGTACTGATCGCCGGACGTAAAATGTCCATACCCAGGAACACGATAAATGTTACGACAAGAATGAGCCAGTACGTATGCACAAACAAGGTCAACAGTACAAATACCGCTACAAACAACAGACAGACCGAAATGACCATCTTTTCACCAAACCGATTGAGCAACCAACCGATCAGGGATACTTGTACAACCGCACCCGCGATGGAACCAAATGTAATAATAAATGCAATGTCTTTCGTCGTGAAACCAAACTTATGATCCACAAACAGTGAAAATACCGTCTCATAGTTCGCCAAACCAAATGCCATAACAAACACGATGATCAAGCTGAAAAAGTATGGTTCACGGTACGAATTCAGCAATTGGGATACCATACCCGGAGCTTTGACCTTCGTTAAGCCAGGGATCGGTTTACTTTGTTCTCCTGTGCTTCGTGCAGATTCCGGCAAAATAATCAATGTAATGATGGATGCCAGCAAACCGGCAACCCCAGCGGCGTAGAACGGAATTCGAATGCCAAAGTCCGCAATGTACCCACCAATTCCCGGACCGATGATAAACCCAGTTGTAATGGCTGCATTAATCAAGCCCATACCTTTGCCGCGTTCTTCCTCTGTCGTAATATCCGCGGTGTATGCCATAACTGCAGGGAAGATCATCGCGGCTCCAATACCACCAAGCATCCGGGCTGCGAAGAGCAGCACTGGTGCATTGACCGCACCAAACATAAACTCGGATACGGCAAAGATCAGCATACCGCCGACTATAATTTTTTTACGTCCCCATGTATCCGACCATCGACCCGCAAGTGGGGAGAACAGAAACTGGGTGAAGGAGAACGCGGCTACCAACAAACCAACCGTGAATCCGGTGATGTGCAGTAGATCCATATACGCAGGCATGATCGGCACAACCAGACCAATACCTGTAAAAACGAGAAAAATATTAAACATTAACAGCAACAATGCGCCCCTGTTCCGTGTTAGTAATGCCATGATTCCATCCTCCGTAGTTGTCAAAATGTTGCTTAATCTTTATCTTTTGCAATCCCGTGTAAGAATACATTAGCGGCCTGACGATATAGAGCGAGAGCCTGATCGGATTCCATACCCCGTGACATCTGGCTAAGACCAATAATGGTACTTTCCAATATGAGCGCAAGATTATCTACATTGTCTGCTTTGAACTCACCGCTCTCAATGCCTTGTTCGATCATTTGTTTGTTAAATTGAAGATGCCGCTCAAACATCAAGGAGATACGCTCCTCGATATCATTTTCTTTCTTCTCCCCAGTGAAGAACTCATCGGCTGCTTTGGTCAAAGGGTGATTCATATCATCCAATATCAATTGTTCCGCCAAGCCGTAGATCTTCTCCGTGGAGGTGCGGTAGAGATGCTCTTTGGCCGCCCAACTCGCTTCCCACTCCCGATCCCACTCATCGATTAGATAGAGGAACAGGCCTTCTTTACTTTTAAAATGGTAATATATATTGCCCTTGCTGCTGCCCGTCGCAGCTACAATATCCTCAATGGACGTTGCTTTATAGCCTTTTTGTACAAAAAGGGCTTTGGAAGCATCCGCAAGTTTCTTCTTGGTCTGCTCGGTTTGAAGTTGTTTTTTATTCATATTCATTCCATTTCACTCCGTCCCATGCATACTGAACATTCGTTCTGTATTTTAACAGATGCATTGAATATAAGCAATGAAAAAGGAGAATCGGCAATTATGCCAACTCTCCTTACCTGATTCATTTCATCTTTTTACCTTGACCATGTAATATTTTCAGTTGACCATTCTCGTAACCAACCTGATACGTAACCTTATATTTCGCCGTTACATATTCGCCATCCCTGCGTTCATCTGCTGTAATGACGGCGGTGACTTCTATCTCATCATTACCCTTGTCTTCAGACGAGACCTCCCCGATAACCACATAATCGGTGTTAAGATACCCCTCACGGAATTTGGCATAAGTTGTGCCGCTTTGCCAGTCACTTCCGAGTAATGCATAGGATTCGACATAGTCACTCAGGTTCAGATAGCTATAGAAGTCAGTAACCAATGACTCGGCTTCAATAGAAGAAGCAGATAACCTCGAAGTACCTTCACCTAGCATTTGGACAGCTTTTGTGATGGACGAATTGTTGGACCATGCCTGCACCTGCTTCAACACACTAGTGATCGGGATGCTAAATCCCAATCCGGCTTCCTGTTTTACCCCAGTTGAATTAATACCAAGCACTTCACCCGTCTCTGCATTAATCAATGGACCACCGCTATTACCGTTGGTGATGGGCGCGGAGATTTGGTACATATTCGTATAAATGTACGGTGCAATCTCAAAACTGCGTTCGACACCGCTAATGATTCCCGTTGTTACCGTGTTCTCGAAGCCTAACGGGCTGCCAAGCGCCAGAATCTCATCTCCAACTTCCGCTTTAGACTTCGCAATGGGCAACGGCTGTACTTCTTTCAAATCAGGTACTCTGATGACAGCAACATCCGTTTCTTCCCCGATCCCGATAACCGTACCTTTATATTCCTCATGATTCAAAGTACGGATGGTCACTTCCTTTGATCCCTCCACGACATGCGCGTTAGTCACAACATCTCCCTGTTCATTGTATAGAAAACCGGAACCCAATCCACTGCTACTCTCAATCGTAACCACTTTTTTCTGACTCTCTTCAATGATCTGTTTACGCGTTTTCTTCACGATTGTCTTGGAGGCAGACTTCGCTTGAGGGGTTACAACCTCCTTTGCAGTGACGACAGCCAATCTGGGACCAACCTCCAATTCATCAGCCGAGTGCTGATGTATCCATAACACGCCTCCTGCCCCAGCCCCGATAATGATTGCACTGGATAGGATTGTACTCCAGGTTCTTTTGGACATTCTAACTCCCCCTGCTCCCCGGTACCCAGTGTGACTGGATACACATATGCATCTGTCTCACCAATATAATCACCATCCGTGCTATTAATATTGATTATCAGTGCAATTGACCAGATCGGGCGCGTACCCTTGTTAGTTACCATCCCACTAATATGTAGATCACCATAAATATCCAGTTCCGCTGTCAGCTCTACAACACTTACTGCTCCTGTGCGATTTCTCAATTCTTCCTCAGCTGCTTGTTGTTCCGCTAACAGGATACGTTCTTCTTCCGCTTTCTCAAATGCCTTCTTCTCACGCAATATCTCTTCTCGATACGTTGTCAGTTTAACTTCCTCCGGAGCATAAGACAGCCCATGATCGACGGTTTGCAGTGCCGCTGTAAAATTCTTTTTCTTCACTTGCTGCTCAGCCTGTTTATAGCTAATCCCGGTCAGTTTATCTACAATCTGCTTCTCTACTGCTTCGGCTTCCTTGCCATTCAAGTTTGATACTGTTTTGAGTTTCTCTGCCAGACCCTCAACCGTTGTCAAAGTATCAATCTCCTTTTTCACCTTCAGTACAGCCAGCGTGACCTTTCTGTTACTTAACGCGGCACGGACTTTGGCAAAAACCGGCTCCTCTCGTTCCTTCAACGCTTTGGATACAGCCTGAATAGTCTTGTCTCCTGCGGACAATTTTCCTGTTTTCAGACTTGTTGAAGCTTCGTTCAACTGATTCATCAGATTGAACGCTTTCGCCGTGATTTGGCGATCCTGTATAAGTGCATCTACATTCGGACGTTTCGCGAGAGCCGTATCCAGGAGTTGCAAAGCCTCTTTGTATTTTCCGTCCAGTGCAGCTTGTTCTGCTTGCAGATGCAGCGCTTTTACCTCTGCGTTTATACCGCTCTCCTGATTATAATAGTACGTCAACAGAGCACCCATTACCGCTGCCAATAGCAGGGGAATGATCCAGCTAAATGTACGACCTTGATTGGCACTTTCTTGCCTTGGTGCAGGTTGTTGTTGCCGGGATAGTGATTCGGCTGGTGCTGTTTCTTTCAATTTGGTGCTACACTTTCTGCACGTGTTATCCCCCGGGCTGTTTTTCGTCCCACATACGTGACAATACACCCTGATCCCTCCATCTAAAAAACATATGTAACCTTTACTCTCTGATACTTCAGCATGTTGCATGCTTCGATTCAAATCGCCAACGTGAATCGACATTTATCATATAGTAAAAAGGTAAAATGAACCATATACTCTGAAAATAAAGATCCTTATCTTTCCCTCTACCTGCTCAATAAAAATAAAAAAGAGATGCCCATTACGGCACCTCATACGTTCATTACTGTTGTCCTGCCCTTACGCGGATATTGCCAAGTTCGTTGGCATTGATTGCAATTGCATTACCTCCCTACCCCACGGAGGTTTTGGCAGACTGTCTTGCTTAGAATTTCAATCGGCTTTTATCCACTTCTACACGGTTAACCTGTTTCGCATTTTTTTAAGTGCCCTAATACACTAGATAGAGTCCAGTCTTGCAGTTGTATCCTTTATAGCTGTTAGTATTTCGTCTAAGATAACTTTTTGAAGATGTAAATGACCCCCTTCAGTAAATTCAGGGAATTGTCCATTTAAATCTTTTTCAATATAGAGTTTGAAAGCTTCTAAATTGGAGTTATCCAAATCATTATGTTGCGTTGAGTTTCTGTAAACCCTTAACCTGTTCAGGGCATCAAATAATTCAGGATAACATCTTTTAAAATCATTGAAAAAATATTTATTTAAGCCCATTTCTTTACCTACCTTTGTGACGACCTCCACAAACGATGAATTGAGCTTTTTAGTGAAATCACTGAATCTCATTGAGTTAGAGGACAATTCTATAGTAGTTAATTCATTCTCATTAAGAATCTGACCATCCTTCAACCAATTTAGTCCATACATCTCTTCCATTTTAATATCAAGATCTTTAGCACGCTTTATAATTTCAGCTAAACAATTTATTAAATCAACGTTGTTCTTAAATTTCTTCAGTTCTAAATTTGTATTGGGCAAAGTACAAATTCGATGTGATATTTCTAGAATATCATGTTTGATGCAATAGGAACTATTTTTCAAATCCAATTTATACTTTGAAATTTTATCAACATAACCCTTACTCTCTCCAAAAAATACGGATGCATACTCGTAATGAGTAGAGTGGCATAATTTTAAGTTCTTTTTAAATTTTGTTGCTAATGCGATAATTTTCAAAATCTGATTTTTATAATATTCAGAAGGATAGAAATATCCAGTGAAAGTCAAAGAAACGCTTAAATTTCGTTTTAGGTAAGACTCTAATGCACTAATCCATTCATCATGTATACTATAGATTTCTACAAAAGGAATTGAAAAATATATAGTTGAAAAGTCATTGTCAAAGTTATTAATATTCATTATTTCAAAATATTGATCAAACAGAGTAAGATCATTGGATGGGAGTACACCTTCCTTAATTAAAAAATCTAGTGATTCTTCAGAAATATACTTATAAAACGCTATTCCTGCTTCATCGCCATCATGAATTAACGCTTCCATACGATCTAACTTAATATTCTTATCGTATACTACATATCTTAATTGCAATTCAGAAGTTTCTAGAACTGCAATCCATAATTTTTTGTATTCAGTTGGTTTATCATTAACTTTGACAATTTCTATAAGATCCCCATCAAAAATTTCTTCGTATACTTGTTGAAGATGCTGATTTAGTATATTTTTAATCACTTGTCCATTAATATCATTTTGCTTTTTATCAATTAAAGGTTTTACTGTATTCAGGTTCATTGCCTTTACTTGTTTACCAGGAATATAACTACTATCTCTATAAGTTTGAGCAGTATACCCATCTATACAGATAGGTAGGCTTATACTCTTCATATCTTCATATCTGTTACTTTGTATATACTTTCTTCCTATTTCTGTGAGTTCAAGATTTTCTAATTTCAACATACCATTTGAATTCAAGTCGTAAATTGCATGGTTTATCAATTCTTTATCAATCCCTAACAATTCAGGAATTATATTACGTTCAACCTTCAAGTTCAATAGTTTAAGGGTAAAATCAAGAACTATCGGTAAGCCCTTACTTATTGTGGTTAAACAAATCACTTCTTTTTTGAAGAATGGGAAACCACGTTCTTCTATACTTAGTATTTTGTATTCTGGAAAATCATTTTGTATTGTGGTAGATACTAGATGCTTACTCAATGTTCTCCCCCCTTATGGTACAGTTTTTAGGATTTGCCTTTATGAAACTAACAATCTTATTAAAACTATTGCCTTGTTGTCTATAGTCACACGCAGTTTCCTTATTACCAACGATAAATAATAGTTTCTTTCCTCTTGATAAAGCAACATTTAGTCGCCTCTCGTCTTTCAAAAAACCAATATCATTATTTTCATTCGAACGAACAATACTATAAAATACAATATCAGTCTCAGAACCTTGAAAGGCATCAATATTGTCAATCTGAATTTTAAGATTTGTCCACCTAGGACTATCAGGATTGATTTTGTTTATTAGTAGTTGCTTTTGAGCACTATAACCCGAAATTACCGCTACACTTGTAACTATCTCTTTCTTATTGCAAATATCATTATACTTTACCAATTCATCTAAAATAATTGTCGATTCGAGTGTATTTCTATAGGATTTATTTATCTTTTCTTCATAATTATTTTTTGAGTATGACGTATCATGCCATATGATTTGGTTCTCATGATCTAGATAATGTTGTCGTTTAGAGTCACTGGCTTTACTTTTAATTTCATATGAAGGATAAAAACACTTATTAACTAATTTCGATATTGTTGAATGCATACGAAATTGTGAGGTTAATGTTACCTGCGCTTCTCCTGCAGATCTATTAAATATCTCTTCAAATAAACTCTTATCTAAATTCTTAGTATTAGATCCGATTCTCAATTCTTGCTCATATGCTAAATTCACAATAGGCGGTAGTTGCTTATGATCACCTACTAGAATTATTTTTTTTCCCAAAAGCATCGGAAGTATTAACTCTGGTGCAGTTGCTCTCGCTGCTTCATCGACAATAACCCAATCATAAGTAAGACTTTTTAAAATATGACGTGATGCTATTCCTGCACATGTTGCCGCTACAATAGAAGCTTCCATAGCAAATATATCATCAAACTCATCTATTAATCCTAAACGATTGGTCCAATCTTTTATTATACTTACAATTGTTGCGTCTCTTTTCGATGATAGTACTAAAGGGTTAACCTCATTTTCCTCAGTGTCTTCACCTTTTAATAAATTGTATTTTATATACTTTTCTAACTCTTTATCATCACTTTTTCTCGTCAGGTAATCATAACAGAATTCAACACTATTTTTTTTGACCTCTTCTGACCACTTTTTTATTTGTTCACTTGCTAGTAAGTTACTTGAATCTTTTGAAATTTTATCACTAGTACCGATTCTAATAATTTTTTTAGTCTTATGCCTTTCAACTATATTTTTCAACAAGTGATCTACTGCAACATGTGAAGGAGAAGTAATTAAAACTTTAGAGTTATTGTCATCCTTAAATATTTGATCAATTATCTCTGTGATAACTGTCGATTTACCGGTACCTGGCGGACCTTGAATCAAGAAAATATCATTTGTTTTCATTGCCTCTTTAACAGCATTTTGATTAGAACTATCAAGCTGCTGATTGACGAAATCCAAAGTGAGGTCTACCTTTTTCACAGTCAAAATCGAAGGATCAATTAAAATATCAAGAAGATCTTTATTTACTGCTGCACCATACCTCAATTTTCTTAATGCAAAATCAAATCTTTTTATATTTTCAGTATCCTTTGATAAATCAATTCGAGCTTCTCCTCGCTGACTTAGTTGTGACTCATCAATATGAGTCTTTAATGCAACGAAAATTGTGTTATCCTTTACTTCTTTTATTTCGCCCACACTAATTTGTTTGTCACTCGTCAGTCTAAGTTTAAGATAATCACCATCTTGAATATAAGATGGCTCAAATCCACTTTCCATAGTTACTATTAAATAATTCTTTGTTTCATCATAATCTAATTTGCGATAGCTTCCTATTTGTGAACGTTGAATATTAATTTTTGAGATTTCTTTGATAATATTTTCCCAATCGCTTATGAGTTTATTTGTTGCATAAGATCTCTCTTTATTTTTTTTGAAATTTGCTAATTTCAAATTAATTGCATTTAATAATGATTCTAATTCTTTTTTTGCTTGTATATTGTTTGGTGTAATCGATGTAACATCTACATTCAGAGATAGTTCAATCCCTTTTTGTTTTTCCACCTCATTATCAGCATAACTATTGATACCAAATACCTTGATAATTTTAAAATATCCTTTATTTAATTCAGGGATAATTTGATATTTAACTTCGTCACCAATCAGATAATATTTGCTATTAATATTTTTATAAATGTAAGGATCACTTAAACTGTTCTCTATGTAAGACTTTACATTTCGAAAATTAGTATTTGATATTTTACCTATCTTTTCAAGTTCAATACAAATCATTTTAGGAACAAGGACTTTCAATACTCCTGATTTATAAGTTTCTCTTTCAGATTCTTCTTCTAAGTCCCTTATAAATAAAAGAATACTGGCATATCTTTCAGTTTTATTAATTTTTATCAACTTGAGCAAAATTACTTTCATGAAGTCACTTAAATTAGCTTTATCAATTTCATTCTCGAATGAATCTTTATCCTCAGGGGGTTCCTGTTCAGTAAGTAAGTAAAATAGAACACATCCTAAAGAATAAATATCAGTTCTTAAATCCACTTCTTTTCCTAATTGATGCTCAGGGGATGCATAACGCTTAGTGATATAGTCTTTCAAAGTATAGTTTGTACGATAAGCATTGAAATCTAGAATTTTACTTACCCCAAAATCAATTATCTTAATATCTTGATGCACATTTATTAGTATATTGGTAGGTTTAATATCTCTATGAATGATTCTTTTATCATGAGCTGCTTGAATCCCATTCGATATTTTCATCATTATAGTGAGTTTTTCATAATAAGTTAGGCTAGGTTTTGAACTTATATATTCATATAAGTTCAGACCCTGAAAATGTTCCATTACAATGTAAAAAACATTATCGTCTAATCCTGAGTCCTTGTATTCAATAATATTAGAATTATTCAATAAAGAAAGAGCTTTTGAATCCCTCTTGAATATTTCTTCAACATCTCTATTTTCAGAAGGAAAATTATTATTCAGCAATTTGATTGTTACAGTTGAATTCTCATTTTTAATATGATGTCCATTAAAAACCTGACTTTGTGGACCTGAATATAGTTCTTTTTTTAGAACATATTTACCATCTATAATCGTCATTTGTACTCTCACCTCAACCTCATATTATTACTTTAAATTAATTAACAAAATAAACATCCGGCGATCTGAATTAATTATTCTTGGACTCATGAAATTGGGCTATTTATTCTAGTGATTATTAACAGTAGCTAAGGATGGCAGATTATAATATATAGCGCTACACATAATTCGAATAAATAGAAATAAACACTAATTTCACATGAAACATTTACATAAATATAACTCATTATGTACTACATACATTTTAGCATAATTTAGAACTTACAGCCAGAAACCCCCACCAGTAAGGCAAAAACTCACTAGTGATTCCGCTAAATTGGAAGGCATCCGTCAACGTTATACTGTGATCAAAGTACTGGTTTATTGGAATCCTATCATTCAAAAAATGCCAAAACCTTTAAGGATTATCACAAATTTTTAGAGTCACAGGTAAATAGTATGATACCTTGGCAGCTTTCTAGAGAAAAATCCTATGACTACACGCTCTCCTGAATAAATCAGCAGACGTTTAACGTTTACGTACCGCTAGCCTGCATATGATTGTGTTCAGTAGTATCCACTACTGAATTTACAACGAATAACGAGTCCGAGGTTCATTACAAGTCCTTTGGCATAAAGGTAAACAACCGCTACAGTTGATAGTTGAAAGGTTTTGTTTCCATACAAATCTAAATGAATCCATTACCAATATGTTTATCTAGCTAATCCCGCACTTCATAACAATATTGTTCAAATGAAGATGGGAAGGTAACTTCAAGAGTTTCGTCCTAAGGGTCTAATTTCCCTAAAACACATTATGAAGACCTTGCACGTCACTCAAAATTTTCAATTAAAGACAATGAAAATTTTCTAGGCCTTGATTGCACTCACTAATATTTCACCGAGGGAAATGCTACACTTTGGCCCCACAATCCGTCATAAAAAATAACCTTCCTGTAGTAACAGAAAGGTTATTCTCGTCTAAGAACATTTTTCAGTACCTTATAGTACCTTATCTTACTCTCTTGGAAAAGCACTCATATCCATATAGGAGACCTCCCACAGGTGGCCGTCCAAATCTTGAAAACCCCATCCATACATAAATCCGTGATCCTGTGGTTCATTGTGTGGCTTGGCTCCTGCATCAAAGGCAGCTTGTACAATTGCATCCACCTGTTCTCGCGTGTCCGCAGATAAGCAAACGATGACTTCAGTCGTTTCAGCAGCATTGGAGATCTTTTTGGAAATAAAGGATAGGAAACGTTCCTCTACCAAAAGCATCGCATAGATGTTATCCCCCATGATCATGCACGTAGCGGACTCGTCCGTAAAATCGGCATTAAACTCAAACCCTACCTTAGTGAAAAAATCAACGGATTTCTTCAGATCTTGGACAGGTAAATTGACAAAAATCTGCTTAGCACGAATAGCCAACAACGATCACCTCTAACTCTTAGAATAGCTTCAAATTTAAAATAACACCTCGCGTATACGCTGTCAATTGCGTATAATTAGCCATATTCCAACTTGTGAGGTGACACGGATGTTGTTCCGAATTGTTCGAAGTAAGTAGTCGTCGGGCTGGGTCAAAACGCGTACCAGCTATTATAGGGATACGTCTGTCCTTTTGATCCTGTTCGACCAGTTACAACAGAGCACTTTCGTACAACTATGTTATCTGTTCTATCATACCCACACTTGGAGGAAACTAAAATGAGAACCAAAATGGATTACCGCACTTTCTACGAACGAATTGGTCGGGTTAATGGCTGGGACTTCAGTTCCATGAACGTGAGCTCAGAAAAGATTGAATGGGATTTCTATGAGGAAGTTGTTCGCTGTACGGATCAATCTGATCTGTTACTCGATATCGGAACTGGCGGTGGAGAAGCTGTTCTGTCCATTGCTGAAAAAGCTTTGTTAATGGTCGGCATTGATCTTTCAGAAGGAATGATTGAAACGGCAAAGCACAACCTTCAGGCTGCTGGTAACCAGTCCAATGTACGCTTTCTGCACATGGATGCAGACAAACTGGACTTTCCAGATGAATTCTTTAGTGTAGTATCATCCAGACACTCCGGATTCTGTGCTTCAGAAGTATTTCGAGTTCTTTCTGTCGGTGGCATCTTTCTAACCCAACAGGTTAGTGAACATGATAAAAGCAATATTTCGGAAGCATTTGGGCGTGGACAGCATTTTGGCATTCAACCGAGCACACTATTAAAGCGATACAAGCAGGAACTTCAGCAGGTAGGTTTCAATGACATTGAGGTTCGTGAGTATAATGTAGTGGAGTATTACGCGACAGCGGAAGATCTAATGTTCCTGCTGACCCACACACCAATCATTCCTCATTTCGGAGAAGTAGCAACCGATATGGAGCGTTTCGAACAGTTTGTTAAAGAACATCAGGATGAGCGAGGCATTCGCACCAACGCAGCACGTTTCATGATCACTGCAAGGAAATGATAAATTTGAGGTTACTCGATGTGAACAATGGAGAAAATAAACCATAACTAAATGATTGGAGACATCACCAATGCTAAATCAAGTTGAAATCTCTTATCATTTCAATGCTCCATGCGAACTTGTGTTTAAAGCATTTACCGACTCAGAACATCTGCAGAACTGGTGGGGCCCAAAAGGTTGGACATTCAATGTTGCTGAATCAGATTTTCGTTCGGGCGGTGTTTTTCATTACAGCCAGAAACCTACTGATGGTGACACCATGTGGGTCAAATTCGTATACAGTGAGATTATTGCATCAGAGAAAATTGTATACATCAGTTTCTTTTCTGACGAGAAAGGTGACCTTGTACGTGCACCCTTTGACCAAAGTTGGCCGATGAAAACCCTGAATACTCTGACGTTTAGCGTAGAGGGAGGGGAAACTGCCATTACACTGACTGTTGCTCCCGCATCTCCCACGGAGGAAGAACTTCAAACTTTCGATGCTTCACTAGAGATGGTGCAAGCTGGGTTTACCGGAACACTTAATCAATTGACCGAATACTTAACAAAGATATAATACATTTCGTGCACCCTTCGTATAACCGCAAACAAAAAAACACCGTTACCGGTGTCTTTATGTTTGATTTATAACTTCTCTCTACGTTCTTCACACATCTTATTCATCAGCAATGTTTCCCTTGTCTGGCATCTCGAGCTTCTCCAAGAAAGGCTTCAACTTATCCACGACATAATGGCTTCCGCCACGGCCGTTCACCTCTTCAATGACAGCTGATAACAGGTAGGTCGGAGAATCCGTGTCAAACACCACGAAAAATCCATTTTCCTGCCCCTTCTCGCCCTTCTTCGCTTTCAGTTCCGCTGTTCCTGTCTTACCCGCGAGTCCTCCAGCGATTGAATTCAAAGAGTGGGCCGTACCTCCCTGACGGGAAACGACTTCTCCCAAAGCATCTTTAACCGTCTTGGCGGCTTCCGGAGTAATAATCACCTCAGGGTCAGTGCTTTCTTTTCCCTCGATCAGAACAGGATTCACCAGTTTTCCTTCATTAATAAAAGGTGTAAATGCTGACGCAAGATGAATCGGGGACATTAACATCTCCCCTTGCCCGTAGGACGTATCAGCGAGCAACACCTCGGATGACAGATTCAGATTCGCTTCGTTGGCATATTGGCTCGGCTTCAGATACAGTTCATCCAGTCCAAAGTTATCGCCAAAACCAAACTTCTGGATCCCATCAATAAACTTGGTGCTGCCCATCTCAATCGCTTCCATGGCAAAGTAAATATTGTCCGAGTACACCAGAGCATCGACCATGTTAACCGGGGATAAACTCTTCACACGCTTAACATAATAACCGCCCCAACTATCGTCTTTACGCCATTGCAAGCCAGAGATATCATGGGTTTTGTCTGCTGTGGTCACCTTCTCCACCAGTCCCGCTGCGGCTGTAATCGCTTTGAAGGTTGATCCTGGTGCATACCGGGTAGTGACTCTGTTGATAAAAGGAAGCTTCTCATTCGCCGAATAAGCATCCCATTCTGCCTGAGTAAGTCCTGTGACCATTTTGTTCGGGTTATAGGAAGGCGCACTGACCAACGCCAGCAGGTTGCCGTCCGTCGAATTCATTAGAACCATTGCACCTGCATCTCCACCACTGGATAATGTCTGATACAATTTCTTTTGTTGTTTGGAGCTAATCGTCAGTTGTACATTCTGTCCATCTACAGCATCCTTGCGAATAAGCTCAGAACGAGAGTTACCGGATTCATCCGTGATTTCGATCAGACCACCACGTTCACCACGCAGCTGCTTCTCCATGGACTGCTCCAAACCCGCTTTGCCGATCCAATCTTCTGCGCGATAATACCCTTCCGTATCCTTATCCAGATCTTCCTTGGTGGCTTTGCGCACGTAACCAATCAGGTGCGCAGCCGCCTCGCCGAGTGGATAATAGCGGATTTCCTTGCTTCGCATCGTAACCCCGCTTAAAGAATCTGGCACGTCAAACTCCTCCGTTGAACCAATCGGGACAAAATACTCCGGCTTCACCCATGTCTGCGCAAGCGCCTTGTGAATGGCATCTTCCGAAACCTGATAATGGCTCGCGATTCGGGCAATCATCTGGTCCGGGTTATCACCAAGTTTCTCAGGTACAATGCCCCATTCATTCATCGTGCCCTTGGTAGCGAGCGGCAAACCATCACGATCCACAATGTCTCCACGATCGGGGAACAGTGTCCTCACTCGTACCTTACTGCCCTTAACCATGTCATTCAGGATCAGTGAAGGCTGCCAGTTAATTTGCCAGTTTTTCCCGCCGTTCTCAAGCTCGTGCCGGACCAGTTTTAATGTATGCGTCTCACTGACTTCTCCCAAAAAAGTTGTCAGTTGCAGGTTGTAATCCACCTCATATGTATCCGGGTTTTGTTTCTCTGCATCGGTCTTACTGCCATCGGAAGCCGTTTCGTCAACCTCCACAGGTTTAACCTCCGCCTTGACGGTGGATACTTCCATACCCGAATAGATCGCATTGTATTTCTCAACAAATTGTTCCTTGTTCATGCCCGACTCTTGCAGCGAAGCAGGTGTCATCAAGGTGTACAACTGGTCAAATTCTTTTTTTTGCAGATGCTCTATGTATTGATTCACGGTAGTCTGGGGTTTGGCCTCTGCTTCTTTGTTATTCTGCATGTATAGATACATTCCGATTCCACCTGCAAACAAGATGGGCAGCAGTCCGTACATTAATTTACGTTTTGATTTCATGGTTACATCACCTCTAATATACACTATAGATTTCCAGAGCCATTTAAACAATGAAACAAATCTGACGAATTTATCATTAAAAATAGCCGAAAGCTCACATAATATGTTTAAATAAGGAGAGTGAGATTACATACTAAAGCTTTTTTGCTATGCAAAAGGCTGAAAAGGAGCCCGATGATGGAAATCAGCTATTTTTTACTCCCCAAAGCCGAAGTGGCCTATATCAAGTCTACCGCTTCCATGAAAGATGCTATTGAGCAATTGGAATCGCAACACTACACCGCCGTTCCCGTGATTGACCAGGATGGAAAATATGTTGCTACCCTGTCCGAAGGCGATTTGTTATGGAAAATGCGAAATACACCCGGATTGACTTTTGATACGATGGATCAGGTTCAAGTCCATGAGATTAACAATCGGGTATATAATGAATGTGTATTCATTGAGGCTGAAATGGAGGATATGCTGACACTTGCAGCAGACCAAAATTTTGTGCCCGTGGTGGATGTCGATCGTGTCTTCCTCGGTATTATCCGTCGTAAGGATATTATTGAATACTATACGCGTAACATTTCGGATTAGATGAAGTCAAACATCCTGTAATAAACGAATATTCAACTCGAAAGGGTACTCCTGTGGTCATGTTTTGGCCAAACCGGGGTACCCTTTTTGTTTCATGGTCTGGTCGGAATCATTCTAGTTACGCTTAGCCCGCTCTTCAATGTAATAACTCAACACGTCCCTCGGACTTCCCTGAAATGCACGCTCTCTGCCGAACTCATACGCCTGATGCAAATACGAATACGCCTCGTCATGCTGTTCAAGTCTCATGCAGATCATGCCGAGATCGATCAACGGACTTGTACTTCTATCCGAACTCCGCGTACTTAACGATATCTCAGCCCACGGCTTGGCCAGTCCATACTGCTTCAGATCGATATGTGCATTCGCATGACAGGATGCGATCCAGCTTGCAATCTCCCATTCCATCTTCGGCTCGGGCAACATGCCCCATGCCTGATCATAATAGATAAGTGCTTGTTCATGTTGTTGCGTCTCATCCAGCACATTACCGGCTTCTACCGTTTCTACAATTTGTTGCTCCAGTTCGGCATGTTCCGGTGTTAGATCTTTCATTGCACCGTATCCTCCTCCAGAACGAAATACCACTCCAGAAAAGCATTGAAATCAGCCCACTGCGGCTCACTCTCGCCATTAAGAAACCGTTCAATCGATTCGCCCAGTTCCACCAGCACCACTTCTCCCGTCTGACGGTTGTAGAAAAATCCACCTTCACCTTCAAAACTGTCCAGTGGAATATACGCCTCGGGAAGTCCCAGTGTAAGCTGTGCTACATTCATATCTTCCATATATACGGTGTTCTCCATAAACCAGCAGATCTGATACAACTCCTGATGCCTGCTGTAGAAAGTTGGTCCATCCTCTGCATGTAGATAAAATTGTGCAAATTCCGATTGAAGATCAATCTCCAGCTTTTGCAATGCTTCTTCATATGCTGCTGGAATATCTTCATGCCACCAGCCTTGCTCCTGGCAATGATCAATCACTTTATGGGATAACATCGCAGACCTCCTAATCCAATTTTGTTCATAATACATGTTCAAAAAAAGCGGTTTTCAGTACCAAGAAGACGGGATGAAGGCAGAAATGGAGTAGCGGAACGTAGGGAAAATACGTGAGCAACGGACATTTCGGCTGAATGCCATATTCGATGCTGATGATGCCTCCAGGCATCCTTCGTAATCAAAAACGGACTTTTTGAACAACCACAGGTATCCAGACTTGGGGAGGTGTGCCGTGACCTATGTACACTTCAAGTTCCGGAATCCCTGCATGCTTATATGTAGTGGAAGGAAACCACTCTGCCATAATATGGTGCCACAACCGTTGTATCGCCTCCGGCTTTAATTCATCCGCTTCAAATACAACCCAATGGGACGCGGGAAGTTCGATGGACACCAAATCTTCAGGCACTTCACCTGAGTGAGAGGTAGCAATCCAATACTCCATTTGATTGTCCTTCAGCTCTCTCTGATCTACACAGATGCCCACCAGACCGGGAATAGCTCCGTTATTGAACCCGTTTAAAAGTTCCTCAATGCCGTCTGCCAAAGCATCCTGCCACATCTTAGGAATTTCTCTTAAATTCTCTCCACCCACACAAGAGAACGTTCGTTTGATGCCCACAAAGGTAAGGGACTGTTGTTCGATCACATTATCATTCACATTCATTAGATGGACTCCTCTCCGAGAGCGATACGGGGCACGGTTCTCCATGACCCATTCATGTTGTCTCATAGTTGATATGTATCTCCGTTATGTCCTACAGATACTTTATCAAAAGAGCAGAACGATTGGAAATAGCGCCGGTGCTACTGGTCATATGAAAGTAGCAGGAACAGAAGTAGACGTGCGATTCATGACTTAAAAGAATATTTACCTACCATTCGTTCCTGCTCGATGTTGGGAGATAGACATACTGGGTTCTTCCCGTCCTTCATTTCCTTATTCTGGTGCAACTTTCTCCCTAGTCGTTCGTCTAACTACTGACCAACAACTAAGGAGATGACTATGCGAATAACTT
This sequence comes from Paenibacillus sp. GM1FR, assembly GCF_002803315.1. Taxonomy (NCBI): domain Bacteria; kingdom Bacillati; phylum Bacillota; class Bacilli; order Caryophanales; family Paenibacillaceae; genus Paenibacillus; species Paenibacillus sp. GM1FR. The sequence goes on along the minus strand of NZ_MKZL01000002.1, from coordinate 184,900 downwards.
GCAGCCCCGGTTTTCCTGGAAGCATGATTGGATCGATTGATCTTCAGCCATCGAAGTATTACACCCCACCTTCCAGTAACAGTAAGATCACAGAATATGTTGACCCCGAACTCGTTACCATTCCCTATGTAGAAGATCCGGAATTCGGATCACACTTTGACAACATGAAGGTTATGAACGGAACTTATAAAGATGAAATGCATGTGAGCTATGATGTCGAATTTACGATTGATGTAGATAAAAAAGGTTATATTACGCAATTCGAGCATACGTTCCAGCTGGAACGTTATCTGGATCTGGTTCGCACAAAGTCCTATAAAGTGATCAAGACAAACTGGTGCGGACAAACATTTCACGTGATGACGTACAGTTACCTGGACGAAGTCATTCATCCGAAAAATGTCCTTTTTAAATGTAACCTCGCAGAAGACGTTTTTGTGGTAGCTGAACTTGTCTCCAATCGCTCAGATGAAAATGCAACTGAGCACGGTATCAGGGATCTTCATTTCCGTGCATTAATCTCGGCACGAGATGATTTGTACCCATTAGATTATATGTGTGAGCCTGATTTCGACCTGAGTCTCGACTAAAAAGTAGATACATATGTAGAAAGAGCATAAGCTGTCCCGAATCAGCGGGGTGGCCTGTGCTCTTTTTTCAACAAATGAACCACCAACTCCCTAATTTAAACCCCCTCCTTCACACGCTCGGCCTTATGCTCCCATGCCTGACTCTAAGCAAAATCAACTGTAATGTCGATGAATATACCATAATGCTGAACATGCATATGTTCTTCGTACGTTCAGATATGAGAGGGGTTGGAAACATGGTTTACCGGAAAAATAAAATGCATTCACTGTTCACTCTGCCCTTGGCAGGTTTACTGTTTCTGTTATGGGGTGCTCAAGCGGCACATGCGGAACAGGTCGACAGTTTGTTACCTGAGCGAAGTCAGCAGGAGATCGTTCAAAAGTGGAATCAGTGGATGAATGGCAATGATACATCTCCCCTGTATACAAAGACACCTTCGACAAGTGCTCCTTACTCTGCTGGTGTGGTAAGTGACGCCTATCTGGAACAAGGGCTGAACGCAGCCAACTTTTATCGTTTTATCACGGGGCTACAGGGCGATCTTGTGCTTGACCCGACATTGAATCGTCAAGCCCAGCATGGGGCTGTTGTGGTCTCCACGGGTGGATACCTGTCCCATTCTCCAAAACAGCCAGGAGATATGCCAAAGGATTTCTTTGACACCGGTTCAAAGTCTGCCAGCAGCTCCAATCTGTACGTTACCAGCAGTACCAAGGATAACGTCCTGACAAAAAGCATTCAGGCCTATATGAATGATTCGGATGCCTCCAATATTGATCGACTCGGTCATCGGCGCTGGATTTTGAGTCCACAACTGCAACGAATCGGATTTGGACTCGCCACTCGTAGTGAAGCAGGCAAGACATATGATCAGTACTATAGTGCCATGCAGGTATTTGATAAAAGCAGAACGGGGGGAACTTCGTTCAACTACAGCCTGTTCCCGAATCAGGGAGCTTTTCCAATCGAAGCCTTTGGCAGTACACAGGCCTGGTCTGTTCAACTGAATACAGATGTATTTGCGAAACCATCACTATCTGAGGTACAGGTCGAGATGACTCGGACTTCCGATCAACGTACATGGACCTTTAATGCAAAGAATCAGAACAGTGGCTTTCCAACCGGTTATTACAACGTGGACCCTGCGGATAAACAATGGTTTAATCAAGCCTATTTCAATGTAGAGACAGGTGGATATGGATATGGTTACGCCATCATATTCCGTCCCGACGATGTGCAATTGTTAAAAAACGGCGATACGTTCAACATTCGAATTACAGGTCTGCAAGAGAAAAACGGTACAGCAGCGGAAATCTCATACTCCACACGTTTCTTCCATGTGGACGGTGTTCAAGATACAACGCTTACCCGCATAACGCCAGGACAACCAAACCTGAAAGTCCGAGCAGGAGAACAGATTGATCTGCCTTCAATCACTGCCGTGAATGATAACGGAACATCCTATGTTCCACAGTCTAACGTTTCCTTCACCACGACGTCAGATCGCATTGTCATCAAGGATGGAAAAATCATTGGGCTGCAGGCTGGTAAAGCCGAAATTCGGATTCGTTTTGAAGGGAAAGAAGCGGTTGTCTCTGTTACGGTAACGGGAATTCCCCAATTAACTGATGTCCGTACACATTGGGCGAAAGATGCCATTCAATGGGCCGTTCAACAGGAGATGGTCAGTGGATACGAGGATGGAACGTTCAAACCCAACAATCAGGTGAGTGAAGCCGAATTCCTCTCCATGTTGTTCAAGCTGTATGCGAATTCCCATGTCATTCAGAGCATAGATGCTGTAGAGGGACAAGCTATCAAAGGAAACATCTGGAGTGACCGTTATTATACCTATGCTTCCGCGTTGAATCTGAAACTGAATGCCAGCAAACAGAATCCTAAGCTGCGTAATCATGCCTTGAACCGAACAGAAGTAGCCGTAATCGTGGCGGGGCTTGGCGGTAAAAATTATACCCAGGATGAAGATGCCATCCGGTATCTACTGAACATGGGATACTCTTCCGGCAAAACTGCAGCTACGGTGCAAGGTTATGCGGGACAAGAATCCTTGACCCGGGCAGAGGCCGTTGTTTTTCTCCAGAACCTGAAGGAAGAAGGCTTCGAACTATGGAGCTGGCCGAAGAATGCCACTGAAGCTACCGAGAATGAAAAGAACGGCGGACTACCGGATCAGACCATGAAAGCAGTATATTCCGCCGATCACACACTGGTTCTTCAAGGTACGTTCCCGGCGTATGCCAACCAGACGATGCCGATCAAAATTCATGGTCCTTCGCCTGCTGTAGAGCACATCCAGACGCAGCAGGTTACAACAGATGCCTATGGCAATTTCAAACTAACGGTAAGTAACCTTGATGCAAAGGAACTTAACCTCTATGTGGACGTGCGCGAAGATTATTCCTACTGGATCAGTGTAGAAGCGGGGCGTACTGCGATAAGTGATTATACCGAGTAACAACAATTAACCTGCAATATTCCATTGCTCAGGTAGCGTTTAACATGGTTTAACATGAATGAACCTGAACAGGGCACCTCATGGAACAGGCACGGGATAACCAATCGTTATCCTCATACCCTTCTGAGGTGCCTTTTTTATTTTTATACATATGAAATTTAGAGATGAACGACGGTCTCATTATGCTACAGTGTTAAGCCCCCATTTCAGTATTCGAGCGAGCCGTGCCGCCACGTGGTGTAAAATTGAAATATCCTTCATCCAGTTGCTCCGTCTTGGGGAGGTTGCGGGATACGCGATCGAACATCCAGTATACACCTACCAAAACAACGGTAATTCCACATAAGGTAATGACTGTAGAACTCTGTAGCCAGACCCCCAACGTACCGCCGATCAAGCTGCCTATTGGCATAGCTATACCGCTTAAAGCCATCGTCGCGGAGAAAACCAAACCCAAATATTGCTGCGGCACCCCCTTCTGCACAACGGTATTGATGATGACGTTAACGGCTCCGCCGGGAACCCAGGCCAGTCCGTATACCAGAATGCTCAGCCAGCTCCATGGGGTAAATATACACCCGATCCAAGCGATCCCGGAGATGATGTATGCCACAGAATACAACCGACCCAAACGCACATTTTCCAGTCTGAGATACGGTGCACATGTTGCACCAATGACGCTGCCGAGCGCCTGTGCCATCAGCATCAACCCGTAGATATCGGCTCCACCGATCTCATCACTATATATGGGAAGTACACTAAATGTCGCTCCTCCCGCAGCATTGATAACCATAATGCCAAAGAGCAATTTGGCCAATGCCGTCCGTGTAAGCAGCCTGATCCCACTTACTAAATCATCCGTGTAATTCCTAAAAAACAAACGCATGCCTGACGGTGCACTCCCGTTAGCTGGTTCAATAGTCTCATCATATGTACCCTGTTCCTTCTTCATTTTCGATTCCATGATATAAGGAGCAATCCGCAATTGGGAGAATAATAACGCACCTATGAAGAAACCGATGGCATTCCAAAAATACAAAGATACCGCACCCAGCGCAACAATGAGGATCCCGGAGATGGCATTACAAGCCACATCAATCCCCTGATAAGCGATGGAGAACAAGGAATTGCCCTGCGTGAGTTGGTGTTTCTCCAATACTCTTGGCAGAGCTGACATCTGAACAGGGTACACCCAGGTATTACATATGTTCAGAATAGGGGTGATCACCAATACCAGGCCTACACTCAGAAAATCATAGTACGCAGCAATAGGGACAATTAATAACAATCCGGCCTGAATTAATTGACTATATACCAGAATCCCTCGAATCGGGATCCGATCTATCATCGGTCCGGATAACAGTTGAATAATTTTCGGCAAAATGGACAAAAAACCCGCGAGTCCTGTATAAAATGAGGATCCTCCCAGATTGTAGACCAGCCACATGGCGGATACCGCATATAAGCTATCTCCGATGTTGGTCAAGATTCTGCCAAAAAACATCAAACTGAAGTTCTTGTTTTTGAAAATCTCCATGGCCCACCTCCGCTTACGTCGAACCTAAAACTCATTCCACATCTCTTTCATGCTGCTATGAAGAATGAAGACAAGCGAAGTCATTAATGCTCCGCTTGGTCCAATCTGATGTTCTCTTCAATATGAAGCAGGAAGATGCATCCAAAGTTAAATCTTTTGCACAACTTTCTCCTCTTGCAACGTCAACACCGAAGCAATGCTTTCCCTGAGGATATCGATTCCTCTTCGCAGATTGTTGTTGGAAATATTCAATGGAGGCATGACCTTAACCACGCTATCATGTCTGCCTACTCGCTCGACAATAAGTCCACGTTCGAAACATGCCTTCTGTACCTCTGCTGCAATATTTGTATCGAATTTGGAGAGATCCAACCCCCAGATCAGACCGGTCCCCCGAATATCAATGTCGGGATGCTGCTTCAATATCACATCATTCCATACCTGCTTCAACATGGTTTCTTTGGCGTACACCTGCTCCTCCAGAGAGACCTGTTCTCTGTATTCCAGAGCTGCTTTGGCTGCGATAAATGCTAACTGGTTCCCACGGAACGTTCCATTATGTTCGCCCGGATTCCAGATATCGAGATGGGGCTTCATTAATAGTAAGGACATGGGCAATCCGTACCCGCTAATCGATTTGGAGAGAACAACCAGATCGATTAGCGGGTACGATTTCCGCTCGCTCGAAGGAGACAAACGGACCGGTTCTGCCACATCCTACCTGTACGTCATCGCATATTAACAAAATATCGTATCGATCACAGATGGCCCTGATTTTCTTCAACCACGAGGACTCCGCAACATAGATACCACCCTCTGCCTGTACAGTCTCCAATATGATGGCAGCCGGCTTCTCAATACCCGAGTGGGTGTCTTCCAATATATATTCGATGTAGGCAGCACTATCAAAATAATGATTATGTTCATTTGGAAACGGAATAAAGGTTACACCATCTAATGCTCTGCCAGCACCCTGTCGGCTGTCCCGATTACTGGTCACCGCCAGGCTCCCCAGGGACATACCATGGTAACCACCCATGAAAGAAAACACACCTGTACGTCCCGTATATTTGCGTGCCAGCTTCAACGCAGCTTCTACCGCATTAGTCCCGGTAGGGCCGCAGAATTGAAGCTTGTATTCTATCCCTTCACCATTTGATTCACATATTGGGCCACATTCACAGCATGATTGTAATCGATCAGATTCTCATGATGACCTGGAATAGGAGTTGAAGTGCATGTACCTGTCGTCTTGGCGTGCCAGACCTGTGCATCCGTTAACGGAACTGGACTTTGTTCATCCTGAGCGGTTGCGTACAACAGATGGATATCGGACTGAATCGGTTCTGCTGAATAGTAGTTATCAAAGGCCACCTCATTAGCCAGACGCACTTTGAGATGTCTAATTATTCCATTATCTGAAAAGTGATGCATGACTTCCTTTAACTGAATCTCATAGTCTCCGCTAGGCACGAACTCATATCCGTTGTTGTTTGCTAATTCGGCAAGAGCCTCCATCTTGTTTATTGGACGAACATCCCACTCATGGCTTCGGGCAGGTGCATCCAGAATAATCAGCCACTCCAGCTGCTGTCCTGCATCTTCAATGATCCGTGCCATCTCAAATGCCACATTGCCACCAAAGGACCAACCCAGCAAACGGTAGGGACCTATCGGATGCAATTGCGTAAGAACACCATAATAATACTGCGCCAGCTCTTGGACGGTATAGAGCGGTTCTTCGTCGTTTTCATATCCTTTTGGCACAAATCCGTATATATTCAGGCCTTCCAGTTGGCTAACCAACTCATAATAATTGATCAGGTTGCCGCCACCCGTCGGAAGGAGAAACAATGGCGAGTCATCAACACGGCCACCTTCTTTCAACACAACAACCGATTGATCTTGAGGAAGGTTCCCCTCTCGGATGATATGTGCAATCTCGGTCACGGTGGAGTAATCAAACAAGGTGATCACGGATAGCTCGGTATGAAATGTTCTGTTCAGAACATCCATTAAACGGACGGCTTTGATCGAATGTCCACCCTGATCGAAAAAGCTTTCATGAAGATGGATGGTGTCCACACCAAGGATATCCATGAAGATCTGCATGACCTTTTCTTCCAGCTCATCCTGCGGAGCAGCGATATAATCCTTCAATGTGCCACGGTCCAGCTGCTTCAGCGCTGCCTTGTCCAACTTACCGTTACTGTTCAGGGGAATACGATCAATAGTAATGAAACGTGAAGGAATCATGTGACTTGGCAGCAGGGTTCGGCAAAAGTTGCGAAGGTCCGTACTGAGAATCTCAGAAGATGGAGCCAGCTGAATATAAGCACTCAGTGACAGTTCTTCATCATCTCCCCATCTCTCAGCCAGCATCGCACACTCCTGAATATCAGCATGTCTGGAGATTACATCCGTGATTTCCCCCAATTCTACACGCATGCCTCTAATCTTCAATTGGTTGTCTATTCGACCGACAATGTATAACTTGCCAGTGGCGTCGTAATAAGCAATGTCGCCCGTCCTGTATATCCTTCCATCCGTAAACGGGTTTGCAAAGAAAGCCTGTCCGGTCTTTACGGGATCTCCATAGTAACCCCTAGCCAGCCCAACACCACCAATATACAAATAGCCGTGAACCCCGATCGGCACCGGATTCTGCATTTCATCCAGAACATATATAAAATTGTTCCCGATTGGCCGACCAATGGATATATTTCTTCGTGCGCGGAGACCTTCCAACTGCACATTCATATGAATGGTCGAATCAATGGAAACCTCGGTTACCCCATAACTGTTATGCAGATTACGCTCGGGAAGATTGTGGTGGAACGCTGCAACCATTTCGGGTTTCAATGCCTCCCCACTGGAGAATACATCCCTTAATGACGCTAACTGCTCCAGATCCGCCACACTAATTCGCTCCAAAATCATCTTCAACATGCTCGGAACAAAAAAGACGATGGCCACTTCATATTGCTTCAAAGCTTGAATGATCGCATACGGATCACGATGAAATCCTGGTTCCAACAGGGCAACCCTAGCACCTGCCATCCATGTCCAGAAATATTCAAGACCGACATCATCAAAGGTTAGAGTTGTTTTCTGAAGTACTGTTTCATGGGATTCCAGCTTGAATTGGTGCTGCATCCAGCAGATACGGTTCACCCATCCCTGGTGCCGCACAGATACCCCTTTGGGTTTCCCTGTAGTGCCTGACGTGTAATAAATAGCTACCAGATGATCAGGCCCCACTTGTGTCGAGGGAACTGTTATCGGCTTGTCCATATATATTTCAGATTGAGATACGTCGATCAGAAGGGCAACATCATCCGGGATCGGCAACGTATTCGTATTGATGAGACAGATGGACGCTCCCGAATCTGTTAACATGTGACGATTTCGCTCCACAGGTGCATCCAGATCCAGAGGCACGATGGCTCCTCCCGCTTTTAACACAGCAAGAAGGGCAATAGGCAAATGCAGTGAACGTTCTATGCCAATGGCTACCGCCTTGTCAGGTCCAATTCCCTTTTCGATCAGAAGATGAGCTAATTGATTCGCTTGACGGTCCAGATCTCGATAAGATAATTCATCTCCCCCATACACCACAGCCACCTGATCTGGGGCTTGGGCTACAGATGCTTCAAACAGGTGATGTACACAGATATGATCAGGGTAATCCATTACGGTATCGTTCCATTCATATAGAACTTTCTGTCGTTCTTCATCACTAACGGCTCCAACCCCTGCGATTGGCTTCCCTGGATAATTCACAATATGTTCAAGCAACGCTATAAAATTACTGGCCCAGCGTTCGATCGTACTCACGTGGAACAGATCCCGACTACATTCAAACGTACCCTTAATTACATCCTGATCTTCCGTCAAGTCCAGTGACATGTCGAATTTGGATGTGTTGATCTGCTTCAGCTTGATCTCCCTGAACACAGCCTGTTGATCTTTCTGTTCAAAATGGCCCGCCTTCCCCAGACTGAACATGACCTGAAACAATGGCGAATATCCTGTGGTTCTAGATTGGATCAGGTCATCGAACAACAGATCAATCGGTACATCCTGATGGTCAAATGCATCAAGGATGGTATTTTTGGAAGCGTCAAGGTGGTCCAGAAATGATTGCTGATCATCAATACGGCTTCGCAGTACGAGTGTATTGACAAAGAAACCAACTATCTTCTCCAAATCGGACTGTGGCCGATTGGAGACAGGCGTACCGATCAGCAGATCCGTTTCACCCGAATACTTACGTAACAAAATCGCAAAACAGGTATACATCACCATAAATAGCGTGGAATGATTTTTCTCCGAGATTTTCCTTAATCTGCTGGTAAGAGATGCAGGTATCGTGAAGTATACGGATATCCCCTCTTCACTCCGTTTCTGCGGACGTTCATGGTCATATGGCAAAGTGAGCGTATAGGAGTGTTCTTTCAGCTGATCAAGCCAGTACCTCTTCTGAGCAGCAAACTCTTTACTTTCCAACAATTGATTTTGCCATACCGAGTAGTCTATATATTGGGTCGCGGATGGGTTATATAGCGGCAATGGGCCCACTCCGCGGAAATGTTCATAATAAGATAACAGGTCTCTTCGTATGATCTCGATTGACTGACCATCCGAGATGATATGATGCATCATCAGGACAAAAATGTGGCGGTGATCACTAAGCTTAAATAATTTGAATCTGCACAGTCTGTCCCGAGTAAAATCAAAAGGGCCATCGGCCCTTTCAATTCCATCGACAATCTGACTTTCGGCCTGATCTTCCGGATACATCGATAGATCAACCCATTGATAATCCGGTTGTTCTTTCAAAATATACTGATAAGGTACACCCTCTTCGGAATCAATCCGAATCTGCAGTAACTCTTGCCTGTCCACCATCAGTCCGATGGCTTGCTCAAATGCCGACTCATCGAACTCTCCTCTAATCTCATTGGCAAAAACCATGTTGTATGCCGTACTTCCCGGCTCAATCTGTTGCTGAAGCCACAATCTCTTCTGAGCAAAAGATAAGGGAAATCGGTTGATTTCCCGAGAAGTGCGTTCTACTGTTTTGGAAACATTCATCTGACTTAATAATCGATCAATCAGTTCGCTTTTGTTTATTACTGCACCGGATTTTTTCACTTAATTACCCTCCGCAGAATAACCATTCGCTTCCAATAACAGATTCTCAATTACTTCGGACAATTCACGAATGGTAGGCGCATCAAATATTTTACGTAGCGGCAGATTAACACCTACCTGTTGTCTGATTCCAGAGATGACCTGCGTTGCGATAAGCGAATGTCCTCCGAGTGCAAAGAAATTCTCATCAATACTAATCTGCTCCCGCTTCAATACCGCTCTCCAGATCTGGGCGACAATCTGCTCAACGGTTGTCGTTGGTGCGGCATATTCCGCCCCGGAACTTACATCCACGTCCGGCAGGGCGTGGTAATCAATTTTCCCATTGCTCAGCTGCGGTAAATGCTCCAGCACTTGGATGACGTTCGGAATCATATATTCGGGAAGTGCGGATGAAATCCACTGTTTGACATCCTGAATCTCTCCAGCGGTATCCAGTTCTACATAGGCAGCCAGCAATGGTTCTGTCTTCTCTAACAACTTCGCCGCTGCAAGTCGCACACGAGGATGTTCATTCAGAACTTTCTCGATCTCACCGAGTTCGATCCGGTAACCTCTTAACTTCACCTGCCGGTCAACCCTACCAATGTATTCGATATGACCATCCGGGAAATAACGGACCCTGTCTCCGGTTCTGTACATCACGTTGTCCGGCGCATAAGAATGTGCCAGGAAAGCCTGGTCATTTAAGTGTTCATCTACATATCCATCTGCAAGTCCTTTTCCGCTGATATATAACTCTCCGGCAACACCTGGCGGGACAAGATTAAGGTTCGAGTCCAGCACAAGCAGATTCGTATTATGAATCGGTCTGCCGATCGTTTCATGAACGTTATCCTTGTCACAGATATGATAAGTCGTATCAATACTCGCCTCAGTTGGGCCGTACAAGTTAATCAACTGAGCGTTGGAACCAGCAAAGAAAGCCTTCTGGAGCGGAATTCCCAGTCTCTCTCCGCCGCTGAACACCCTTTTTAACGGTGCTGAAGAGAGGGTTTCTTTTTCCACCAAAGCCTGAAGCATGGTAGGTACAACCTGTAATGTCGTAATTCGTTCCTTATGAATAATATCGAGCAAATAGTCGGGATCAGCATGCTTGTCCGGCTCAGCAAGAACCAGCCTTGCGCCCGTAGTGAGCGGTGCATAGAATTCCCATACCGATGCATCGAAATTAATCGATGTTTTCTGCAATACAGCGTCTTCCCCGCTCAGTGGAAATTCATTGTTCATCCAATGCATATGGTTGCTGATGGCCTGATGTGACACTTTGACCCCTTTGGGTCTACCTGTGGAACCGGAAGTATAGAGGATATAGGCGATGTCTCTGGCATCTACTCCGATTGCCGGTGCGTCCGTGGGCTCGGTCGCAATTGCCTCACCTTCTTCTTCAAGAAATACAGGATTAGCAAAAAGGGAATTGAGCCGTTCATTGTTTTTATTCAACAACAGCACCGTTTCAATGCGGGCATTCTCACGGATATAGGACAATCGCTCATTCGGATAATCCGGATCAAGTGGTACATAAGCCGCCCCTGCTCGAAGCACCGACAGTAGGGCTATGACCAGCTCAGGAGATCTCTCCACGCTTACCCCGACTACATCTCCATGCCCGACACTTCTTGTCCGATGCAGATAGTGGGCAAGCTGTTTGGACTTCTCATGGATTTCCCGGAACGTAAGCAGAGTGTTACCGGACACAACCGCAACCTGATCTGGTGTCTTCAAGGCTTGTTCGTCCAGCATCTCCACCAATGTCGAGGTTGCATATTCCCGAACCTCTCCTTGAAGAATCGATTGCAATGTAAATGTCAGATGATCAGGGATGATATTGGACGATACGGGTTCATCCAGATTCACATAGGCCTTGTTGCAAATATGTGTGAATATATCCGCTACGTAGCCAATCTCTGTCGGAGTGTACTTTTCCTCGTTATATCGAAGAACGATATCTCTGCGTTCAGGGTATTGCTGGATATTGAGTCCAAGGTGAACCGATTCAATCTGTTCCGACTGATACACAACCCGGAACGTGTGACCACCCGATTCCACCACGGATGATGCATCCCGACTCTCGAATCCATAGGAGAACACAGATTGACTCGAATCCGATTTGCTAAATATTTTGAAGTCAAAATAATCTGCATATTCTGCACTATCTTTCGCTTCACTCGTCGTTCTTTGGAAAAACTGAGTCAGCGTGTCGTCCTCTTTCAAGCCCGAGTACAGAGGTACGTATCGATTCAATGCACCGACAACCTTCTCCAAATCCTCATCTTGTCGGCCAAGCGTATGTACGCCAACCGTTAGTTCCTTATCCTCCCCCAGCAGATGCAAAGTCAGATTCCAACAGGCGAGCGTAACGTTATCTATTGTACTTCCAGCCTTCTCCGCTACCTTCTCAAGTTCAGCCCACAATTCTGGTGACCCTTCCACAGGGAAACTTGCCATCGTAATACTCGTGGTTCCGCTACCGGATACCATGGACAATTGTTTATCAACATGATCGAACCGTTTATTGTTCCAAAAACTTCTTTCCTCCGCGTGCTCATCATTGGTCAACAGGTCATTCAACCACTCGGATACAGCATAGTACGGTACCTCTTCTTCCAAAAGTTCAGGGTCCACCTCAGCCACGATTAATTGTGATAAATCCGCTAGAATAACGGCAGGTTCAATATCCGAGAACTGTGGATCAAAAGCGAGAATCAACACTTTGGAACGTTCGGACAGATCCACGTTAATGGCTTCCAGCGAATAATCACCTGTCCATGTGTCCAACTCCTTTCGGATCAACCCTTGGATATCCTGCTCCTGAATCGGTTCATCGGAATATGCAGTACGGAATCGGCTTCTGGTCTCCGAATCTACTTTCTGAAGATGGACCCCATAATTGGGATCGGCTTCTATGGAAGTGCGGAGTGTGCTGTATTTCTCGGCTATTCTCTTCACGGCTAATTCAATCTGATCATTGGAGCACTCACCTTCGATGTTAACAGCAATTACACTTGGGACCAGTGATGTTAATCCGTTATTATTCAGTTCATGCAGTCGTTTCTGTTGTGGTGAAAGGGGATAACCCAGCATTACATTTTCCATGTTCAATCCTCCTGCATTTCTAATGTATTTTCAGTTCGAATGTAATTTCCTTCAGGCGCAATTGAGGCTTAGCGACTCACGGGTTCTCCCATAGCTACCAGTACTTTTCGATCTCCCTGATACGGGTTCCGTGCATGCGCCACCAGCATATTGTCCAGCATAAGGATATCTCCCTCTTGCCATGGAAAGGCGATCGTGGCATCGGCATAAGCCTGACGAATATGTGCAGCCACATCAGCATCAATTGAAGTTCCGTCTCCATAATACGTCTGGTATGGCAAGCCGCTCTCTCCAAATTCTTCGAGCATCAAGTTGCGAACTTCCTCGTTCAGGCTACTGCTATGCCAGAAGGCAATATGATTAAACCACAGGTTCTCATTTGTATCGGGGTGGATCGTAATGGCCGGTCTCACCTGCTTCGTTGTCAATGTTCCATCCTCATTCCATTGGCAAGCCATGTTGTTGTCCAGACAATATTGCTCGACCTCGTCCTTGGACTCTGTGTGGAAAACATACTGCCAGGTCTGTCCGAATCCAGTTCCGTAGTTTCGAACCAACATCCAGCCTTTCTCTGCAAAAACATCCCGAATGTCCGGATCAATGAGGTTATATACTTTCCGTACATCCACAATAGGTGTTTCTCCTCCTTCATCAGCGACAACGATACTGGAGAACCAGATTTTTTTGGGCCATGTCATGACGTAGGACAGTTCATTATGCGGTGCAATGGATTCCTCGTTCGGAAATTCCGTTGACGTATACACCTTGCCCTGTACTTGGGTTCTCGGTGTCGCTCCTTCTTTATAACTGAGCGGTTCGGGGCAGCTTACATCGATGAACCCATAAAAGCTTTCTGGTGTGGTAGTATCAAAACCTCTGAACAGGACGCCACCATATTTCAAAATTTTCTCTTCCACCATATCCTTATTGTTGAGATACCATTGATTCAGATCCAAACCGGATACATTGGGTTTGATTACCAACGGCAGTTCCTGACCTTCCTCCAGAAACGATTGCTTCACAATTTCTTTCTGGATGACCATCTGCGCACCTTTATCAAATTTCTTCTTCATAGTTATTCCTCCTAAGATTTGATTTTGTTGAATTTCTTTTTGCTCTTACTGCTATTCAGCAACTCCATCTTGTACTCGTGGGCCATCACCTCCCAATCATGGCGTACAGCTTGAAGACTCCGTGAGGAATCAGCTGCAATCAGCTTCACTACAGCCATATAATCATGCAGAAATCTCTTCATGGTGGATTTGCCAAACAACTCTGTTTTGTATTCAACTACTGCATTCATGACATGGTCAGCCTCGATGAGATTCAACGTCAGATCCCACTTGCTCTTGCCACTGTGGCCCCACAAAATTTCATTCTGAGCAATATTCAGCCCTTCGATGTTGTACGTATTTTTGACATCAAGTACGAACCATGTCTGGAAGAACGGGGTCAGCCCGGAAGCACGATCCGGGTTCAGCAGTTCAATCAGCTTGCCGAAAGGCATCTCCTGATGATCAAACGCTTCAAACACCGTATTTCTAACGGAAACAATCTGGGCGTCTATGGACTGCTCGGGGTCCATGGTCGTCTTCAAAGCAAGACTGTTGGAGAAATATCCGATCAATCTCTGCACTTCGGCACGATTACGGTTTGCTACAGGTGTTCCCACGACGATCTCGGTTTCACCCGAGTAAAAGTACAGCAACATTTTGTAGGCGGTGAGCATGGTAATGTACAGACTGGCATTGTTTTTCATACCGGCCTTTTTGATCATTTCAATGGTTTGGATCGGAATTTCTGAGAGCAGAATATCTCCGGTATCCCCATTATTCAGCGAAGGCTCCCGGTCATACGGCAATACTTTCACCGATCGGTTAACGGTACTTCCCAACTGGTTGCGCCAATAATTCAGAACTGTCGGAAATTCGGCAGTCATCCATTTATTCTTTTGCCAATGTGAATAGTCGGAATATTGGATACTCAAATTCTCAGTTGCTGCATTTTCTCCCCTCAGATAAGCATTATAGTATGACCCCAGTTCAGCCATCAGAATATCCTGAGACCAGCCATCGAAGATAATGTGATGAAAATTAAAATAGGCAAAATATTGATGTGCATGGATCCGATACAATCCAAAATAATACATCGGCCCGGTTTCCAGGTTGAACTGGTGTTTGGATTCTTCTTCAATTACACGCTTCAGACTGGCTTGGGAATTATCCCTCAGCGTATGCTGGACCTCAATGCCAAAAGGCTCGTAAGGCCTGATTCGCTGCACGGGTGTATTGTTTTCTACAACAAAATACGTTCTCAATACATCATGCCGCTGCACAATTTGATTCAATGCATAGATGTATGCCTCTTCCGAGAATGCGCCCTCAAAAAGGACATGTCCGGGAATATTATATTTGGTGCTCTTCCCCTCGAACTGTTCAACCAGCCACAGGGATTCCTGGTTGAATGACATTACACCTTTGAGTGACGGATCAACTCTGGGAATATCTGTAGACAGGAAGATCGGCTTGTCCATAATTCCGTTCAATACATCCACTTTGGATCTCTTCACTGTGTTTTGTTCCATGCTCATCATGCCTTCCTTTTCTTCCATGACCTGATCCAGATATGAACTTAAGGATTGGATTGTAGGGAAATTAAACATATCGTTAATCGAAAAATCAAAACCTATCTCGGAAAGCCTTGTGTAGATCTGAATCAACTTAAGGGAATCACCACCCCGTTCGTAGAAGTGATCCGTCACACCCACCTCTTCCAGACCAAGAATCTCAGACCAGATGGTAGATATCGTCTGTTCCATGACAGTATTCGGTGCCACATACACATTTTCTTCATCCGATTGTGGCTTCTCTATCGATAACGCCAAGTAATCAATCTTGCCGTTAATGGTAAGTGGAATCGAAGACACCTTGATCAGATGTGTGGGAACCATATACTCCGGCAACAGAGATACCAGATTATCCCGTATCATCCTCCGGGTCACATGTGCATCGCTGACGTAATGAGCACATAACTGACGGGATTGCTGATCCGTCTTGACGCTTACAGCAACATCTCGGATTCCTTTGATCTTCAAGAAAGCTGCCTTGACCTCACCCAGTTCAATTCGATACCCGCGAATCTTCACTTGGTCATCCATTCTTCCGAGGTATTCCATCTGACCATCTTCCCTTAACCGGCATAGATCACCTGTCCGGTACAATCTCTCGCCTGGATGATCCGGGTGTTCGACGTATTTTCTGCCCGTCAATTCGGGTTGGTTCAGATAGCCTCTGGTCACTCCGTCTCCCCCAACCAATAATTCACCCTGAACACCGACAGGAACGTATTGCAGTGATTGATCAAGCACATATATGGATGTGTTCTGAATGGGCTTTCCGATAGGCACATACTCCGTTTGGTCAACATGAGGATTGTAAGTATAGATCATACAACCCACCACTGTCTCTGTCGGTCCATATTCATTGAAAATGGTAACCTCATGTTTGCTTTGCCGGGTAATATTCGCAGCCAGTGAAGCACTCAGATTATCGCCGCCCACAATAAATGTCCGGACATTGGATCTGTCCATAATGTTCATATCCTGAATCAATTGCAGATGAGCCGGCGTCAGCTTGACCAGATCCACTCGCGGATCTAGGACAACATCAGTAATCAATGCCTTGTTATGAGACGAGTTGTAGATAATCATCGTGTTGCCCGTAATTAACGGTGTGAAGATGGAGGTAATGGTCAGATCAAACGCGATGGATGAATACAGTGAAAAAGTCGTTTTCCTGTCAGTAACATAGGTCTGACTCGCCCACCATATATAGTTCGTCAATCCCTTATGCTCCACCAATACACCCTTCGGTGCTCCAGTTGATCCTGATGTGTAGATGACATAAGCCAGATCCTTCACATCTATGGTCAAGTTCAGATTATCTGTTGGTATATATCCATCATTTTCTTCAATCAAGTCAATGACTTCTAGACCGTCCGGCAAATGAACAAGCTTGTTAACCAGGACGAACCTTACCTGAGAGTCTTTCAAAATATGATGAATTCGCTCATCGGGATACTCGGGATCAATCGGAATGTAAGCACATCCGGCTTTTATAACAGCCAGAATCGCGATAACCATCTCCATACTGTGGGTTGCAATAATGCCTACCAGTTCTCGTTGCTTGATTCCTCTGCTGATCAATGTCGTAGCCAAGCCGTTAGCTCTGGCATTCAATTGTTCGTAGTTCATCTCCTTATCCCCCAGGATAAGTGCTGTATGTTGAGGGGTAGCAGCTGCCTGTTCTTCAAACAACTGGATGACCGTTTTGTCGCTAGGATAAGACGCCCTGGTATCATTAAACTCGGTTAGCATCGATTGTTTATCGGCTTCGCTTACAATACTGACCTGTTCAATTCTTTGTTCAGAATGCTCCAGAATGGCTTCCGTAACCGTAAGAAACTGATCGAGCAGAATGTCCATGAACGATTCACTGAACAACTGGGTCCGATAATCCATCTGAAATATGATACGATCCTCATTGATTTTTTCAATAATGTTGATAAGCAGATCATTCGTCTCATGTCCGTTAAACTTGTTGTCCATATAGACATCATGTCCTTGCATCTTGTCAAAGCGTTCTGGACGATAGACCAGTGATATGCCGAACAGTCTGTTCAGTTCCGGTAAGGAGAGCGACTCTCTCAGATCACGGATCAGCTGATTATACGGATATTTCTGATGACGCAATATTTCTTTTTGTTCATTGGAAATGCGTTGCAGCAAGGTTACCACGGTTTCAGAGGGTACTACCCCGATCCTGACAGGTATGGTTGTGACAAACATGCCAATCATGTCTTTATCTGTTTTACTAGTACGGTTCGCGTAGTTGGTTCCAACGACCAAATCGGTTTGGTGAGTGAGTTTATTCAGCAGAATAGCTAGAGTTGAGAGAAAAAAGGTAAATACGCTGACATTCTTCTGACGACAGAAATCTTTCAAACGTACATACATGGAGTGATCCATATTCATCGTTTTTCTTCTGGCTGCGGTGTGAGTTAGAAGGGGATTGTGCGCTTTCAGTTCCATAAATTCGGGAATCGTATGAAACTTCTCTCTCCAAAAGACCTGATCTTTCTCATAGCGTTTGGAAGCGAGATATTGTTGTTCACTATTTATATAGTATTCATAATCGTGAATCGTAGATTCAATCCTGCTTGCATTACCATCTTTCAGTTCGGCATGATAGGTTGCCGTAATCTCATTCGTCAACTGGAATAATCCCAGGCCATCACAGATGATATGGTGAACCTGAATGATGTATCCGTATTGTCCATGACCCTCATACGTATAAAACTGACATAGATCTTCACTATGTACATGAATCGGATGGTTACCCACATACTCAGTCCATGTCACACCCGTCAAGGCTGGATCTTCATGAATATGCTTGAGTGATCTGTACTCATAAGGTTGGATGTATTGTTTATTCTCACCTTGATCCAGTATAATCCGAGTTCGAAGCAGTTCGTTAGTCTTCAAAACCCTGTTAATCGACCGCTCTAACAAGGTGAAATCGATCGGTTCCGGTATGCTCATCTTAGATGTAATCATCCATACATCTGATTTCGGATATAACATTTCCATGTACCATATTCTTTGTTGATGCTCTGTTAAAGGATGCAGATCGACACATACATTTCCCATCTAATTCTCCTTTATATATAATTTATCCTAAAATAAGTTAATTACAACTTATCATCCCACCCAAATTTAATCAATAACTATTTTATTTGTTTTTTTAACATTTTTTCATATAATCCGACATTAAATTACCATTTTCAGCGTAGAAAGAATGAAAGTCCCATCCAACCTTTCTACAAGATTTCCACTTCCGTTTCATTATTCGGTAAAGTTCGAACAAAATGAAAAGCCCCGTGATCGATACAGAGGATCTGCATCTGACCGCGGGACCAATTTACGTGAATGATTCTTCCAAACTTCAGTGCTCATGGATCTTGACTAGCCTAGGGTGAATTGGAACAAATCTTAGCAGTCGACTACCTTTCCAAATTGCTCTGCCTTTTCTGTCATTATCCTCGTTAACCTCGCTCTTAGTCCGCTCATCCACTCCGGCTCATATGACCACTGCTCTGCAACAGATCGAAGCATACGCACATAACCGTACAAGTTGGCAAAACGGCGACAAGCGGGGAACATACTCTCCAGATCATAACGTTCTCCTGCCTCGGACCAGTACCCGTTCAGGAACAATTGTTTCTTCTGCTCCCATTGTTCAGGCTCGATCTCCTCACGTAAACTATCCAGACTCTGTTCCACGTCCATTGCGTACCAGTGATACATCGAGTCATCAAAATCAATGGCATAACAAGACTGGCTACCTTCATCATAGAAGACATTGTCCAGTTCAAAATCGTAGTGGATGAGACCGAAATTTTGCTGGGTCATCGGTAAAGTCGCAAAATACGTTCGAAGAAACTCCACCTCATTCAAAGCAGCCGTTTCACCAGGAAAACCCTTCAGGATCTCCTGCATCATCCAATCCAAAACATCCGTGTAGGTCCAGCGTTTCTCCTTTTGCTCAGGCATGAATGTACGTGATAAATGATGTAGCTCACCCAACGCCTGACCATAGCTGTACAGGATGGTGTCATTCAAATCAATACTTCCTAACTGCGATCCGGGTACTCGCTTGAATACGGAAGCATAGTATGTTCCCCATGGGGTGTGAGCCTCTATGAGTTCTGTCCCTGAATGGGAAGGTACCGCCTCCATAGCTCCATAATGATTCGTTTGAAGATAACGCAGGAACTCCAGTTCAGCGCCAAGATTGATTTGATTTTTCTCCTCTACCGGGGCAAAACGAAGCAATCTCACTTCCCCCTGATCTCTGAACGGATACACGGCATTGGAGGATATGCGATAATACTTAAACATGTCCAGCGACTCAGGATCATAGTTCCAATTCTTCAGGACCATCTCGGCAAGATCATTATGTTGAAATAAATTTTTTAATTTTAACATGGGCATTTCTCCTTTTTGGTCGTTTCATGTGCATTGCTTGTGGGCAACGAATGCCTATTTTTGCGCGCAAAAAGCCGCAGGCTATGCCTGCGGCTTTTAAAAATCTGAGTGTATGAGAAATTTGCACAAGCAAATAAAACTCGCATACGCCAGAAAAAATGAGCAGTTATATCCCTATATATCAGCAGATCTCAGATCGGACTGGGAAACTGGATGTTTCCACCCTGCATCTGAATGGTCTGCCGGAATTATTCAGTTTATGCTTACCTTCATTGTAGTAATGGAACATACCATCTTAGACCGTCGTTTCATGACGCTCACTCCCTTCAAAAAACCAGTTGTTACCATAATAGCCGATAAGCCAAATGTAAGCAATTACAAAATGACGATAATCCCATCATTTTTTACTGGACAACCATCACCCGTTCAACCGTCTCGGTGTTGTCCTTATACCACACCATCACGATGTTTTCTTTTTGAAGATCAGACACTTGAATAGACGAATTCGCACGTGGGCTGGAATTGCCCGAACCCGGCGTCCCCATGCCTTCAGTGATAACAACATCATCACCTATATTCAACTTCATTTCCATTCCGGTATCCTTCCACTCCATGCTTGGGGATGAGTTGTCCTGCACCTCAAGTAACGCCAGCGTAACTGTGTTTCCATTCACGGAGATGACTCTACCAGTAATGTTGGCATTCATCATCCCCTGCGTCATGCCAGGACTGCCTGATCGATCATTCATGCCCGCGGTGCCTCTTCCACCTCTCGGTGTTCCTCCATTCATTCCCAGGCCACCACCATTCGGCATACCGCCACCGTTCATGCCTTGCGCAGAACTGGTCTTGGTAATATTCTGAGCGGTTATCACATCGCAAGCCGTTAGCATAACCGAACATCCCAGCAGTAGGAGTAGCGTAACCGATGTAAAATATTTATTTTTTCGCATATGATCACCTTTTTCTCAGGGAATATCTCTCCAAGGTACCTTTACGATGGAATATGAAGTCATACGTATCTTTGAAACCCATATAGGACAGCACAACCAACAACGGATATACAGGGTAGATGTATCTCGACTTAATCTCCCACAGAATATAAAATCCGATGAATCCGAGAATGACCAGGATTAAGGAGACTTCATCATACCGTTTACGACAAATTCCACCAACCAACCGGATGGAAATAAAACAGTACATCAAGAAATTCATCACATATACGATCCAGAGCAAACCTGTCCGATAAGCCGAATCCCCTTGTAACAGTTCTGTTATCGCATTGGTGTAACTGTAGGAGCCTGCGATTCCGCCTCCCCTTCCTCTTCCGGCACCCATGGAACTTTCATTGCCGATTCCGTAGCGGTCCATCTGGTACGTTCCTTCGGTCCAGGTCCATATAATCTTTTTGTAATACATCTGCACCAAGTCACTTGCACTTGCTTCAGACAGCTTGTTGCCGATCTCTTGTTTGAACAATGCTGCGCTCTCAGCCTTATTGTAGTTGGCCTGCCTCTGATAGATCTGATAACTCTCCATATTGTCCCAGAAGCCAAAACGCTCCAGATTAATGCCCATATTCAGCCACATATAGACCGGTGCAGCATTCTCTCCGACAGATTCGCTCACAACAGAGGAGGATTGAAGAACCGCATTCTGTGTCCAGGTTGGTACATTAAACAACATACCCAGCACACCGATGGAAATGATGACTTTCTTCATTCCAATGCTCCGTAAATTCAGCAGGATATATATGATGGCAGCGATCAGCACAATCACGCCAATGCTTCGGAAGTAATTGCCCATCGCGAGAAAAACGGCGGCAATAACGATTGTTTTCCAAGACTTTTCACGTACAAAACGAATAACAAAGTATAAACATGATGTCAGAAAAGCTGTGGCAATTACATCGTTATAGATCAGGTTGTTCAGGAACAAGGAAGGCAGGTACGTTGCTGCAAAGATCAACACACCGTAATCACGTTCCGTGGATCTGTCGTTCACTTGTTTGTAGATAAGATAAATCATGAACGTTGTTAACGTTGAAAACAAAATATTAAATAGTTTGATGACCAGATAGTTGTCCGGGAACAGGTACAGCAATGTCTTCAGGTACAAGACGATCGAGTAGTTAAACGGGAACATCTGCAGATAACCACCCGGTTCAAACGACGAGTAGTCTTGGTCATACAGCATGTTCATGGCGAGTGAGAGAACGGTCTGTGAATCATCGGTGGGTACTCTCGGAAATACAAAAATGATGATGATCTGAATGGCCAAAGAACTTAGCAGCACAATCGGAATGACAACCTTCGGACTGTATTTGTTCAGCTTCAGACATAGCGCATATAACCCGACACCTGAACCAAGAAGCAAAAGAATGACCGGGAGAAAAATACTCCACTGCTGCATGCCCAAAATGGGATTGTCCCCATACAAGGCGTAGTTGTACTGTGCCCGAACCAACAAGGACGAAGCAATAAACACCGCAACAAACACG
This sequence comes from Paenibacillus sp. GM1FR, assembly GCF_002803315.1. NCBI lineage: Bacteria > Bacillati > Bacillota > Bacilli > Caryophanales > Paenibacillaceae > Paenibacillus > Paenibacillus sp. GM1FR. Next base: position 162,498 of record NZ_MKZL01000002.1, on the reverse strand, counting down.
AGCAAAATGAGATAAAACGACTTATGCAGCACCTTAGACATGCAAAAACTCCTTTTCGATTACAGGATTCCGTGAGTATTATAATGGCTCTGGCTGAAAAATCGCTGAATTCGAATAAACAATTGCATTCATAAAACTAACGAATTATACCTTTAATGTCGATAAAATACATCGAATACATAATAATATTTTTTTACTAGAAGGAGATTAGAACATGTTTATTCAAAAAAGGTACATCCGCTCGTTACTCTCTCTTCCTCTCGCAGGTCTATTGTTTATGCTGCTCGGAACTCAGCAGATCGCTGCGGCCCCTGTCGACAGTCTGCTGCCTGAGCGAAGTGAACAAGAAATCAGCCAGAAATGGACACAATGGATGAGTGGCAAGAACCAAACTGCAACGTTCACTCAGAAACCCTCTACCAAGGCACCTTACGTCGCTGGTGTAGTAAGTAACACCACATTAGAGCAGGCTCTAGGTGCAGCCAACTTCTATCGTTATCTCTCCGGTTTGGATGGAGATCTCGTTCTGGACCCTGCGCTTAATCGTCAAGCCCAGCATGGAGCAGTTGTTGTCTCTACCGGAGAATTGACTCATTTCCCAACTCGTCCTGCAGATATGCCAAAAGCCTTTTTTGATCTGGGAGCCAAATCGGCTTCAAGCTCCAATCTGTACGCTTCCTATGGTACACAAGGAAATCTTGCAGTCCAAAGTGTTAAAGCCTATATGGATGATTCGGACGCAAGTAACATTGCTGCACTCGGCCATCGCCGCTGGATTTTGAGTTCGCAACTGAAAAAGGTCGGATTCGGAATTGCATCCCGGGACAACAAAAACTATGCAAGCCATTTTAGCACCATGCAAGTTATGGATACGAGCCGTTCAGGAAAACTCAATTACAATTACAACTTGTATCCGAATAAAGGGGCATTCCCGATTGAAGCATTCAATGTGTCACAAGCCTGGTCTGCACAGTTGAATCCGGACATCTTTGCGAAGCCTTCCAACTCCGAAGTACAGGTGGAGATCGTCCGTTCATCCGATCAGAAAACTTGGGTACTGGGAGCAAAAACACCGGTTAGCAGTGATCCTGCAAAGGCCTTTTTCAATGTAAATACCGATGGTTATGGATATAACTACGCTGTCATTTTTCGCCCGGATAACTTGAAGTCCCTGAAGGCAGGCGATACATTCAACGTTCGCATTACCGGTTTGAAAAAGAAAGACGGGTCCAAAGCAGAAATTTCATATCAGACACGTTTCTTCTCGGTTAGCAATCCTTCACAAGAACCTGTAACCGATCCACAGAATCCTGGGACAGAACCACAAGACCCTGGAACAGAGCCACAAGAACCGGAACCCGTGAACGAGGATTACTTGGATAATCATCTGATGCAGTTCGAATATACAGCGGATCGTACGCTGAAAGTACGGGGAACACTCACTGCTTATGCAGGTAAAACATTCTCATTCCAGATCCACGGTCCTTCACCTGACGAAAAACATATTCGCACGGAAACGGTGAAGCTGGATGCTAACGGTCGGTTCAGTCTGACTGTTCCTAATCTGGGCGTTTCCGACCTGACGATCTACTTGCAAGTGGACCCAAGCTTTATGTATTTGATTCCTACAGCAAGTAATTCAAACGTAACGTATTCCTTTGAATAGAAGTGAGCAAGAGCATAGGAATCGAACAAAGTAAAATGAAGTAACGAGCAACGTTAAACTTAAAATCTAAAAGTAAAAACAGTCGGAGTGCATAGGCATCCGACTGTTTTTTATAGTTTATGATATGAGCTTTTGTGATAGGAGCTTTAATTACTTCGGTGCTCCCTTTTTGCGTTTCTTTTCCAACGCGATCTCCACATTTTCTTTCACGCGATACTCCACAATCCGGCGAATGAGATCCTCGGGCAATGGCTGATCCAGCGGAAACTGGACAGACCCCTTTCCCCCTTTATACTTGGAGAGTTCCTCCTGGAAAGCTTGAATTCCCCTGGGAGCAGGGTAAAACCCAATATGATGCTGGTATGCGGCAAAATGAACCAGATTCCCATGCTGTGCATACGTAGGCATCTTGTAACTGATCTTCTCTTCGGCGTTCGGAGCCGCTTCACGAATAATCTGTCTTATTGCCTGTAATCTCACCTGTACATCAGGTGCAAACTCCGAGATATATTCATCTACCAGCACCGAATAATGGTTACTCTCAGCCATCTTGGACTCCTTCCACCACGGATACATCAATGGATTCGTGGTACGGGCATATTTGCTTATATTGTACTTCAAATGGACAAGCGGAACAGCTATTTTCCTGCAACTTGGAATGTTAAATTTGATTTTTAAGTGAACTAAGCCTTATAATACGTTTAAACAATTAAACATTATAACGGAGTGAGCCATGAACGAGTCGATGGGTAACCAAAAAGTTATTGATATTTTCGAGAATCTAAGTCCCTATCTTCAAGGATTGGGAGATCCTGTTCGCCAGCGAATCATATCGCTGCTCATTGATCAAGAGAGCATGAACGTATCGCAGATTGCAGAGCATGTCCCCATGTCACGCCCTACGGTCTCTCATCATTTGAAAATATTACGTCAATCCGGGCTGTTATCGGTTCAGAAAAAAGGTACGGAGATGTATTACAAGCTGGAGTTCAACGATGCGATCGAATTACTCAAACAGCTCGTTCATCTCGTGGAAGTGGAATGTCAGAGCTAGCGCATACCGCGCTGGTGAACCGCATTCCTTTTCTTCACTCTATTATGTTCATTAGTTTAAACATATAAGTACATAAACATATCAACGGAGGTTTATCGAATGAATAGAAAAAGAGTTCTTATCGCTGGGGGCTATGGTGCTGTAGGTGCACAGCTTGCTCGCATTTTGCATGACAGGCATCCTGATCTGGAATTGGTACTGGGAGGCCGTTCTGCGGGTAAAGCAGCACCTTTTCCATCCAATCGTGTCCAAACGGTTGTTGTTGATACCCATGCAGACGATCCACTGATTCACGCAGGAGAGAATATATCGTTAATCATTAATGCAGTGAACGATCTGGATGATCGATTACTGGTGTCGGCCGTACGGAGAAAAATTCCCCTCATCGATATAACACGCTGGACTGAGGTGTTCAATCAAGCGATCCGTACAATAGAGCAGGAAGAGCTTCATGCTCCGGTAGTGCTGTCCTCTGGATGGATGGCAGGAACGGCGTCACTCTTTGCCATGATACTTTCTAACTCTCTGCAACATGTCGAAGTAAACATTCATGCCCTATGGTCGCTGCGGGATAAGGCCGGCCCTGATTCGGCAGCCTTCATGGACCGGATGAGTATTCCTTTTCAGATATCCGAATCCAATACACATCGACTCGTCTATCCCATGACAGATCCGATCAAAGTTCATTTCCCGAACGGGTATACGACTCCATGTTACAGATTGGATACACCCGATCACGTCACATTACCTCATACCAGTCATATTGATTCAACCAGCTTCCGCATTGCATTCGATAGTAAAGTATCTACCTATGCACTCGCCGGATTGGTCAAAACCGGAGTATGGAAGATGATCAGTGGTGAACGTTTCAAGCCATTCCGGCGAAAGTTGCTCTATAATCCAGGAACTGGGAGTGCACATCATCTGGTCATTCAATTGAAAGGATTGGATGCGAAAGGGAATGAGGTTGAACGAACGATGACGGTCTCTGACCCACTTGGTCAGACCCATATGACTGCACTCGGCGCTGCAGTGCAGGCCGAAAAGATACTGATGATGCCAACGGACAAGCCTATGGCTCCAGGCATCTATTATCCTGAGCATCTGTTCGATGATCGAATGGACATGGATGCGGTTACTCATTTTTTCAAACATTACGGCGTTCAAGTATCTTATTCCTAATATCCAGACACAATAAAAATCCGCGAAGCCACTCACTGCTACAATGGGATCTTCGCGGATTTTACGAATAATAATGGAGGGGGATGGCGTGTCCAAGTGAAGGCTTAAGCTTGTTATTATAGTGTCATGGCCCGACCATTTCGCATCAGGTAATCTTCTTTTGTTTTGTAATCCGGCATGATGCTGCCGATTCGCCGCCAGAAAGAGCGATCATGATTCATGTGGTGAATATGGCAAAGTTCATGAATGATGACATAATCGATCACTTCCAGTGGCGCCATCGCCAGGCGATAATTGAACGTAAGTTTTTTGTCCCAGCTACAACTGCCCCACTTGGTGGGAGAATCTACGATCTCTACTGACTTCGGTTTCACCTTCAACTCTTGCTGATAACGTCCGATGCGCTCCCCAATCATGCGTTTACACTCGGCAAAATAAAACTTCTTCAGATTCGCTCGCAGCTCTTCTTCTGTCAGACCCTCTACAGGGATTAAGTCATGCAGTGCATGCTCCTTGCCAAAAAGCAGGAACTTCCCTTTGCCCTCATCTTCGTATTCCTTGGCTTGAGGACCGTCAAGCGCCCGCTGCATCAGAGCGGATTTCTTCAAAATTACATCCCCGTGCTGCTCTACAAGTTGCCGGATCATGTCTTCACTGGTACCATTGGGTGCTTTGATCGTTACCATATAAGGCAAGTCCATCGTGATGGATACTTTCTTGCGTTTGCCGTATTGGATATGACAGTTAATGCTGTGATTATTTAATTCTATAGTTAACATAACGCGCTCCGCTCCTGAAGTTAATCATTCAATCAAATCAAATTGTATACCATCTCCGACCATAATGCATACTGTTCGAAGATATATATGTTTGCATTGTATTTTTATACATTATTATGTATTATTATTTAATCATAAAATCGGAGGTTGGATATGACTCATTCCATAGATTCAGAACATAAAACCATTGAAGAACTATCGCTTAACCACTGGCAACCCCTGTCCACCTTATTATATGACGGTTGGGTACTCCGTTTTGCCAAAGGATATACCAAACGTGCCAACTCCGTTCAACCTATCCATTACTCCACTCTGGATGTGCATAAAAAGATTGAAGAATGTGAGCGCATCTATGCTTCCAATCAGTTAAGTACCATATTTAAAATCACACCGTTTATTCAGCCGGATCATCTCGACCAACTTTTGCAAGACAAAGGGTATACTGTTGTGGATCTGACTCGTATCCAGATCAGGAGCCTGGAAGAGATCAAAGAGCCTGCACACCAGGCTGTACAGATCGACGAACAGTTGACCACAGCGTGGCTGGATCATTTTTGCAGGTTAAATCAGGTGAATGATCTGCAACGGGAAACGACGGAACTTATGTTGAACAATATCCGCACACAGGTAGGTTTCATCTCGCTGTTGATCGATGAGCAAGTCGTCGCTTGTGGGTTTGGTGTCATCGAACGTGGCTATATCGGGTTGTATGATATCATTACAGACGCTAACTTTCGAAATCGGGGACTTGCTGAACAGATGATCTTGCATCTATTGCATTGGGCAAAAAAACAAGGTGCTACCTCCAGTTACCTGCAAGTGGTTGCGAATAATGCACCTGCCTTGAAACTTTACGCCAAGCTGGGTTATTCAGAGATTTATAGCTATTGGTACAGAGTCAAAGAATAGAGTGTTTGCTAATCAAGCTTAGCTTGTGGATTCTTTCATCATATTCAGTCTGACAAACAGATTAATTCAAAACAACATCTTGAAAGCAAAAACTGCCCTCCTTCTATAAAGGAAAGGCAGTTTTTAATTTGTCTTCGTAATTTTCCAAACTCTTCACATCGTTCAGCATTACTCCTTGCGCTTTTCTACAAAGGCAGCTTCACCAGCACCTCATATTTCACGTCGGCCTGTATATTCTTGATGATGTCGCCTGCAATTCGTTGACCGTCAACATGTACCTCAATTGTCCGGACAGTTGCATCCTTCTTCATGTTTACATTCAGCTCAGCCCCGCGGAACAACCGCGTAACTGATGCCTCGTTCCAATCTTCTGGTAACTGCGGCCGCACTTGAAGTCCTTGTGCATGACCTTGCAGTCCAAACAATCCGTCGATCAGACAACGATACACCCAAGGCACCGTGCCGGTGTTGAACAGATGACTGGAGCGCCCAGCTGTACGTGGGAATTGCCGATAAGCTCCGCGATAATAATTCGGGATAAATACAGGTAGCTGACCCCGCTGAAGAATATCCTCGGCATCGGGGCCAGGAATCATTTTACGCAACAGACGATACGCCTTCTCCTTCTCGCCCACCAGGTACAACGCGTAAATATAGAACGCCGCCGCGTGATTGTACACTGCACCATTCTCCGCACTTCCCGGATGTTTCTGCGTAACTCGACCTACATCTTCCCGCATCGCTGTGAAAGACGGCGCGAGTTTCTCGACACCATATGGCGTCTCCAATTGCTCCTCTACGGCACGGATTAACTTCTCCTGTTTCTCCTGATCCGCAGCACCGCTCATAAGTGCCCAGCTCTGAGGATTGATATAGATGCGTCCTTCCACGTCTTTGCTTACGCCAAACACTACGTTATCATCCGTAATTCCGCGGGCATACCAGTCCCCATCCCACAGATACTCATTGGCTACCGCATTGGTCTGAGTGGCTTCCTGACGGAATTCCGCTGCAACCTCGCCATGCCCTGCCTGTTCACCAATATCTGCCCACACATTGAACGCATAGGCCGACGCAATGGTTAACCAGCCGGATACGCCTTTGCCTTTGTACCCCACCATGTTCATCGGATCACACCAGTCACCCTGATTGATATAGTTCAACCCACGCGCATCACGCTCATGGATCAACCAGCGCATCGCAAGATTCATATGTTCCAGTACGGAAACCTTTTGTTCACTGTCTGTAAAAGCAACCTGTTCCTCCAAAATGCTATAGTCATTCGTTTCATCTAGATAGGTCTTCATACAGACCGGAAGCCAGATGCAGTGATCGGTATGAGGAACCTGGTTAATATATTTCAGTTCTGCGTCCGGGTGCAAAATAATGCCGTCTGGCATCGCGCCGCTTATATGCTGTTGAGAGAAAGCGGTCAAGAACGCAGCCCGCGCAATCTGCGGCTGAATATAACTCATACCCATGTTGTCCTGCAAATAATTCCGCGTCTGCGGATCGGTTGTCAGACGATTGGTTTTGCCATGATAGTACATCTGGCGAGGTAGCCAGTGATTCACGACATTATCTAACCAGCTGTCCGGTGTCTGAATCAGGATGTTCCCTTGCCCTTCCGCAATATACTCAGCATACTCCTGTTCAGCTGCGACGAAACCATCCTGTCCATCCTTATTCTGCTTCACAAAATAATGCTGACGAATGCCCTCAATCTCTGTCTCATCATGAGCCGGACCAAAGATAAATCGATACGCCTGCTCCGCTCCTACTTCCAGTTCGACTCTATATTGCAATACAGCTACAGGTGTCTCGTACCGTGCATCTCCACCAGCCAGTGTCTCCGACTGCAGGGCCGAAGGATTATGTAGTCCGCCTTCGCCTTCAAAAGTCTCATGATTTACTTCCCAGCCAGTCGGTTGGTGATCTGCAAGCAGATAGGTTTTGTCGCTGTAATTTTTGATTTTGCTATAATCCTGATATTTCTGATACGGCGTAATCGCCGAGCAGACAATGCCCTGCAAATCTTCCACATATGAACCGGATTGGTTCATCCAGGACATATAACCGACCGTATAATACGGGTAGATACTCAGCTTGCGTTTTTTCGAAGACAGATTGGTTACCTTCACACGCCATAGCTCCATGACATCTTCCTTCGGCAGGCGCAGGGACATCTCGATGCAAATGTCGTCCTGAATCACTTTCCAGTGAATATCGTGTTTACCGACAGCGAACGTATAGCTATCCGCCTGCTTGCGAACCGGTTCATACGGGGCTGAGAAAATTTCGCCACTTATTTCATCTTTAATGTAGACAAACCGTCCTGGATGGTGGGCATAGTACGGCTGCTCCGGTTGCATAAACGTCTTGGCTTCCAGGTTGGGCGCATACGAGTATTTGGCAGGTTCGGGCTGCATGAATTGGGCCACCGCGTACCCCCGACAATTCACATGAATCATCATCTTTTCATTCCAAAGGAATCCGGATGCCTTCGGTAAACTTGTCGGGCTTGTTAGTTCAACATATTGACTATCTTCCGTTGCTTTAATCATCACTGAACCTCACTTTCAGATTATGGAGTTAAAAGACAGAAAACGTTTTAGGTAACTTGTATACAACTTTGTCCATTATAACACGGGAACGCTTACAAAGAACTGAAAACTAAAAAAGAGCTGAGAAACTCAGCTCCGATTACGTTCCAATTGTCTCTCGATGCCCAACCTGTCGATCTGTATCCAATACTCTGCAATTTGTTCGTTTTCCACTCGGTATACTGCACTGGCAATTTCAATCACCGGGAGGTTGGTTGGACTGTATCCGTCCACTTCGCCAATATGGGTACCCGTTTGTCTCCAGCGCACATAAACTTTATCACCTTGCGTCAGCAACTCCAGAATTTCGAGTGAAAACTCCCCGTATACTTCAATCATCTCTCGCACATGATCCGCATAATCAGAAGGTGTTCGGGTGACCATGATCTCATCTTCAGATATCACTTGATGAGCCAGTACTTGTTCCGCCATCACGCTGCTTGCATAATCAGGATTTCGGCCTGATCGGACTTCTTCAAAAAAGGTTCTGACAATCTGTTCTGCTGTCATACGCCAATCCAGCCTCCTCAATTATTCTTCTATTATATATAAATATGTAGTAACTCTTGTATTTTAACACGGTCCCCCCGCTACAGAATTACAACTGTTCTATTGTTCTACAGGACTTATACCCTCCCCTCTCACCTTGACAATGCGTCAATATGACCATAAACTAGCAAAGGATATTAGGAAATTAATAGGAGGTTTGGCCGTTAAGAGGTTCGAGTATGGGTTTTAACCAATTTTGATAATCTTTCGGTGTGTAGAAAGTAGCATTAGAGCAACTCAGAAAAACAAGAAAGCGGTGTATCATGAAACGTCTATTTTTCATTATGTTTGCACTCACCCTGTTACTGGCTGGATGCCAGAGTACTGAACAGGAGAGTAGTCCGTCCGAAAATAACCCTACAGAAGTAGTAGAAGGTTCTACCATTTTAAGTTTGAAGCAGAAATACGGCTCTGAATCGGAACAAGCGATCATGCCGATGTACAACGTAGCTCAGGATGAAGAATTTATGTTCAAGTTTAAAGCCGATTTACGTAAAAGTAACCTGCGAGCTAGTGACATTATTAGTGTACATACCGATATTAAAGCACTCAAAGCAAGCGATGTATATGCCATTCCAGAGACAAACGACAATAGTGTTTCCATTAAGCCTCTTGGATGGGGCGTTTTAAGTTCAGATTCCATGATGAACAAGGATCAAAGTTCTTGGGGCGGTGCCCCCATTTATTACATTCGTCTGAATTATGATCCAGATGCGGAAAATCTAACACTACTCGATCAGCCCATCATTATTCCGTTTACAGTGAAATCGGAGTTACCCGTACCTAACCTAAGATACGAAATTGACAAAGATAGACGGTTCAAGTTGGTCTGGGACAAGGTTGAAGGTGCCACCGAATATAAAATTTATAAACGTTCTGACCTAACCAACTTCGATACAAATGTACCTCTAACTGGCGCAGAGGACGCGTTCAGTAATAGTCTGCCTTTAGATATTGCGGTAACGACAGAGACGTCTTTCAATGATTTTTTGAGAGACGGAAAAGGCGGGCTCGGCACTTATAATGAAATGATAACTACCACTCAGAACCATGGTATACGAGGAGAATATTACGTCACTGCAATCGGTGGAGGCAAAGAATCCAATTTTAGCAGAGGTGTCCCTACAGCTCCGCTTGCTTCCCAGTTGCCAACATCTCTGAAAGAACAATTGTATAGGGAGAAATTAAAGAATATAGATGTACTTCCTCAGAAAGCAACAGTTGAGTACAATGACGGCTCTCTAGCTCGTGAAACCATTGTCTATGATACCAAAAGCGTAGAGATTTCAGAGTTCAATGAAACGAATATTCCTTTTCATATTAAAGGAACAGCTTTGAAAAGTTACGTACGCGTAGAGAATGTAACTCAAGCAGATTTGGACAAACTTTCTCAGCAAACCGTAGCCGATTCCAGCAACGGACTGGTGGAACCAAAGAATGACACACCTTACATTCCTGCACCTGACGTGCCAACGATCATCAACAATCATGATGCACCTGAGTCTGCAACGGAAACAGAAGAAGCACCGGCTTCGGAAACTTCAACTCCAGAGTCTACAACCGATACTGGAACGTCAGAAGCTGCAACTGATCCTCTATCTACTGAGGCTTCAGATGATACTTCTGATAATTCTTCAGATATGGCTTCTGAAGAAGCTTCCAATGAAACACCTGCTTCAGCTCCAGAAGCTGTAGAAGACAACCTGGTAGATGAGCAGAAATCCAATACACAGCAAAATGTAGAACAAGGTAATCAGGAAACCGTGCCTCAGCCTGCTACAGGCGATGCAATGATCAATGCAGATTCCGCATTGGAAGAAGTTTTAGCCAAAAACATGATTGCGGCACAAGATAAAATTTCGTTAAAGGCTTTCCCCGAAGCTCAAAATTTCACGACACTCTCAGATGTTGTCCTGAAAGTGATGTACCAGAATCCATTGATTCTTGGTGTGGAAGGTTTCGAATACAACTATGGTACACTTACCCTTTCGATTCATTACAATGAATCGGCTAGTGGAATCCAGAAGAAGCAAGATGAGATTATTGCCAAAGCGAACGAAGTGGTGGCTTCCATTATCAAGAATGGTATGAACGAAGACGAGAAACGGAAAGCCATCTACGATTATCTGAACGATAACGCGAAGTATGACGATGCAGCGCTGGAAAATGCGGAGCAAAACAACTTCAAAAATGTCGATCCACAGTTTAATGACTCGTTTACCACATACGGTATTCTGGTCAAAGGAGTTGGGGTATGTGCCAGCTATGCTTCCGTTTACAAATTGCTCTCCGATCTCTCGGGATTGGAAAGCATCGTTGTAACGGGCGCTTCCAGCGGCGTTCCACATGCATGGAACAAGGTCAAAATCGGGAACGAATGGTTCCATGTAGATGCCACCAACAACCTGACGAACTCCGGCATCCCGTATTTCCTGTACAATGCCAATGATGAGACTGCTGCAAGTCAGAAAACGATAGCGGATCAAGATTATTGGCTTGATTCCGAGCTCACGATGTTTAATGGCGAGAGCGATGCCAATGATTATTATGTGCAGAATGATCTCGAAGTCGCGTCCATTAATGAGTACAAAACCAAGGCTGAGAGTGAACTCAAAAAAGGAGAGAACCGGGTCATTCTCCGTTTCGCCTCACCTGTTGACTCTGATGAGCTGATGACAGCTGCCGGCGAAGCCCTCGCAGCAGTGGATGAAGCGCTTCTGAACACAGCACAATTAGCCACGCTAGGCAGTTATGCCATTCTGGACCCGAAACCAGAACAAAAGTAATTTAATTACACAGCAATCCCCTTGGCTTTCTAACAAGCAAAGGGGATTTTTTGTCTATTATTAGATGACTTCAAGCCATTGATTTAACCTGTTGCAATCTGGTAATAAAAGAAGAAATAAATGCTTTCTCTTTTGTGAGATTCTGTTGCAATCTCTCACTTATTTTACTGAGTGTACTTGCATCACGCGTTATATTGTATTTCAGAACTATATTTCTCAATTTAAAGTAGTCCTGTTTCAGAATAGTGCTTAATTCCATAAAGGTTGAATCTCGTTCAATGATTGATTTCTCCATTAAGTAAGATAAACGTAACTCCATAAGTAACTTATGTTCATACAAGAGATGAAAGACTCGTGAATCCAATGCTTCTCCAACTAGGGCTGCCTGCTCAATGTCGGTAAAGATGCGTTGAATGGCTTGCATTCCAAAATCGTATTTCTGATCTCGCACTAAGTCATATGTCTCGCTTGAGTTAAGATAGTTTTCCATCGCCGTTATAATCTGCTCCACATGAATTGCATAATTGATATTCTGAATTGGCTTGAGGAATCTCACTTCTGTCCAAAAACTGTACTCATTAGACATGGTCCAGTAGCCTTTCTCAAGTTCATCCAGACTACATACGCTTTGTATGAATTTACCATCATCAAGATTATCAGCAATGTATATCAAATTTTGATCCAGGTCATACCCATACACTAATAATTCATGCATGAGATGTTCTTTTTGATAATAGTCTGTACACGCAATATAGTATCTATCTGCATAAATATATAGATAATATCCCATATCTATCGCTTCCGTAATCACTTGCTTAAGTGATGTTCCCCATTTGCTAATCACAATTTCTTGTGGCAGGTTGTAAAAGGAAATTCCCGGACAGGTACTTAGCAGAAACTGATGAGAATCAAACGAAAAAATTCCCCATCCATGTGCATACCTGATTTGTATAAAGTTATTGAAAATCCATGGCCATAAATCTTCGTGCATAACGGATGTTAATGTCCCATATGATGTGTACGTGCTTATGACAGGGTCACCTAGTTTAAGTACATTCTTGGCCATTACAGAATTCCTCCTTCGATTCCTAGGCATAGTGTATTGATCTGAACAGATTCATTGTATAAGCAACGCACTCTCAGAGCTGGGAGCGAAGATCATGTTCTTGAATATATTACCATGTACCTTTTCCGTTTTATATAAGAACGCTTTCATATATGAAAATATTTTATTTCTCTCATCTTAATGACAAAAAAGAGGATACCGCCCCCAATATGGAGACCGTATCCTCTGATACCCTGATCGGATTATCTAAAACTATTTACGGACTAACCGTACCACCATTCGCATTCAATGTCTCCCCGCTTACATAACTGGATTCCTGGCTTGCCAGGAACACAAATGCCGGAGCCATCTCGGCAGGTTGTCCTGCTCGACCAAGCGGTGTGTTGGAGCCAAAATCGGCCAGCTTCTCGACTGGTTGTCCACCCACGACCTGGAGCGGTGTCCATACCGGTCCTGGTGCAACAACGTTGACACGTATCCCTTTGCTACCCACCTGTTGGGCCAGCGCTTTGCTGAACGTGTTAATGGATGCCTTCGTTGTTGCATAATCCAGCAGGATTGGCGAAGGTTTGTACGCCTGAATCGATGATGTGTTGATAATGGAGCTACCCGGCTTCATGTGTTTCACAGCTGCTTTGCAGAGCCAGAACATGGAATAGACATTTGTTTTGAACGTTGCATCGAACTGCTCGGTAGTCAGATCCGCAATCTGCTCCACAAACTGCTGTTTGCCTGCCACGTTAGCAAGGATATCAATCCCGCCAAGCTCTTTTACCGCAGATTCAATGAGTTCTTCACAGTATTTCTCATCCTTCAGGTCACCTGGCATCGTAATTGCTTTGCGACCGGCTTCCTCAATCAGCTTCACAACTTCCTGCGCATCTGCTTCCTCTTCCGGCAGATAGGCCAGAACAACATCTGCACCTTCACGGGCAAACGCAATCGCTGCCGCCCGGCCAATTCCGCTGTCGGCCCCGGTCACAACCGCTTTGCGTCCCGTTAATCGTCCGCTGCCTTTATAACTTTTCTCACCCGCATCGGGAACAGGTGTCATCTCACGCTGAAGCCCCGGCTCATCCTGCTGCTGTTTCCACTCCGGTGTAGCCTTAGGATATTGTGTCGTTGGATCTTGCATGGTGTGCTGGTCTTGATTAGCCATGTTCAATTTCCTCCTTGGTGATTTACATTGATCACTACGATCACAGAATAACCTTCCGATCGCTGTTATCCCCAGATTTTTTTCTCTCCCTTATATAAGAGGAAAATCTGGTGATAGCGTATGCTTCCGATGTAGCTTTCTTTCAGAAAGCTTTTAGGCGAGCACTCCGTTTCTTCAGATTATTTCTGTGCTCTTCGTTATCATGTAAATATTAAATTTATTATCAGAAGTTGTTTTCATAAAAGTTGCACTCTTTCCTTTGTAACCGAGATGGGTGGAATTTAAACTAAGCCCGCCCGAATTCACTGACGATCGTCACATATCGAATCTCCCCTAACTGGAGATTGTATAATAGAACATGAGGTGATCTCGTTGAACCCAAATAAAGAACCCTACTCCATCGGTGAAGCAGCCAAACTGATCGGCTCCACGGTGAAAACGATCCGTTATTACGATGAGATTGAACTGTTACAACCCTCCAATCATACGGAAGGCGGGCATCGACTCTATACAACGCAAGACCTGTGGCAACTCGAACTCATTATAACGCTTCGTTATCTGAATTTCAGCATACCGGATATTCGAAAGCTCATGTCGGGTGAACTGGCGGTAGCACAGGCACTGGATCTACAGATTGAAGCCTTGGAAACCCAGATCGGCACGATGAATTCCATGCTCTCCATTTTGCAGCAAGCGAAGCAGCATGAAGAAGACACTTCACTGCATTCGGAACAGTCTCTTACCTACATCTCCAGTCTGGTTGAATCCCTAACGGCCCATGCGAGCAGTCGGAAACAATTCGTTGCTGCCAAGGTGGATGAATCCCATCTGCTGGACAGCATTCCGCAGGATTGGAGAGTGTCGTTTCTGCACTTTTTCGATAAATACATGATGAAAGATACCAAACTGACGGCTCAGCAAACACTGGCCTGGAAGGAAATTCAGGAACTGATCAATGATCCGGCCTATTGGGCCGATCTGGCTAGGTTGGAGATTCCGTTCTTCATTATGGCGAATCAGCCACAAGTCGAAGCGGACGTCTGGGTGAAAAAAATGGAGGCTATTCGCATTCGCACTACCGAAGCGCTGGACAAACGTTGGGCAATCGATAGCCCTGCTGTGCAAAGCATGGTGTGGGACTTTGTGTTGATGTATGCAAGTGCTGAGCATGCGGAAGCACCAGAAGTATTTTTTCGCAAACAGGCCCGATATATGCTGGACTCTGTGACGGATCGCATTCTTCGTTTTAACAAGCTGTGCAAGGTGATGAATCCCGAATGGAGCCAGATTGTAGATGGCATTAACTTATTGCAGGAGGGCATGCGGTTACGATTAAAACAAATGGAAGAAGACTGAACTTCAGTCTCCTTCCATTTATACGTTTAGCCTTTTTTCAACAAATAGGATTCATGTTCTCCCACTTCCTTGTCCATATGGAGCGGTTTCCCTTTCAAGTAGTGGTTGAAGAAATCAATCGTTGTATCGTTAACCAATTGTTGTGTCCCCCGCGCTTCTACACCCTGTGTCCATTCGAGCAGTGGAGAGATCAGGTAGAGGTCGGAGAAACTCAGATGTTTGGTGTTGGTCAGCTCCATCCAGAAGTTACCTCCTGCGGTTACCGGCTCATAGCGCTCATACACTTCCTCGTAATATTTCTCGGCTTCCGGACGGGTCGTGCCCATCGCAGCAATCTCTTCGTCACTCATCACACTTGTACCTGCAACGGTTGAGTCTGCACTCATCATCAGGAACGGCTTGCCCACGCCTTCCGTAGGGATACGTTTCTTACCAAACAATACACCGTCCATATTCATGCCTGCTTTCACACGTGGATCATCCATTAACATCTGTACTGTCGTTGCTCCGCCAAATGAATGCCCAAACATGCCGATATTGTCCAGATCCATATGTCCTGTAAAGCGTCCGCTCGGATCCCCCGTACCCAACTTCTCTACCTCATCCAGTACAAACTGTGCATCCCTCACCCATGTCTCATTCAACTTGTCCATGTAACTGAATTGCAGCTGTTCAAAGCCTTCTTTCCCTTCAGATTCAAACTGCGCCACACGTCCATCCGGGAATACGGATACCAGACTGCTATACGTGTGATTAATGCCCACCACAATGTAACCTTGACTGACCAGCTGCTCGACCTGGAACGTATTCTGATTTTCATAGCCATGCAGACCATGAGAGAAAAGAACAACCGGATACTTGGCTTCAGCATCAGATAACTGAGCTTCCTGTATCGCATGTGTTTTGACCTGACTCAGACTGGAAAATAAAAGCTTTGGCAGTTTCAGCACTTCATTGAAGGCTGTCCCGTAGATCTCCGGCTTATTAACATAAGGAGCTGTTGCGCCCTGTACATCTGGATTCGTTGGGTACCAGATCTGTACCATCAGCTCCCGTTGATCACCGATAGAACTCGTCAGCAACTCCTCACGGCTGTTATCTGTCCAGTCGTAGGATACTGTTCCGATTCCATAAGGACCTGCTGGCTTGGCAAACGAAAACACCGGGAACAGCAGCGGCAAGCCAATGCTCACAATAGCGTATACCAACACCAGAAGAGACGTTGCGATGATTCGAACACGTCCGAATTTCCTCGTCACAGTCGATGTGGAAGCAGAGGCCCCGGAACCTTTGCTGTTCAGCGAGGTTACACCTGACTGTTGCTGGCGTCTTGCCTTTGTAAATAACACAACCAGTGGAACCAACGTGAGCAGATACGCCGGAATCATAGGCCAACGGAGTCCTTCGACCACACCATGGATAATCAACAGCACACCCGATATGACGAATCCACCCCATGCCATTTTTCGAAAATGTTGACTCTGTCTCCCGATCCCGATTACCCCCACTAATATAAGCAGGTTGGAAATAAGATAAATCCATTCTATTGTCCTCATATACTTAAAGCCTCCCATTCTGCCACGGATTAAATCGGAATGATATTATTGCGCAGCAGCTATTATATAAATTGAACTAAACATTTACACGAGAACGTAGAGGACAGAAATAACCTGAAGAAGCGGATGCGTTCGCCTTTATCCCCAGATTTTCACCTTTGTAAAATTAAATCAAAAAAATCAGGGGATAACAGCGATCAGAAGGTTGTTCTGTCATCGAAGTGGCAAGTGTAAATAGGCTTTAGTGCAATCTTTATAATTCAAATCTTAAAACCTCCAGTTACAGGAGATTCAAGTATGAATTTTGCGGATAAAAAAATGCACTCCCTGAATGACGCTGAATCACCCGCAGGTTCTCCATTGTATTCAAGGAATGCACGTATGAAATTACGATATAAGTTGATTTTTGAATATTGGACTAGCGATCTTCGCCGCCATCTATCCGTTGTCTTTTGCCAATGCCAAATGCGAAATATCCAGCCACCACGATGGCCATAAACGTAGCTCCAACAACCAGAGGCAAGCGCGTATCCGGGTTAAACGCCATACCGATAATGACGAGAATCAGATACACAATAATGATGTAATTGCTGATCGGGAACCATTTGGACTTGAAGTTATGATCCGCCATCTCGTTGCCCCAACGCTTTCTGAATCGGAACTGGCTGAACGCCAGCGCAAACCATGGAACCATACCCGGAAGAACACTTGCACTGTAGATGTACAGGAACAGCTTGGAGTCCGGCATCAGGTAGTTCAGCACAACCCCAATCAGCAGCAAGGAGATTGTAATGACGATACTGTTGCGGGGAACCCCGCCTTTGGACAGCTTTTTGAAAAAGGCAGGTGCCTGCCCATTCTCAGCCAGCGTGTACAACATCCGTCCCGCACTGTAGATCCCGCTGTTACATCCCGACATGGCCGCCGTGAGCACCACAAAGTTAATGATCCCCGCTGCAGCCACAATACCAACTTTGGCAAAGGTGAGCACAAACGGGCTTCCCGTCTCGCCTACTTCGTTCCAAGGGTACAAGGTTACGATAACAAATATGGCACCAACGTAGAAAATAAGAATACGCCACACGATATTTTTGATCGCTTTACGCAAAGTGTGTTTCGGATTCTCCGCTTCGCCTGCTGTAATACCGACCATCTCCACCCCTTGATACGCAGCCGTTACGATACACAGTGCGAAGAGGAAACCTTTGATGCCTCCAGGGAAGAAGCCACCATGACTGAACAGATTCGACAGTCCGATTGGCTCTCCTCCGTTCCCCAAGCCGAAGAAGATGAGCCCGGTTCCGATCACGATCATCGCCACAATAGCTGTCACCTTGATCATCGCAAACCAGAATTCAAATTCCCCATAGAACTTCACCGCCGCCAGATTCGCTGCTGCAATGATCAGTACCCCAGCAAGTGCAGGCAGCCACTGCGGAATATCCGGGAACCAATATCCCACATAGATACCAATCGCCGTAACTTCCGCCATACCCACCGTAACCCATAGGAACCAGTAGCTCCAGGCGGTCAGAAATCCGGCAAGCGGACTAATATATTTGTGAGCAAATGTTGCAAACGAACCCGTGACCGGCTCCTGAATCAACATTTCACCCATAATACGCATGACAAAAAAGATAACGATACCAGCCAATAAATAAGCCAGCAGCACGGATGGACCTGCCCATTTGATCGTACTCGCCGATCCCATGAACAGACCAACGCCAATTGTACCTCCGAGTGCAATCAGCTCTACATGGCGGGGCTTTAGCCCTCTAGTTAGTTGCTTTGATTCCAAACGATTCTCCCCTTTTCACATTCACATTAACGCAATGCAGAATTACTTCACCAAATTGTACGAGATGTGCCGCAGAAATACAACAAGGAATGTGAGGAAGTTGGGTGGAGACGACTCTTGTATGGCAAAAAAGGGCCTCCTCCTCACGCCCTTATTGGACATGATTAGGATAACCCCTTAAAGTTTATTACAATCAGATCAATCCTGATTTTTGGAGAAGCCGCGAGACGATTGCAGCCACTTCAGCCCTTGTAATATATGCCTTGGGCGCAAGTTTCCCATCACTTCTCCCTGAAAAAATTCCGGCTTGTACACTTTCAGCTATACCACTGTATGCCCACACTGATGAGTCTGCTGCATCTGTATACATCTGAAGACCAGCTGATCCAGATGGAACTTTTAGCCCCGTAATTGCCATGGCTCTTGCCATAATGTTCATGGCTTGCTCCCGTGTAATTTTGTCATCAGGACGGAAAGTTCCATCTTTGAAGCCATCTAGCAATTGGTAGTCATATGCCGTATTGATCGCCCTACTATACCAAACATCGGTGGATACATCCGAGAAAACATTATTGGATGTATCCAGTTTCAGTCCCAAACCGCGTACCAATATCGTGGCGAATTCTGCTCGCGTAATATCTCGATCAGGAGTAAACATACCTTTTCCCGTTCCATCCATGACCATACGTGAACCCATATCGTTTACCTGGGCCTTAGCCCAATGGTTCTGAACATCCTGAAACTCAATTGGATTCCATATAATAGAATAAGTACTATTGGTCAGACTGTTCACTTTGGCATAATATTTGGCACCATTAACAATGACTTGAGTCGGTACGTGACGAACTGATCCATCCGTGTCGATGACTATACCTGTCGTGATTCGGTTAGGATCTACTCCCTCAGGAATCGCAATCGTTCGTTCAACATATGCATTGAAATGGGTAATGTTAATCGTACGATTACCACTAATGCCGCGTACTTCAAAATTATATGTTGGGGCAACAAGCGTAAATCTGTTTTTTTCAATCGCATCTGTTATTACCCGCAGCATCTCTGCTCCAGGAGTCGAAATCTCAATCTGAATCTGAATATCTTTGAGATTAATTGACTGCCCCAGTTGATTGGACAGCGCTTGGATATTGATTTGCCGAGAAGGTAATGTGTAGGTCGCAGAAGGCGTTTGAATTTTCAGAGTTGCGTTTTTTTCCTCCATGTTCTTGATCATCTGACCATTAAGTTCCCCAATGACAACATCAGATTGTGTATTTAGCAGAATGGTGACCGTAGCCCCATTTCCTTCAGCCGAGAGCTTTTCATCCAGTTTCACGGAATCTACCGTTATTGTGGTTACACTTTGACTATTTCGCTCACTTGAAGTTGCTGATCCGATGTTTTCCACTTTCCCGTTGACCATTACATCCACCCCTGAATTTCCTGGGTTCGGAACTTGAGTTCCTGATGTAGGTGGCTGGCTTGGAGTCGTATTACCTCCAATACCGCCAGTACTTCCT
Organism: Paenibacillus sp. GM1FR; assembly: GCF_002803315.1. Lineage (NCBI taxonomy): Bacteria > Bacillati > Bacillota > Bacilli > Caryophanales > Paenibacillaceae > Paenibacillus > Paenibacillus sp. GM1FR. The sequence continues at coordinate 142,521 of NZ_MKZL01000002.1, read as the reverse complement.
CCTCCACCACCGGTATTGCCACCATTACCTGTTGGTACCAACGGGATGATTGCATTGGATAGTAACGAAGACTCACTACCTCCTGCCTTGTTCTTTGCCTTCACTGTAAACGTATAGCTCGTTCCGTTGGTTAATCCCGTGATGATTATTGGGCTACGTGTTCCAGTCACGACTCTATTGTCTGGTAGAACATTCACCTCATATGCCGTTACGGCACTTCCTCCATTGTCTGCTGGAGGATTAAAGCTAAGCGTAACCTGTCCGTTCCCCGCGACTGCTATAACGGATGATGGTGCTTCTGGAACCGTTAATGGAGTTGCACTTTCCACATTGGACTCAGCACTCAAACCACCCAATCCGCCTGCTTTCACCATAAAGTAATAAGTGGTTCCATTAAGCAGATTTTCCACACGATAATTCCCGTCCGTTACGGTGGTAATGGCGTTACTGCTAAATTGACCAGATACTGTTGATAAATAAACTTCGTAATATGTCGCTCCCGGCACGTTACTCCAATTCAGCTGAGCCTGATGATCTCCAGGGATCACTACCAGATCCTGAGGATTGGCAGGCGCATTTGGCAAGTTGATAGCTTGAACAACTTGGAATGTCTGGTCCAGCATATTGTCCGCAGTTACAAGAACCGTCGCAGTGTAGGTGCCCGCTGGCAAACCATCCTTAACCATCACCGTGAAGCTGGTTTCAGCCCCATGGTTAAGAGTCGACACTGTAGGTTGTGTTACTTCAAGATCCGACCCGCTCGCCCCACCAGATGTTACCTCCAAGTTAGTCAATGTACCCGTACCGATATTTTTCACGGTAATGGTTAATGTTTCTTGACTACCCGAGACATAGCCCTGAATCAGTGCTGCTGGGGTTTGATCCGCAATATTCTCAATGATATACGTTAGTGCTGGTTGAATGGCAACTACAGCAACATTGCTCATCGTTGTTGCGGTCATCGTTCCATTTACACCATTATTGGTGTTGGTTACGATCACATAATAGTAGGTCGTTCCCACACTTGTCGTTGGCGCGGCATACGTTGGATTCGTTGCCCCATTGATCAGCGTACCGCCTGTAGTGTTGTTGGTCGTGTTGCTGTACCACTGGTAGCTCAACGTGCCTCCGTCACTGACTATAGCGCCTACGCTCAGCGTTGGACTGCTCGCTCCCTCGTTGGCTGTCTCATCTGCTGGCTGTGTGTTGATCGTTGGCGCTGCTGCATGAACCAGCGTATTCACCGTTACTTGTGCCGCATTGCTTGTTGTTGTTGCCGTCTTGGTTCCATTTACGCCATTGTTGGTGTTGGTCACGATTACATAATAGTAGGTCGTGCCTGTACTCGTCGTTGGCGCATCATACGTTGAGCCCGTTGCCGCATTGATTGGCGTGCCACCCGTTGTGCTGTTGGTTGCGTTGCTGTACCACTGGTAGCTCAGCATTCCTCCGTCACTTACCGTAGCGCCTAAGCTCAGCGTTGGACTACTCGCTCCTAAAATGGCCGTTTCATCTGCTGGCTGTGTATGGATCGTTGGCGCTGCTGCATGAACCAGCGCATTCACCGTCACTTGTGCCGCATTGCTGGTCGCCGTTGCGGTCTTTGTTCCATTTACGCCATTGTTGGTGTTGGTCACGATTACATAATAATAGGTCGTTCCTACACTTGTCGTTGGAGCTGCATATGTTGAGCCTGTTGCTGCATTGATTGGCGTGCCGCCTGAGGTGCTGTTGGTTGCGTTGGTGTACCACTGGTAGCTCAGCATTCCCCCGTCACTGACCGTAGCACCTACGCTCAGTGTTGGACTGCTTGCTCCCTCATTGGCTGTCTCATCTGCTGGCTGTGTGTTGATCGTTGGTACTGCTGCATGAACCAGCGCTTTCACCGTTACTTGTGCTGCATTGCTCGTCGTCGTTGCGGTCTTCGTTCCATTTACACCATCGTTGGTGTTGGTCACGATCACATAATAGTAGGTCGTTCCTGCACTCGTCGTTGGCGCATCATACGTTGAGCCTGTTGCAGCATTGATTGGCGTGCCACCTATTGTGCTGTTCGTTACGTTGCTATACCACTTGTAGCTCAGCGTTCCCCCGTCACTGACCGTAGCACCTACGCTCAGTGTTGGACTGCTCGCTCCCTCATTGGCCGTCTCATTCGCTGGCTGTGTGTTGATCGTTGGTTCTACTGCAGAAAGGACAGCATCATCAAGCACAATGTCATTAATACCATGCCAACTGTTCTTATCGGCTGAATATAAGAGAACCATATCCACATTATCGAAATCTTCATTTAATGAAACATGTTTAGAATGATAATCTGCAATTACTTCGTCATTTTGGAATGAGTAGGTTGCAACCTTTGCACCATCGCGATATCCTTCAACCGTAAGGTTTATTGGTCCTTCACCCCAGTTTGAATAAAAGAATCCGTTAATTTGGAATTCAGATGCATCGCTTGTTCTAATCCCCATCCCTTTCCAACCAATATTAATGTCAGTCTCATAAGTAGTTAGAAAAGGAAACCACCCATCTTCCACTGTATTTGCATATCTGAGAGGTTCCGACATTATAGCTCCACTACTGGTATCACTAATATTGTAGAATTGAAAAACTTTACCTGAGATATTCGTTGAAGAACCTTCGCCATCTTCAGCAATTCCATCAGCCCAGGCACTACTATCAGTTGTGGAGAAGGTTACTGTTGTTGGACCCACCGCTGCTGCTGCAACCCCCGCCCATTGACTCCCGAAGAATCCATTTGCTAAAACCAAGATAAAGCATAGAAGCATGATTAAGACTCTCTTGTACATGTTCACTGAACTGTTGATATTCATCAGTTCCTTCCTCGTTATGAAATGAGATACCGTCCAAACCATTGCTGCTTCATATCGACCCCCATCAACTGAAAATGCCTTATCGATAGACATTATTCGACATTTTTCTGCGAAATCCTTTAGTGCATTAAACAATAAAATATTTATTTTTAAACTATTTTATATCCTCCATTTATCGCCACTGGAATAGGGATCTAAAAATCCATACAAAAAAGAGCTACCAGAAAAATATCTTTGGCAGCTCTACATCCATTTTTGTAATCATCCGGAAGGCAAATGAACCATCACCGTTGTCCCCACGCCCACCTGACTTTTCATTTCGACAGTTCCGTGATGAAGCATCACGATTTTTTTGACGATGGCGAGGCCCAGACCGTTACCACTGATGCTACGATCGCGTGACAGGTCTGTTTTATAAAACCGCTCGAAAACATAATCCAGTTGCTCTGGCGCTATTCCAATGCCCGAATCGGTTATCGTGAAAAAGATTCCATCTACCGACTGGCTCGTGCGTATTTCGATACGCCCACCCACGGGAGTAAACTTAATGCTGTTGCCTAGTAAATTCATCCACACTTGGTTAAGCTGGTCCTGATCTGCCCTTATTTTGATACCGTCCGCCAATTCTAAATGAACTGGAATGCCTTTGGCTGACCATTGAGGCTCGCAAGTCACCACCACTTGCCTGATTTGCTCATCAAGATTATAGGTGGTTGTCTCGAACGGATGATGATCAGAATCCAGAGACGCAAGCTCCAGCAGATTATCACTTAGTCTGGATAGTCGTCCACTCTCCGTAATAATGATATCGAGGTAATAGTTACGATCGGCCTCCGCAACCAGGCTGCTGTTTTTCAACGCCATGGCAAAACCGGAAATAGAGGTCAGCGGCGTTTGAATCTCGTGAGATACATTGGAAACAAAATCCTGTCTCATCTGTTCCAGCTGTTTAAGCTCACTCGCCATTTCATTGAAACTCTGCGTCAATGCTCCCATTTCGTCCACGCGCTTTGTTTGGATTTCCACATTAAAATCACCCTTCGCCAGTCGTTTGGTTGCCCGCGTCAACACCTGGATCGGTTTGACCAAATACCTTGCAGCAATAAGGATACACAAACTTCCGATCAACAGTGCAAGCAATAATACCAGCAAAACCATCCGATTAATGATATTTTCATTCTGCGGAGAATACTGCATAAACATGGCTTGTGGTTCCCCTTTGTATGGAAAAGGAAGACCTATGAACGTCTGCTCCACTTCTCCGGGAGAACGATAGACCTGACCCTGCAACACCTTTTGAACCACTTCTGGTGCGATTTCAACGGTCTCTGTATGGTCTAGGTCATAATAGGTTACGTTACCCGAAACGTCATATAGATGAATGGGATAGGTGGACACTTTCACCATACTTTTGATGAAAGCATCCCTGTCCTCAGGTTGCGTTTGCTCATATAGACGGATCAGTTCCTCCCCTACAGAAATCATGTCATTCTGACCGATATGATTTACTTCTTTTTTGAAAAGGAAGATCCCCATGAAGAAAGAGGTCAGCAAGCTGAAAACAATGACGACCAGAAACGTGCAAATAATACGAACATATAAGGTTTTGATCATGTGATGACTAACCGGTAGCCCAGACTACGAGCCGTTTCAATCTGAAAATGGTGTGCATCACCAGCGAATTTTTCCCTTAGTCGCTTGATGTGAACATCAACTGTCCGGTCATCCCCTTCGTAATCACTCCCCCAGATCTTGATGATTAACTGTTCTCGGGTAAAAATCTGCCCAGGCTGGTTTGCCAGCATGAACAGCAATTCAAACTCTTTTAAAGGCAAATTGATTGTTTCCTCTCCACGAATTACTTGAAAGCTGCGTCGATTCAGCATAATGCCCCCTAGTTGAATGGTCTGGGAGGAGACAATCAGGTAACGTTTCAGCAAAGCTTTTACTCGCATTACAAGCTCTAGTGGATCAAAGGGCTTCGTTAAATAATCATCTGTTCCCAACTGAAATCCCTTTACTTTCTGGGCCGATTCCCCTTTTACCGTGACCATTAGCAATGGCATATTCAGATCCATACGCCGGATCTCCCTGCATAATTCCCAACCATCCAATCGCGGCATCATAATATCAAGGATAACCAGATCGATTGGGGATTTCCCCACGATCTCCAGTGCTTCCGCTCCGTCCTTAGCTACCACAATCTCGAATCCTTCATTCCGCAAAAACAAGGTAATCAGCTCACGAATATGCACATCGTCATCCACAACTAGGATTTTGGTCATATCAAATGTATGCCTCCGATATCTATCTTGTTTCTTCCACTTGGGAGGAAGTCTTCAACCAAAATGCCAGCCCAGCAGGTTCCAATGATAGAAAAATAAACTCAAGATCACCGCTGCTACCATTACAAACGTATAGTGCACACGCTTCAATAACGTCCAATATTGGTTTTTCCATGCCAGGACGCCCATGATGAATATTGCAGCAGTCAACCCTACAAGGATAATCGGCATAAACAGATAGAGACGTAAAGATAGTGGAATATGGCTAAGCCGATCAATCAAATCCATGTTCATCACCAGAAGTGTTGCGCCCAAGGTTAATAGTCCCCATATAGACGTAATAGCTGACAACCGGACTGCCCATTTTTGCGCTTTTGGCATCACTCTGATTTCGCGTCTGCGATAAACAAATCCATGCAATACAGTGATGAACAGAACAACCGAAATGCCCAGCAAGAGGAGCCAGAACTTCGATTGGTTCATTAACGGTGCAGGTTCCAGCGGCATTGGGTTTAATATATCCAGAAACAGATACGTGACCTTGCCCTCTGCATCGGTGCGGAACCCCATCTGATGTGACCCTCCGACCTCCTGGAATAAATTCACCCCAATCGGAGTATATACTTGCTGATCTGCACCACTTCCAATAAACAGTCGGTTATCCGAAAACTCAATATTGATTTGAGTCAGAAAACTGAAAAACTTGTCGATCTTCGTGTGATTACGGCGTGTAAATTGATAGGAGCCTGCATATTTTTCCAGAGACTCCCCGAATTCAATAGAAGTTTCATTAGGCTGCTTAGTTGCATGTACAGGATAGTATCGGTCAAAAAAGGCTTGCGCCAACCCTTCTGCTGCCGTTCCGCCTTCCCCTCCACTATAGGAAACAAAGATGCCCACTTTTTTGTCCGGTACAAGATAAAGGGCTGTATTAAACAGCTCATCGGCCCCTCCATGAGAGATCACACGTAGCCCATTCATATTCAACTCGTAAAAGCCCAGATCCATGGCGGGTAAACGTTCATCAAACTGGAATGCCGGAGAATGCATGAGTTTGGCTGTTTCCGGCTTGAGTATTTGTTTATCTTCATATCGCCCGTCTTGAAGATGGGCAATCATAAAATGAGCCATATCGTTCGCCGACACGCTCCCTGATCCCGCAGGACGAAATCCTCCCTCATACGTTGGCCGTTTGGTTACAAACTCGCCGTTAGCTCGCGCGTATCCAAGGGCGGCATAAGGTTCCAGAGACGCTGGAACAGGCTCCTCTACCGTAGCATAATTCATGCCCAGCGGATCAAAGATATTTTTCTGTATATAGTCATTGTAGGCAACACCGCTCACTTCTTCGACGATAAGTCCCGCGAGTGAGGCGCCATAATTGGAATACGACAGCATCTCGCCTGGTGGCTTAACCCGTGCAGGCATATGTTTTGCCATCGTTTCAGCAATAGAGACGGGAAGTTTCCCCGGATCGGTAGTAATCTGATAACCAACACCGCCTTCCTCGAACCCTGCGGTATGGGTCATGAGATGGCGCAACGTAATCGGTTCCTCATAGGTTTTCGGTATTTTCACCGTTTTCAGATAAGTGTTGACGTCTGTATCAAGATCAAGCTTGCCCGCCTCAACCAATTGCATCACGGCGGTCCATGTGAAGAGCTTTGTTGTTGAAGCAATTCGAAATAAGCTGGTTTCGGGATCAACGGGTTTATTTTCTTCGATGTTGGAATGTCCGTACCCTTTGGAGAGCAGGATCTTCCCATCCTTCACAATCGAAATGACTGCGCCTGGAATCTGTAAAGATCGCATTTGCACATCCATCATCCCATCCATGAATGCCGTTAACTGATCAGTATCCTCCAGATTAGCTACGACTCCTTGCTCCAATTTACCCGGATTTAATCCCTGATTGGATACTGCTGCCGATAGTGGCATGGTCCCTAATCCAGTTGCCTCTAATATCATGCCTAACAATAACACCAGTAAAATCATTTTCCCAAAAATCTTTCTTATCAACGATGACATGACTTGTCCCCACCACTCCGCATATTTTTTAAAACCTGTTCCTTACGCTTTCTTTCGAGAGCATATCAAGCACGTATGAACGGAGCGTGAATCTTTTTTTCATATTTTGCCAAATTAAATTACCTTTAGTAAGATAGGAACAGATTGAATAGGAAAAGGAGACTTTACATGCCTGACTTTTTACTGGTTTTATTTTTGTTTAACCTGTCTCTCTTTCTGCTTCACGAAATGGATGCCATCAGGCGGTCCGAGTGGAAATTGTTTATGGTGTTAAAAGATATGGAAGATGATAAAGCCTATAGGTATTTCACTTGGATTCACCTGCCAATGTATACCATCATCCTCTCTCTTCTTTTTAACTCATATCAGACCATTACATTTTGGGTGCTGGATATCTTTTTCATCATACATACCGTAGTACACTTCTTTTTCGAAAAACATCCTCGAAATGAATTTAAAAACGGGTTCTCCAGATCATTGATCTACCCTATGGGAATAATCGCTTTAGTTCATTTAATATTTCTAATCATCTAATCTGTTTACACCGACAGAATGAAGGAAGCTGGAAGGGTATTATAGAATAACAGTGAATATGGAGGTGTGCCTATGCAGCAGCATCATGCAGAACGAGTTGATTTATTTGTTTCCAATACCCAGATCATCAAGGAGTCGTTCAAATGGCAACATGCGATGATGCAACGTCTGGCTGCCCTGCTCTATGCAGCGGAGAATAAAACAGCGGATGGGGAAGCTATTCGTCAAAGCCATGAGTTGATTAAGCAAAACACAAAGCTTTTCTCTGCATTCAGAGGTAATTCGGTCATTAGCATTGCTACCATGCTCTCCCTTACAGCGGATGAAGAGACAAGACTGGCAGACACCTTGCATGTCTATGACTTGATGAAAGAAATCAAATTCCGTAACTCCGATTATCTGGTTATTGCCGCCTATCAGATCGCTACTCAGACATCACCTGACCAGTTTCAACCTACGGTAGAGCGGGCCAAATTATTTTATGACGGCATGAAAGCAGAGCATCGTTTCCTCACTGGACAGGACGACTACATTTTCGCTGCCATGTTAGCCCTTTCCGATCTCAACGTAGATACTGGTGTGGCACGCATGGAACAACTCTACGGGGAATTAAAACCAGAGTTCTCTTCCAGAAATAGTGTGCAGGCGTTAACACATGTCCTTGTTCTTGGAGATGATCCCCCGGATGCAGGTGCTCGTGTGATTGCTTTAAATGAAGCTTTTCGTAAAAGGGATTTTCGAATGGACAAAACTTATACGTTACCATCTCTCGGGATACTTTCTCTACTGCCTTCGGACAGAGACTCATTAGTGGATGAAGTCGCGGAAACAAATGACTGGTTACGGACTCAAAAAGGCTTCGGTGCCTGGTCAATCGACAAACAGGAGTTGCTCCTGTTCTCGTCTGCTCTGGTAGCCATTCAACATGTGGAGAATCTGCGGAACGGTGTGCTTACGACAGCAATCTCAACCAGTATCACAAATATTATCATCGCCCAGCAGGCCGCCATGGCCGCAACTGCCGCAGCATCGGCTGCTGCCGCTTCTTCATCATCATCGAATTAATAAGTGACCCTGTTACCTTCAATATAAGATGAAAAAGACCCTCCCGAGTTTAAGTTGACTCGGAAGGGTCTTAAAGCATTCAAACCTACACCTAAAATAATGTTCATCATTCGCTAGGATATAATCCCCGTATCCCGGAATTCTTCCACGAAACTATCCAGCCAATCCGGACCATAGTCCAGCGCACCCGTATCACTCTCAATAAAAGCAACATCTAGTCCCATCACCCAAAATCGGCGAGCAACAATAAAGAGATCAACCGCCTGCTCATCTTCGGCAGAGAAACTTCTGACTGAACGATATCCTGCCATGAGCGCATCCCATAATGCTGCTTTTCGCTCATCAGACTGTCTTTTTCGAACTTTTACTTGAGCTAAATCATAGGCACGCCAGCCTTTGGCTGCCCACTCGAAGTCATAATGGATGAACTGATGTTCCTGTTGAAATACATTGTTATTCCCATGCATATCGCCATGGCACAGACCAAAGTCCAGGTCTTGCCTGGAAGTGGCAACGATGCGTTCTTTTAATGTTGTGGCAAACGTATGGAGAAATGCTGCTGCTTCATTGTTCTCACCGATATAGTGAATAATTCGCTCAAGAGGTTCGTCAATAAGTAACTTCAGATCCAGCTCATATCGTGGCAGCTCCATGTTCACCTGATCCATAGCCTCATGCAATTCAGCGGCAGATTGGCCAAAGGCGTAACAAGACTCCTCATCCTCCAGGTTGTTCTCCGTACCCTCAATATACCGAAACATCACAGCAACCCGCTTGCCTTCCGCAGCCTCCAACACCGTATATCCCGTATGATCTTTCTTCTCGATGTATTCTCCAATGTCGGTATGTTCCGCAGAACCTAGAACGTTCTTGAGTTGAGACAATAATGAAAGCTCATACTGAACATCTGCCTCCGTGATTTCAGTGCGGTAGATACGGAGAATGTACATGCCACTGGACGTGCGAACCCGGTAAGTATCATTTAATCCTCTAAGCCAAAACAAACATTCTTCCCATGTTCCAATGTCATATTGATTACTCAATGTAGACTCCAGGTACCTGGGGTTAAGCACTGAACGTAAAGCAGTCGGTTGAATGGACATATGGTTGCTCCTTCGGTTTAATATGATTATTTCTCATCTGATGAACGATGTAATCCTTTCACCTATCAACCTATAACATAGTATATTTTTCGTTTATTTTCCAGAATATATATTTTGATAAGCAAATACTCTCTAGACTCTTATAGCTCCATCTCTCATCAGCAGGTTATTACACTCTGGGTCGGTGCCAGCGCTCGACAATGCAGCACATTCACGAAAGGCAAAATGTTTGCACCCCCTGCATTTCTGAACATCCAGATGCAATAATGCATAATTGATGGCTTCACCCGTGTGCTCAAACATATGATCGGGACCAATCCGTTCAATCAAACCTGTTCTCTTCAACATCTCCAACGGTTGCGCCTGAATGCCTGAAAGTAAAATCCTGCCCCCCGATCTCTCCATATGTTTGACAACACGGGCCAGATTGGATTCACCTGTTGTATCCATAAAAGGCACCTTACCCATTCGCAACAGCAGAGTGCCTGGTCGCCGATGAATCGAATCCATGACCGACTTCTCGAACATATCCGCTGCGCCGAAAAACAGTGGCCCTTCAATTGTATACAGGCTTATTTGCGGACAGTCATGTCCTTCCTGAACCATGTGGGCCATGACTTTCTCATGTTTATGATCGGGATCGGGCAGTACTTTGGCAACCTTCAACATCTCACTCATCCGTTTAACAAATAAAAGGACAGCCAGAATCAACCCAACCTCTACAGCCGTTGTTAAACTTGTAAATACGGTCAGCAAAAAGGTAATCAGCAGAACGAGTGAATCACTCGTTTTGGTTTTCATAACATGTATGAAGGATCTTCGTTCACTCATATTCCAAGCAACCAGCATGAGAAAGGGGGCCATACTGGCAAGAGGAATGTGGGATGCATATGGCGCAAAGAGAACAAGTACCAGCAAAACCACTACACCGTGAATCACGCCAGACCATGGCGATACTGCGCCGGATTTGATATTTGTTGCTGTACGTGCAATCGCTCCTGTTGCAGGAATACCCCCGAATAGCGGCGTCACCATATTAGCAATCCCCTGCCCAATCAACTCTCGATTGCTGTTATGCCGACTTCCAGTCATGCCATCGGCAACAACTGCGGATAACAGCGATTCAATTCCACCCAGCATGGCGATGACAAAAGCGGGTTGCAGCAAGTTCACGATACGTCCCCAAGTGATCTCAGGCACATGAAACTGAGGCAAAGAGTTAGGTATGGCGCCAAAGGACGAACCAATTGTAGCCACCTGCCCTTCAAAAAAGAACGCCGCGACTACCGTCGAAAGAACCAGCCCCACCAGTGATGCAGGCACCTTTGGTGCAAACTTGGGCACAAGCAGAAGAACAGCCAGACAGATTCCAGCTGTAAGCACACTGTATATATTAATCGTCGAGATATGCATCCCGATTTCTTTCATATTGGACCAGAAATCCTCGTGTTTCTCGATGCCTCGAAGTCCCAGAAAGTTCGTAATTTGTCCGCTAAAAATAATGACGGCGATCCCTGCCGTAAAACCGATAGTCACCGGCTTTGGAATAAACTTAATTAATGCCCCGAGCTTGAATACGCCCATTAGTACAAGCATCAAACCGGCCATCATTCCGGCGATCAGCAGATTCTCATATCCATACTGCATCACAATGGCAAATAGGATCGGAATGAATGCCCCCGTTGGCCCGCCAATCTGGAACTTGGACCCACCCAGCAAGGAAATGAGAATCCCTGCGATTACTGTGGTATATAATCCATACTCCGGTTTGACCCCGGAAGCGATGGCAAAGGCCATACCGAGTGGAATCGCAATGATACCTACAATCAGTCCTGATAACAGATCCTTGCGAAAAGCGGCAGCATTGTACCCTGCATATCTCCCCATCCATTTCATGTACCAAAACCTTCTTTTCTTCATATATTTGAATATTTGAATATATTTAAAAGACTACTCCCCTGCATACGTCTTGTCAATCGGATTACGCACAATCCCAGCAGGAACCTAACACAAAAAAACAAGAACCTCCGGAGCTTACACCCAGTTGCTCTTGTTTATTGTGTCAGGACTCTTTACGAATATCTTCCAGCATGGAAATGGCATCAACCAGATGATTGTCAAAAATCTGTTTGGTGACTGCCAGCAGGTCCTTAATCAGCGGATCACGCAGCGAATAGGTGACGGTTGTCCCTTCTTTAATTCCCTGGACAACGTTTTTGCTGCGCAATACAGCCAGTTGCTGTGAAACGGCAGAGCCTTCCGATCCCAGAATGCTTTGCAGTTCATTCACGTTCTTGGCTCCTTCACTCAGCAGTTCCAGAATCTGAATCCGCATCGGGTGTGCCAATGCTTTGAAAAAATCCGCTTTAAACTGTTGTATGCTCTGATTCATACGCTATGCCCCTTCAATCGAACTTTTGAAGATGCAAATATCATAACATAGAACGGGTACCATGCTTTACTCTAACCATAACGGTTTGATGGAAAAATTAAGATTGACCTTGAAGTACACTTCAACCTTTATACTTTACTTATAGTCTCCACAGACCGTATATCTGAACTCCATCAGGAAGGGTGATTCCTCAATGAACATGTATATCCATAATCACAAACGCTCGTTGACGAGCTTTCTATTCGAGAAATATATCGGAACGTTAGATACCAAGAAAATTTTTTCAACACGCGAGCTTACCCGCAAACACCTGGATCATATGGGCTTGGAAAACATTAAACCTTATATCTTGGGTAAAACAAAACTGTCATCTTCCATCAAAGAGCGCTCCCATGAAGACATGCAGGTGTTCACCTTAAACGATCAGCATTCCCGTGAACAGAGAGTCATTCTCTACATTCATGGCGGGGCGCATACACACCAGCCGCTGTCTTTACACTGGAAATTCATGGACCATATGGCTCAGGCCCTGAATGCCAAAGTTGTTGCTCCCATCTATCCAAAGGTTCCTCATTTTAACTATCAGCACACATATCCGAAACTGCTCAATCTATACCGGGATCTGCTTGCCTCCGTGGACGACCCGGCACAACTCACCATTATGGGGGATTCCGCAGGTGGGAACATATCCCTAGCCTTGGCCCATTATCTGAAGATGCATGATCTCCCGCAGCCCAAAGATATCATCTTGTTATCACCTTGTGTGGATATGGTGTTGGACAATCCGGTCATATTTGATTACGAGACCCGAGACCCTATGCTCGCTGTGGAAGGGTATGATGTCATCCGGCGGATCTGGGCAGCTGACAAACCGTTGGACGATCCGTTAATCAGTCCAATCTACGGAGATTTCGCCGGTCTGGGCAAAATCAGCATCTTTATCGGAACCCACGAGGGTTTGTTTCCTGATAATATGAAGCTCGACAAACTGCTGACGGATCAAAGAATCGATCATCAAACGTACGTTTACCCCAAAATGAACCATGTCTTTGTCCTCTATCCGATTCCGGAGGCCAGGGATGCTCAGCGTAAAATGGTTAACATCATAAAAAGCTCAGCACATGAAGCTGGACAATAAACTGTAACGCCTCCCCATAGCCGTTTGGCAAAAAGAACGAAAAAAAGCTCAATCCCTGGACTACCGCCACCGGATTGAGCTTACTTTCTGTTATTCTATCATCTAAATATTATTTATATGAACCATATTCAAACCAGTCAAAGTCCGCTACCTGATCGGAAGAAATACCGTTGCTGCTGCTAAACATTCCGATACAACAGCCAACAAAACCGCCGGCTACTTCGGTGCTCAGGCTGCTTGTATCCACCTGTTCCGCCACCAGATGATACTGACTTCCATCTGTGCTGTAATAGAAGTTTAGTTGCTGACCTGTTGCGGCCAGTTTGATATACACCCGCGATACATCACCCTCCAGCGCGATTTGCGCAATGTGGCTATCCTGACCATCTATAACGGTCACCACACGCAGCACCTGCTGTTTATCCGCCAGAGCACGCTCAATCCGTACGTGATACAGATCGTTCTGAATGACGACAAGACCAGCCGTTTCGTTGGCATTCCCGGGCACAAATTCCATCGCTGTAGCTGCGACATAATCCATATGCCTTTGACGCAGACAAACAAAGCTGGAATTTTCTTTTTCCTTCAATGTTTGCGGTTTCAGCTTCAGTCGCAAGTATCCTTTTCGTTCGGTTAATGAATAGAGATCTTCCTGAGGATTGCGCAGGAACATCCATTGCAAGCCCAGTTTATCACTGTCAAAATGGTCAAAACGCAGTTGCGGCTCTACCGGAACAGGCTTCAAATCCAACGTGCCCTGCTCCTCCAGGATTCCGCGGCCCTCATTGACAACAGGCCATCCGTCCTCCCAAACGACAGAAGCAAGGAACGTCTCCCGCCCCAGGTTGCTATAGCTCCCTCCATATGGACGCGAAGCAAGCATGACCATGAACCATTGACCGTTCGCAGCCTGCACCAAGTCGGCATGTCCTACATTAACAACAGGGTATCGTTTACCCAAATGGCGATGTGTAATGATTGGATTATTCGGATTCCCGACGTATCCTTCGGTCAAATTTTTACTACGAGCAATGGTCACCGCATGGTTTGGCCCTGTGCCTCCCTCTGCAATCAATAAATAGTAATATTCATCGATCTTATACAGATGCGGGCCTTCCGGCCAGATGACATCCACCATCGCCCCGCGCCACAGAACGTAACTGTCTCCCACCAGCTTCATACTGCCCAGATCCAACTCCCGCAGCCACACTTCCCAGTTCCCATTGTAACGAACTCCCTCGGAGCAAGGACGTGTACCAAGGTAATACGCTTTGCCATCATCGAAGAAAATCGTAGGGTCTATGCCTTCTGCGCCTTCAATAAAATAAGGATCAGACCATGGCCCAGCCGGGTCGGTAGCGGTTACAACAAAATTGCCGCCATGTGATACATTGGTTGTAATCATATAGAAGGTGCCTTCATGATACCGGAGCGTTGGTGCGAATATCCCCTGTGAATGGCCTGCTCCCTGAAGATTTAACTGTGAAGGGCGGTCCAGCACATTGCCAATCTGTTTCCAATTCACTAGATCACGGCTCTGAAAGATCGGAACGCCAGGAAAATAGGCAAATGTTGATGTCACCAGATAAAAATCTTCACCCACCCGGCATACGGATGGATCTGGATAAAACCCGGGCATAATCGGATTGTTATACGTGCATTTTTCGCCTTGATTTGCATTCTTCATTCTTTTACCCCTCCAATGGTTAGTCCAGTCACAAAGTATTTTTGCAAGAACGGATACAGTAAAACAATCGGCATTGCCGTCACAACCGTGATTGCTGCCCGAATGGATACAGGCGTCACCATGTTGGTTACATTTTTGAATGAATCCACGTTGACGGTTCCCCCCTGTGAGGTCGCAGAGGATAACAATTTCATCAGCTCATACTGCAAGGTGGTCAAATTCCGATTTCCTGCCGTGTACAACATGGAGTCAAACCAGGAGTTCCACTGACCTACAGCAATAAACAGTGCAACCGTAGCCAGAACCGGCTTGGATAGGGGAAGCACGATACGCATGAAAATCCGAAAATCTCCGGCTCCATCCATCTTCGCGGATTCAATCAATCCCTCCGACAGTCCCTGAATGTAGGTACGAATGACGATCATGTTGAACACCCCGATCAACCCGGGAATAATGTATACCCAGAAGCTGTTCAGCAGCC
The DNA here is from genome assembly GCF_002803315.1 of Paenibacillus sp. GM1FR. Lineage (NCBI taxonomy): Bacteria > Bacillati > Bacillota > Bacilli > Caryophanales > Paenibacillaceae > Paenibacillus > Paenibacillus sp. GM1FR. The sequence continues at coordinate 126,974 of NZ_MKZL01000002.1, read as the reverse complement.
CCACTTGTTTGATCAGCATGTATCCCGGAATTAAACCACCGCTGAAATACATCGTCATGACAAACAGCGTTGTGACCAATTTGTTGAACATATACTCCTTGCGGCTCAGCACATAGGCCAGCATGGCTGTACAGAACAGCTGTACAACCGTTCCCACCACAGTTCTGGCGACCGAAACAAATGCGGCTTGTGTCAGATTCGGGTTTTGGAATACGGAGACGTAATTTTGCAGCGTCCATTCCCTCGGCCAGAGATAGATCCCCCCGCGGATCGTATCCAGCCCGTTATTGAAAGATACGGCAATGGTGTTTAAAAAAGGATATAACGTAACAACCATGACAAGCAACATAAATATGCCATTGGTGATGGAAAAAATAGAGTCACTCAAGCTTCGTTTTCTGCTAAATCGCTTCACAGTTCTGCCCCCTTATCATATCAATCGCTCTTCACCAAGAGACTTGGCAATCCCGTTGGCGATAAATATGAGCACCAGACTGACCACACTTTTGAAAATGCCTGCTGCGGTGGCAAGTGAGTAGTTGCCGAGATTAATCCCGTATTTCAAAACAAAAATGTCGATCGTCTCGGATACATCCTGCACAAGTCCGTTCCCCAGCAAGTATTGAATCTCAAAACCTGCGTTCAGTACGTTACCAACGTTGATGATGAGCAGGATAATAATTGTTGGTTTGATGCTTGGAAGTGTGACATTGAACATTTTACGAAACCGTCCGGCTCCGTCGATGGAAGCTGCCTCGTACAAGCTCGGATTAATCGACGCCATGGCCGCCAGATAAATAATCGTGCCCCAGCCGATTTCCTTCCACATGCTGGACAGACCTACAATCCCCCAGAAGTACTTTGGTTCGGCAAAAAAATTGATCGGTGCATCAATCAGGCCCAATTTCGTCAACAGCACATTCACTATTCCTGTTTCCGTTGATAATACATTCGCAACAATACCTGTTACGATGATCCATGACAGGAAATGCGGAAGGTAGGAAACCGTCTGTACCACGCGTTTGAACAATACCATTCGCAGTTCATTCAATAAGAGCGCCAGACCAATCGAGCCGACAAATCCCAGAAACAGACTGATCAGGCTCATCGCCAGCGTATTGCGAATGACACGTAAAAATGTAGGGTCCGTGAATAACGTTCGAAAATGATCCACCCCAACCCAATCCTGCTCCATAAAACCAATGCCCGGTCTATAATTCTGAAACGCCATCAACCAGCCCCATAATGGTCCATACGCAAAAATAGCGATAAACGCAATAAACGGAAATGACATCCACATTAATTGTCGCTGACTTTTCATTCTGGACAGGTTGTACCCGATCCAGCTTGTTCCCGCTGGGATATGGCTGGTTTTTAACGAAGGCTGCAACTCCTTTTTGGCCATGTTTTTCTCTCCTTGCTTACGAGTTTATCTATATCACCCAGTCTGGGTGAATCGATTCCATTCCTATCCAATCTCCCAATCTAGCGTGTAAGAAAGGCTACGGGGTTCCCCATAGCCTTTCTGTGTGACAGGCCTTTATCCCCACAGTTCCATACGTCTGCGGACTTCTTCCGTCAGCGCATCTTCATACGCTTTAATATCTGCACTTTCCTTGAGCGTGGCTTGATATTCTTCCCAAGCCTTATCAAATTCGGCTGGTGAAGTCATAATCACTTTTGGCAGCCATTTGCGTTTTACATCGTCCATTTTCTGTCTGGCGATGCTCTCCGGTTTATTCGGTTCAAAATTATAGGTATAGATTGGGAACCACGGTTCATTTTCCTCCGCAGGCTCAAGGAAGTCGGTAAACTTCGTATATCCATAAGCCTTCAGCACTTTTTTGTCGATGTCATTCAATGTGGCAAGGTACTCCTCCGGCTGCTCCTTAGGGTCAAGGGCATTCTTCCCGTCAGCGGTCATGCCTTCATGATGCGGGAAATAGACCAACGGGCTTCCCGTGTTTGCCAGCACCCAGTCCGGATCTTTGGAATTCGCACGTTGCTCTTCATTCCTGGAGAACACACCTTTGTCATCGACTTGGTAATCCACGCCTTCCTGCCCCCAGGTTCTCAATACCTCCATCTCAGGGTCCAGCAAATCATTAATATATTGAAGTGCTCCCTCGATATCCTCGCAGCTTTTTGTAATGGCCAAGCCACCATTCACGTTAAGGATTGGATTGTTCTGATAACGCCCTTTAACATCCTCGGAGAGTGTAATGGACAACGGTACATAGGTTTTGTCATACAATTTTTGCTTCACGAGTGATGCCTCGGCATCAAGGAACTGCCATCCTTGATCCACCATGCCCAGCACACGTCCGGTTGAAATTTTGGAGATATATTGATCATAGTTTGCTGTAAAGGTTTCGTTATCGACCAAACCTTGATGATATACCTCATTGATCTTCTTGAAATATGCCTTCGCTTCCGGAATGGTATTATAGTTTTTGGCCGTCAGCGTTTCTTTATCAACGATGGCTGCGCCTTCGTTAGGATAACCAGCCATGAAGAGCGGAGGGTTCTCCAGTGCGAAATAACGCCAGTCATAGGAGATAATTTCAAATCCAATTGTGGGCTGACCATCAACGGTCGGGTGAGCTGCTTTATACCGTTCAATCAAGTCGAAGTATTGGTCAAGCGTTTTGATTGTCGGATAATTATCCCACTCCAGTACGGCCTTCTGAATCCAGAATGCTTCTCCGTCATGGGATACTTTCATCGACTTTTCTTGTATATTGCCGAATTGAGGAATGAAGTAGATATGTCCATCCGTCGTATTTTTCATCTTCTTCCAGTCTTCGCCCAGGTAATTTTTGATGTTTGGATATTTATCGATGTAATCCTCAAGAGGTACTAACGCTCCTGCTGCTACCAGTTGCTGAGTACCATCACTCCCATCGATAAAATCGGGATATTCGCCGCCTGCAATGAGTACACCAATCCGCTCTTTGGCTGTTTGGCCAGTAAGCCAGTCCATCGTGACTCTGGCGCCTGTTTTCTCCTCAATAGCCTTTAACACCCGATTATCGTCAGGCGCAATTTTTCCCGGTACGGCAAAAAATGCGGAAAATTGTTTCAATTCCCTTCCATCTGCTGTCTTTTCCCCTTTCGAGGACGATCCCGGTGTACATCCAGTGAGTGCGATGACCAGTATTAAAGCGAGCAGAGCACTATACTTGATTCTTTTTCTAACATCCTTTTTCATCATGACCCCTCCATCGATTATATTGACAGAAGCTTTTTGGAAAGCGCTTTCCAAAGGCTGACTTAAAATTATCATGCTTCCATGCCCCTCTCAACGGGATAAACTATAGATGGAATCCCACTAATTCCAGCATCTGCGAAAAAAAATATCCCGCCGCTCCTTCAAGGAGTGCAGGATGTTAATCAAGAGAGTACGCAGCATGGGCACTTTTACGATATTGTGCAGGAGTCTCCCCCATGAGTTTCTCGAACCGGCTAATAAAGTAATCGGAATCCCGATATCCCACCATTGTTGCGATTTCGTATACTCTTTGATCTGTTCTGCGCAACAGCCGGGCGGCTTCCTCAATACGCAATTGATTCAAATAATCACTGAAGCTGATCGAGAAATGCTTTTTAAAAATCTGACCCAGATATGCACTATTCATGTAAAACTGCTCCCCGAGCAATTTCAGGCTGATATTTTCTCTGTAATGCTCGTGAATGAAGGCCTCAATTTTGGCTAATACGCCCATCGCATTTGACTTTTGCTGCTCCTTCAGTTTCTCTGCGCACATGAGCGAGAATTCGCATAAATGATCAATGTTTTCCTCCATGGATAACATCGCGTAGTTCACCTTCAGAAAAGTCGATTCCATCAGCCCGGAATCTGGAGTAACCGCATCGTTATTCACGAGATCCAGCAAAGTGTATGCCAAATAATGCAAGTGGATGCGGACCATACCAGGCTCGATTCTCTCATCCAGAAAAAATTGAAAAATGGCCTTTGCATGACTGTATAACTCATCCGTCTGCTGTTCCTCAATAGACTTGACTAGCCCATCAAACAATTGTTTTTCGAACTGTCCCGGCCGATTAACAAATAAGGTCGTATCCATAAGTTCGAAGTAATAAATGGGCCTGCAAGTGGTGAAGAAACGTAAGCTTTTCATTATGCCGCAGGATTGATAAGACTCGTGCAGCGCCTCCAACTCATGTACTTCCTTCCCGACATAACAAGCAATAGCCGCCTCTTGACCATGGCTCAGATCGGCATGTAATCGGGTCAAATATTGCTCCAAGGTCACTGCCTCACGGTTCACCATCAGGTCCGTAACCATAAGCAGAACCGCATTTTTATCACCTGTGAAGGGCTTCAAAATTTGTCCCGGCAAGGGCTTGCCCACCCATGCCTCAACCCGAGCACACCAATCCGTTCCCTGTTCTGGACCGGCTTCCGCCTCAATCAGGATGCAACGCAGTATGCCGGCATCTTGATAGTGGGGCTGCAGACTCGTAACAGCATCCTCCTCAGCCACCCCAAGCAAGATTGACTGCATATGCTGAGCCATAATAATTCGATCTTTTTTTTGCTGATATCGCTTCTCTTCCGTCCGCGCATTAAATGCGACCCTGAACTCCTCAAGCACCTGAACCAGTTCGGTCTTCACAATAGGCTTGAGAATGTAGTCATCCACCTGGTATTTAATCGCCTGCTTGGCATATCCGAACTCATAGAATCCACTTAGAAGAATCAGCTTGATGTCACCGTTATATTGCTCGTACAAGGTTTTGGCAAGCTGCATTCCGTCCATTTCCGGCATCTTAATGTCGGAAATCACCAGATCGGGCTGCACAGCGCGTATGCACTCCAATGCCTGCATACCATTGGAGGCCTGACCGCAAATCTGAAATCCGTAAGACTCCCAATCAATTAACAATAGAAGTCCTTGGCGAATAAATGGCTCATCGTCCACAATCAGCACGTTGATCATATCCTCGCTCCTTATTCTTGAGATGCCTGCATAAGAGGAATTTGAATGCCAATCGTTGTTCCCTTCCCCTTTTCACTGAATATGTGCACCTGAACGAAATCATCAAAATACATCCGCAGCCGAATATATGCATTCATCATACCAATGCTGCTAAGCTCGCTCATCCGATCCATACTCGGGTCTTGCATCATTTTGCGGAGCGAGGCCAGCTTGTCCTGTTCCATACCGACTCCGGTATCTCGAATGGAAATGTACAGTTCATTACTTCGAATTTCGAATAATACCTCCACGACCCCATCATTCGAAGTCCCCTCAATGCCATGGATACAAGCATTCTCCACAAAGGTGAGAACGGTTAGCTTGGGTATCATCATGGCAGCAATGGATTCGTCTGTGATCCGGATTGCAAATTGCAACTTTTCACCAAAGCGATACTGCTGGATACTCAGATAACTCTCTACAAAATTGATTTCCTCTGCGATTGTAATCAGATCATCGCCCCAATTGATCGTCTGACGTAACAGCAGTGCCAGTTTATGAATGACATCGGAGGTTTCAAGCTCGTCCTTGATCAAACTCCGCATACGGATCGTTTCAAGCGTGTTGAACATGAAATGGGGATTCACCTGACTCTGAAGGGCTTTCAGCTCCGCCTGCTTTTTGGAGAGCTCAAGGGCTTGCCGCTCCACCTGGCCCTTAAACACAATCTCAATCAGGTTCTTGATCTTGATGACCATCATGTTATAACTATGGGTCAGGCTGCCGATCTCGTCTTTGCCCACAGGTCCCGATATCACCTCAAATTTCTCATGCTTCACTTGATCCAGGTGCTCTGCTATCCGATCAACTCTGATGACCAGTGATCTGGATATCAACCAAATTAGCAGTGTCGGCACCAACAGATTAAGAATGATTAGTAAAGTCAAATTAAGCTTGGAATTAACAATCTCCGACAGAACGTCCAATTTCTCCGTGCTGACGACAATCTGCCAATCCTCGGATACGACTGGAATCGATTGCATGGATTGAACAGGATCAATTGAACTGTTTGCAATCAGATTAAATGGCTTGCGCATCTGATTCATTTTTGAATCGTTCGAGAAAATGACCCTGCCATCCGAAACGACATACACCTTCCCATTGGCTCCCTCATTTTTAAGCGATTTGTTGATGAAAGCGTAGTCCAGATCAACCTTTAACACCTTTTCAACCTGCTGCTCCCCAAAGTAATCCAGCTTACGAATAATGCTTACTTTGCGTCCTCCCTGACTTTGCGACATCTCCGCCTGCTGTTTGTCAAAATACGAATAGATCATGATATGGTCGCTTGTGTTCATCAGCGCTTGATACCAATCACTTTTCTTCACCTCATCATCCAGCTTAATGAAGTTTCCTCCATTAACGAAGGTATCATTGCCAACATAAAACGTAATTTGATTCACCTGCTGGTAGCTGTAGTAGTACCTGACCAGATTGTTGTTGCTAAGCATATCATAGTAGGCAGAGTAATAGTCTTCCTGATCGCGATACTTGAACTCCATGAACCGGTTCAGCGTTCCATCGGTATAGAGAAAATTGGACACATACAAGCTATTGTCTATACTGTTCCGCAGGTTGAACTTGATCCTTTGCTGCATTTCATTGAATCGGCTATGCTCCTTCTCTTCAATGTTACCTTTGATGCTTTGGTAAAACACGGTATTTGTGACCAGGACCGGGACCAGCACACAAAAAATGAACAATATGTACAACTTGGTTTTGAGACTCCAATCATCCAGAAACTGAATACGCTTACAGTATTTCTTTCGGCTCATGTTATGTCTTTGTCTCCTCTAACCATGTCATATATCAACATTATTATAACGAGTACAGGATGGGTTGGATACTGCAATCCAGGATTTCCGGGAAGCCTTTAATCAACCTCCCGTTCAACTGGCCCAACAAGACAGACACTAACACCCCACATATTTTCGTATGAACCCGATCTGATCTTAAGTCGAAACGGGTATCTCGTTATAATTTCAAGAGCATTTCGTACTGGCCCACATGATATGCAAAACCTGATTTGACCAGGAGGAAATCTTCCATCGGTTTCAGATGAGACTCCACATTGAGGACACTGATTCTAGGAGATTCTGTGCGTTGGACCATCTCTGTCAGGATGCTGCTTGCAATACCTTTGCCCCGGTAATTTTGGTTCACTGCAAGCTGGGGAATATCACCTGTTTTTTGATCTATAATGCCATAACCAACAATGCTGTGATCCTGACGTGCTACCACATAGATAAAAGCCTCCGGTACAGCGTAGATGGAATCAATTGAATTTTGCCAGGAGGGCTCCACATCCCAAAATTCCTTAAACTGCTCTACATCGATTCTCTCCACACATTCCACCGTGCAGGTCGTTTGCGGTATGAATTGATCTTTTTGCAACTGGAAACATGAAAATTCCCTTTGAATTTTGAAGTTTTGTTTACTGTACAGCTGAACTGCAGATTCGTTGGATTGGATAACTTCCAGCAAATATTGCTCTACATTTTTTTCTTTTAACAGCTTTTGAATATTCAAGAGCAGATTGCTTGTAATGCCCTGCCGTCTGCAATCTTTTACAACGCCTGTCCCAAGGTCATATGCAGTTGCCTTTCCATTCCAGCTTCGAAGTCCATTGATAACAAATCCGACCATTCTCTCATCCTTAAAGGCTCCCATAGAGATTTCGGGGTGATAACCCCTTCGTTGGAGCATCTGTTGAAACTTCCAAAAAGGCAAATCCATTTTAACCTGGTAGTCGGAGAACGCATCCACAAACGCCTCGTGAAGTGTTGCCATGCTTATTTTGTCCAACAATTTATAACTGTACATTAGGGCACTCTCTCCTTTGAAAAGATGAAAACAATAAAATATTAGGGCTCAAGATCCCTATCCTTATTTAAATATTCTACTAAATAGTATTAACACTATACAGTAAGTTTCTTTTAACTAATAACTAAAATAGACCGCTCCCTGGTTAAGGAATACGGTCTATCGAGTCATTATTCTATGGGGATACCGATTTTGTTAAACCAATTTTGGTGATCACCGTATCATACGGCTCCAATTCCACGGTCTGTTTTCCATGCTCTGTATGGATCGTCGTGGACTGAACCTGATTGCTATTATTGATCACAACCAATATGTTGCTCTCGGGGTAGTAGGCGCACTCGGTATACAAGTTATCCGTGATGTACTTTGTTGCATGGAATTCATTGCCCCCAAATCGAATCAAATTCAGAAGTAGTCTTGTATTTTCCCAGCTGAATTCGAAGGAAGGAAGGTAGATCCCTTTTCCTTTTCCAAAAGCATGTGTGGACAGTGTGATTCGACCATCCGTTTCATTCACTACAGCTGCTGATCCATCAGTAAGATAAATGTTATTTTTCGGAAGTATGCTGGCCCCCTCAGGCACCAAACCATACTCATCATTAACCTCATACGACCATTTTCCATGAACAACCCTTGCACCTGTATCCTCATCCACTCCAAGCACATGCGCCATTCTAAAATAGCTGTCGTACCCATCCATTGCCGAAGGCTGGTTAATGCCAATAAAGGTACCACCCTCATACACCCATTGGGTCAATAAGTCCACAGACTTGTGGTCACTCCAATGCGCTCCACCGCTCCATGCTGAACCTGCAGAGCCGGCATTGATGACGACATCTACATCCTTCAATGCCCCCTGACAAATATCATCAAAATCAATAAACTGCACGTCAACAGGCAACCCGGCTAATGCCTCATTCACATGAATCAGATCATGCATATGCGTTTCATGAAAATGACCGGACAAGGTCCACGATCTTAACTTGCCCCAGCTATGCAGCACGGCTACCTTTGTCTTGATCTGATATGGTTTTCCCTCTTGATGCAGCTCTTTCATTTCCCTGAATTCATGGGCAATCTTCTCGATATAATCCACAAAGTCCGGGTAAGGCTCAACCAGATGCAAATATCCACCCAGTCCAATCCGGTCAATCGACTCACGCAGCAGCGCACGCCGGATATTAATCCAATATTTCTTGGCATCCAGGGTAGGGTCGCCTCCCTCTTTGAAGGTAGGAAGCCCGCCTAAGCCAACTGGGAACAGGTAGGGATGCAAGCGAATCTCATGGGTATCAGCCTTAACGCCTGAGCACATTCTTGCCTCATAACCGGAGAACACACATTTGATCATGCCGTCGAATCCAAACTCCTCAAAGCGGTCATTGTACGGCTCCATGCCCACCCAGCTGTCATCATAGAAGACATACGCCAGCTTGTCATGCTTGTGTACAATATCAATTAACTTTTTACCGAATTCAATCACAAAATCATTGATAAATGCCATCCAACCCAGTTTGCGCTGATTCGCAGGCATATGAGTGACCTGATATTTACCACCATTTACAAAGTCCTCGGCGGAGAGTGAGTACCCATATTTTTGAGCAAACAGATCCAGCGCTCTCGAACTTACCGTGAAATCGTATGAACCCCAATCCGAGAACAGATGGCGATTCCGCTCATCACTGCCCCAGATCCAGGCGAAGTTATAAAATAGGGACGTAAAACGTACAACCGTTGTTTCCGGGTGGTCTTGGCACCACTTTTCCATCCAATCCAGTAGATAGGTTTGGGTGTCTGTATAGATCGGGTCAATCTGCATCAGATGCTCTTTGTCCCAGTTATTCGTCGTATGGTTGTACATGGAAATCTCTTCCCATATCCGATAAACCATGAAACTCACGGTGTATTTATGCCAAGGAGCAACGCCGGTAATGACAACATTGCCAGATTCCCTTTCATAATTCCACTGTCCTCTAGGCACCTCTTCCCCAGTCGTTCGATCATAAACTTGCCAATACTTAAACGCTTCTTTCGAATCATTCACCCTGAATTGTTCAGCAAAGAAGTCCTCCATCAGATAGATGGATACATAATCTTGCACAGCAACCTTAGGATTCGTAATGAGAAAACATTGCTGCAGTTTATCCAGATTACGGGATGCCCACTCATTATGATCCCGAATAATGCAAATGGTTGAATAGATGCCGTATCCGGCATTGATAATCTCATCGGACAATTTTGTACCGTCACTGTCACGGATCACATCGGCACCCCAGCGGTTGGCAAGTTCAAGCGTCAGTGCTTCATAACCGGATTCTCCCGGTAGTGTAAAGGAGCCTTTGGTTAATTTGGACAATTGGGTTCCCTCCCTATCTCAACATATCGGACAGAAAAGCGAGTGCCAGGCCCTGACCCCAGCCCTGAATCCAGTCTTTTGGAATATTGCGATAGCCATCCCGATCCTTCATCACCGCGGTACCTCCAGATACACCAAGCACGCGTCCATCTTCGCTAATGTTGTTCAGGATGCCTTCCAGTGCCTTTTGCACGTATTTGGTATGCAGTGGATTGCCGTTGTTGATCATCGCTGCTGCAATACCCGCGGAAGCGGACACCTCTTCATACGATTCTTCGTCATCCAAAACCGTACGCCACAAGCCATTCTCGGTCTGTACCAGCTTGAGAGCCGCCAATTGATCACGAAGGGCACACTCTACATCCATACATTGCGGATACAAGTACCAGTCGTTCAATTGCGCTTTCACCTGAGACATGGTATAGGCTCCCCAAGCGTTCGCTCTGCCCCAATAAAATCCGGACATGTGGTCCTTGTTGATATTGTTATAACCGTGATACCACAGACTGCTGCTCGGATCTTGCAGGTATTTGATATGCCAGTAATACTGATTCAGCGCATCCTGGATCATGGCTTCATCTTTTAATTTGCTACCTACGCGAAGCAGGAAAAATGCCGCCATAAACAAGGTGTCCGCCCAAGCCTGTTCCGGAAAATCATTGGAAACCGATACCGTATGCTGAAGCACATTGTCTCCAAAGCGAAGTGCATGATTCTGGAGATAATCGACTTTGCTGAGGACAATATCCCAATATTTCTGATCCCCGGTTTCTTCATATAAAGTGATGAGCACATGGCCCATAGCACATGTATTTACCGTCCAACTTGGCAACCCCAGCTCGATATATTCGTCTGCCCATTTCACCAGCCTGTCCAGAATCTCTTGGTTGCCTGTCGTTTGATAGGCTCTGGATACACCATAATAAGCCACTCCACCGGGCCAATCCCATGTCAGATCCATATCCAGTGTTTTCTTGGTAACGTTCTCGATTACGTGCAGAATCTGTTCTCTGTCATATTTCACTTGAAGCATTGTTATTCCCCTCTCCCTGCGCACACGCCCCCAAGTGCACCCTGAGAGGTGTCCGTCCATTTTTGTAAACGCTTTACTTATTCCATTGTACGCAGTAAAATAGTCTCAATCTAAGCATATTCACAACAAAACTGTGCAATTTCAATCATTTATACATAGGAGTCCTCGAAAATGCCTAAACCGAAGAAACCTGTCATTGAATATCGTCACTATAGCCTGCCCATTGATTTTCCTGTCCTGTTACTCAGTGGAGACCGCTGGAGAATATCCGATATCAAGAGTGAGCATCTTCATTTCCATAACCACATGGAGATTGGCATCTGTTATTCCGATGGAGGAATCATGGAGATTAAGGGAGAATCTGTGCCTTTTCGAGCAGGCGATGTCACGTTCATTCCCCGCTATCTTCCGCATACCACGTACAGTTCACCTAATAACGCCAGCCTGTGGGCTTATATCTTTTTTTCACCGGAAGAACTCTTCCGCCATTCGCTCAAAGCAGCACAAACTCACATTGAACCGAATTTATGGGCGATTCAGGGGACCAATTGCATCCTGAATAAAGAACAACATCCCAAAATTCACATGCTCGCAACATCAGTAGTAGAAGAAATGAAGCAGCAGTCCCCCTACTATCGGGAGAGCGCGTACGGCTTGTTGATGTCTCTATATATCGAACTGCTTCGAATTCATGCGAGCAGCGAGCGCTTGTCATCTCAGGATCAGGAACGGGAACGAGACCTCCAAGGTAACTTGGTCATCTCACCCGTGCTGGAGTTTATCACCAAAAACTATATGATGCCTGTGACCATCGATTACCTCGCTGAACTGTGTCATCTGAGTACAACGCATTTTCGCCGCAAGTTCCATGAAATTATGGGAACCACACCGCTCGATTTTCTGAATAGTACCCGGGTCGAAGAGGCGTGCAAGCGATTAAAAAGCACGGAGGCCTCCGTTCTGTCCATCTCTGAGCAGGTCGGCTTCCGATCCATCTCCAGCTTTAACCGTTGCTTCGCCAAACTGATGGGAGAATCACCCAAAGCCTGGCGCAAAGGCGCTCATACAGAAGCACAGTCTGCAAAAGCGTCGATATTGGAATTCACGGGGTGGGTATGAGGAAATTTGTCGAAATGTGATTGCACCCCCCAGAGATATTCGCTACAATGCCGATAGAATACAAGAGATTTTGTCCGAAGCTACCAAAGGATTGAACAATCTCTAAAGGAGCAGCATTTCGTGTTATTAAAAATTTCAGGTGTTGTCCTGACTGTTGTACTCGCTATTACCGTACTGCTGCTGTCAACGATCAGAGAACCACAATCTGCTGCGCTTCATGCCCGTCAAGGTGTTCTGGACCTCTCGGCCTGGGACCCTGAACAAGACGAGCGGATCAAGCTGGACGGGGAGTGGGAATTTTACTGGGAGCGATTGCTTCCTGACGAATCTGCAACATCGAATCAGGCTGGTCCAACGAAAGCACCCGACACTTATGCAACCGTTCCCGGCTCCTGGAATCGACTTAAAGTGGATGGTGAACGACTGCCAACCCACGGCTTCGCCACGTATCGACTGGTGCTGCGTAATGCACCTGTTGAAGGAACACTGGCGATCAAAAAAATGAACATCCGTTTTGCCAGCGAAATCTACATCAATGGCAACAAGCTGCTGGAAGACGGGCATGCCGTGGCAAAATCCGCAGGTTACCGACCAGGCAACTCCCCCCAGATTGGCTTTTTCCCCTATCATGGCGGTGACATTGAGATTTTGATCCGGGTGGCTAATTACGATTACACGGACTCTGGCATTCCGGGGCCACTCTTTTTCGGCGAACAAGCAGCCATGCTGAAAAAACATCAAATCAGCACAGCCGTTGAATTCGGCACGCTTGCTGTATTGGCTACCATTTCGATCATATTCCTCATCAGTTACCTGGGGTCTGCACTCTACCGAAACAGGGACGACTCCCTGCTGCTGATTGGTCTAATCTGTCTGCTGTATGCACTCTATAACGGCATGATCAGCGAACGTGTGTTATCGATGGCGGGCACGGAAATCTCCTTTAGCACACTCTATAAATTAAAAGATTTCTGCTCTGTGGCATGTCTGGGTCTGTTAACCTTTTACTTCTACCGATTCAAAACAGGCATCCTGTCCGGTATGCTCACGGCGTTGATCCTGATCATCTTCGGAGCTTACTTATGTATGGTCACGCTCCTGCCTATTTCCATCTACGGGCTGGCTGCGCCTTACGTCGTCGTTATGTACACGTTGATGTTGCTCTGGTTGCTGTATCAATGTGCAAAACAGTTCCTAACCAGTGAGAAAGGCGAACGGCTGTCTACTTTTCTGTGGTACGCAGCTCTCTTAAGCATCATGCTGTATTGTCTGGACATTAATCTCTTCTCGATCTCGCTCAAGGAAAATATGAACATCGGGCAGGCTTCCATTGTCCTGTTCAGCATCCTGATGCTGTTTCTAGCGGTGCTTCGGTTCTTCGAGGCCTATCGTACGGTCCGCACTCTCAAAGATCAGTTGCTCTTGCTGGACAAGGTGAAGGACGACTTCCTGTCCAATACTTCGCATGAGCTCAAAACACCGCTGAACGCGATTGTTAACATCAGTGAAAGCCTGCTTAAAGGCGCAGAAGGTCCCCTTACCGATGAGCAAGCGCACAATCTGGCGATCGTGACGGGAAGTGGCAGACGATTAACCTATCTGGTCGATGAATTGCTGGATTATTCGAAAATGAAACATGGCGACATCCCGCTCCACCGGTCTTCGACCGATCTGTACTCGTTTGTCGAATCGGTCATGCGTATGCACTCCTTCCTGCTTGGCGCGAAAAAGGTGGAGCTTATCAACCGCATCCCGGCGCATTTCCCGCCGATCTATGCAGACGGCAATCGACTGATTCAGATTTTGCATAATCTGATCGGCAATGCCGTTAAGTTCACGGAACGTGGCACGGTAAGCATCAAAGCTGCGGTTGTGCAAGGCAAAGCGGAAATACGCATTGTGGATACCGGTCGTGGTATCGGTACGGACAAGCTGGAACATATCTTCCTGCCGTTCGAGCAGGAAGCGGATACGGGGCCAGTCGTTGCTGGAGGCACCGGTCTAGGACTAAGCATTACACGCAAGCTGGTCGAGCTGCATGGCGGAACCATTCATGCGGAATCAGCACCCGGCATGGGTGCTACGTTCATCCTGACCTTTCCGCTGGCAGAGAATAAAGGAGAGAAACGTTCCAACGTCATGCCACTTACCATCGCTCCTACAGGTCCTGGTAATCGGCTACTCCGGTTCGAAGAACCAACGATTGTACAAGGGAATAAAGACGAATGGATCATCGTTGTGGATGACGACTCAGCTAATTTGCAGACAATAGTGAATCTCTTGAAGCTGGAAGGTTACAGTTATGCGGTCACTTCACGCTCACCCTCGGTCCTGGAGCTACTGGACCAGCTTCCCGCCGTGCATCTCGTCATTGCTGATATCATGATGCCTGACATGTCGGGTTACGAATTGCTGGAACGGATCAGGGAGCGCTTCTCTCCTTCCGAGTTACCTGTACTCATGCTGACGGCGAGTAATAAAGCCCATCAATTGAAGCTGGCCTTGGAGAAAGGCGCCAATGATTTTGTATCCAAGCCGTTCGAATCGGAGGAACTGCTGGCACGGATCGGCGGTTTGACTCGGATGAAAACATCCGTGCAAGCTGCGCGAGATGCGGAAATATCTTTTTTGCGGTCTCAGATGAACCCACACTTTCTGTATAACGCCCTGAACGCCATTGCCGAATTGTGTGTGGATGCGCCGAATCGGGCAGAACAATTGATTTTGCAATTATCGAGTTACTTACGGCGGAGTGTGCACTTTAAACATCTGGACTCAAAAACTAGCCTGATGAACGAACTGGAGATGATCGAGGCATATGTAGCCATAGAGCAAGCCCGCTTTGGCTCAAGGTTGGAGGTCATTATCGATGTAGATGCGGACGTGAACCGGAATATGGACATTCCACCGCTCACGTTACAGCCCCTGATCGAAAACGCGATTCGGCATGGGCTGATGTCCAGCATTCGCGGTGGTCGGGTCATGTTGTCTATCCGCAATCTGAATGATACGGAAACACGGTTCACCATCGAGGACAACGGAATCGGCATAACCAAGCAACGGATGGACGAAATTCGGCAATCCACGGACGGCAGTAACGGCGTTGGACTATGGAATATTTCCAGCCGGTTGAACCTGCTGTATGGCAGACACCTTCAGATGGAAAGTCTGGACGGCGAGGGAACGCGGATTACATTTGATCTTCCAAATCAACGTCTAAGCACAGATGGGAACGGGGGTTATGAAACATGAAGATGAAAGTCATCATCGTGGACGATGAGGATTTGTCGCTGAAGCGACTGAATCGTATTTTGACAGAAAGTGGAGAAGTCGAGGTATCTCGTGCGTTTCATGACCCGGAGGAAGCCTGTGAATATGCGGCAGAGAATAGCTTCGATGCGGCATTTCTGGACATTACGATGCCTCGCATCTCGGGTATGCAACTCATTGGTGAACTGCGTAAACATCATCCTTCGCTTCCAATCGTGCTGGTGACCGGTTATGAGGAATATGCGGTGCAGGCCTTCGACAAAGAGGTCATCGATTACGTCATCAAGCCGGTCACGGCTGAGCGACTGAACCGCAGCATCAAACGGTTGCAGGAAAAGCTTCACAAGTCCGTGACAACACCTGAACCAGCGGTGCCTGGACCCAAACTGAACGTTCGTCTGTTCGGTGAATTCACCGTGTTCGGCGGAGCCGGAGCAGACAGTCCCATCAAGCTTAGAACGCCCAAGACGGAAGAATTGCTGGCATTCTTGCTGTATACCAAATCAACCACCCGCGATGCCTTGGCTGATACGTTGTGGAAGGACCTCAGTCCGCAGAAGGCCTGGACGAACATCAATTCCACACTGTACTACGTGCGGCGTGCCATCGGTGATAACAGTGACGTGCCGATCATTCTCAAGGACAGAAACGGTATCCGTATCGACCGGGAAGCGATTAACTGTGATCTGTACGAGTTCGAGACTTTGTTCCGGCAGATGCGTCAGGCCTCGGCACATCGCCCCGAGCTCTTCGAGCGGATGGATACGTTGTATACGGGTGAACTTCTGAAAGGAAGGCATTATGAGTGGGCTTTTGCGTGGTCCAGACAGCTGGAGCTGGATTTCATCCTGACGATGGAAACTGCGGCCCACTATCACGCGAAGGCAGGCGAGCCGTTACGGGCGCTGTATTATTTTGAACGTATCCTCCAGATTGATTCGATTCGGGAAGATATTCATCGCGAGATCATCCTGTTGTATCTGTCGCTTGGACGAAGAACCGAAGCACAGCGACAGTATCTGGTGCTGGAGGAATTGCTCAAAGAGGAGCTTGGCTCCAGTCCGGCAGCGGATATCAAACAACTGCTGCGACAGTCATGAAACAGCAAAAAAGCCCATGCATTGGCGATAATGAACTGCTCCCATCGTAGTCTTCTACGGTCTACTATGACAGGAGCAGTTCAGTGTTGCTTTTGGCTTGGGCTTTTTGCAATAAATGGACGTTTATTCGTCCATAACTGATGATTTTACATCATCATTGTCTAGAATCAATTACTCATTTATAAGTTTTTCTGTATTAAGGGTAAAGCCTTCAATCACAACATCTTCGTCCACTTCAATCATGATGCAACGTCTGCCTTGATAATTTACCTGCTTCACATATCTCAGGTCTTGCGGGCTAACCGAAATCGTAGCAACCTTGGTCTCAATCTTAATGGACTTGGACGTAAACTTCGGCATAACACTGGTTGCCTTCATCTCATAGTTCTTGTTATCAACGATGGTTTCGAAGGCACGTTCTACTTTCTCCGTTGTCAGATCCTCTATACCGCTTGCGGTCAGTACACGTTCCAGATCTTTATAATCCAGCTTTGGAGGTTCTTCCTCATGGGACTCTTCGTTAATCTCGATGACTCGGTTGATCTCCTCGTATACATGTGCAATGGTGGCTGAATCGAACTGTTCACCAGCCACTTCCTTGACGATATCTTCGAAGATCGCCCGTTCTTCCAGTGCGGTAACGGATCTTTCTCCATTCAATACATTTTCAACAAAATGCGGATCCGGGAAATTGGATTTCCCTGTACAATACAGTACACGATTCACATCGGAGTAGTTGTCCGTCACGCTAGGGTACAGGAACCCTTGCTCTGGCGTGCTTAATTTGATAATCGGATCGACAATAATGTTGTATTTGAATTCTCTCTCCACGTAATCAAACAAGAGTGTCTTCCGCTGTTTCTCCGTGGAATTCACGCTGCACAGAATGAACGGATGGGCGAACACCTCATTCTTCTCACTCTCTTCCGTAGCTTCATTTCTAGCCTTGGTTGGCAGATAATACTGTCCACGCACGAACGTAGCTACCATATCCCGCTCAAACTTCGTGTCCACCAACATTCGATCCACGAGCAGCAGCATCAGATCCTGCCATTCATCCGGATCACCTGTTACCAGAGCCTGGTGAAGCAATACCTGTGCCGGGTCCTCCGCCGCTTCCTGGAACTTCAACTCAAACAACTTCTGATCCAAATCGCCTGTCAGCAATTTTTTGAAATTGCCCATGTACAGCTCCTGCTTCTCTCTGTCCACCAGTTCGAACGGGTGACGCTCCCAGTGATAAACCTCATTCGTTTCCTTCGTAATATACACGTTGAGAATATCGTAAATATTCAGTAGATCGTGATCGAGTTTAAATTGCTTGCGTATATGCGCGACTTCTTTTTTATTCATGATTCGTTAGACAACTCCCACAATATATAATTTTATCTGCGTGCAGCTCTATATCCTAAAAGCCAGTGCTCCCTTGGAAGTTTTCATCTGAGCAGTAGGTCACAAATGGGCGCAGCTATGGAGTAGCTGGACCAAGCCGTTCTTGCTCTCCATTTCTGTACTCTCAGTGAGAAATTATATCATATAATGATGACGATTAATGAGAAACAATCTATGGTATTTCCCTCTTTATCACGATCCATTTTTGAATATGGAAAATAGCTCGCCGTATGGGAGCACGAATGAGATTTAAAAGAAAACAGAAAGACGCAACAGGAATGATTCCCGTGCGTCTTTTTTCGTTGTTTAACAATTCTTAAATAATTAATTACTGCTCGGCAATATATCCGTATTCAACAGGGGTGCTCTGCTGGAAGAAACTTTCCTTGTTTCCCGCAGAAACAGTAATCCCATAAACAAGGACACTCCGCCAATAATAATCAGCAATGCCCCCAACTCCTGACTGTAGGCTGTCAGCGCCCCGTCCCTAAACGCCATTCCACGAATCAGACGGTTAAGCCAGTTCATGGGTAATGCCCATGCGAACATTTGGAACGGTTCTGGGAACGCCAGCGGCGTTAATTGAATTCCCGTAGCCAAAAAGGAGGGATACAATACAAAACTGGTTCGTAGGCTTACTTTCGACATATCTTTGGCAGTGTATCCAATCAGCATACCCATGAGTGACAAGGCAAAAGCATAAACAACTAACGGAATGATAAAAAGATAAGCCTCTGCTTCAAACCGCATTCCCCCCACCTGCTTTAATAATCCATAGGATAGAAGTAGCGAAAGCGAACTCAACACAGTGTAAGGTACACTCCGAACCCATAGCTGGAAAGGTGACCTTCCGTTTACAAACAGTTTCCCTTCCTGACGAAGCCGGGGTACAATTGAGCCCGCTGCGCTTGTCGTAATCATCAATACTACGATATTTACAAATCCAAGCACCATAAAACCGACATAACTGGAGGTTGGATTAAACAGCATCCGTTGCTGAAGGGATAACGGTGACACGATTCCTTTAGCTGTCTCGGCATCCATCCCCTTTTGGATCAGACGTGTCATGGAAAGGGTCATATTCTCTGTCTGGATGATCTCCTGAATCGCAGTGCGAATACCGGTTAACCCCGAGGGCATCGTGTTATCCATCAAGATGCCGATATTTGTCGATTTCCCTTGTTGTTGACGCAATCCCAACTGATTGGGAAGCATAATGACCGCTACAGCCTGCTCGTTGGCAAGCAATGTTTCAGGACTCATTCGGCTCGCATATACGCTTTTGACGCTCATATATTGTGACGCATTTATCTTGGAGATCAATTGCCGTGAATATTCGCTATGATCCTCATCAATAACCACAACTGGTGATTTATTAAGTTGATTCTGCGAGAAGATTAATCCAAAAAATAGGGCTGCAATCATTGGCCCAATAAAAATTAGCCGTATATACTTACTGTCCGCGACGTACTTCCATTCGTCAATCAGTGATTTCATCAATTTTCACCTCTGCTGTCATCCCCGGAAGCAAATCGGTATTCGAATCCATCGATATTCGGACCAGAAACATACTTAAATCGGCTTGCCCTTTTTCCCGCGACATACGCAAGTTCGCAAACTGAGGAGCAGTTGAGATAGAAATAACGCTCCCCTTCACCTGCGTTGGCTGATCCAAATAAGGGAAATGAACATCAATGCTTTGATTCACTTCAAGCTGTTGAATTTCACTTTCCTGTATGTAAAGGTCGGTGTAATACGTATTCTTTTGCACAACTGCTAGCGGGACTCCTGCTTGGACTTGATCCCCCTTCTCTACATTAACTCGGTCAACCAATCCGTCATACGGTGCGAGTACCTCCTTATCTCCCTCCCCAGCTGATTTCACTTTGAAAAGTACCTCTCCCTCTTTCACAGAGTCACCTTCAGACGCACCCGCCTCTGCAATCGTCCCGGGACTATTCTGATAAAATAATGTCGTTTGCTCTGCCTCAAGTATGCCTTGTTTCCGGCTCTCGGCCTGACTTACAGCATCCTTTCCTTTAACAGCCAAAAGTGAACCTCCAACAATGAGCACCATCGCAATTCCGATATACAAACCTGCTTTTATCTTCATTCTTATATCTCTCCCATTCCCAATCCTCGTGTATGGTTAAATTTGCTGACTATTTCTGCTTTTTCATTTTGGTGACCGCGTTCTCGGCTGCCTCCATGATCACTTCTCCCAAAGTGGGATGAGGGTGAATCGTCATGGCCAGATCTTCCACGGTTGCTCCCATCTCGATCGCAAGTGCGAGCTCCGATATCAGTGTAGATGCCTCCACGCCGACGATTTGCGCGCCAATGACAATTCCTGAAGTCGGGTCAGCCACTATTTTCACAAAACCTTCGGTTTCCCTTAACGCCAATGCTCTTCCGTTGATTCCAAAAGAAGATTTTCCAATAACCACTGGAATGGCCTGTGTTTTGGCTTCCGTCTCACTTACTCCAACACTGGATAGCTCCGGATCAGAAAAGACAACAAGCGGAATCACCTTGTAATCCACTTTGGAGGTGAGACCCGCAATGGCCTCTGCAGCTACTTTGGCTTCATAGGATGCCTTGTGAGCAAGTGCCGGACCGGCTGTAATATCTCCAATGGCATAAATGTGCGGGATAACCGTTCTGCACTGTTCATCCGTCTCAACCAGTCCTTTGTTCGTTACGGGCACACCTATGCGTTCCAGTCCTAACTGGCCGTCTGTATTGGGTTTCCTGCCGATTGTAACCAGTACATATTCTGCTGTAACTTGTTGTTGCTCCTGATTTTTTGAATAATGCAGTGTAACGGAATCCGCATTCTGCTCCACCTTTTCGGCAATCGCTCCGGTTACGATGTTGATGTCATCCGCCTTCAATTGTTTGACTACAGGGGCTGCAAGTTCCGCCTCGAATCCGGGCAACACTTGTGCGCCACCCTCAAGAATCGTTACCTTTGTTCCGAATTTCGCATACATCTGTCCAAGCTCCACACCAATATAACCTCCGCCGATAACAATCAGACTACTCGGAACCTCCCCCAAAGACAGTGCTTCTGTGGAAGACAAGATACGACCTCCAACTGGAAATGCTGGCAGCTCAATTGGACTAGACCCCGTTGCCAGTATCAGATTTCTAAAAGAAATGATTTGCTCCTGTCCAGTTTGCTGGATCATGGCTGTGTGCTCATCCACCAGACGGGCCTCTCCTTCCAGAATGTTCACACCCGCAGTCTTTAACAAATAGTGGACGCCACCTGCCTGTTTATTCACAACCCCCTGTTTAAAATCCTGAGCAGTCTTAAATGTCGCTGCCGAGTCAGTTTGATTGAACTGTCTGAACCAATCATAGCGATGCGATTCCGCAATTAAGGCTTTGGATGGTATGCAACCCACATGTGTACAGACCCCGCCGAGCTGTTTACGTTCAACAATCGCCGTCTTCATCCCCAACTGCGAAGAACGAAGCGCCGCCACATATCCCCCTGGACCTGATCCAATAACTAACGTATCCACAGATTCAAGCTTGCTCATATTCTGATACCTCCCGATTTGAAGTCATTTTAAAATATGATGACCGTAATATATTATAACCATCATATTTTAAGACCGTCAACAACCGTATTTGGCCCTTTTCTAAATCAACTGATATTCAGTCGCCAAATTGACAGGCTTTATTATGATGACTATAATATTTTAAAAAGCATAATGATGAAACTATGGAGTGAATGATCATGCCCTATCCCAAAGGACATAAGATAAAAGTACGAGGTAAGATTGTTGAAAGTGCGGCTCGAGCTTTTCGCACCAATGGTATCCAGGAGGTGAGTGTCCCGTTTATTATGAAGGGAGCTGGATTAACTCACGGAGGGTTCTATTCACACTTTGACAACAAGGAACAATTAGTTGCCGAAGCCTGCGAATATGCCATCAGTGATACCATTGCACTTCTACAGAACGTGGCTGATCAGCAAGAGCAAAATCCCAAAATCAATAAAGTAATCGATTATTATTTGAGTCCGTATCACCGCGACCAAACAGAAATGAGCTGTATTTTCCCCGCCCTTTCCAGCGAAATATCCCGTTCGTCCGAAGAGGTTCGGCAGGTGTTCACCCATGAATTGGAGCGGATGATCACTTTTATCTCCAATCTGGCTGAGATCGATATGTCCAGCGGTCGTGCACTGTTCAGTACAATGGTTGGTTCGCTTGTACTTGCACGCTCTGTTAGTGATCCTGAGCTTAGCGACAGCTTTCTCTCGGCGGGCAGGCAGCAAGCCAAAGAAATGGTTAAAAGGAACGATATGTAGCCTCGATGTTGCTATATGCTTATTAACTAGCTGTCAACAAAAAACACGCCTATAAATGGCGTGTTTTTCTTATCTGTTTGCAACTAAATAACTTCCATACTAGCCACCGTAACGCTCTTCTCGCACTCAAAGTACGAGGTCATTAACATTCCCAAACTTTTATAAAAACGAATTATTGTTCATCTATTAGCTCCAAGAAAAATATGGTATACTCACAGAGCAATGGAAAGGCTTATATGGGCGGTCGGCTAATCTCCCGGAAGGGAGGTGATGCCTTGTGACAGTATTTGAAGCAATTATGCTAATGCTTACCTTCGGTTTGCTGATTGTAGCGTTGCTGTCCAATAAAGACAAATAGACCGCCCTCTGGCTAAGGGATGCGGTCTATTTAGTCGGTACCCTGTTTGTTAAGCCCACCGCCCTTAAAAGCGGCTATTGCATCAGAGAGTCGTGTTAGCGCACGGCTCTCTTTGCATTATAAGCTGTTTCTGTCCTCATTATAACATGGAGATTGTGGATTTCAATCCTACGATAACCATATATTCCGTATGTTAAAACTGACGCTACGGCGAAAATTTCAGCATCTTACATATTTACGCTTGAACCCCGTCCGCCCTTTTTCCACTGCCTTTTGGATATTCTCAGAGGCATTCAGCAGCTTACTCTTGGGCTTATCCTTGTTCACTTCGACAGGTCCCACAGCCTTGGCTATCTCCACTGCCTGATCGTGCAACGGTTGATAGGATGTTGCAACGGTATACAGGAAATTGTTCATCGAATATTTCGTTCGTTCCGGAGATTCGTGAATCGTCTTTTTCACCTGTTCCAGCATCTCCATCAGTTTATTCTCCGAAAACTCAGCATCCTTTCGACTGCCGAGTAACCAACAGTAACAGCTCCATCCTGCTGACATTTTCAGCTCATCTCCGCTGGCGATCCACTTATCCGAAACTTCTTGAGCAATATCCGTCTCGGCTAACGTCACAGCAACGATAAAGTCAGAGATCATGTAAAAATAAGCAGCGTCAATCCAACGGTCAAAATTAGCTTCCGTCATCGCTTGAGGATCGGCAATCACGCCCGCAAAGTACATCGCATCATAATTCCCCGTTGCATATAGTTGCTCTACCAAAGGTTGATCCTTTTTGATCCGCTTCGCCATTGGTTTCATCGCCCCGGTTGCCACGCCAAATAGCGGTTCATGCGCACCATTGGAGATATAGATTTTTTTCGTTCGTTCTTTGCCCAGCGCTTCAAGCTCCTGCATCACTTCATCTAGATTCATTTCGTGACACTCCCAATCCTATAAATTATATATCTGATCATATCAAACAGACACTTATGTTTAACGAAAAACCGATGGGAAATTGCACATTATCCAATTGGAACCCTTCTGCCATATGCATAATCGTCCCGGCGGGATTGTTACCATTCGTATGAGGGATTCCCCACTGGGGTATTTTTCCTGAAAGAACTGAATACTATTCAGATTTCCCTGTTGCTCTGACATCCTGTTCGAGCATTATCACCGATCATAACATCTATACCCTTGTTTCGCACAGATCCCTGAAAAGATAGATATAACTTCTTCACAGACAGACATTTTTCCTTTCTTATGCTTCTACCGGCAACTTCTGAATACCTGCCCAGAGCCTGATTGGAAGAGGGAATTCCCCCAGCACAAGCAGAGCAACATATGTCCATGTCCAAGCAACGTTAAGCTATGGCAGGATACGTCACTCATCGTTTATGTTCAGTTTAGTGTTGTTAACAAAACCGAGATGAGGAAGGATGCGAGAGCATGAGCAACAATCAAGTGTTAGGCTTTGCCCCTGCCCTGGGCTGGAATTCGTGGAATACCTTTACGTGGGATATTAACGAACAATTAATTCGGGATGTCGCTGATGTGTTTGTATCGGAAGGTTATCTGGCCGCTGGTTACGAGTATATTGTCATTGATGATTGCTGGAGCCTGAAGGAACGTGATGCGAGTGGCAATCTGGTGGCTGACCCGGAGAAATTCCCGAGTGGAATGAGAGCGCTTTCTGATTATATCCATAGCAAAGGACTGAAGTTCGGCATGTATTCATGCGTGGGTACACATACATGTGCCGGGTATCCAGGCAGCTTCGAGCATGAATTCCAGGATGCTGCCCTTTTTGCCGAATGGGGCGTTGATTATTTGAAGTATGATTACTGCTTCAAGCCGCGCCATATCTCAGGAGAACTGCTGTACAAACGGATGAGCCTTGCGCTCAAAAACTGCGGACGCGATATCCTGTTCTCCGCCTGCAACTGGGGAGCTGACGATGTATACGATTGGATTCGCGAATCGGGGGCTCATATGTACCGCTCCACCGGCGATATCCGTGACAATTGGGATTCGGTGAAGGAACTTGCCCTGTCTCAATTGGGCAAACAAAGCTACACCGGCTCCTTCTGCCATAACGACATGGATATGCTGATTGTAGGTATGTACGGTGGAAGCAACAATGATTATATTGGCAGCATTGGCGGATGCAACGACATCGAATATAAAACCCACTTCTCTCTCTGGTCCATGATGGGTTCCCCATTAATGATCGGATGTGACGTGCGCAAGGCTAACCAGATTACAAAAGATATTCTCCTGAATCCTGACCTGATCGCTATCAATCAGGATGTAGAAGCGCGCGGAGCTTACCGCATTAAACCAGAACCGCAATGGTTTCACACGGACGATGTATTTATGCTGGTGAAGGTACTCACAGATGGAGATCTAGCTATTGGTTTCTTCAACCTGAGCGACAGCCAGCGGGAATTGTCTTTGCAATTTTGGGATATGGGTCTGCCTTACGCTGCCGGTTATGCCCTGTCCCTGTATGACTGCTGGGAACATCAAGAGCTTGGCGTATTCCGTGAACGCTTCGCTCCCGTTGTCGCAGCACATGATTGTTTACTTGTGCGTGCCAAACTGGTGAAATAGATGGCTCAACATCGCCTGTGCACCTCCTGTCAGGTCCCGCTCTCTTCAGACGATGTGGGCATCTACCTCAAATTGATCTCGCGCTCTGCCCAGCAATTTCTGTGCATTGATTGTATAGGAGTGAAGCTGAACTGTGGACGTGAGCCTATTGAGAAGCTGATCCGTTATTTCCGAGAGTCCGGGAACTGCGCCCTGTTCCGTTAACGTTATGCCTTGGTCCCGTGCAGCATCATGTACGATGTTGGCGTGTGTGAAGTTGCTTTCTTGAATACTTTGGAAAAATATAACGGATCATTGTAGCCGACAGAATAAGCTACCGATTGAATCGGCAGGCCCGACGTTTTCAACAGTTCACAGGCGCGCTCGATTCGGCAGGATGTAATATACTCCAAAACAGACTTGCCGGTTGCTGCCTTAAACAGACGAAACAAATAACTGCGCTCCAGATTAACTGCCTTTACGATCTCGGTGACGGTCAATGTTGGCTTCCAGTAGTTATGCTCGATGTACTTTCTCGCCAGCCAGACATAATCCTTGGCGTCCACCTGCGGCTCTTTCGGATAATGCTCCATATAGTAGGAGAGCAGCAGACGCAAACGTGCATCCGCCCGCAGTAATTCATAAGATGATGCACCCGCGTTCCAGGCAAGGTGGAAAAAAGGCTGCAATGTCTCCGGCGAGACCGTCACCACGGGTTGTACCTCTGAGAGCTGTGTCAGCCCCAGCAACCGCCCGGCATCCTCACCGCTAAACTCCACCCAGACGTACTCCCATGGATCTTGCGGGTCTGGATAATAGTAAATCTCCTTTTGCGGAAATATGATAAAGCTTTCCCCCGTAACGAGCCGAAAAACGCGGCCGCCCGTCTCCAGCGTCCCTTGGCCGCGGATAATATAGTGCAGCGCATAAACGTCACGCACGCCTGGCCCCCATTGGTGAGGGTTAGCTGGCTTGTGACCACCGCTGATAAAATACAAATTACTGGCTCTACTGCTCTCATGCCAAATCGGATTCAACCTTGATTCCCCCTTTCTAATGCCACGTTGATCAAATGTTCGGTAACGCTTACACGCTAAATCCAGAGAGGAGAATGTTGTATGCTTAGAATGGTTACGGTAGAACATGGACAAGTGCAAGGACTGCCCGCGGCGGACCCGCGGATTACCAGCTTCAAGGGAATTCCTTTTGCCGCACCTCCTGTAGGTGAGAACCGCTGGCGCGCTCCGCAACCGCAGTCGAACTGGGAAGGTGTACTGCAAGCTTTTGATTTTGCCCCCATCTCCATGCAAGCCCCAACAGTCATCGATGATAACAATATCTATACCCGCGAATGGGCCGTTGATCCCGACCTGCCCATGGACGAGGATTGTCTGTATCTGAATGTCTGGACACCCGCCAAGCGTACGGACGAGAAGTTGCCTGTTTTTGTCTGGTATTTTGGCGGGGGCCTGCAAGTCGGCCATACGGCCGAAATGGAATTTGATGGCGAGCGAATCGCTCGTAGAGGTATTGTCGTTGTGACGATTAATTATCGACTGAATGCCTTTGGCTTCCTGTGCCATCCTGAGATTAGTGCCGAATCCCCACATGCACCCGCCAACTTTGGTCATCTTGATCAACAAGCAGGTACCCAGTGGGTCAAACGCAACATTGCCGCCTTTGGCGGTGATCCAGACCAGATCACCATCGGCGGACAGTCGGCAGGCGGAGGAAGTGTACTCAGCCAGATGACCTCTCCTCAAAATAAAGGCTTGTTCCAGCGAGCCGTCATCATGAGCGGTATAGCTACCGAGTTGTACCCGAAGGTCCGCGTGCCTTCTGTCCGCTCCACACTAAGGGATGCAGAGCAAGCAGGGGTTGAATTTTTCGGCTTCCTGGGTGTATCTTCCCTGGCTGA
The DNA here is from genome assembly GCF_002803315.1 of Paenibacillus sp. GM1FR. Classification (NCBI taxonomy): domain Bacteria; kingdom Bacillati; phylum Bacillota; class Bacilli; order Caryophanales; family Paenibacillaceae; genus Paenibacillus; species Paenibacillus sp. GM1FR. The sequence goes on along the minus strand of NZ_MKZL01000002.1, from coordinate 99,692 downwards.
GGCGAGACAACTGGATGCTGAATATCTCCGTGATAAAGCACTCGAATACAAAAGCTTCTGGGGAACCGTCATCGACGAACAATTCTGCGCAGGCGATCCGTTTACTCGTTTTGTTCAGCAGGAGCGCGAGGCGATACCCGTAATGCTGGGGCATACGTCTTCCGAATTTTGGACCCGTCCCGCCGCAACCAATCTGGAAGAACTGAAGCAGATGGCTGTGGAGCTGTTTGGCGAGGATGCTCCTGCCTTTTTGCAACTATGTGAGGCTGATTCCGGCCAAATCGAACATGCTCTGCAACAAGCATCGGTCCGCATGATCCAACATGCCATTCTGCTCGCCATCCGCGCGAACAGCGGTCATCCGTCTGAAACGCCTCTCTACTATTATAACTTCGACGCCGAGATTCCGGGCTGGGATCAGCCAGGTACTTTTCACTCCGTTGATCTGTGGTTCTTCTTCGAAACACTTGCCAAATGCTGGCGGCCTTTCACAGGCAAGCATTATGATCTGGCTCGCCAGATGTGTAATTACTTATCCAACTTTATTGCTACAGGTGACCCAAACGGTTCGGACTCCACCGGAAAGCTGATGCCTCATTGGACTCCTTGTACTACGGAACAGCCGTATCTAATAGAATTTGGCGATCAGGCTCAATTACAGAAGGCTGAGCCCGGACCGATGCTCGCGTTTTTAATTGAACAATATTTCAAGAAACAGAATGCACCTGTTGTTTAAAACATGAGGTTTGCCCTCTCGCAATATATGTAAGAGCCATGCTGTCGCATGGCTCTTTTTGTATAGTGTGAATGGTAGAGCGATATTCTTTCTCCTACGCCTATTTAGCAAGCTCCTCCACTACAGCACCCTAAGGTAACAAAATTAGACAGCAAGATGGATTCCACGAACACTCAGCATCATTTCAAGAGATCCGTTATATATGAGTCTGTGTTGGTTTGTTGATGATGACAGGTAGCATAATCTGTAGTGAAAAGATATCCTTTTCCTGCGACACCGTCAACGTCCCGTTGTGCTGCTGGATCATTTTCTGACAACTAACGAGTCCAATTTCGTTGCTATCTTTCTTTTTGCCAACACGTTTAATCTTATTCTCCACCTCAAGAATAACCCATTGTTGCCTCAAAGAAATCTGGATATGAACGGGATGCCCTGGATCGGCGTATTTTCGAATATTTGAAAATATATTATCCATTACGCGACGCATGGCGACCAGATTGATTTCCAGCAAAAACTCCTCATGATGTGCATCTGTCTGAACCTGCACGTCTATATCGTCCAAAACCACTAATTGCTCATCTATGAGTTGATCGATAAGCGCTCTGCCCTCATACATTTCAAATTCTACTTCCTCTTCTTCAGCGGCCGAGGATACCGTAAAATATTCAAATAGTTTGTCCGACAACACTTTGATCTGATAAGCCTTCTCCCGGCTATTATGAATATACTGCAATAGATCCTCATGTGTCTTATATTTGTTGAGCTCTATGATATCCATATATCCTAATAGAATCGTGAGTGGTGTTCGCAAATCATGGGAAATCGCCGTGATCAATTCACGGTTGGCCATCCTGACCCTCTCCTCGCTGCCCAGCCGCTCCACAAATGATTTCCTCATCTCATCAATACTCTGGGCCAGAGATGACAGTTCATCCTTTCCCGATATCGTAATCGAATAATCCAAATTTCCACCTTCGAGTATTTTGATCTCTTGTTCAAGCACGCCAATATAAGATGTTTTCTTATTAATCATCAGTAGAAAGGAAACAATAAACACAATGGCCGCTATGAAAACACCAATAATCAGAATGAGGTTGTAATATTGATACTCATAAAAGCTAACCAAGTATATCTGGGCATCCTGATCCGCAAAATGGATGGTGGTGATGGGTATTTTTGATGGCACGAATTGAGTTAACAACTCTTCATTAATGGCAGGATCAATCTCCGTGTTGGAGGAAAATATCAATTTGTCTTTTGCAAAAATATACAGATTTAAGTAGCGCTCATGTCTTATCCAAGCATACAATTGCTCATGATCACGGGTTGACACGTTCTGGTTATCCACAAATGCTTCGAATCGATCAAGCGCATCTTGCTGCCTGTTCTCTACAAAAGTGGATTTGCTTAAATAACTATCCAATACAGTCTCGCCAACAACTTGTAAAATAACGAGTGCACTTATGGAAATGACCAAAGAAATGACAACCGCCAGAACCAGTTTAATCTTCAGCTTTTTTCCGATTAATAATCTATTCAATTTTGTACCCCTTCCCCCAAACGGTCTTCACATATTTAGGGTTCTGCGGGTCATCCTCCAGTTTGCCTCTCAAGTTACGAATATGAACCATCACCGTGTTATTACACGTATAAAAGTAGGGTTGCCCCCAAACACTCTCATATATGTTTTCTGCCGAGAATACCTTTCGTCGTTTCTTAACCAACAACAGCAAAATCTGGTATTCAATTTCAGTCAGAGCAATCTCCTTCTCCCCAACAAACACGGCTTTTGAATCCTGATGGACGGTAAGATCCTTAACGATAATTTGGTCCTGTTCTTCGGTCTTCTCCTTGCCCCGATAAACATAATACCTCCGCAGTAAGGCCTTCACCCTCGAAACAAGTTCTGTATAGGAAAAGGGTTTGGACAAAAAGTCATCACTGCCTGAGGAAAATGCCAATTGTTTGTCAGAATCCTGCGTTTTCGCCGTGAGAAACAGGATCGGTGCGCTTGTTTTTTCACGAATCTCCAGACAAGCCTTCAGCCCCGATTTATTGGGCATCATCATATCCAAAATAATGAGATCCGTCTCTTCGTTCACTTTATCAATCGCATCTTGACCATCTATCGCTTCAATCACTTCATAATTCTCACTCTCTAACAAAATCCTTACAATTTCACGAATTTCACTGTTATCATCAGCAATTAGAATTTTCTTGCTCATCTGATCCCTCCGTCTAATTTCAGTATAATATGCGCTATTAGCGACTACCAGCAAATACAATCGACTTAAGAATTCTTCAGAAGTTATGTAGGTATCTCTTAATAATTTCGTCTTATACTGTAAATATGTAGAAGTTATTAGACAAAGGGGTCGTCAGGTATGCCACAAACTTCGAAAAAAGTAATGATTAACATATTGTTGGGTCTGTTCATCATGTTGTCCATTGGTCTACTGGTGTATTATTCTCCTGCCATTATTAAAATCATGTCTTCCATGGACAACTTCAGAGCGTATATTCACTCAACAGACCATTGGGGTCCGGTCATGTTTATTTTATTCCAGATTCTTCAGATCGTGGTTGCACCTATTCCAGGAGAAGTGGTACAGATTGCAGGCGGTTATATCTATGGGGTTACACTTGGGTCCTTGTATACTACAATAGGTTTGATTATAGGCTCAGCGATTGCTTTTTATTTCACTCGTTTTATCGGTCGCGCTTATATTTCACGGCTAATGCAAAAGAAAAATAATAAGTGGATGTCGTTAATTCATGATGAGAAGAAGTTCTCCGCTTTTTTATTCATCTTTTTCGTAATTCCCGGCTTGCCCAAAGACATGCTTGTATTTGTCGCCGCACTTACATCGATTAGTTCGTTTAGATTCTTCACGATCCTTATCGTCGGTCGTCTGCCGTGGATCATCGCATCTACCGTTGTAGGGTCCACAATTCATATGCAACAATACACAATCGCCATTATTATTTCTGTTATCGCTGTAATCGGGTTTGTACTCGGTTATATCTATAGGGAGAAATTGGTGGGATTGTTCTCCCGGTCAGACAGTACCAAAGCCAAAGCCAAGGCTATACCCAGTTATAGTACGAATAGGGAGTCTCGTAAAATAAAAAGAGATACAACATGAACAAAGCCAATCTATTGATATGAAAACCGGAGGTATATCAACTTATGCAAATGCTTAAAACCAATCGATTAATCCTGAGAAATTTCACCTTAACGGACGCAGCCGGACTGTTGGAATATACAGCAAATCCCAGAGTGAATTGTTTTATGGATCAACAAATTTCAACATTGGAAGATGCGGCGGCAGAGGTCGCAAAAAGAAGCAGTGACGATTCCCACATCGCGGTTTGCCTGAAAGACAGTAACGAGTTGATCGGTGAGCTGTTTGGTATGAGGGAAGATCGGGATTCCGATACGGATAAAGATTCGAATTCAGATACGTATAGTATAGGTTGGAATTTTAATGGCAGATTTGAAGGGAAAGGGTACGCCAGTGAGAGCGCCAATGCTTTCATCAAAAATCTCTTTATGGAACAGGGAATAAGAAGATTGTACGCTTATGTCGAGGATGATAACTTCCGTTCTCAGAAACTGTGTGAGAAGCTGGGCATGCGCCGGGAGGGTCTTTTTTTGGAGTTCATTTCATTTGTCAAAAATGAGGACGGCACACCGAAATACGAGAATACGTATCAATATGCTTTGTTGAAAAAGGAATGGCTGGCACAGCGTGAATCGCAGAAATAAAAAATGACAAGCCCCATCATTAGTTTAAAAAAGTTATAGAAATGAGAACGTACCTATACGTATACGTACGTTCCACAACAAATACGGCGGCTTCTCACTGGATAGATTCCAGAGGAAAAGTCGCCGTTTCATTATCGCACAGAACTCTATTGATCGAGCAATGTATTTATAAGGTCACAATACATTTAGCTTGAATTCTAGACGGTGCTGCCCCAATATTGCTTTGCAATCTTCTGCCCTTGATCAATCTTCGCCCATTGCTGAGCTTCGCTTAATTCGTTACCACCATCGCAGGATGCAAATCCGCATTGGTGGGACAACAGCAGCCGATCCTTATCGATGATTTTGGATGCTTCGTCCAGCAAACGGACAACACGTGCTTCATCATCGAGTGTACTCGTTTTGGATGACAACAGACCCAGTACAATTTCCGTTTCAGGTCTGTCCTTGAACACTTCCAGAGCTTCAATTGAACCCGCACGATCATCATCCCACTCCAGGAAGAAACGGTCATACTTCAATTGCTTCAGGAACAGATTCGCAATTTTGGCATACGATCCACCACCCATGTTGCGGGAATCATAATTGCCGCGGCAGTTATGTGTCCACATTTTCAAGCCAAGGCTATGACCAAAGTCAATCACGGTATTATTAATATCAATGAATTCGGTAGCAAGTCCCTTTACTTCATCTTGATTAATATTTTCCCCTGTAAAAGGAGAGTTCGGGTTGTCGTCTGCAAACAGTTCCCACAAGCAATCATCGAATTGCAGAATTTTACCGCCCACTGCAGCGAATTCCTCCACGAATTCCTTATACGCGATCACAAGACCCTCTTTGAGCTCCTGTATGTTTTGATATACAGCATCCGTTCCACCAATGTTATCTGACCAGGAAAGCTCACCGAAAATATGGGAAGGAGACGGTACGCAAAGTTTCGTTTGTTGCTCGCCAGCCGTGTCTTGCAGTTGTTGGAACAGTTGAATGAAATGATGGTTCTTTCCACTCAATTTATCAGTGATGCGCAGTCCAATATCTTTGCGTGTTTCATACTTCGAAGTTCCGTCTACATCTCTGAAAAAATAGCCGTGATCCGCGATGTAACGCTTCACTCCGCCAAATCCCCATACAAAGTCCAGATGCCACATCGATTTGGAGAATTCGCCATCGGTAACCACGGACAAGTTATGTTCGATTTCCTTAGCGACAACTTGTTTGATTGCCTCCGTCTCACACTTCTCATATCCTTCGTAGTTTTCATAGAACGGATATTGGATATCATCATTATGTTCAATTTGCGTTTTATATTTCAGCAGCTCATCCGGCCGCAATAAACTTCCTACGATCTGGAACTTATCAGTCATGTAAAAAACCCCCTCGTTGTATACAATGATCATATCACGCTGAGAGCAGTTAGAAGGGATACTAAAAAACCATAACTGGTTATAGTTAAAAGCTATATCAAAAGTTATTCAATTTCACACCGTACGACGACGCAGTTCATAAAAATACTGAACGGCTGGATGCTTTAATTTGACCTGCTCCGACATATTTAGAATTCTCTTTTTGCCAACTCGTCTGTCCATTAAAGCCAGAATATTAAACAAGATATCCTTGCTCTCCAGATTATCCTCTATAGAAGTGGATAAATACGTCGTAGCTGCAACAGTAAAATTTGATTTACTGAGTGCGGTCTGAGCCAACAAAAGCTCTTTGGCATGCACGGAGATTTTTCTACTTCTTGCCATGACTTGAAGACGATCCTCGGGAATGGGTCCTTTGGAATCTTTTCTGATAGCTTCAATCTCTTCATCGCTCACAGGAATCATGATTTCCGGGTCGCTCTTGATCTCCTGCTCTGACTGATACCATCGAATTGGGGTTGTAGTATCACTCATGTTGAGTACATTCTTTTTATCTACAGTAATATAACAATTGCCTGATTTATCAGGTGAATAGCTATAGCTGGTGGCACGGTACTCCACCCTTCCAACTAACGCAGGACTGAGAAAACTCTCCAGTTGTTGCTTCAATTTACTCCAGGACATAGATCCTCCTATTATCAAAAGCCTACCGCATGAATTGCGGCGATCATTTCAAATATTTTTCAATCCGTCTCCAGTATCAACATTCATCTAAATTATAACATAGCAAACCAAATGGATGATGGAAGAAACCCAGTTATTGGTTTTAAAATTCCCTATGTGATAAAATTGCAGAAAATTATCTACTTACTATTAAATCGTCATAGCCTACCATCGGAACATACGTTGTTATTCACAAAGGAGAGGAAGAGTGTAATGGCTACGAAGAAAGCAACCTTACCTGCTCATATGGAAAAACTCGTTAAAGATAATGATATCGCTACTGTAAAAGAAATTTTCGAGCAATGCGAATGGGATGCACGTGGGGGTTATAGCAAAGGTACGGCCCTCAGCTTTCGGCATATTTCGGATGAATTGGTCCGCTGGCTGGTAGCGCAAGGGGCAGACATTAATGCACTTGACAAATATCAACGCACGCCTTTACATGCCCATGCCTCACACTGGTCAGGAAATGTACCCCTGTTCCTTGAATTAGGTGCAGATCTGGACGCTGTGGATTACCAAAATGAAACACCATTACATGCAGCCGTCAATGGGTATCGAACCAAAGTGGTTCAAGAGTTGGTAAACCAAGGCGCTACGATTAACGTTGAAAATAAACAGGGAAATACCCCGTTAGCTAAGGGGTTAGTCAATTGCAGGAATAGCGATATAGTCAATCTGGCAGAGATTGCCGCAATTCTGCTGGATGCCGGAGCATCGGTCACCCCGGATATGAAAGAATCGCTGAAGCGGGTCGGTAAGGATTTTGAATTCGTCCGTGAGAAGTTTAATAAGGACAAGGTCGATGAAGTTTCAGACGCGCTGATCAAACTGTACCAGTTATTTGATATCGAGCCGGTAGCGAATCGGATCATGCATGACGGGACTTCACCCATTCAGGTAAAGGCAACCTCTTGGACCAAACAGCACCAAGAGCTGTGGGAATCTCTCATCCCGGCCCAGGGCCATGCTCAAACGGTGCAGGGAGAGGTCATCCGCATCACAGGACGTGTATCCCATGAAGTATTGGATAATGGCGGTGGAAACTGGGATGCGGAGTATCGCAAGATGCTCGATGCACTGATTCATCACCTGGGCTCTGGTGCGCCACTCGCCCCGGCACTGCTCCAAGAGGCAACAGACTTGGTCAGCAGACTTCACAATGGATACGATTTTGATGCGCCCGCCAGATTATCCGAGTTGGCTGTGTTATGGGTGCTTGCCAATCCTCAGCCGGTGGCTATGGAAAAGCCTGCGTATACGCGTTAAACAGCAAAGCAAAAAAAAGAAGCGGAAGAGTTACCGCTTCTTTTTTTTGCTATTAAATCTACCTGAATCATACTCCGTATCCATTATTACGTCTTACTCTACTCTACCTGTTCATTGCTTTCAAACTCATTGAGCAATTCGCGTACTTTAGAAGTGGTTTTGGCGTTCATCAAGCTGTTTCTCAGCTCACTAGCACCGCGGAAGCCACGAACATAGATTTTGAAAAAACGGGCCAGCGGGCTGAACGAACGCGTTTCAAGCTCGGAATATTGATCATGGAGATCTAAATGCAGCCGTAGCAAATCAAGCAATTCCGTGCTGCTGTGTTCCTTTGGCTCCTTTTCAAAAGCAAATGGATTTTGGAAAATACCGCGCCCAATCATAATACCATCCACACCATATTGCTCCACGAGTCTCAGGCCTGTCTCACGGTCAGGAATATCCCCGTTAATCGTCAGCAGTGTATTAGGCGCTATCTCGTCACGAAGCTTCTTAATCTCCGGAATCAGTTCCCAGTGAGCGTCTACTTTGCTCATTTCTTCTCTTGTCCGCAAGTGAATGGACAGATTCACGATGTCCTGTTGCAAAATATGGGTTAACCAGTCGCGCCATTCATCGACCTCAGTAAATCCGAGACGCGTTTTTACACTGACCGGCAGCCCCCCGGCTTTCGCCGCCTGAATAATCTCCGCCGCAAGGGCTGGCCGGCAGATCAATCCACTTCCTTTTCCATTCTCGGCCACATTCGCTACCGGACAACCCATATTGATATCGATACCTTTAAATCCTTCTTTCGCCATACCGATACTCATCTCACGAAAGAATTCCGGTTTATCTCCCCAGATATGAGCCACAATCGGCTGTTCGTCCGCTGTAAACGTCAAACGCCCGCGCACACTATGGTGCCCCTCCGGGTGACAATAACTCTCTGTATTCGCAAACTCCGTAAAAAACACATCCGGTCTGCCCGCTTCACTTACGACATGCCGAAACACAACATCCGTCACATCTTCCATGGGTGCCAGTATAAAAAATGGTCGTGGCAATTCACGCCAAAAGTTTTCCTTTGTCATCTCAAAAGCTCCTCTATACATTCCAGGACAGTCTTTGTCCTCATTAATAGTTAAAATAGTAAAACTCGTAACTCATGCATCTGCTTGCCTATCATTTACATGATCATTCGTTTTTCGTTGCAATTCACATTATGATGTCCTAGCTTCTTCTTCACTTATACCATGCAAATGTAACTTTGTTCAAACAGCAGTATCTGTTATTACTTCCATTAGATCTTCAGATTAATGGAAGTTCGATGATCTCAAAATTGCCCTTTCCCGATTTTATCACGTCTTTATTAGATTTTCAGCCCGATTGCTCTTGCCGAACTGGAAAAGCTCCTCTAAAATGAAGCTCGACAGGCTTTTAACCTGCAAATCGAGATTTTAAGGAGGCCTGAATGATATATGGAAATTTCACTGGATATGATCAAAGACAAAGTCGAATGCTTGCAGGCTTATGACTTCCGTGAACTGGAACGAGCGATCGAAGAACGAATCGGAATGAACAAAGCATTAATGCTACGCGTGAAGCAAGTTCAGCATCAAGTGACGTTTGACCCTTTTCGCAACAAGATGTTATATAGTGCAATCGTGCATTTTGCCGTAAATTAATGGACCAAGATTTTCAATAGTGAAAAACAGTTCACTGACGCAATTGCATTTAAACATATCCTATAAAGCATGCAAAAAAGAAGACGCGAATTCGCTCGCGTCTCTTTCCATATCAAACTCCATTTTCTCTTATTAAAACTCCTGCTTAACCAACAACAACTTATAAGCAGAATTTCACCTGTAATCATACTTTACATAGTTAAATACGGGATCGTACCACTTTACAAACAGTCATTTTTGAGGATTAAGGGGGTAATACCATGCAAGAATTAATATTTATGAAGAATTATAAAAACAATGAAGTGCTGCGCAAGAGTTTTTTCGAGCTTGCTGTCAACACGTTTGAGATCAATTTTGAAGATTGGTATCAACAAGGATACTGGGGCGAGCGTTACATCCCTTATTCATATGTCGATGGAAACCAGGTTATTGCCAACGTTTCTGTTAACATCCTTGAGCTCATCATTCACGGTGAGAAGAAAAAAGCGATTCAAATCGGCACGGTGATGACACATCCTGATTATCGGGGGAAAGGACTCTCTACACGTTTAATGAACAAAGTTTTAGAGGAATACGAGAACAAGTACGATTACATGTACCTTTTTGCCAATGAATCGGTGCTTGATTTTTACCCCAAGTTTGGGTTTAAGCCTGTGGAAGAGCATCTTTTTTCAATGAATTATACGGCAAAAAAATCACCTGAGCCTGCGGACATCCGAAAACTAAATGTAACTAACGCGGAGGATTTACGTCTTATTCAAAAATTGGCATCGGAAAGATTGCCTGTTTCTCAGCATTTCGCAACCCATCATGCTCAAGGAATACTCATGTTTTATTGCCTGAATGTCTTTAGTGATGACATTTATTACTTGGAAAACGAAAACGTCATTGTTATTTATCAGAAAGAAGACAATCATATTGAGCTCTTCGACGTTGTTAGCTTAAACGAAATGAATATGAAATATATCTTGGATAAGATTGCAGATGAAGGTACGGAGAAAATAACCTTTCATTTCACTCCAGATGCAACAGATGATATCGTTCTAAAAAGTTCGATCACCAATGAAGGTTTATTTGTAAGAACCCATGGTGAACATCTCTACCCTCTGCACGTTAAACATCCGATTACATCTATTGCTTGATGATTTATTTAATAAGACCTACCACCAGACCATACTTAAAAAAGATCAAAAAGGAGCAGGATTTCCCTGCTCCTTCGTTATGTGAAACTTCTTTCTCTCATCAAACGTAAATTCACAAGGTATAATGAAATCAGATGACCGTTCAGCATGATCTTATGACCATCATAATGAAGGAGGGGACATTCGTGGCGTTTATCCCGCTAAACTGCCCCAATTGCAACGGAAAAATCGAATACAAGAAGGATGAGGTTTTAAAGTGTCCCTATTGTGAAACAGAGCTTTTATTGAAGCAAAATCATGTCTATTACGTAGACCAGACTATTAATCATTACCATGGAACGCCCCCTAAAGTACCACCGAAGCAGACTGCCTCCGTAAAGGTAATGCTGATACTGATGTTAGTCCTAACTGGCGCGATCGGTACATATTTTTATTATAGCAACAGCTCCACCTATCCAAAAACAGAAGCCAATCTGCCTGTACGAAAGATGCCTGAAAGCGAGGTTCTGCTCTCATTTTTGCGAGATATCTTTGATAAAGGGTCCGCCTTGCCAACAGAGGAGGAATTGGCTCGTATTCGCTATTTAACCGTAGAGCATTCGGAGAATGATCAGTGGAAGTTTACATATAGCCTCTCCGATCCCTTCAGCGATGAACAGGCCGAGAAGATCACTTATATTACTCAGGACAAAAAACTGAATAGCCAGCGGATTGATCAGCGAGATTTTGAAGCTTTTAGGGGACTGACGGCATTGGACCTGACGAATACCTATGAAATATCCCAGACGGACCAAACCACTTTGGCCCATATGCCCGGATTAAAAAGTTATGCTGGCGCTTTTAACGAATCCTTTAGTACATTTTCGGGCTACTTTGGCGACAAGTCTAAAATTACGGAACTTTCTACTCAGCTTCGCAGCAATCAGGAATTGGCTATGTTGCTGGAATTCCCCAATCTGAACTCTTTATCCATTACCTATGTGGATGAGTCCGTAACGGATTTTCACTTGTTAAACCAATTGCCAATCAAGTCCCTGTCGCTCACCTTTGTCGATGAACTCGGATGGTTGTCGTCCATGACCGGGCTATCATCCTTGTCTATACAGTACAGTGAAACCACAGACCTGCAGCCGCTGTATGCCCTGACCCAGCTTCAGGAGCTTCAGTTGTCCTATTTAACGAACGTAAAGTCCATCGACTTTGTGCAAAATATGCCTGCTCTACAAACGTTAGATATCGAAAATGTAAACTTCTCCAGTCTGGAGCGCTTGGCCGGCAAAAACTCTATTACTACGCTGCGCCTGGCTTCTCTAAGTCAGCTTGGTTCGGTAAAAGCCATCAATAGCCTGTCCTCTTTGCGGGAATTAACGTTGTCCGGCTACTACGAGAATGCAGAAGCGCTGACACTGCCTAAAGTAGAGCGAGTGGAAATTCCAAGCTCCTTCCTCCCCGGGCTAAAGGCCCCGGTTACAACCAGTCTGACGCTCCGTGGCGGAAGTGGGGAATTGAACTTGGCTGCGCTGGGGAAATTCCCGAAACTGGAGCAACTCTCGCTCTGGGAGATCGATGAAATAACCCGTCTTGCCGCCCTGGACGGCTTGTCCCGCCTAGAGAGCTTAAACATTTACGACTCGTCACTGTTCAAGGAAAGCGACGCCTTATATCGTTTGAAGCAGGTGAAATCTTTGGTTTGCTCCGAGTGCAGGCTGAACTTTGAACAAAAGGCGGCCGCGAAGAACAGCGTACTTGAACATTTGACCTTAAACCAGTCATATTTTAGCATGAACAATACCTCTGTTACTGAAATCGATCAAATGATGCCTTACTTTGCCAAAATGTCCGCTCTGCGTTCCTTCACTATGCAAGACAGCAATTTGGCTTCTCTCGAATTCATGAGCAACTGGCAAGCTATAGAGGAACTTCATCTCGAGAACAATGCCATTTCCAATATCGAGACCCTAAGCCAGCTGCCTAATCTGCAAAAGGTATATCTATCCGGTAATTCCGTACAAAACAAATCCGTGCTTGGTACGGACGTGAAGGTATATTAAACTACTATAATTAATGGATGATATTGAAACAAAGACAAGAAGGGGTTCGAGAATTATACATAATTCTCGAACCCTTTATTTTTATGTTTAGCTTTCTAACCATCATCGCTACACTCCAGAACGCTGCGGATTGACCGTGCCAAAGATATGATACGGTGTTATCCCCTTTGAAAATAGACTATCGATCAGTTTGATCAATTCCTCCGACGATAGATCTTTGTCGTTGCGTATCCAAAGACGAAACATAGATATTAATGTTGAAATGTAAAACTCAATGATATATGGTGCCAAGACATCATCTGTTGGAAAATCCACAATCAATCGCTCAAAGGGAATTTCTCTTTTCAAGCGTTCCACAAAATGAACAGAACCATAGTCGCCCAATATAGCTTTAAGAACTGAAATCTCCTCTGCATTTTCTAAGCATTGAAGTGCATCTTGAATAGTATGTGTAGAAAACTCTCTGCCTGCCATTTCCTCCTTAATGGATTTCAAAATACGCTCTTCAACGCAGTCCAACAACTCATAGATATCTGTAAAGTATTGATAAAATGTACTCCGATTATATCCTGATTGGTTAGCAATCTCTTGAATAGATATTTTTTCGATGGGTTTTTGGCTATATAAATCGCAGAATACATTTATGAATGTCTGCCTTGTTTTGTCCGTAATTTCAGGTTGCTTTTTCATTATTTGCCTCCGTTTGCTGTTCGATCAATTATCCGACAGATATTAAAAATCTGATGGTTGATGACCGTATAGTGAATCAATACAATAATATTATACAACACGTTGTTGGATCATCAACAAGGATGAATATTGATTATTAGGAGGCTAAGATGAGAATTTTATTTTTCGGTAGAGGTGTAATATCGACCCAATACGCGTGGGCTTTCGAAAAGGCAGGCCACACCGTTGAGTTTTACGTTAGAAAAGGGAGAAAAGAAACCTTCGGAAGTCATATAGCGCTTGAAATGTGGGACGCACGAAGAGCGAAACGGTTAATCAAGGAAAACTGGAAAGTCAAGCTGCATGAGGAGATAAGCCCAAATTACGATCTTATTATTGCGAGTGTCAACACGAAACAACTTCCCGAAGCAGCACAATTACTATCGACTACCGCGGGTAACACCCCGATCCTTATATTCAATAATATTTGGCAGGATTTAAAATCATCGATCTTGCCCTTGTCTATGAACAATGTTGTCTTTGGTTTCCCAGGAGCAGGAGGCGGCATTGAGGACAATAAGCTTAGGGGCGGCTTCTTAAAAACGATATTTCTGGAAAAACCACGTGTAGGCACGGAACATATAAACAACAAGGTCAAAGAACTATTTGAAAGCGCCCATTTTAAAATCAATTGGATAAAGGATATGCAAAGCTGGCTATGGAATCACTTTGCCGTGAATGCGGCGATGGAGACCGAGGTGTTAAAACGGGGAAGTTTTCCAGCACTTATGAATCATCGTGACTCATTCGCAAATGTTGGTAAGAATATGCGGGAAATGGCACCTGTACTTAAAGCAAGAGGCGCAAAGATGGACGCGATTACTCTACTGTTGACCAAAATTCCATCAGCACTTCTCGGCACGCTGTTTAACAAGGTTATTTTTGCAAAGGGCAGCTTACCGCGACTTTTCATTGAATACAACAATAGTAAAGCCGGTTTTGCAGTACTTGAAGTTGTGAGAGAAGCAAAAAAGTTAGGTATACCTTCACCACGTCTTACTGCGGCATTTGCAAACACTGAGCAACAACACAAAGCTATTGAAAAAGGATAAACTGGAAAACTTGATATTGTTCAGACCAACATCAACTCTACTAATGGTTATAACAACTATAGCCCGAGCTTTAGAAGCTTCGGGCAAAGTAATTTATTAAAACAGGTAAATGTAGCTTCAAAACACTACACCCTAACCAACATCGCTACACTCTCCACATGACTAGTGTGCTGTAACAAAATCAAAACAAAAAACGGCATCTCTGCCGTTTGTGTTTAAAGTGTTGATGCAGACGGCGGCGGCTCTGTTCGCGGCGGTTTTCATACGATGAAAAGACACATGCACAGTATGCCTGTTGATGCGGCTCATTTCTAGCAATATTAGATGTGATTTTACCTGAAAGCCTTTAACATTAAGAATAATTGATTATTAAAATGTACTTCATTCGTATATATTTTTGTAAATAAACCAATGCACTTGTCTATGATTTCCCCAGTGAACTTTTGGGACATGATGGCTTTATTCGAATAGATCCTTACTGTCTTCCAGTCATGAATAATTTGGTCCAATAACGGGTCAAGCGTATGTTTTGCATTGATATGATCAATGTTGTACTTATAGAGAGTATTTAACCTGTATTTCTCAGAACATTTTCTATAAATAGTACTGCTCAGTGTTTCTATAATCGTTTCATTTTTTATAATGAGCTCGTAATTTTCTGCCAACAACAGTATATTATTCAAACTTTCCGTTATTTCATTTTGATACCTGCACATATTTTCTACGAATGTATTGATGGTTGTGTGTGCTAAATTCTTATTGTTCAAGATCTCATGATTACCGGGGGGCACTAGCGCATATTCCCAAAAGTAGTCTGGCATCTTTACGTGTTCCGAAGTCATACATGACCATTTAAATTCTGAAAATGGCAGAGAATATTGTCTGTATTCTGTAATATCATCAACCGTATATATTTCCTCGTTCGTAAGATTGAAGCCATAGACAAAAACAGGGTGCAGTCCATGTTTTTTGTTATAGTAAAAGTCTCTCCCGCGTTGATAAAATAAATCAATAAATATGGAAATCGGATGACCACTAGAAATAGAGTTTAGGATCTCATCTTGTAACGTATCTAGTACAGGGGATTTTTTACGAATAGAAATCCCCATTTCCTCAAGGATCTGATCTCCCTCCTCAAGATCCAACACCTCTAACTTGAAATATCCTCTTGTTTGTATTTTTTGTTTATCAAATCTATAAATACTAATAACATTATTCAAAATCGACAACTCATCTTTTTTAAAATATCTGGCAAGCGTTAACAACAAATTATAGCCGCAATTAAAATAAGGAAAATTATGATGAGGATACATTTTTGTCATGCCGTCGAAGGGCTGAAAGGTGTCCAGGGAAATAATTTCTTCCATAAAATATTTCTCCTATACTAAAATTATTGTTGATATTACGGCTATATTACCTCTTAACAAGGTTCATCATACGGTATTGCCGCGTTCCAGCCTTCATCTCTTCATATTTCTTCGAGCCGGGCAATGCGATGAATTCATTGATATCTCCAATATTCGTGCTCGCTTTGGCGTTGCTCGCAATCCCTTGTGTGCCAGTACGCTGCTTCGCACTCTCATCACATGATAGAAGAACATTCGAAGTCACATCCTGATTGCGGATTACAGACAGGCCTGCTTCCTCTAACAGCCTGATGTTCTGCGCTACTTGATCTCCCAGCATCAGCTCCGTATACAGAAATACGCCGCCAACTCTCATTATCCGGTACACCTCTTCATAGAATCGTGATCGGTTCGGATAGGCATGTGCTGATTCTATATTTAACACCACATCGAAGCTCTCGTCTGCAAACGGTATATTCTCCGCATCGCCGACGAGATACAAAGATTCACCCCCTCGGGATTTGGCATTGCAAAAGGCAATATTCGCCGGGCAGATGTCGAGACCGACAATAGACAGCGGCTTGAAATATTTAGACAGAGCTGCTATGTTCCCTCCCCTGCCGCATCCGATGTCGATCACCTGCCGCTCCCGAATCGCCGTCCTGCCCACTGTCTCAAGCAGCAGCTTGACCGAGTTTCTATTCCATGCATCGTCGGGTTCGATCACCGCATGTTGCTCATTCCCGTGCGGGACGTAACCATAATTTAAGAAGGTGGCGAATCGGCCTATACCGGACAGCGCAAGAGAGTGCGAAATCTCGCTATAATCCCGAATTTCAGCCTCTTTCCGATTCCATTCGGAAGGGTGGACAAACTGCTCACGCCGGTCGAGCATCGATACATAACGGTAATCGTTCGTATATACCGCATCGCAGATGCAGCATTGCAGCATTGCCTCCGACTGGACCAGCACGCCCTTGCAGCTGGAGCATACCAACCTTGCATGTAGATGTTGTAACATGACTATCACCCAGCCGACGTATGCATTTGATTCAACGCGTACACATTATAGTAATTTGGGATATTCAAATCTTCGTAGTAATCGATCACGGCATAGAAGCCGTTGGTTTGGAAGATGTTCTCGAGCCTGCTGATCTGCTCTCCGTCCAGTCCGTGTACCTCCATTACAATTTGCCTGATTTTGCCCCAATCTTCCGGTTCGATTCCTTCCAGCACCTCAAACTCACTTTTTTCCACGTCGATTTTGAGAAGATCAATTTGGTTCAGATCATAAAAACGGATCATTTCGGAGATCGTAGTTAGCTTGCAACGATAGATTTGTTCATTCAGAAGCTTCGGCGACATAAGATGATCAACAAAGCGGTTTAGCATTCGCCGGTCAGCGAAATTATCTTCGTAATGGTTGATTAACCCGTATCGGAGATCTTGATCGTGGTTCTCCCTGTATTTGATCTGGACAGAGTCCGTGGACATCGTAGGAAAATAGGCAAACTCCGCTTCCTTGATCTCATTGGAAAGCCCGACGTTAACCGTCGTTACGCGAGGCAGCGAGCTCGTATTCATCTTCAAGAGTTTAAACGTCGGAGGCAGTGGCTCAAAGGCATACACCCTGCAGTCGCTCTTGCTGCTGACATATAGGCTGAACATGCCGATATTAGCCCCGACGTCCAGGACCGTGCCATGATCCGGAAGCGTAATACCGTGCTTGAAATACATCTCCTTGTGGAAAATCTCGTTGTAGAGAAACTCGGTCTCTCCTTCGTTGTTTTGATAGATTTCAATACCGTTGTGCAGCCGTTTCTTTGTAATGGCCTCTGTCTGCAATGGATGACGCTCATGCTCCGTCTTGCTCATTCAATTCACCTTCTCAACAATTTGTTTGTAGGGCATTTCTCTAACTGCTGGCGCTTTCATAGCGTTTGACGGCCAGCTTCCAGAACAGCCTGACCACTAGAAGCGATATAACGGGAGCTACAAAAATCCATATCCCAAGGAACAAGTCCAATCGATCGATCAAATAAACCGACGGCATGTTGGTGATGAACAAGATCGGCACAACATACAGCCCAATTCTCCGTAGCCATTTGGGGTATATGTACATCGGCATATTGTTTAAATCCCAACATTTGTCGAGTATTTCGAAGATCGAACCGGATTTCACCGTCCAGAAGGCAAGGATTTGCGGAAGTAGAAGCACCGAATAGGTCACGATCGTGCTACTCAAGATCACGCCGATATATCCGGCCACGTGGATCAAGCTTGGCTCGATGTCAAGACGCCGCCAAGCCAGTACGATCATCGTGATCCCGGCGATCAGGTTCGGGATCGGAAACGCAAAGTTAACGTGCCGGAATGAAATCATGAACTGCAGCGAAAGCGGCTTCGTCATATACAAGTCCAGCGTCCCGTTGCGGATATGGCCGGCGAATCTATAAAAGTTATCCATAAACAGTCCTGTATAGATTGCGATCATAATCGTATAGGTCCCCGTGAAGATCAACATCTGGTCAGGAGAAATGCCATTGATTTCGATCCCGAGCTGGAAAACGAACAAGATATAGATCAGCTTGGAAAACAGAAATACGGTCTCCATGATCAAACCGGAGTAGAAATTCGCTTTGTATTCCATGTAACCGACCAAGCTGTTCTTTGCGAAAATAAAGAACATACGTACATGCTTCCGAAACTCCGTCAAGCTGATACTCACAGATCTAACCTCCAACGGCTACATATTTCCTCATCCCGGAATCCCACGACAACTTCGAAATCATCATGAGCACAATTACCCAGACCGCTTGTAAGAGGAGTCCGCGCACGATTTCATGAATCGCCATGCTCCCATTGATGATGTTAACCGGGAAGAATACGACATATTGAAACGGTAAATAGCTGGAGATTCTGGCAAACGTATCTCCGAAAATATTAAGCGGAAAGATGGCACCACTTAGCAGATAGACGCCTTGATTGAACGCGATATAAACGCCCCAAACCTCGGTAATGATGAACGCGAGAGCACTAATCGAATAAAAAAGCAGGAAGTTGATGAGCAGTCCGAATAGAATGCTGACCAGGAACATAACAATCTGCACCCCTCTAAGCTGAAACCCCCAAATCTGAGTAAAAACGATCATCAGTATGACGAATAAGACAAGGACGACCCCGATCTGAACCGTTTTCCCACCGAAAAAATTGCATATCCGATAGCTGAAATAATGAATGGGCTGAGCGATAAATTTGCTCAGTCCACCCGTCTTGATATCATTCGCGATTTCCCCTTCAAAGCCGGCAGAAACCAGCTTGGAGACGACGCCGGACAACACGGAATAAATGATGATCTGTGAATAAGTATAGCCATTAATAATCTCTTGCGGCGAACTGCGAAACACGGCCGTCCAGAGGAAGCATTGGACGAGAATGATGAAGCCGCCGCTGATGATACTCATAAAGAAATCGGTCCGATACTCCATCGCATTCTGAAGCGCAAGGATGTACGTCCTTTTATACTTCTGTAAGGCTTTCATGTCTGACCCCATCTTTCTGATACAAGCTTTCGATGCCTCGCTCGACAGGTATATCTTCAACTGTGAAATCGAGGATCGGGAACCGGTCCAGCATCATCTTGGAAAGCCGCTGAAGGTCATGCTTATCGATCTCCATGACGGCATTCATGCCGTCATGTTGCATGATAGCGCCATAGTCGCTTAGCGCTTGCCTCGGCACTTCGTCCGTAAATTGCAGCTTGATGATCTTTTTTGCATGAAACAGCTCGTTCACACGCCGAAGATCGCCGTCGTATACGATCTTCCCTTGATTGATGATGATTGTTCGTTTGCATAAATCCTCAATATCCGCCATATAGTGGCTTGTCAGAATGACCGTTGCTTTCGTCTGCTGGTTATAATACTTCAGGAACTCCCGAATGCGCTTCTGCGAAATCAGATCGAGTCCGATTGTAGGCTCATCCAGAAAAATCACCTTAGGCCGGTGGATGAGCGACGCAATTAGCTCCATCTTCATCCGTTCCCCCAGCGAAAGCCTACGTACCTGAATATTGAGCAGATCTTTAACATCAAGTATCTCCGTAAGCTCATCCAGGACAAGGTTGTAGGGCTTATCCTCGACCTCATAAATGCATTTGTTCAGGTACAACGATTCGTTCGCCGGTAAATCCCACCACAACTGCGATTTCTGCCCCATCACGATCGAGAACTGCATCTTGAATTCTTTTTTTCGCTCCCAAGGGACATAGCCTAATACCGTCGCTTGCCCGCTTGTCGGATACAAGATGCCGGACAGCATCTTAAGCGTAGTTGTTTTGCCGGAACCATTCGGGCCTAAGAACCCGACCATCTCGCCTTGCTCGATTAAAAGTGATATCTCGCTAACCGCTTCTTTGATCAGTGATTTCCGCTTCACTAAATTTTTTAGCGATTTTTTGAACCCCAATTCTTTTTCGTAGTAATTGAAGCTTTTGGATAAGCGTTCCACTTGGATAATGCTCACTGGTTCACCTCATTTATGCTCATGTAGAATAGTTAAACACCGTGCAAATGCAAGACACTGCACTTGGAACATGCCGGTGTCAGTCGTTCATCCATCATTTCCCTTATCCTTCTGTAGGTCATGCCGTGCCATAATTCCTGTACGGACGCTTCATTTAATTTGCCGATCTCAAACTCCTTGAAAAATTTGCATGCAACAATCGTTCCATCGGGCGTAATATCCATCCGGTTCGAGAGAGCCAGACACTTCTTGTTCATCGTGCCTTTACTCTTCACCTCTTTGCCGAGCACGAAATCTTCGATCTGGTCATAATCCAGATTCGGCTGGTAGCGTAAACGCATTTTCCAGACCCGATTATTCACCCGGTCCAACTCGCTCATCAAAGCAGGGATACGCTCCGGATCGAGCTTGTAGTTAAAGGCGTGCCAGCTTCGTTCGCCCTTGTGCTCGCTCGCCGGAAGGAAGTCGAACTTCTGGTCAAAGTAATCGTCCATTCCCTGCGTGCATTCGTCCGAGATGTACCACGGGAAGCAGACCATGACCATATCTACACCGACGTCCTCCAGAAATTCCAGCAGATCGTAAAGCTTGTCGGTCATAGCATCGTTAACGACGGTATGGATCGTAATTTTGCCCCTGAATCGGTTTTCCTTGCGCAGCTGGACTAGCATCCGAATAGCATCTATCGCCTTGTTGAATACCCCTTTGCCGCGAAGCGCATCATTCTCTTCTTCGAATCCATCAAGTGCAATGAGCAGCTCCAGATTGTCGGAGATTCTCAGCAAGGCGTCCAGCTTTCGCTCGATCAGCATCGCGTTCGTGCAGATCGTCGTCTCGCGAGGATGGGCTTCAAGTAAATCGGCCAAACGGTCGAAATGGCTGTATACGAGCGGCTCGCCGCCCCAGATATAGAGTCTCGACTTGGCTGGTTCCGTCTCAAGGATCAGCTTCTCCAGCAGCCCGTAGTCGAGCTGTTCCCGCTGCTGCTCCGGTGTCATAAAGTGATGGTATCCGGTGTCGTTCCATTGATAGCAATGCTTGCAGCGCAAGTTGCATTGGTTCGTGAGTTTAATCCCGACCGACTCTGGCAACGGTGTCGCGTAACCCGCTATTTTCTCCATGTTCCGCTTTGTTTCCACCGTATTCTTGATAGTACGTTTCAATATTTGCAAATCCTTTGGGGAATGTTTAATCTCTGATTTTGGATTCATATCAACACACCCTTCTTAAACTTATTAGGTTATTCACATGAATCAATAGATATAATACCTTGAACAAGCCGTACAAATCGGAAGCATATTTTTTTTCATATACGCGCGATAATCTTTGTACTTGTCACTACTCCAGATATCCAGCAAACTCTCTTCGTTCACGTTGCCGAAGGTCAAATCATAGAAGGCATGGCAGGGCGAAACGTCGCCCCTTGCCGTAATCTCCGCATAAACCCATGGAAGGGAGCACCGATTTCGTTTATCAGCCATCTGATGGAATTGCCCCGAGAAATAGTTACTCAAATTTTGTTCATCTATCGTCTTCGGATAGGTGATCACATGGATGCGGTTTTTCAAGCAATACGCTTTAACATTATTGAGCTGTCTCGTCAGTTCCGGAATATCGATCTGGCTGAACGAACTGGTGTCCCGCCAGACCATCCCCTTGGCATAAGGAGCTTCATGCACGTCGAATTTGTCACTAAGAACCTCCACATATTGGGCATACTGCTCTTCCGTTGCATAGAGCTGCACTTCCATGCTGATATGGTCCAACATCGACAAGTCGATATGCTTAAAGAAAAATTCCTCAACGTACATATAGTTCAAGGGCGTAATGATAAAGGATACACCCATTTTCGGAAATTGCTTGCCCTTGCTTTCCCGAAGCTCATAAAGCTTCTCGATCCCCTTGATTACTTTCTTGAATACGCCTTTGCCTCTCTGCTTATCGTTTATTTCCTCAGGGCCGTCGAGCGACATCCAGATCTTATTTGGAGCAGTCTCGACAAGCATCTCGGCATGCTGCTCAAGCAATGTGCCGTTCGTGGGGAAGTCCGCTTTACTTCCATAGTGATTGATCATGGCGAGAATGTCGCTCAGCCAAGGGTACATCAGCGGCTCGCCGCCGAAGAAATCGTAATACGGCTTGCCCGGGCTGCACTCGACGATGATCTTTTTAATGAGATCCGGATCCAGATGTGCTAACGTTTTTTTGCTTTTGTAGGGACCTTCGAGTCCCCACTCATAGCACATCTTGCATCGTAAATTACACTCCTCCAACAGCTGCATGACGATCCATCTCGGATAGCTTGTCTTTGTCTTATCTTGGGCGATACTCAATTTGTTTACGCTCATCGCATAACCCCTTCTGCCATTGAAATCTTACCCCTTCGTTAACGCGACTCTCGCACAATAATGATCCACATAATTCGTCCGTTCTCCGGGTCTGTTCATGATCGCTTGATGCATCTCCCTAAGGACCTCTACGGAAAAATCCATCTCCCGCCACTTCTCGTAGCGTATTCCGAACCCCAGTGATTCCCACAATTCCAAATTGCTAAGCTCGTGACTTCCGAACGGCTCCAGCAGAATAAGAGGGGTTTCGGATGCAAGCGAGTCGATTAATGTGCCCGCTCCCGGCTTGGCCACGATAGCCATCGCCTCCGAAGCGATATCGAATAACCAATGATGATCAACCTCAGCGTTGTATGACTTCGTGTCTTCTCCCGTTATTTCAATGTATGGCGGAAACTCGTGCAGGCCGTTCGCACTCTTCACCCATGCACACCATTCCGGATCATTCATCCAATATCGGTGATCGGGATCGGGCTTCGCTTCCTTCCAATCGTAAGCTACGATATCAAGCCCATAGTTATGGCCGGCAAGCTCTGGAATTGTACTTTGATAAGTGCCCATCCCCCAGCCGCCACCATGAACAACAAGCCGCCGCTTCCTTGAGTCGAAGGGCAGTGCCGTACGATGAAGAACTGGGATTTCGCATCGAATCTCCATCTTGTCAGTGTCATAGAGACAAGCATTGTAATAATACTCGTCATAGCGAGAATGAAACTTCTTCAAGCTCTTCCAAGACGGGGCCAGATCTGAATCGACGTAGAGCAGGTCTACATGAATTTGATTCGGCAGCATTTTCTCCCTATACAAATCCAGAATATAGATCCAGTGTCCGGATAACGATATGAATTCGTACCGGTCTTCCGCTTTCCACGCCTCCAGCAATAGCTCGACCTGGGCATAATCAATGCTGTTGCGTATATCCATCGGCATTCGGGCCGATAAATTGGCAAGTGCGAAATTATTGTGGTAAGCCTTTCTGCTGTCTACAATATGATCCATCTTGTCTTGCTCCAAATAGCTTTCGAACACGAGCACTTCCGTCGCGATATCCCTTTTCTTGAAATCACTTGCAGCTAACAGACCGGGAATATAGAAACCCAGACCGAAACCCGAGCATAGAATCGTCACTTTCCGCTTACCCATAAAATTTCTTCCTCCATTCATGGCTTCAAGCGCTTCGGACTGCATCAGCGGGCGATCTTGAAGGATAACGACGACAGCACCTCCTTAACCTTAGCGGTCAATCGTTCGTTATCCCATTCCCCCTGGATCAACGAATAATATAATCTGCCTTTCACCTGCTTATTCCGGATCCCCTTGCACTCGCTGACGACTTTGTTAATAAGGAGCGTATTCGCGCTTAACGGTAAAATACCGAATCCTCGATGAGGCTTATATAGAACACCCTCGCGGTCCAGCGATTCAAGCAATTGATCGAATGATACATCGCATGCAAACTGTAAAGTCGCATGCGTCATGCTCCCGGCCGTATCGTGCTTCTTCAGGTAGCGGTCAACGTAATGCTTGATCAGACTCATCGATCTTCTTGCATTCACCTCAACAATCGGAACGATGCGGCCGTCTGTCAACAGCATAGAATCGACGCATACGTCGCCGTGATAACCCGACCGATAAAGCTCGCGAGCCGCCCGTTTCATTACATCAAAATACTTCGCTTCCTGCAGCATATGAAGCAACCTATCGTCTGCTGTATAGGAGCCTTGGTAAGCGAAATTGCGATTAACCAACTGCTGCACTGAGATATGTCGGTAAGTACCGTCCGAATCGATGTGGAATTGGCAAGAAAAATCCAATTCCTTGCGGAGGAACGGCTCAATAATAAACCGAACCGTTTTTCCCTTGCTGCACTGATCGGCGACATAGGATGTGACTCGCTGCAAAATCGCTTCCGACTCGATCAGCAAATTCCCTTTCCCGGATACCCCAAACTCATCTTTGATCAGGAAGGGTCCTTGATTCAGCAAAGTCAAGCCGCTTGCCAGCAGCTCTTCGGGAGAATAGACCGTCTGGCTGTCACACCGAAGATCAAGGCGACGGTTCAATTCGGTTGAATACAACTTCGAATTGACAGTCTGAACCGTTTCGATAGCTGGAAAATCCTGTTCCAGCCCGTAACGCGCTGCAGTACGATCTACCCCCGGAATGACGGCAAAGGGCGACAACCGGGCGCCGTCCAGCAAGTAGAGATCCATGTCACCCATTCGATCGGCTGATGTGAGCAGGTCGAATATATTGGCGGTTCTGCCTACGCTTCCTACATCAGGACTCTCGAGATCGGTTGAATTGGAAAGAAATTTAAATCCGATCTCATGCAAATACTCTTTATGGCAAACGTTCATTCGATAGCGAGTAATGAGCTTATCCTGCGCCTCGCAAAATGGGAAGAGCAGCTCATCCATGGCCATCACGATATTCTCCATTTCAGGATCGTGAAACGACGGCAGTTTGGCTAGATTAGGGTCGCGCCAGAAGCGTTCCGCGTCAAATGTCCCGATAATGAGCTCGAACTTGCGTCTATCGTTCATACAGGCGCTGTTTTCTGCAGCTCTGAGATATAATTGCAGAAGGTCGTTACCGACTCCATAAGATTGAAGTCGAATTGTTCAAAATCGATTTCAATACCGAAACGCTCTTCCACCTGTAGTACAAAAGTAATTAGCTGTAAAGAGTCCAATCCCCCGTCTTCCATGATGTTCGAATGCTCGTTCAAACTGTTTGCCAGTTGGGCGTCTTCCTTGATTTCGCATATCATCGCTATGATCTGTTCTTGCATAGGTACCTCCCGTTTAATGGATATATTGACCCTGGTAATAATGGATCGTTCTAGCGAGTGCATCATGCAAACTGATCGCCGGTTCCCAGTCCATAATCGTCCTTGAAATGGTAATGTCCGGCTTCCTTCTCCTGGGATCGTCTTCCGGCAGCGGGAGAAACTCTAACTGCGCGTTGGACTTCATTAGCTCCTTCAATATTTGGGCGACTTCAAGTATGGTAACTTCCTCCGGATTCCCCAAATTGACTGGCTGTTCATACGTGGTGCTCAGCAGTCTCACAATCCCTTCCAGCAAATCGTCGATATACTGAAAGCTTCTCGTCTGTCTGCCGTCGCCATAAATCGTAAGGTTTTGCTTGGACATGATTTCATTAATGAAATTGGTAATGACGCGTCCGTCATGTAAATCCATCTTCGGGCCGAATGTATTGAAGATCCGAATGACCCTTACCGGTATACCGTATTTCCTGTTCATCCAGTAGGTGATCGCCTCTGCATACCGCTTCGCTTCGTTGTAGCAGCTTCTTGCTCCAACCGAATTCACGTTGCCATAGTAGCTTTCCGGCTGAGGGTGAACAGTTGGGTTACCGTAGATCTCGCTTGTTGAAGCCAAGAAGAAAGCAGCCTGCTTTTCTTTGGCCAGATACAGCAGATGCATCGTCCCTTCGCTGTTGACCCTCATCGTTTCGATCGGATAGGACAGATATTTGGGCGGACTGGCAGGACTGGCAAAATGCATCACCCAATCGACAGGGCCTTCAATTGCGAGCGGATAAATGACGTCATGCTCGATAAACTTGAAATTGGGCGACCGTAAGAGATTGTCTATGTTGACAGTAGACCCGGTCAGAAAATTATCGACGCCGATAACGGTATGGCCTTCCCGCAGCAGCCTCTCGGCAAGGTTGGAACCGATGAAGCCTGCGACTCCTGTTAATACAATGAATATTATGATCCCCCCCCTTGCTTAAGGTTTGTGAAACCACTATTAATTCAATCGAACAGATATGGTTCTATGCATGAATCACAAGATGTTGGGTCAAATACCAGGAGAGATTCTTGAGGTGAGTGGATTCGCTGTGGTTGTGCCGGAAAAAAGCGCTTGAAGCAATGCGGATCGTTGAAAGACTAGAAGGCAATAGGCTGTCAGCAAACGGAATCTTTAATACAAGAGCAACGGTTTGGCTTACTCAACACGCTGTCTCCCAACGATTATAATCCCGGCATCACTCCTTCCATAAATATGCCCGGATCACCACGGGCTTCGCGCTAAAGCTTCTATTCGGGTGCAAGAAGAGATATCCACAACTGACATCATCTGCTCCCTCAACATTACTGAATAACTACCTTCTTCAGCCATCGTTCAAGGAATATGGATTCTTCATTTTCTATATTCGTAATCAGCGTTTGTAAACTTTCGGAAATACTCGTATCCTTTGTCAAATTATATTTAATCGCTAGATTCACAAGGATCTTTGCCTGAAGTTCAATAGCTGTGAATTCATCTATATGCTCTTGATTTAATTCAATTAAATGCTGATTATCGTACAAGTACTTGAATCTTAGCGTCATTATCTTCTTATGATCATAAAGTAAATGAAAGGGTCTTATATCAAACATAACCTTATGTTCCAATGTCTCTTTCGCATAATTTAATAGAGTTGTGTATATTTGCATGCCGAAGTCAAGATTATCCCTGTCGCCCCCATAGTTGAACATCTCCCAATACTCCGGTGTTTGCTTAGTGAAATAATTTCTTATCGAATTCACTAGGGTATCTGCACTGAATTTATCCTGATATTGATCATTGAATCTATACAGATAAACCATTTCTCTAAGATAATCATGATTCGTTGTTAGATGATTCGTGTCGAACGCAAGATTGAAATCAGTAAATGATATCTCAGCCTGACTATACACGCCGTTCTTAAAGAAATCGGAAACATACAATATCTTTCTATCCAAATCATAACCGTAAACAAATATGTCATGATGCAATTGAAGTTTATTGTAGCGATCGCTTAGGGGCACGTAGAAATAATTGATCATGGTGTGGACATAGTTATTAGCATTAATATTTTCTATAATAAAATGAATAACAGAGTCCCATTTAGTTGTTACAGTATCTCTATGTATCTTTTGAGTAGTAATCCATTTGCACGCATCCGAAGGCCGCAGCTCATAAGTCAGAGGGAAATAAAAATCTCCCCAATGATGTTTATAATCTTTGTTAATAAATAATTGAATATAATTGCTAAATATCCATGGATGTGCGCACTCGTAATGGGTAAGTATGGACAAGAGATGAGCATGTTGCGTATAGGTTGTAATCATCGGATAACTGACCGGCAGTATTTCTCTTCCCAATGTTTGAGTTGAATTCTTCAACCTTTCGTTCACCCCTCGTTATTTGGTTAAATGGCTTAAGGATGCCGAATCAGTATATCTCATTTAGCAATAAGCGCTTCGTACTTGCCCTGTCCAGTTTTCCTGTTTTTGTTTTTGGAATGTTATCGATAATCCTCCATTGTCTAGGCACTTTATACGATGATAAATGCAAGTTGCAATGTCGCGTCAGTGCATCTATATCAATCAGGCATTCATTAAAAACTTTCAGAAATGCGATAGGCACTTCGCCTAACAGATCATCGTGTACACCAACAACCATGACCTCCTCCACTTCTTTCAAGCCGTACAAAAATTCCTCGATTTCTTCCGGATAGATATTGATACCGCCGGATATAATGATATTCTTCTTTCGGCCTGTGAGTATAAGACACCCTGATTCATTCCAATATCCCAAATCTCCTGTCTTTAACCAACCCTCAACAATGGTAGCGTTCGTTAACTCCGGGTTTTTGTAATAACCGAGCATCACATTCGGGCCCTTGACCCAAATTTCTCCGATAGCAGCTCCTTCTACCTCATTCTCTTCTTCGTCAACAAGACGAATAGAAACGTCATTTATGGGTGATCCACAGGATAAGTAGCGCTCTCCCCGTTCCATCATGCTTACCCGCGGAGAAGCTTCGGTCAATCCATAGGTTTGAATAATGTCCGCATGAGGAAATACAGTCTGAAGATGGTCTACTAATTTCGCAGGAGTCGCCGCACCGCTAATTACAATAAATTCAATGGAATCAAAGGCACTCCAGTTCTTTGTCTGATGGAAATCGGAAACAAAGTGCATCAATTGCGTAGGCACCGCTGAGAATGCCGTGACCGCCTTATTCTGAAACAGTTTAAACGCGGTGCGCGGCAGAAAGGGCAAGCTGATAAGTTTAATTCGGGTTCCATATAACATACAAGAAATCAATTGCGTGACAATCGTAGAACTGAAATGAACGGGCATCGTTACAAGAAACGAATCTTGTTCTGTATACCCCACCTTTCCGCCATGTGCCAACGCATTCGTTAATACATTCCAATGGGATAACATAACGATTTTAGATTTTCCGGTTGTGCCCGATGTAGGAAGGAGAATCGCACATTGATTGGGATCGGACTGATTGGTTAACGAGATCGATTCGAACGAAGGCATTGGTTCTTGCGATAAATCCTGAGCGGTAACCCAAGGTATGTCGCAATTTAAATGCGCTGGCTGTGCAGATTTGCTGATAACCAATTTGGCGTCACTGGCAATTAAAATATTTTCAATTTCAGTATTGGACGCCGAATAAGGAACCGGTACTAACACATAACCGCAGAATTGAATGCCCAGCGCCGCAAAAATGAACAAGGGTTCATTATTTGTGTATAATGCAAGATGGCTTCCGGACTCAAGCTCAAAATTCTTGTGGATATATAGAGCAATCAAGTAAGCTTCTTTCATCACCTCTGCGTAAGTCCATTGCTGCTTTAGATCTTCAAGGATAATATGATCTTGGCGATCAGAGGCCTCCAGAAATAGACGCTGAATGATAGTCATCATAGCGTTTTCACAGTCAAATAATTAAGGATTAATCCAGCCGTGGAGAACTTCTCAAATAACAGATCTTCATCAGGGATCGAGATGTTAAACTTCGATTCCATTAAAACAATAAGCTTGATGAAGCCTACTGAATCGATCCCTTGGTCCAACAAACGGGTATCGCGGCCTTCCGTATACTCGATGTCCAGCTCAGCAAAAATTTCATCTCTCAAGATAGATTCTATTGATTTAGACATCATATTCCCCCGTTAGATAATCTTTAGAAAGGCTGATTAAAGAGGATAGTATACGTGATGAGCAAGTGAAAGTGATTTTGAAGAAGAATAAGTTCATAAATATAGACAAGGTGAATTTGCACTGAAAGAGTTGTTTGCAGAGATGCTGCAATTCATGTTGGAGGTGGAATATGACACGGTGCAGGACATAAAAAGCTTGACGCGAAGAGTACAACGACGGAAATACTTGAGGGTTCCCTCGTCAACATCGCAAAGCCTAAAAAAAAGCATTTTCCCAAGCAATGAAGCGTTGCTGAAAATGCTCTACAAAACTACGATGAATGTCACTCGTAAATGGACAGAGTGTATATAAAACTGGGAGTAAGTCCCCAATCAACTCTCCATTTTCTTCCTCGACGGGATCGAACTATACTGCGTAAAGTTTTTCTTGGTAGCGTTTACACTAGTAGATTTACAGTACCAAGCGCCCGATATATTTAATATAATTACAAATATACCAATTGTCAACAGTTTTGAAAAAGCCCGTTGATGCCAAGGAGATGTTCAACGCATGCTGTTGGGCTGTCAAGAACGAACGTCAATCATTTAAGGAGAACGGCTCGACTTCAAACTGGAATCGCTCATGAACACACGGTGTGTATCAAACCAGTAATCACTTCATAATTACAGGTACAAAAAAAGACACGGAAGAACAACTCCGTGCCTATATCAAGCAATTATTTGAACTTCAAATTGAAGGTCAACAAGTCTTTAAGCAGTTATTAAAGACGGTTCAATCAAAGCAATACATTACATATTTCACTTCCTCAATCCATAAGGCAGTTTGGAACAACACCCCTTCAATTTAACAAAACTACCGACTCCACATGTGTTGTGTGTTGGTCACTAGAAAAGAAAAAAGCCTCTTACTACCGATAGGATAAATGTTCCGCTAAGTATGTCGGTAGAAACCATTCTCGGCACAATTCTTCATAACTTCTCGAGAGTAACCAAACCACCCCAAAGTGATATAACTATATGGTAATGTACGCAATGATCTGTATCAAACTCAAACAGCACTTTCCCCTTTGTATATAGCTTCAAACCACAATGACCATAAGGAAAAGCTACGTTAGAGTCGATATGGTATTCATAACAATCATTATCAACTGCGTTCTTATTCCTCTCTCTTCTGAAAGACAACGTATTTCCTTATCTATCCTTAAAAAAATTATAATCTCCTTTTACAGACATGTCATAGGAAGAAACTTAAATTTCCCCTGCTATAACCTCGTTAAAACTTAGGCTGCCAAACCCTTGAATTTGAACAGGAATATATTCACTTCTTTCAACAATTCCAATTAGACGAGTATCCTTTTCATGACCAAGATACTTATTCCAATTGAATTTGGGCATAAGACTCGCAACCCAAACCATAATTTCCAAATACTCTGGGAGTTTGGTTGGTATCTCAAAGAACAACGTCTTTCCATCATAAAAGTCAACTGTATCGTAGTAGTCATCAAATTCACTCTGAGTTATATCAACCAGGATTTTCATTTCTTCATCCCAAATGATTACACTTCCCTAATGAACCATCTTACTTAGCCTGTTACATTTGTACCATATGTTAGGATTATTGTATCGTTTCAAATATTCCATCTAGTAGCCGATTAGATGTGTACCGCCCAAAATTCAGATACTTATAGTTTAATGGATATAAACCTTCCCCGCTATGCGTGCGTATATTACTCCCACTTCTAAAAACAGATACAAAAATGCCCTCTCAATTAGGAGAGGGCATTCCCAAATTAGTTTCTCATTCTTTGACAAGTACTTAGAAATAAATGTTTTGACTCAGATTTTATTTACATCTATGGTCATATTTAAATATTTACTCACAATTTTATAATCTCTTTGTTTTAGATAATTTTCCACGCTATGTATCTCCTCATCAATATATTTATCAGTTTTAACCAATGCAATATTGCACAAGGACTGCAATATCATTATAGTCTCGTCATAATCAAATTTCCCCTGCATTTCAGGATATGCAATTCCTGCTATACATTTCTCATTTTCATTTAAGACCATACCTAGTTTCGCATTAAGAAAGTCATGTTCATCATGCGCTATACATTTGTCTCGTATTCTCTTTAATTTGTTATAGCATTCTATTGGTTCGCCTGGTATTTCTTTGTATACTTTGTTTAGTGAAAGCTGAGACCTACCTCGACCGGAATTATTAAAGCATTTTATATATAAGATTAAAGCAATTCTAAACATTCCTTCTTTAATAGTAATATCATCTGTCTGAAGTGATATTTGTAAATATTTCATAGCATTTAGCAAATCTATTTTTATCAAACCATACGAATAAAGCCTTTCAAACCTTTTCTCTCTTGGAACTTCAACATATTTCGTTACAAACGGGAGTCCCGTAATAAACATTTTTCTTGTTTCTTTGTCAAAACTATATTGATAACGGTATAACAAGCAAAATCCCCTCCATTTCTTGCTATTAAATTAGACCTCGGTGGTGAGTATTCCTGCTTCCTTACGAAGGCAAAAAAAATACCCTCTCATTAAAGAGAAGGCAAAGCCCACATTAACTTCTCATTCGTTATTTCCGTTCCAAACTAATAGTGAACAACACTCCACATGTGTTGAGTAGCAGTGTGAACAAACGTATATGATGTGCCCTCACCCAGCGGTTAAAAAGAAGCCCCTATAAAATTACAGGGCTTCTTTTTACTTTTTATTAGTGGCTACTTTTTGATACTTTCTAAATGTTTTATTACCTCGCCAATATCACGCCCACTTTGGAGAGTAACATAGTAGCGTGCCTCCATATCTTCAATAAAGGAATACAGGAAGTTAACGTACTTTAAGTGCTTATTACTTTTTACAAACCTCTCAACTTCTAATTTTACATGATTGTAGTTATCTGATGACTGAAGAGCGATATTTACTAAGGCGTTACGAACCTCGGTATCAGTTCGTTCAAATTGGTCCTGCTTAAAACCCTCTAAATAGGTTAGCTCTAATAATTCTATTACATATGGAAGTGCATCTATACTATTTAGAGTTTGTAATGGCATCAATATATTGATCACTTCTTGTTCTTTTACTTTCTGTCTGACCCAGCTCACATAAAATTTCAAAGCCTCAATGTCTTGTAATTTAATAAGATACTTAGTTGCTTCTAATATATCTTTTTCGATGGTTTCATCTTGAAGTAAAGTATTAAGTTGATCGTAACAATGATCTTGATAGCCGCCCTCAAAAAGACTTTTAATTACCTCATACTTAAAGGACCCATCAATATCTTTAATTTTAGAAATAATAATATTAAGTTCCTTTGCTAATTTAAGATACGTGTGTAAGGCCGCTCTTCTGACCGCCTCACTTTTAGAGCCATCCATAATTAGACTTAACGAAATAGGCAGAACCTCTTGAATATCATGTCGCATACAGAAATGAATATGATTTATTAGTACTTCATCGATGTTTATTGATTCAGTTAGATTTCTCCAAATTCTTTCTGACATTGAATCTAAGTCGAGATGCTCTTCAAGGTACTCAATCCCTAGCATTTCACTTCCCTCTATCCAGTCAAAGGAAATCATGTCTAATAGTATTTTCTTTGGAAAAGTGAGGTTTAACTTTCGGAGAAAGAACCACAAAATTATGCATGTTGTATTCCCACTAGTGCTACCATTAGGATTTTTCGTAAGTGCCCCTTTGAACTCGGCATTCTCAACGTTTCTTTCACACCAACTCTTAATCAACTCTCTTTGTTTTTCTGAAATTTCGATTTCTTTAGATGAGGACATTATTTTATGCACTTCAATAATCCAATATGAATCCCAATCCATTGTTCCGACAATGTGGAGAACTCTATCCAATGTCAGGGAATCACTCCCAGCGAGTTGATACAGAAAACGAACAACAATATCTGAATAACTTAATCCTTTTTCTTGCAATTGCATTTTTTCCTTAATCAATTCATCTTTAGTCATAGCCTGCTTTTCAACATATAATAGCCTAATTTGTTCAGCAAAGGCTTCTTTATTAAAAAGTAAATTGAAATCCTGGATTGAACGAAGTTTTCGTTCCTTTTCGAAATCCCTTCTTGGCTGTATCAGAAATTTATTTTCGGATACTCCATTTATACGTTTATTAAATATGTCTTTTATCTCCCAATTTATAGCCCATTGCAAACTCCAAATATTTTCGTCAGTCAATTCCCCTTTTTGGTATTTATCAATGATACTTTCAAGATGTTCCTCTTTAATTAATAAACCAAGTGCATCCCAATTGTATCTATCCTCAATTTTTTCATAAGAAAGAGAATCTATTGCCTTTTGTCTTGTTTTAGTCTTATCAAAAAATAATACAAACTTAGCTGCTTCATTTTGCCAATAATATTTATTTAGATTCTTATATAATTCGAAACAGGCTAAATAAATATTTGAATCAAATTCAAAGGCTTTGGCTGCATTGTTGGCAATAACTTCGACTAGGTCATTCCAAAAATGGTGATCCTGGTTTTCCATATTCTCATTGAAGAACTGAATTATCTTTTGTATACCTTCGGTTGAGCTAACTTTATCCAGCCCTGCCTCTAGTTCTATTTTCTCATTTATTAATCGAGATTCACTATCACTGATGTTAATTCCCACATATTTGATTCCTTCGAGAAAAACATCTACGTAACGATCCACAGCATTACTATTTGCTAAGAATGTGTATAAATTAGTTCGAAGCGAATCATCAGTAGATTGACGTATAGAATTTACAACTGCCTCAACTACTTGATCCGCTTGAAAATGCAGATAGGTTAAAGTAGCTAATGCCGTGCTTCTAATTATTACTTGTTGATTCTCATCCATCAGTATCTCGAGTAGAATACTGCATACTTCGCTTCTTTTAGGAATAGACACTTTCATAAAACTAATTAATTTTAATGCATTCACACGGGTTGTATAGTTCTGGTCAGTTTTAATTTCATTAATTAAAAAATCGATTGTTTCGATAGATTGACCAAAGCGCGCCAGTGAACTCAAGTCAAATTTATCGCGGTTAATCCAGATCTGTTTTTCTTTATAAATGTTAAATACTTGTTTAAACAATTTAATACGCAGTGCTTCTTCCACATGTTCAGTTTCAAAGTATACTATCATTTCAGGATCGTTGTAGTGCAGCCACTCTAATAATTGAGTGAATCTTTCGTCACGAAAGTCTATTATATTGACCAAAAATGATAAAGTATTAACCCAACTGGGTATTACCTTGTTGAATTCAGGTGGAAATGCAAGAAATGTTTTTATAGTATCCAAATCTTGTCTTGCTAAAATTTTTGCGGCAAGATACTCCTGAAAATTATTATGTTCAAATTGCCATTTGACTCCATTAGAATCCACCTGTTTTTTCCAAACAGAGCAATGTGATAGAATCTCTCTAATATCCTTATTATTAACCAATACGCATAATTCTTCCTCTGATACATAGTTTCTGCCCAGATCCTCCATGCCTAAAGCTAATGATTCAAGGGCCTCTATAAGTGTTTTTCGTTCTTCGTGTAGCTCAAATGTGTTCCTAAAGTGTTCCACATCGTTATTTATACCTTGAGAAAGTAATTCCTCGTACAATTGAGACTTATTGCTGGGAAGCACTCCATCTTTAATATACATTCTAACCATACGTATTAAATAGAATGGTATGCGTATAAGTTCTCGAAGCTTATTCTCAAGAATAACATCTTTGAAATCTATTGATTTTGCTCCCAATTTAGATTCGATATATAAGTCAATGTCGTTTTGATCCAAGTCATATAATACATATGATTTAAACCCTTGTAAGGTTCCTGAAAAATCACCATTCTCTGACTGATAGAAATTTTTCCGACATGAGATTAGGATATTTATCATAGGGTGCTGATCAATAAATAATTCTATAAAACGAATTGCATCCTTTTTATATTTGCTTTCAATCTCATCTAAACCATCTAAAATTAATAAGAGTTGATCCTCAGAAACATTTCTCCAATCACTCCAAAACTCATTTAACAATTCGGTCAAACTGCGAGGAGTGTATTTATTTAAATTTATCACTACAGGATAGTAACCATATGGATTGTTGGATAGCATCGATGCAAGAAACTTTAATTCGGTTGATTTTCCCGTTCCAGCCCCTCCAAGCAAGGTAATCAGTTTATTTTCTTTTATTACTTCTAAGAGTCCATGTAGTTCCTCAGGTGATATTAACCAAGAAACAGAATTAGATTTCTCAAGCTTTATTACCCTTCGGGGAATATAATCATCTAACGGGGCATAGAAAAGCGGCAGGATAATCTGTTCAGTACTTTCTATAGATCTCTGTCCTGATGTATCTATTTCCTTCAGAGTTTTTGGTGACGAAAATTGTTTACTTGCAGCAAGAAAAAATTGTGTTAATAAACGATATACAGTGCTATTATGATCTATCTTGCATATACTCCTATGGTCCTCTTCAACCGAATCCACATCCGAAATATATGGAGCATGGGATGAAGCAACTCCTACAGCCCAATCAGATTTTCCGTAAATTACTTTTTGTCTAATATGATTAAGAGACGAGACATATCGTAGCCATTTTACACTTAACTCATGGAGTTCTCTGCTATACACTTTTAATGAACGTACCTGAACAGAAATTAATTGATCTCCAATTAAGGGAGGGATAAAAGCATACGCTTTAGAAGCTACTGTAGCAATGTTCGATCCACCAAACGGTACCGCCAAATAAATGATGCCACTATTAAGGTTTAGAAATTCATAATTCCCTCTTTCTACCTGCTCAACCAACATACTTTGAACAATAACTCCACCCATACTATGGGTAACGAAATAAATCTCTTTATGATGTACTCTAGCTTTTATTTCAGTAAACAATAAATCTGAGATATCTTTAATATGATGGCCCTTTAATAGGAAGTTCGTTTTATAACCAAATGAGTATATATCATATTCATTAAAGGAATCATCTTTTTTCATAAGAAGAGGCAACGGATCACAATTTTTTTTGGTCCATGTTTGAAAAGGATGCCCTCCAAGCCCATGGACAAAGATAATTGCAGATTTATTCGTGCTTTCTCGAATTTCATGCAAGCCTTCTTTTTTACTTAAATCACTATTTCGGGAATCATTCTTTTTTTGAGCCTTACCAATTCTCCATTTCTTCAAAATCTTCCCCCGCCTATGTTTTCTTTGAATACATGTCATTACCAACCAATGAAGAGTATCGTCCACTTACTGTGATCAATATTGATTCCAACCATTACTATAATTATATTTGATTCTCCATTAACAAACTAGTATCTGACTTATAAGCGATCACACTCTATATACTTTATGTGAGATTATCGTGTAAACAGGTCTATATAACGTACGAATATTCCGTTTTGTTACACACTGGTACATCATGCTTTTTCCATTTCCATGCGCACCATGCACCAATTCTGATCCTCTAGAGAGAAAGCAAGACTAAGGAATTTCAGCTTTCTGGGACACTCAACAATAAAAAAGCCACTTCCATTTATTCAATGGCAAGCGGCTCATATTATTTCGTTGAGATTTAATGGGGACAATTCCTTATCTGAATATTTAGGAGCTATTCCTAGTCTTACCATTTCATTCATATGCCTATCATAGGTAGTTTTAGACGGTTGATTTATACTTTGATCACCGAATAACATTTTGTATTCTATAAACCCCAGAAGCTGCCACGCCTTACTCTCTCCTATTCACTAATGAGTCGAGTCGCAACTTCTTTACGATTACAGATAAGTGATTATCTATTCCCAATCAATGCAAGCGCTTGAATATCATATCTTTAGCTACAGACTCCTTAATGAGTTCCCCCGCCCATCGGTTTTGGGAATACCTTACTAAGTTCTTATCAGTGATATTTGCTTCGAATCGAAGTATTCCAAGCGACTGCTCAATGACTTCAGGTGACCCTTTATGAGCTTTAATTTCTTGTTGCTTATCA
Organism: Paenibacillus sp. GM1FR; assembly: GCF_002803315.1. NCBI lineage: Bacteria > Bacillati > Bacillota > Bacilli > Caryophanales > Paenibacillaceae > Paenibacillus > Paenibacillus sp. GM1FR. Next base: position 61,998 of record NZ_MKZL01000002.1, on the reverse strand, counting down.
TAGAAGCTCATACGTTTGCTTCTGTTCTGCCATACGACCGTTTCTCGCTGCCATATACACAAGTAGAATATCGGGGAATATATAATCCCTAACCGCCTCGCCTACTTGAAAGATCCAGCACACGTCCATTCGTTGAACCTTCCAATAATACGGTTCATGCTTAGGATAAGCATAGAATTTATTCCTAAGGTAATCATTCAAGCGATGGAAGAAGCGGCAAAATCAATGTCACTGACCGTTCGTACATTATGACCAAATAGAAATTTAGGAATTGATACTTCTACGGTCATTTTTTCTACCACAGGAACGACAAACCATTGTTGCCAATACTCACCCCGCCCTAATAACAAAAGATGAGTTTGAAGAAGTTCAAGCTAAGTTGGCGCAGAAAGGTAAACGAAGAAGCAACGGTCAGGAAAGTTTGTTCGCTCATCTTGCCGTATGTGGGGACTGCGGAACAGGAATGCACTATAAAAATGATAGAAAGGCTTACCAATGTGGAAGATACGGTAAGTATGGGAAGGAGTTTTGTTCCCCTCACTTCATCAAGGCGGATAAATTGTTATCTGATATGTTAATAGTTCTTAAGGAACTAACCGGGTATCAATAAATCCAAATTAATCGAAGTTGCAAAAAAAGAAGCAGGGAAACAAACGGCAACTTACAACGTGGAACTAAAAGATATTGAAAAGCGAATGCATCAATTGACAAAAAAACAAAGCACCTTGTTGGACTTACTAAATGACAATGAACTGACCAGAGATGAATGGAAAGTTCAAAATGAGGTCATACGGAATGGACTCGTACATTTGACCACAAGAAGACAGCAACTGCAATCTTATGCTAGAAAAGAAAAAGACATAGAGAGCCCACTCCATGTCTTTGAAAAACAAGTATCCCAAATAATTCACCTTAACATTAAGGATGAGAAGATATTGAAGCAATTCATTCATAAGCTCATCCACAAAATTGAAGTGTTCGATAGCAATAGCATTAAGATACACTTCAATTTCTTGAATCCAAGTACCGAGATGGGGGCGTAGGAATTAATCCTGCCCCTTCCATTTTAGCATCGCCACCGATTCCACATGCACCGTATGCGGGAACATATCCACCGGCGTTACCTCCACGGTGCGATAGCCGCCATCTTCCAACACACGAAGATCACGTGCCAGCGTACTCGGATTACAACTCACGTAAACCACGCGTTCCGGCTTCATCTCCAGGATGGTATCGAGCAAACGCGGGTCGCAGCCTTTTCGTGGTGGGTCGACAACGATGACGTCAGCTTCGATGCCTTGTTCTTTCCAGCGCGGGATGACGTCCTCAGAGGCACCAACTTCGAACTTGACGTTCTTCATCTCGTTCAACATCGCATTGCTCCGCGCATCCTCGATCGCTTCTGGCACAATCTCAACCCCGTACACCTGATCCGCATGTTGCGCGAGGAAAAGAGAAATCGTTCCGATGCCGCAATAGGCATCAATTACCGTCTCTTTGCCGCTCAGTCCAGCGTACTCTACCGTTTTGCCATACAGTACTTCCGTTTGCACCGGATTCACCTGATAGAACGAACGCGCAGAGATCGCAAACTGCACATCACCGATATAATCATAAATTACATCACGGCCCCACAAGACGCGGGTCTCATCGCCAAAGATGACGTTGGTCTGTTTCTTGTTCACGTTCTGGCAGATGCTTGCCACATGCGGAATCGCTTCACGGATACTGCCAATCCATTCGTCTTTGTACGGAATGTCTCGACCATTCGTGACCAGTACGAGCATCATCTCGCCAGTACGGAATGCCTTCTTCACAACCACATGGCGCAATAAGCCGCGACCTGTCTCTTCGTTGTAGGCGCTAATTCCAAAATGACTGCCGATCTCCTTCACCTTCGCGACCACTTCGTCATTGTGCTCATGCTGAATGAGGCAGCTCTCCATATCGATGATCCGGTGACTTCCTTTAGCATAAAAACCACCTACCAGGCCACCCTCGGCTGCTCCAATTGGTACCTGTGCTTTATTCCGATAGCGCCATGGCTCGTCCATACCTATCGTTGGCAGTACACGAATGCCTTGCTCCGTATCTTCTTCGTTCATGACACCTTCAAGGCGAAGACGAATACGATTACTTCCAATCATCTGTGCTTCATTCGCCTCATCAACTGAAGCGTCATCCTGCACCTTGGATGCCAACGTCTCCGCATCCTCCACCATCACGTTCAATTTGCCAATCCGTTGCAAATTATCAATTACCAACTGGCGTTTCCACGCAAGCTGTCCGGCATAACTCATATGCTGGATCTGGCAGCCGCCGCACTGATCATAGATCGGGCATGGCGCGGACACACGATCCGGGCTTGCTTTCACGATCTCCAGCAGTTTGGCATAGCCATACTGCTTCTTGGTTTTCATCACGCGCACACGCACGGTTTCACCTGGAAGCGCACCCTGCACAAAGAGCGTGTATCCATTCGCACGACCTACACCCTCACCGTCATGGTTCATGCCAATGATGTCGATGACGGTCTCTTCATTTTTGCTAACGGGCAGACCTTCGATTGGTGCAGATTCACGCGTTCTCCCCTTTGGACGAACGGCAGAAAGAGATGCGCCTTGTGGCCGCACCTCTTTTCCTTGCTGACGTGTAGATGGACGAGATGATTGACTTGGCTGACGGGACATTGAAGCGTTCCCTTGCCCCTGAGAGGCAGCCGAATTCCGGCGGTTTTTTCCACGACCGCTGCGGTTCGTATTAGACAACGTACATTCACTTCTTTCTTCTTATATGGTATCACATCAAAAAATAACGTTCCGAATTTCTAATGAACTTCAGAAACGTTATATCATCTTCGGATGGTGTTTTCCGACCTTTTTCGGTCATTTTCTCTAAAATAACGACGCTGTGATTCGTTAGATTCGCAGATTCGGCAATTTCGCCACATTAAGGTTTTCTGAGTTCGTTAGCCGCCAGTCGGCACTCGACCAAACTGTTACATTCAGCACGATGTACCACATCGCAGTACCATCGAACTAGACCAGCACTCTTAACCTTCACTGTTCATTATTCACCGTTCAATGTTCACGTTCACTCAATCACCACAGTATGCCCTGTATCAGCTCAACGCATGGTGACCACATGAGATTATACGCGATCCCACCGTACACAGCAACTGGAAAATACACTTCCATCTCGCCTTACGGCAGAGCTGAATCCAACTCTCCTCACCACTTGTGCGATGCTATACAACAACCACTGCGGCATTAACGCTTTCCGCAAGCGACCACATTCTCCGCCAAGTGCCAAGTTTAACGATACAACATCAGATGATGACGCAAATTCGTAAACGTAGCAGGCAGCGTGCCGCCCAACTCTCCATCGAGGTTCAATTGTACATATCCCGGGGACGTAACTTCCATATGACTCGTCTGGAAATGAACCACTTTCTTGTCGTTCAGATGTTCCCCACGCAGCGCAAGCGTTACGAGGCGGATCATATCAGCCAGATTACATTTGCGGACACCGATCACATCGAACAGACCATCATCAATGGTTGCACCTGGAGCCAACTTCTCGAATCCCCCGACCGAATTGGTATTGGCGATGAGGAATAACATGAATTCATCATGGATTTCTTCCTGACCGTCGGCGCGAATAATCAGCTCCTGTGGAGACAGGCTCGCCATTTTCTCAATACCCTTCATATAATAGGCCAGTTGCCCAATCATCGTTTTCAGACGACTCGGTACTTCATAGGTCAGTTCAGTCAATGATCCGCCACCGGCAATGTTGATAAAATATTTATCATTTGCTTTGCCCAGATCGAGCGGACGAAGTTGCTGGTTAATGACCAGATCCACATAATCCTCCCACTGTCTCGGAATGCCGAGTGCACGTGCAAAATCATTCGTTGTTCCCAAAGGGAACACACCCAGCGGAGGACGATTCTCCCGCTCAGCCATACCATTGATAACTTCATACAACGTGCCATCGCCACCAGCAGCAATAATCATGTCATATCCGCGTTCAATTGCCAGTTCAGCTTCCCGGGTTGCGTCACCTTCACCCGTTGTTGCGTGACATGAAGCTTCAATACCACCTTGATCCAAACGCTGCAAAATATCAGCCAGACGTTTCTTCATTTCTTCCCGGCCTGAGGTCGGATTATATATTAAGCGAGCTTTTTTCATCTCATACGCCACCTATTCCACATTATCCATGAGTCTAAACGACCTCATATTCTTACGTTGCATCAGTCCACAAAAGGGCATATTTTTTACACAATAATGAACTTGCGTTCATTCTGCTCTAATCTTTCGACTTACCTATATCTATGCATCAGGAATTCCGTCTCATTCCAAAGCCTTTAACTCCTATCATATCATCAAATGTAAAGATGTCCTAGCCTGTAATCCATAAGTATATTTTAACATATCCGTACCCACTAATCTGCCTATTACCCAATAAACCTCACGCACCGATCCTGAATCTTCTCCACTACCTTTTATGTAAAATAGTCTCATTAATCAACCATTCTGCCCGCTTGGACAGGAATTAGTCTTCGATTTCGATGATCTTTATATGATTATGACATAGATATGCTACAAATTTACAAATCTTAAGATGAAAAGATAAATAACATAAACCTTTTTCCAATATAGTTTTAGTGAACCCTCAACTTAGCACCACATCATACCCTTGAAGGAGAAGTGTAAATGAAAAAAATCGTGTTAATGCTCCTGGTCTTTCTTATGGCATGTATTCCTTGGGTCACCGTTGTTGAAGCGGCAGAAATCAATCATGATCAGGTTGTCGGATTCCAGGAAGTCTCACCAGTCACCGTAATGCAACAAGCAGCCAAGCGTTTTCAGCCATTTTTGAAGGTCTATCATGGTTGTGTGCCTTTTCCCGCAGTGGATCAACAGGGCAATACCAGCGCTGGCTTGAATACGTCCGGGTCATCGAATGGGAACTGTAGCTCAAATACAGGGCAGATCTACTCCCGCTCCGCATGGCACAATGGGGTGTGGGCTATCATGTATTCGTGGTATTTCCCCAAAGACTCCCCTTCCTCTGGACTCGGCCATCGTCATGATTGGGAAGGAATCGTCGTGTGGGTCGATAATCCGGCAGCTGCCAATTCCAAAATCCTCTCTATCGCATATTCCGGTCACGGCCAGTTTACAAAAGTTACACCGAGCAATAACAATACACAAGGTAACCATCCGTTGATTTCCTATAATAGTACCTGGCCGCTGAACCATGAGCTCGGGGTCACCAACGCTGTTGGGGGAACACAACCATTAATCGGATGGGACGATCTGACTTCTGCCGCACGAAATGCACTCAACACGACAAACTTCGGTAGCGCCAACGTGCCTTTCAACGATAACAATTTTACCAACAATTTAAATAAGGCCTGGTTCAGATAAAAAAAATCCCCTTCAAGTGGCAGCTCACTTGAGGGGGATTTCGTTATGAAGTTATCGTAGTATCCCGGATACCTGTATCACTTTTTCAACCAACCTCAAAATCCGATTTTTCTGCCTGCACGCAGCTGTTTATACCAGAAATAGACGGTGCAGCCTACACAATAACCCAGCAGTGCCGCGCTTGCAGCCGCGAGAAGCATGACGGAGAATACATAACCTGCGCCTACCCAACCAAGCGAGAACGAGATGAGTGCCAAAGACAGGAAGAGCACGGCCAGAATATTGTTGAATCGCTGTAGCTCCACCGCCTGCGCCTCTGTACCTTTACCAGTCAGCACGACTTTGCCAATCTGTACGAACAGATTAAATTTGCCACCGGAAGCCAGCCCCACCACCTGAATGATCCACAGCAAGCCCAGAACTACAATTGGATTGAACACAAACGAGAGCAAAACAAACAATACAATACCAACCTGATTTGCTTTCACATAGCGCATAGGTACTTCCCGCATCTGTATATCTCCTTATCCCCATTTTATTAGTTGGTTTTATTGTAGTCGGTATTGGGTTAATGAGCAACACTTCATTTAAGGGGAGTAAAATCTCTTTTCAGCACATCCCAATGGGGAGTCGGGGTGCCTGTTGTCTTTTTCCAATCCGTGAATGCGTCACTTAACGCTTCGATTTCACCAAAAGCACCAGCTAAGAGTTTATGCATCGGAAGAAGACTATAGATTTTTAATAATAGATACAACGTGCGTTTATGTTTACGAATCAATCTGCCCTGAATCTCGGGTGTAACCGATATGCCCATTGCCTCCAGTACGCTAATACCCTCATCCATCGCCTCAATCATATGTTGGATTTGCTTTCTATTCCCGTCCAACTTGATCAACTCACGCTCCTCATTAAAGCTCACCGCATTAAGCATCAGAATGGGGATGATATGGCTTTTCAGCCAGGCATCAATATCGCTCAGAACATTTAACTTGTATTTCACATGTTGGAAAGCTTGATCCAGCAAAGGTTTAAAGCCTATTTCACCGTCCAGACTTCCAATTACCATTTGTCCGCTGCCTCCACCGACCGATAACATGCGGTCCTTTTCCCGCTTCCCTGCACTCACATGGAATCCAAACGCGACCTGTTTTGCTACCCTGCTGTTTTCCTCCAAAAAGTTTTGCATGCTTCGTGCATCTGCGTTGTTTCCCACAATCACAATATTGCTGCTCTGATTGTCTGCCAGGATAGGTAACACTGAAGGAAAATCGTTATATTTCATGACAACAAAAATCAGATCATATTGGTCATCCACTTCCAACGTTCTGGCTACCCGAACCTGATCAACTGTCGTTTTGAATTGAAAAATATGCCGGATGACGATTCCATCCTTCTCCAGCTCCTCTGCCCGCTTCCCTCTAGCCAGAATAGTAACATCATTCCCGCCACGTACCAGAACTTGTGCCAGTTGACTGCCCAAAACACCTGCACCATACACTAATATTTTCATTGGTTATCCCTCTATTTCATATTTTATCAATATTCGTTGCTTTATGAACATTTGTTGATAAAATAAGATTAACAAAGCACCTACTGTGCTTCAATCGTTAAAATATCTGTTTTTGTTGAATAATCAACGAATGATTCCTTATTGTTGAAAACCATCATAGGAGGGGCCATGGACAGACGAGTACTCAAGACACGAAAGGCGATAATTGAAGCTTTTGTGGGGTTACTGGAGGAACAGGAATTCGAGCAAATTACGATAAACGATATTGCAGATCGGGCTAATGTAAACCGAGGAACCATCTATTTGCATTACGCTGACAAGTTCGACCTGTTGGATCAATGCATTGAGACCTATTTGCAGCGGTTGTTGGATGCCTGTATGATCGAAAGCCCTACTACAACACCCGTTACGGCCAAGGATGCGCTGCTCCGAACCTTCAGTTATCTGGAACAGCATGCCTCTACCTATACCACACTTCTAACTAAAAAAGGTATTCCAGCGTTCCGTAGTAAGTTGATGACATTGTTGGTCCAGGGAGTGGAGGAACAGATGGATGCCTGTGGCATCCAGGAAGGTATGAAAAAAGAGATCACCATACAGTTTCTTGCTTCCGCTGCTGTGGGCCTCCTGGAGTGGTGGATTATGAACTCCATGCCTTATCCGGCCGAGGAGATCGTTGACCAATTAATAAATTTACTGGAGCTACATCTGCAATTGCACGCACCCATTAATGGATAGCCCAATCTCTTTCAAGTGATCTACAACAAACAAAAACCACGTCCTTCGACGTGGTTTGATTGTTTATGAAGCTATGGAGTTCAAATCAATTGATGCGACATTACTGCGAGCGATGCAATCACACACCTATGCCAAAGCAATCACTTCAAGAAGAAGCTTTAACTTCATTACATCTCTCCAGCAAAATCTGGATCTGACGCTCCAGCCACTGTCCAAGCAATGGATGTGGTAATAGTGTCTCACCGCTGTACACATAGTTCAGTTCTTGCAACCGACCCGGGATAACGTTCCTCGTGAAATAACCGGCACTCAAAAACAGCGGCGCCACAATGACTCGGTTCCCCCGCTCTTCGCTCCAGTACTTCACTTTGTCGTACACACTCTCCGGATTCAGCAATGCATAATCCGTATGGGCTACATCACTAACTTCCTGCACACGCTCTGCAAGGGAAGAAATTCCGGCTTCCCAACGCTCGCGAAAACCATCATGAATACTCCCATGGCCAACCAGCAGAATCGTTTCTTCCTCCGGTTGCTGCGACAGTAATCGGACTTTGTCCCACACCATCACGGCAATATCTGGATCGTTATCCACCGGATAACCGAAGTGAACCCGAGCCTTCACATCGAACGGTTCCAGATCCGTTTCGCGATCAGGTGTTTCCTTTGCACCAATGGCATATTCAATTTCATCCACATGTGTACTCCCGGACGAAACAAATAGAGGTACAACCAGAATATCGGTTACGCCTTGGGCTTCCAGTCGGTCGATACCGTCCTGGATCAGGCGTCCTTCCACAAGTTCAAGAAAACCGGCTTCAACCGGTAATGGAACAGGCAGATTCAACCGGGAGATCGCGTCATCGACGGATTCCACCCAGGTCTGCTCCTGTGAACCGTGACTGATGATGAGTACACCCGGCTTCTTCATGTTAGCGTCCCAGGCGTTCCAGCGTCATTTTATAACCATCATTACCGTAATTCAGGCAGCGTTTCACACGTGAAATTGTAGCTGTACTCGCACCTGTCTCTGCTTCAATCTGGTTATACGTATTGCCTTTACCCAACATACGAGCCACTTCCAGCCGCTGGGACATGGATTGGATCTCGTTAACTGTGCAGAGGTCATCAAAGAACACATAACACTCTTCAATATCTTTTAGCGTCAAAATAGCCTCGAATAGTTGTTCAATGCTTTTATCATTTAGCTTTTTCAGCTGCATTTCATCATCATCCCCTAGCGGTTACTGTGTACCTACATTGTACTCACCCTGAGTTGGTATTTCAAGCGTTACCGATTTCACGCACTACAGAATAAAAATACATGTTACCGCTTACAAAAGGTACTATTGTCCTCCCCTCGCGTACATCGGGCGAAATTTCCGCGCTTTTTCCCAGTTTTCACCTGTATATATCCGATTACTTATGTAGGATTTCAATCCTTCTAAATGTGACAATTTTGTGTCTAAACTGCATTTTACTCTTCGTGAACCTGCCATCTTACATGCGCCCAAATCCGCAAATATCCCGTTTTCCGGGATACCCGCCTACGCCGTCTCTCCGCGAATGACATACAGTATAACAAAAGGGAGTTCCACAAGGGTCTATGATGTACATCTGTCATGCAACTCATGGAACGCAATTCCGAAATCCAATAGAAGGAACGTGATTGTTCATGCCACAGCATTATTATCACCGCCAGCCAGCACCAGGGCAGCGTCCGTCTTCTCATGCTCATCGGCAGGCACATACTTCTGCCTATATGCCGCCCGGTGTGGTTCCGCGGTCTTTGAATGAAACCCAGATCCAACCGATGTATCCTGGAGTAGAGCCCCATTACCCGAGCTTCGGTGAAGTCGAAGCTTCTGCAGTCGTACCGTATGGGCAAGGTGCTCCAGGAGGGAACTTTTATGGAGGTGCAGCTCAGGTTCTTCCCCCAGCTCCGGTACCGGCGCCTGCTACTGGCAGTTCCGGCTTTTCATTAGCCAACATCGGTGAGTTAAAAGGAATGATCGACCGCTTCGGGGGTATTGATGGAATCATGACTGGAATAGGAAAAATGCAAAAGGTCGTCGGTGGGATCCAGCAGATGGCTCCGATGATGAAACTTGTTATGGGCATTCTGCCTTTTGGAAAAGGAAAAACGGATAGCAGCGCGGCCGATGCAGACTATGAAGAATATAAGCCGTCCCGCAAACGCAAAAACAAACGTCGGAACAAAGCAACGAATGTTCCACGTCGCCGTAATACGACTCCAACCCGTCGCAAATCCAATTCCACGAAGCGCCGTCCCAAAAGTCACAAAGGTTAAGAAGATTCAGGCACCCCCTTACAGAAGGCGGGTGCCTTAACACCGTCCATCCGTATACAAATAAATTTCAGGAACTTACGTTCTTATTTCTGTAATTTGAGGTATACTGGATAGTAACTAAAGGAGGCGGACCATGGAACTTATCAAAGATAAATACACTCCCGCATTAATCGATCGGACCGGCGAACAGATGCGTCAATTCTACCCGAAGCTGGATACACAGCAATTTCATGAATTGGTTTTCGCTGAAGGCTGGGAACAGTTGGAATTCAAAGCGCGCATTCGCAGAATCACATTGGCTTTGACCCAGGTACTGCCGGACAATTATGAGGAAGCATTACATATTATCGAACAAGCCGCCCCTACGATGAGAGGCGTTGAATATCTATTTGTACCGGATTTTATCGAAGTGAACGGACTTGACCCAGAGGATTACGAGTTATCCATGAAGTATCTGACCCTCTTCACACCTTATTCCAGCTCGGAGTTCGCGGTACGCCCGTTTATTGAACATTATCCAATCCAAACGATGAAACATATGATGGCGTGGGCAGAGAGCAACAACGAGCATATCCGCAGACTTGCCAGTGAGGGCAGCCGGCCACGTTTGCCATGGGGTGCGAAACTCCAGAACTTTATCACTGATCCAACACCTGTACTTCCGATTCTGCATGTATTGAAACAGGACGAGTCCCTCTATGTTCGCAAAAGTGTCGCCAATCATCTGAATGACATCTCCAAGGACCACCCTGAACTGGTTATGGATCTGGCCACGACATGGTACGGACAACATGTACACACAGACTGGATTGTCCGGCATGCCAGCAGGTCATTACTGAAGAAAGGACATAGCAAAGCACTGAGTCTTTTTGGTTATAACCAGCAGGATGCAATTCACATTGAGCAGCTTCAGCTTGCCCAGGATACGATCTCCATTGGCGAGGATCTTCACTTTTCGTTTGATGTCGTTAATGAGAGCGGCGAGTCACAGATGCTGCGAATTGAATATGAGATGGGTTATATGAAGGCCAACGGCAAGCAGGCTCCCAAACGATTCAAATGCTCCGATAAAATGTACCCGACAGGCAGAACCAAGGTAGCTACTAAACAATCGTTCAAAGTCATCACAACGAGAAAATATTATGCCGGTCTGCATACGCTTACCATTCTTGTGAATGGCAAAGAAGCAGCTACAACTTCTTTTGTTCTTGAAATGGAGTAAAAGGAAGTCATCATAAGTTATACACAGCTTGTTGAAGCGGAATAGTTATTCACATGTGGATACATTTTTTTTCAAAACTTCTAATAGAAGAATCAGAAAGGCCACCTGGCAAGCATCATCTCCCGACATTTATTACTGCCCGAGATCATGGCCCAGTGGCCTTCTTCATATGTAGTTCAAACTGCAATTCCCCTTACCCACCCTCACCGCTATCCAAAGACCTGCATATGGTCGTAACAATTAGAAAGATACACGATACATCCATGCTGCGCATTCTTGTAACAATATTGGGCTAAATGATGATATGGGTTAGACATGGCCCAGCGTCTACCAGGTTTCCAACTTCCCGTTGGTGGGTTATGCTCGCTTCATTTGGATAGGGTTACCGACGCAGTTTTATTCCTCGATTAAGTCTATGGTCCAGTTCTTCTCCTGAATTTTAAAATCCAGTTCCCGGTAGGATTTCGAAAGGCTATCCACTTTTTGTTGAATATCTGCTATGTTCACGGTTCGCTCATACTTCACTTCAGAACGACTGTACCGATCCTGGCGAATGGACGCATTCTGCAAAACCTCGTTAAACGATGCTCTTTCTTGCATGATTCCATCCCGCTCTGCAAGGGCATCTGCAAGCGTAACTCCAGCTGTGAAGTCAGTCTGTGCATTGGTCTTATTAATTTTCTTAACCAATACCGTCAGACTTCTGATCGTATTCTCTAGGTCGATCATAAGCAACTGCGGGTCCTCTGCTGGCTGTTCACCTTCCTGAACTTTAACTACGCGTTCCAGACGTTGCTTGAGCTGAGCTATCTTCTTCTGCTCATCTGCTCGCAGTACAAGAGCCTCTGCCAATCTCATCGTATCCCATCCTTCCACAATGATATGTATGGATAATTCATCCAGAATCTATTCACATGTCGTTATATTTTACCTGTGGATACACGTTATTACAAGTTTATGTTACTAACATCTGATTACACTGGTTCTCACTTAAACCAGCCCCGTTTTACAAACCAGGCCACCATGCTTCCGCCAAGCACAAACATCAACAGCAGCACCGCACCATACCCAAACTTCCATTGAAGCTCCGGCATATAGGCAAAGTTCATGCCATAAATACCCGCGATCAGTGTGAGCGGCATAAATACAGTCGTAATCACCGTGAGTGTCTTCATGATCTGATTCATCCGGTTGGAGTTCAGGGAAATATAACTGTCGCGCAGGTCAGCGGTCATCTCCCGATCGGCTTCAATCATATCCGTCAGCTTCAATAAATGGTCATAGATATCGGTAAAATAAGCCGTATGTTCGCCTGTTCGCTGCACATGCTGGGAATTGACCACCCGATAGAGCAGATCCCGCATCGGTACTACCGTTCGTCTGAGCTTCAGCAATCGAGTCCGCAGATCAAACACCTGGTTCATCAAGTCTTCAACTGACTCCTGTCCACCCCGGTTCTCCAGTTCGGCCAGTTCATCCTCAATCGCAAATAGAGACGGAAAATAATGATCGACCAGCTTGTCCATCACCGTATAGGCTGCTGCCACCGGACCTCGCGCCCAGATGGTTCGTTCATGTGCATGGTGCAACAAGCGTTCCCACGCTTCATCCACTTCCTCCAATACGCCATGATGAAAAGACACTAGGAAGTTTGATCCGAGAAACAAGTCAACCTCCTCGGCTTCCAGTGTGGACGGGTTCAGTGCATGTAGCACAAGAAACTGCAGATTATCATAATAATCGAGCTTGGGCCGCTGCAACACATGCAGACAGTCCTCAATAGCTAAAGGGTGAAAATGAAAATATGTATCCAGCAAACGGCTTTCCTCTTCCGTTGGCTGGTTAAAATCGGCCCATACCCAGGCGTAATCGTTCAGATCCAGCTGTGTAAGTGGTACGTTAACGGAGACTTGATGTTCTCGTGTAATGGCGAGTGTACGAATCATAAATTAGACCACGTCCTTGTCCTGTATCTTTACGTCATTGTACAACTTTAACCATAGGTACGTCTCCCACGTGTCCAAAATATCCACAGACGCATTCAAACTCGACAACAAAAAAAGCCAACCCTGTTGGCTTCTCTCATTTCCCTATCCACAGTTCCCTGTATCCACAGGAATATCTTCTTTTGGTTTATCATTCCACGGATGGCTATCCACATATCCAGCCTGTCCACACGTTCATGCACAGGCGTCTCTTGATTTTGGTTGTATAATTGTCCACATATCCCGATATTCACACAGTTATGAACAGATTGTCTGGTAACCCCGAATTCGTTCGGGATAACTTCTCTTTTTAGAAAATAATCCAGTAGAGCAATCCTGCCAGTCCCGCAGTAATCGGAATCGTAATGAACCACGTAATAATGATACGTCCAGCAAGTCCCCATTTCACAGCAGAGAAACGTTTCGCGGAACCCACACCCAGAATAGCTGAGGTGATCGCGTGCGTTGTACTAACTGGAAGGTGAAGCAACGTTGCTGTGAAAATAACGGAAGCAGCTGAAATATCCGCGGCAAAACCATTAATCGGTTCAATTTTAAAGATTTTGGTACCCATCGTTTTGATGATTTTCCAACCACCGATGGACGTACCCAGAGCCATCGCTGTTGCCGCTGAGATTTTAACCCACAGCGGAACATCCAGATTATCCTGTACACCTGCTGCAACTAGAGCAAAGGTGATAATCCCCATTGCTTTCTGTGCATCATTCGTACCATGCGTGAATGCTTGCAGTGCTGCCGTGAAAATCTGTACCGTACGGAAACCTTTGTTCACGTTATGCGGACTGCGTTTGGCGAAAATATATTTGAGAATCGTCATGACCACATAACCGATGGCAAATGCGATCAGAGGTGATAACAACAAACCTCCGACGATATCAATGAATCCGCTCCATTTCACTTTATCAGATCCTGCGCCAACGAGTACGGCACCTGCAAGGGCTCCAATAAGTGCATGTGAGGAAGAAGACGGAATACCGAACCACCATGTAACCAGGTTCCAGATAATCGCTGATATCAAGGTGACTATGACGACCTCTATCCCGTTATCCAGCGTGGTGGGGTCGGTCACACTCCCCCCAATCGTCTTCGCAACGCCTGTGAACATCATCGCACCGACAAAGTTCATCACCGCTGCCATAAGAATAGCTCGACGCGGCGTCAATGCTCGGGTTGAGACCGAAGTCGCAATGGCATTGGCCGTGTCGTGAAAACCGTTGATGAAGTCAAACGCCAGTGCAAGGAAGACGACTATACCCAATACCCAAATCGTTGTTTCCATTATTCTCTGGCTCCTTAAGAATTACGCATAATGATGGATTCAAGCACGTTCGCTACGTCTTCACAAGCATCCGTTGTTGTCTCAAGACGTTCGTAAATTTCCTTACGCTTGATCAGTTCAATCGGATCAGACACGGTAGCGAAGAGATGTTTGATACACATGCGCAGCACTTCGTCGCCTTGGTTTTCCAGATCATTCAAACGAATGGTATACTCACGGATCGCGAGCAATTTTTTCTGGGACAGCAGATGGATCGCCTTCTGAATTTCGTAAGCCGATTGGCGCAAAATTTCAGCAAACTGTATGACGAACTCATCATCTGGATCTGTCAGTTGGTACATATAGAAACGGGAAGCCGTTGCTTCGAGTCCGTCCAATACGTCATCAAGTGTTGTTGTCAGCTCCATAATATCATCACGTTCGATCGGCGTGATAAATGTTTTGTTGAGTTCTGTAATGATCGTATGCACGTAATCATCACATTTCGACTCGTACTTCTTCATTTCATTAGCAAAAAGAGTCACATCCTGAAGGTTGGAAACATGCTGGGAGAAATAATCTGCCGCTTGAACAACCGTATCTGCCATATTCTCCAGTGTCTCAAAAAATATATCCTTCTTCTTCTTAAGCTTCATAGCTCTATCCCCTTTACGAGAAAAATTGCCGACAACCGATGAAACATGAAATGACAACCTTTGATATCTTATCATATTTGTTTCATGGTTTGTACAAAAGGTGTGATCCTTTTTTATATTCTTATCACATTAATCTGAAATGAATCTTAATTATTTGGAATAATGGTAAATTCAAGTCAAGATTTTACACTGCGTTTACAATTCGACATCAAAATTCGAAATCGACACGATTCTACTTTTCACGCTAAGGACAAATATAATGCCTTTTCGACAACAAAATGAATATATGTTTCATTGTTTTCTTTCATTACATCCTTTTATTGCTGCGCAGCCAGCTTCACATGACTGGAAAATTCCGGTTGATTGGGAACAATGCTGATAAAGGTTTTACCCGGTACAAGAGCAACTTCACTGCCACCTTGAACAAACCGTATAATATCCCCCTGCTTCTTCACCCACTGCCCACGAATCATCTTGCCCTTCTGAAACAGCATGGCTTCCCCGCCCTGTTCCAAATTAACGGACAACCGACCTACACTATCGAGCACCTTGTGATCTGCACCTGCCACAATGATGTTCGCTGCGCCAAGTTGAGTCCCATTATCCAGATCCTGATCTGCCTTGCCATTCACCATTCTCATATATCGTCCGCTAACTTCATCATAATCATACGTCACCCGGTAACTATCCAATAAATAATGGATATCGAATTGCTTCACTGCCTCTCCGGCGGATGTCGCACCTTCTTCGTTATAGATGTATACGGGAGACTTGAAATCATGGCTGTAACCCTTAATATCTGACCCTTCTCTCAGCTTGTCCGCTGAAGTATACAGATTATGTGGGGCTTTACGATCCGAGGAACGCCAGAAGTAAGGTCCACCATTCGAGATTTCATCCATATGCTGTTTCTGCTGCCTTTGCAAAATGGAATACGCCTCCGGACTGCCTCCGGCGTGAACAAGTACCCCATCATAACTCTCGCCGAGCTCAATTAGATATGGACGTATACTGCGAACGGGTCCAACCGTCTCCGCACCGCCTTCACTCTGGAAGATGGCTATGAAACGGGTAATGCCTCCCTCAGCGAGAACTTCAAGAATGATATCGGCTGAACTTAGACCCGATTGGGGCCGAGCTGCGGGTGCATTATTAATCATTACGGCGAGTGGTCGACGCGTAATCGCTTCATCTACAGGCAGACCCGTCAGAGGTGCTGTATAGAGAGACGTGTTGGACTCCTCGACGTGTTCTTCTTGTACTGGTGCAGGTGTCGGTTCTGGCTGAACTGGCATCTGCGCCACCTCCTGGTTTTGGCAGGCAACAAGACTTAGTGAGAGAATAAACAGAGATGCAGCCGATGCTGCTTTGTTCCATTTAAAAAGCTTCAATAGAGGACCTCCTGAACGATATGGCCTGGTTCTAAGTTGTGATATATGTCTCATGTGGGCAACCATTTCACGTATTTCTTTCCATTTAATCACACCCCATCCGATTTGTCTGCGCCTAGAAGGCCTTGATACAGCTTGAAATTCACATTTGAAACAGCATATAGCTAGAAAAATATGTCCTAAATGTGAACTTCTCAAACCTTACTTAAAATTTGAACTAGATTGTGATTTTAATCACAAACAAAACAACTTTTGAACTATACAATAAAGACATCAAAGGTGATCACTTAGAAAAACAAAAACAACACACACTAGATTCCATGAAGGAGTGGTTCATATGTTCAGCACAAACCAATGGCTTAGAGAAAACAAAGTAGCAATGTGGATTTTGACAGTACTTCGGGTGTATATCGGTTATGATTGGATGACTCACGGATGGAGCAAATTGACTGGCGGATTCCAAGCTGGCGGGTTCTTGGCCGGTGCGGTAGAAAAAGCAACAGGTGATCATCCAGCAGTTCAAGCATGGTGGGCAACGTTCCTTGAGAAATTCGCAGTACCAAACGCAGGACTGTTCGACTTCGTTATCCCATTGGGTGAATTCCTTGTAGGTTTGGGTCTCATCCTCGGTTGCTTCACTACACTAGCAGCACTGATGGCTATGGTCATGAACTTCGCGTTCCTCTTCTCGGGAACAGTAAGCACGAATGCTCAACTGGTTGTAATGGAAATCTTCCTTGTCGTTGCTGGTGCAAATGCAGGTAAAATCGGTCTGGATCACTGGGTACTGCCTTACCTTCGCGGATTGTTCACTCGTAACAACAAAGGAAATCTTCCTAAAGACACACCAACGATTAGCCCTACTCAAAAAACAGCTTAAGCAATCATTCATAGAATTCTCGGCCCTGCTCCCAATCCCCCTGGAGAGCAGGGCTTTTTACTTTTCAAAATCAGCCTGAATGCCTGACTGACTTGCCCATCCACAGAAAATCGTATTATGATGAAATAAAGTTGAACTTCAAAGGAGTACACGATATGCCGACCCAGCGACGTCTCGAGACCGATGCGGACTTCCAGGAAGCCATGAATATGAAGTATAAGGTTCGAGTTTTTAAAGATAATCACCAGATTGACTCCGGTGGCATCATTATCCGTTTTGACAGCAACACCGTAGTGGTACAATCCAGTGTCAGTGAGCTCGCTTATCATTCGCGTACAGACTGTGAATTGTTCGAAATCCGCAAATAAAGATCTATTGCATGAATAAGTCCTCGTATTGAAAAAAGGTTACTGTAGCCCTTCAAGGGTGTACAGTAACCTTCTTTTGTTTATATATTGTAATTGTATGCATTAATACACGTTATGTTATCCGTACGAAACTGGCTTCAAGCACCATAATCAGGCTGTTGTCTGTTCCAAGTTACACGCCGTCTCCAAACTGCCAGCAGTTCAAACTGAGCGTTCCGTAAGGGTAAGACTGGAATAGACGCTTCGCTGATCGGGACATATCCGCTGTACCCATGGCGTAGAACAAAGGTGCAATGTGTTCTGTACCATACGACGGAACCGCCGTACGTGCATGAGGGGCTTTTTTCTCATATTGAAACAGTTCTCTTGTGTTCCACTGCTGCAAGCGCTCCCCAATCCAGTTATCAAATTCAACCGCCCACTCTTGCGGTTCATCCGTATTGCCCAGCAATCGCAAATTGTGAACCGTTCCACCGCTGCCAATGATTAACACATCATCATGACGTAGCTGTTCCAGCATTCGGCCAATATCATACTGTTCCTGCGGCGTACGCAGCGAGTCTACAGATACAGCAATCACAGGTATGTTAGCCTCGGGATACATATGGAGCAACGGTACCCATACGCCATGATCCAGCCCTCGGCCTCGAATCGGCTGATGTGCCAGATTGCTGCGGGTGAACAAAGCACATATCTCGTTCGCTAAATCTGGCTGCCCAGATGCAGGGTATTCCATCGTATACATCGTAGAAGGAAATCCGTAAAAATCATGCAAGGTCTGATGTGTATCATCCATCGTCACGGACGGCTTAGGACAATCCCAATGCGCCGTAAATACGACAATGGCTTTCGGAGCCGGCAGCCTGTCTCCAAGCTGGTTCAAGAAGTGAGTGTAGTCATTGCTCTCCACCGCCAGAGCGGGAGAACCATGCGCAATGAAAAGTGCGGGTAATGTCATTGCTGCCAACCTCCAGACACGGATAGAATGCTTACTCCTCTATTTTACCCTTAAGAAGGCGCTTTTCCAAGCTGACATCCCCAAACAGTTGTAATCCTGCCACTTATATCATCCAGTGCTGCCAATCCTGCTCGATCTTCTGACGTTCGCCCAGCCACTCTCTGGTACGCGTAATTAGCTGTTCCCGCTCTTTACCTGAAGAGAAGGTGTGATCGCCCTGGAAGATGATCTCCTTGTCACAGCGGCCCTCTTGGCGCATCCAGAATACCTTTTGATACAGGAATGCGTAGTCTACAGGAATAATCTCATCTGACGTGCCATGCACGACGAGTACATCTCCGCTAAACTTAACTGCTTCCTGGAATGGCTGTTGTTCAGCAAGAGACTCGAAGAACGTTGGTGTGAATTTGTATCCCAGATAATCAGCCGCACCCAGTTTCACGCCTTCATCGTATACTTCCCGTCCCGTAATCTTCACGATATCATTGAATGGATAACCCACGGAGGACCACATAACCAGGTTTTTGACACGTTTGTCACGTACAGCAGTTAGCAATGCAACGGCACCACCCAGACTATGACCAATCAGCGTAACACGCGTAGGATCTACATCACTGCAATTCACCGCGTAATCCAGCACCGAACGAGTCTGCAGCACCATGGACTCCAGTCCCTCCGCTCCGTACTCCCCACTGCTCTCTCCGCAACCGATATAATCGAAACGCAGGACCAGATAACCGTCTTCAGCCAGCTCCCGTGCAGTCTTTACAAACAAACGATCCACGCCGATCCGGCTACCAACGAAGCCGTGGCAGATGACCGCCAGAGGTACGCGCTGCTGACTCTTCTCCTCCTTGATATCTTTCACAACCGGATAATGAATCGTGGCTGTTAATTCTTCTTGTCCATGACGGATACTGATCTGACGTTCCATACCGATTTCCCCTTTCAACGCTTAGCCTGTTGAGCTTCATTTATTAAATATATATAATCCGATAAGTTTAGTGTGTATTAAGATGTTATTCATATATTATCATCCCGTACCCTGCAAGTCAACGTAAGTAAGAACCCTTTCTACGTCGACTACCAATCTACATTTTATCGGATAATAAGCAAAAAAAAATGAGCCACGCTGATGACAGCTGGCCCGGATATCGTTTGGAATTCAAACCAAGTGTTGCAGGATCGTTATTCGTAGCTTCTACGGAACATCTCGTGGGTCTCCACCCGTCCATTCCACTCATGCTCATGACCCGAATCACTATTGTCCCAGAAACTTCTTCCCTTCAAATTTCCATCTGTCAGTTCTTCTGCATACTCCGTATCCTCCAGGTTCTCTTCAAAGGATACAACTTCGTCCACGACTCCACGGGAGTTGCTGTTCAGTAGCAGCTTCCGCGTCAATTCTGTTTGTTTATCCATAACAAGCACACTCCAATCTTGGATTTCTGTTGGAAATGCTACTATTGTGATGGAATCGGCTGCTCTTTATGCATACTTCACACAATCGTTAGATCTGGGAGGCGTGAGGGTATTTTTTCACATGAACGGGGGAAAATAAACGAACAAACATAGGCAGCATATGCCTCGGAATCCTTCTGCCGAAAGGAATGAATTCATGGAACATCTACTGGAATGGATTCAACATCACGGTAAACTGGTGCTGTTATGCACCTGTGTTATACTGGCCTGTGTATGGATATGGGTCCACCATGAGCAGCTTTTTTATAAGGAATGACTTTGCGAAACGAGAGCCCTTCCCGTATACTAAAATACCGTCAGGGTCTTCAGTCAATTGGAAGATCAGAACGTGTGTAGACAGGGGGAGCAATCATTGGGGATTTCCTATAAGAAGCTTAAAGAAATACAGAATCGGCAAATAACTGAGATGAGTCGAATGACACCTGAACATGTGAAACTGTATGACGAGATCAGCACAATTGCGCGTCATGCGCCAGCGGACGAGAGAACACAAGAAGAGTGGATACTCTCCGCAGGAAAAGCGATCGTACAGGCTCAGCGGGATAACAAATCCGCTCGCGAGTTATACGGACCTGATCTGGAACAAGACATCCATGCACAGCTCGGGATTACAAATACAGCACCGGAGAAGACGGCTGCCGTTGAGGTGGGTAAATCCAGCCCAACCCGTGGTAATAGTTCAACAGCTTCATCGAAAAAGAATGCCAACGCTGTAGAACCACAGCCAACTGAGAATCCAGAGCCTGTGAAACGGACACCAAAGTGGTATGCCATGATCGCTTGGGCGGCTTTGTCTTTTGTCATGTTGATTCAAGGATGTGTGGGATTGTTCGTGGGTTGGACTGGCGGAGATACGGAGCCGTTCCAACACATCAGTCTGTTCTCTCTGATCGTTGCGGCAGTTGGCGGTATCGCATTGGTGGAGATGCTTCGCCGTCTTGCTGAACGACCGGACGATGAAGGAGCGGACAAGAACACCGTACCTAAGGTTAACCTTAAGGGAATCATCATTTACATCGTCATCGTGGTCCTTGTGCTCTTTGTAGGGTATCCACTGCGTGATAAACTTCCGGTATTTGCACTGGCTCCGTGGGTGAGTGCAGTGATCGGAGTTGTGGGACTTGCAACGGTAAGGCCTTTATTTGGACAAAAGAAAACAGCATAACACGTATATAAGCGATTAAGGGGCTTCACGAATTCGTGAGGTCTTTTTCCATTTGGAGCTGGTTCCGATGTTTGATTCCTTTGCCCGGTGTCTCTCCAAACTCCCGCTTGAACATCCGGATAAAATAGTTCACTTCCATCCCTACGGTCTCTGCCGCCTCTCGCACACTTGCTCGTGGATGCTTGTCCATCCAGTCCGAAGCCTTCTGCAAACGTAATCGTTGCATATATTGATGCCCTGTCACGCCATAATGCTGGTGAAATAGTCGGTTGAGATGCTGCACCGAATAACCCACTGCGTCAGCAACATGCTTCAATAACAGATCGTCCTGATAGTGCGTATGCATCAATGCTACTGCTCGGATGAGTGCATCCTTGCTCGGATCGGTCTCCCGATTAGAGTGTTTTACAGCTAAGTCACGGGCCATCGATGATCCAACACCTCCAATACCGACATCAGATGGAATTTTCGATTGTGCTATATCTAAAATAAGCTGGTAGATAAGGGCTGATGTGTTCCACATCTCCGTTGCTCCTCGATCCAGCCCATGCCAGAGATTGGTCATCCGTGACCAGATGATTTCAAAACCAGAGATATGGCACGGCTCGTTCTGAAGCAAACCCGCGGATTGTAGTACCGATCCAGCCGATGTACCGCCAATACCGATATAACCCAGTTCCCCTTTGGATTTGGAATGAGGCACATACTCATGCGGAACCTCGGGTTCCACAATGAATAACTGCCCTGCTCCTATCGTCCATGTCCCTTTTCCCGTTATCTTGAACTGCCCTTCACCACCGCGTGACAAAAACAACTGATACACCGGAAATCCATCCGGTCTATGCAGAACTTTCTCTTCCTGTGTCCCCACACAATACAGGTACAGCGGCAACCGGGAATCCGGCAGGCCTGTCAAACGAAATGCAAGCATTCCATCATTCCTTTCGGCTCATAGGCTCCTACATAAGGTGAACTAAAGATATTTACACTGTCCGTTTCATGTAAATATTTAGTTCAATCTATATAGCCAACTTCCCTTTATTATCCATTATTTGTTCCCGATGTAACAATGGTCTTAGGAACCTTTTTGACAACAAGATTTTCAAAAAGCGAGTCTGAAATTCACGCCAGACGATTGTCGTTCATACATAATGAAAACACCCTTTCCGGATGGAAAGGGTGTTCGAGTTTGTTTCAGTGTAAATTTTTACATTCAGCCCTGTGGAGGTGTTTACCCCTCACTTGAGGCTGGTGGATTGGTAATAGACGTCTGCTCCTGTGTAGGCTGAGCTTTTTCAAGCTTGAATGTATCCGATGGGCCTGAAAGTGTATGTTTATTCGTTGTTGTATTTGCAGCAACTGAAAGAATATACACCTTATACTCGCCTCCTTCCACCAGATTGGCTCCAGTTGAATCTATAGCTGATTTCGTTAAAGTAACTTCAACCGCTGCAGGATTTCCAATTGGGTAGCTAGTGTTAGAGCTTGCTGTAGTAATATCCAAATTATCTGTTCCTTTAACAATAAAGATTCGGTATGCAGAAATCCCCGTTTCAGCAGTTGGTTTAGTAAAGGTAAGCTTATAACTCGCTTCGGTTACAGTACTTGTATTTTGAAGGCCTGTAATAGTAGCAGTTTGAACCACATTTGCTTGTGTAAAGATATTAAACTCATTGGAAGCAAGGGACAGATTGGAAGCACGTGATGTACTGTCCGAAACGGACAAGACAAACACTCTGTATTTCTGTCCAGCTACAAGGGCACTACCATTAATATCTCGATGTCCACCGTTTAGTACTACCGGACTGCCTGCATTGTTTTTGTTAATTTCAATAAAAGAATTAATTCCAAGAGCAGAACTTGTATTGAATCCACTCACTTGGTTAGCAGGCACAATCAGGATACGATAATTGGAGATATTGGTCTCGTTAGTTGCCTTATTGAAGGTTATTGTTACATCCGAAGGCGTTCCAGACTGTCCTTGATCTTTAACGGTTGCATTCACATTACTCGCCACTGCTACAGCGGAATTTGAAGTCAGTGTCACTATACCAGAGGTTGACGATATTGCATTCACTAAAGACGTGTTATTATTAACAGCCATCACGTACACTCGATAGCCTACATCATTACGGATCAAGTCACCATCCACTGATCTCGAACCATTAGACAAAGTAATCGTCTGGTTGCTTCCAGTTCTACTTACATACGTATAATTCGAGCTATTCACTGTATTGGCTACGTTCAGATTGAAGCTGCCTGCATTTGCATTTTTCACTACAAACACCCGATAATGATTCACATTTGTCTCATCTGCGGATTTAGTGAACGTCACACGCAGATCACGTCCATCTCCAGTATCCCCAATATCAGTTGCAACCACATTGCTCGGAGCTGTTACAGCCGCGTTTGCCGACAATGTAATCTGGGAAGAGTAACCAGACAAAGCATTTTGACTGGAGTTTCCGTTGTTGTTCACCGACAGAACGAATACCCGATAAGCAACATTATTGCTAATGGTATAACCATTGGTATCTACCGCATAGTTTGGAAGCGTAACGGACAGGTTACCACCCGTTTTGTTCACCTGCGTATAGTTGTTTGACGCATTAGCTGCGCTTAGTGTGAAGCTGCCCACATTAGCGGAACGAACTACATATACTCGGTAGGCAGAGATTCTGGATTCATCCGCAGCTTTGTTGAAAGAAACCCGCAGATCACGCCCATCACCGTAGTCACTAATATCCGCAACAGACAGGTTGCTAATAACTCCCGCGTTACCGGTCGTTGTCAGTCTCAGAGCTGTGGAGGAAGCTGACAGCGCATTGGTGTATCCATTTTGCTGATTGCCCACCGCCATCACAAAGATGCGATAATCTTGCAGATTCGTTACGTTATAACCACTTGTGTCCTTCATGGATGAAGGCAAAGTCGTTGTAATGTTGTTACCTGTTTTATTCACCGTATAGTACAGACTGGAGGACAGGTTACTCGCCGTTGTCAGATTAAAGCTGCTGGCAACCGAGTTGCGCACCACAAAGACGCGATAATTCGCCACCTTGGACTCATCTGATGAACGGTTGAAGCTCACCTGAATATCACGACCATCTCCATAATCCGAGTTATCCTTCACCTGCGTAATTACTGGAGAGGTTGCTGTGTTCACGGACAGCGTAAGTGAAGATGTTGCTGCGGACAGCTTGCTGTCTGTTGTTGTATCAGTGCTTACCGACAAGATGTAAACTACATATGCTGTACCGCTTTTGATCAATTCGCCGGACGTATCCCGTGTCGAAGAAGTCAGCTGGCTTTTCACTGCGGTACTGTTTCCTTTGTATATGATCGTTGAGTTGGCACTGGACACTTTGTTCGCTGCAGCCAGATTGAACGCAGAAGAATCCTTCGCTTTAACAACAAAAGCACGATAATACGTAATGTTCGATGTTGTGCTCGGCTGCGTGAAGTTAATCTCCAGATCGCGACCATCGCCATAGTCACTAATATCTGCGGCACGCAGACTTGTAACTGCCTGTACCGTGGATTTCACATTATTGAGCTTCAAGGCTTGGGAAGACCAGTTCAATGCATTTTTATAATTATTGCTGCTGTTACCAACAGTCAGTACATACAGGCGATACGTTTCATTGCTGTTAAGCAAATCCCCGTTTACGTCACGTGTCTGTGCATTAAGTGTCAGTTTCGGGTTGCTGCCATTTGGTGTAACAGATGTGTAGTTCGCAGAAGGTACGGCAGTTGCTGAGGACTCCGTGAAGCTATTCACATCGCGAGTTTTTACCAGCATAATCCGGTAAGCAGATACCGCCTTCTCTGAAGTTGGACGTGTGAAGCTCACGGTCAAGTCACGACCATCTCCGTTACTTCCGGATACCGAACCATAGATGTTCCATGCAGCATATTGTGTCTCATCTACTGGAGGTGTTGCTGTTGTCTTGATATCTACACGCTGATTGCGTGAGTTCCAGAATACTTTTTCTCCAAAAGCTTCACTGACAAAACGAATTGGAACCATCGTGTTGCCCTTAATCGTGTTCGCAGGTACATCCAGCGATATCGCTTCCCCGTTGATGTATGCCGTTTTGGAACCAAGTGTCAAAGTAACTTCCTGATCGTCGCGCGTTGCAACAATCGTTTTGGTTCTGTTCGTGTACTGTACCTTCGCATCCAATCCTTCAAAAATCGACCGCAGCGGAACCAGTACGCGTCCACCTTTCATGACAGGTGCCTGAGCAGATGATAACTCTGCATCATTAATATATATACTGATCCTCGCGGCTGCATCCATAACCGACGTTGGAAGTGCGGACATCAGCATGGCTGATACAGCCAGCGCTGACATTACCTTCTTCACTTGTTTTCCTCCCGCTTTCCTCATATCCCATATCCCCATTCTCGCATTTAGTTAACATCGAAATAGATTCGCTGTTCTTTTCATTAATTCCTGTATTTACCTATGCACAACTAAGACGTTCCGATCAGCTCAAAAGTTTCCAGTTGTACAAAAAATATTTTCTCAGAATTCTCCCTCTATCTTCCACCCTCCAAAAGTTAAAAATAACAGAAGAATTTGTCACCATTCCGCAACCACATCCTGCATCAATTAGGTTAATGTATAGTGACTAGTGAACAGCACCTATCATTTTCTCAACTACGGGAGGTTCATATCTATGACATCATCGTTCCAATCTGCCAAACGTAAAGGCATGCGCACCTTCATTACAGCCACCGCCATCCTCATGCTGCTCCAAACGGCTGTCGCTCCCTTATCCGGAGTCGCTGCTGCCGCTTCTTCCAGTACAGATACCAAAGTCACGACTGCCAGTTCAACAACGATATATAAAACATTTCAGTCCATGCTCTACAAAAAGAACGGCTTGCCTGCCGCGGATACTTATCTCGAATCTCATATCAATCAAGTCACCACTTATCATGCAACTCTGATGGTCTTACAGCTGGAGAATGCCCGCAACAAGGCGTTAACAGCCATGACGGACCGTCTACTGGTGCCTAATGTTCAGGACAAGATGATCAAAGCCTACAAGTGGAATGATAGCTTCACCCAACTGATGAGCCGCACCAACGACACCAGTCTGCGTGCGCTGCTCCAGCAGGCACGGGATAGCGGTTATCGCCTGGTTATGCTGGAAGGTTCCCTCTATCCGATCATGAATTATATGGCTTTTCAGAAATATATCTCGTACGTGAAACCAGACATCAAACAATACATTAATATTATGGCAGTTGAAACCAGCAACCTTGCCGCCGATGATGGTGCACTGGTCATTGGCTATCAGGAGATACTCAATCGCGCTTTGAATCAGGAACGATTCCTGAACGAATATCCGAAGTCCAATCGGGTACAACAGGTGAAGAACCTGATGAATAACTATACCTTGTATACCTTTTATGGCCTGAATAATACGCCTTTATTTGACTATGAAACGAACAAAATGACAGCCAATGCCCAGAAAGGTTACAAAGCTGTCTTACAACGTAACTCATCCGAAGACAGTGCCTTCCTGACCAAACTCGAAAAGTTCATGGATATCGTAACCGAAGCCAAATTCGAGAAAACCGCTGCTGTCGAGAAATGGCTAGAGCAGAATGTGCCGGTCAGCGACTACGCGAATTATTGAATTAATCTGCTCCCACGGTTAACACCCGGTTCAAATTCAGGCTAAATCCCAACAGATAACCACAACAAAAACCGCCACAGGATTCGCTCTGTGGCGGTTTTCTTCATGCTTTATCATCAGAACTAACTCAACCGGTCAGCTCCCTGCACTATTGAATCGGTTTGACCATATGATTATACTCATGTCCTGCGATGACAATCACATCGTCTTTGACATATCCCTGCCGTTCGTACAGCATTAGCGCACGGCCGTTGTCTCGTTCTACAATCAAAGATACCTGCGAGTGACCCAGATCTCTGCCCTGCTGCTCAAAAGCAGCCATCAGTGCCCGGCCGATACCCTGCCCCTGATATGCTTCACTTACCGAGAGAGTATCCAGATAATACTCCCCCGGACGGGTCTCTTTGACCAATGCATACTTCTCATCCCGGCTTCGTCCAGGTCGATCCAGAATCAGCTGGTCCAGACGATCTGCTTCTCCGCCATCATAGGCCACCAGAATCCCCGCGATCAGCCCATCCTGCTCCATCACTGTCACATGACGATAGCTAATCCGGTTGTTTTCCTGTACATAGAACTCCTGCAAAATCTGCATCGCCTTCTCATGATCCGCCTCACCCGCAAGCGCGTATGCAATGTCTCCTATCGCCTGATACAGCAAAGGAACAACCTGATCAGCATCTTCTATGCGTGCAGGTCTGATCAGAGGAGATGTTTCGTGGTGATCTGACGGCATACTGAAATGTTTCATCAGATTAACATGTTGAACAGATTTAGATTTTTGTTCAGTTCGGTATAGGCGATACCTTTGCGGTTCATACGTTCAATGAGCGGGTGGTAATCTTCCTTGTACATCAGCTCGATGCCCACCAAGGCAGGGCCATTTTCCTTATCATGCTTTTTCGTATATTCAAACCGGGTGATATCATCATTTTTCCCTAGAACTTCCTCCAGGAATTCACGTAAAGCTCCTGCACGCTGCGGGAAATTAACCATGAAATAATACTTCAGACCTTCATAGATCAGGGAACGTTCCTTGATCTCCTGCATCCGGTCGATATCGTTGTTACCGCCACTAATTACGCAGACCACCGTCTTGCCCACGATTTGCTCACGATACTGCTCCAGCGCCGCAACAGCCAAGGAACCGGCAGGCTCGACAACGATCGCATTTTCATTATATAGTTCCAGAATAGTTGTGCAGGCTTTGCCTTCCGGCACTTTCACAATGTCATCAAGTATACTATTGCAGATATCAAAGGTGAGATCACCAACCCGTTTCACCGCTGCACCATCCACGAATTTATCAATATCATCCAACGTCACAACCTGTTTGCGGAACATCGCCTCACTCATGGAAGCTGCCCCAAGTGGCTCAACTCCAATGATGCGTGTCTCTGGACTCACGGTCTTCATGTAGGTTCCCACGCCGGCTGCCAACCCTCCGCCACCAATCGTCACGAATACATAGTCGGCATTCTCATCGAGACTTTCCATGATTTCCATCGCTACCGTACCATTACCTGCAATAATCTTCGGTTGATCAAAAGGATGGATAAACGTCATGCCCTGTTCGTCACATGCACGCATTGCTTCTGCATAAGCGTCATCATACGTATCCCCGATCAGCACCACTTCAACGTTGCTGCCGCCAAAACGTCTCACTTGCTTCACCTTCTGGTTCGGTGTTGTACTCGGCATGAAGATTTTGCCGTTAATTCCAAGGGCATTACAGCTAAAAGCAACACCCTGAGCATGGTTGCCCGCACTTGCACAGACAATACCCTTCTCCATCTCAGCTGGTGTCAGACTGCGAATCATATTATAGGCACCCCGAATTTTGAACGAACGTACCACTTGAAGGTCTTCCCTTTTCAGATACACATTACAGTTATATTTGGCCGACAATACAGCATCCCGCTGTAACGGCGTTCTTACAATGACCTCACGCAGCACATGATGTGCGCGTACGATATCTTCCATGCCAACACTGGCACGACCGGGACTTGTGGTTCCCGTTGGTTCTTGTTCAACTGGTTTCATGTTGTCTCCACACTCCGCTTTTATGGTCTAGCAATGTCGCGCACTGCTTTTCTTTGTATTGTATCACTTTTGTTCTGTTCTTGCGCCTGAGCTCACATCATTTATCATTCGTATAATTTCATCAATAATAACCTGTGGGTCTGTATACATAACCATATGTCCCGATTGATCGGCCCCAATCCATCTCGCATTGGACAGCTGGCTCACCGTCTGACGATGCGCCGTAATGAGGGCAGGTCTTATTTTCCCCTCTCCCTTGCCCGGTTTCGTACCCGAGATCACGCTAACTTCCAAATTACCCAGAGCCGGAGGATGTTCCAGGAGCCCTGCCATGTCATCCAGAAATGTTTTGCCTTCCGCAAGCATCGTGCTGGCTGCCCGTACAGTGAAATCCTCCTTGAGGTGATCCGCTGCCACATCGTCAGGCTGAACACTTCCAGCTTTGCTGCCAAGCATCTTATATAAGCCAGTCCGCGCCATGATTGGAATAATGAAACCATTGATGGCAAAGCTCTTTTTAGTAAGCTTGGAAAAATACATTTCGCAATGCTCGTCTGATGGATCTACCAGAATAATGCCAAGTAATCGAGATAGATGTGCAGCTGCCGCAGCCCGTACAATTGGACCTCCCCAGCTATGTCCAACCAGAATGAATGGGCCCGAACCAAGAGCCGTCAGCAGATCCCCTAGATCTCCTGCAATGCGTTCAAGACTGCGCGGAGCCGAGTCGACGTCACTTCGTCCTGCGCCTGCCCTATCATACACAACAGCACGTGCATGCTCAGCAATGGCTGGTGCAACCAGTCCCCAGTTTGATCTGGAGGCGCCCATACCGGACTCAAATACAACCGTCAGTTCTCCTGTTCCCCTGGACATATAATGTAGTTTGCGACCATCGCGGGTCTGAACAAACGCACTTGAACCAAATGTATGTGAGCTAGGGTTAGGATTCATATTCCCCTCCTGATTACGTGCATAGTCATCTATCACCGAATCTAATTGAAAATGATTATCAATTACTTCATTATAGAATAATCCATGCTTTACGACAACCATGTTGCTTCAGCAAGTTACAGCAGTCCTGTCACCTCTGTCACGTTGCAAGGATCATCCTCCATACACCGTTCCTTTCCCCCTCCTTTTTCCTTATGCAAAAAGAAAACCCGATCCATGATCGGATCGGGTAACTGTCCTAGCCACTATGCGGCTGGTCCTCATGCACATTCTTATGCTTCGTGCGCAGTTCCTGCACGTATCGCTTAATCCAAGGATGGAAGAATATTCGGTTTAAGGGCGCAGCCCCTTATCCCCGAATACCATGATCCTTGTTGTTCAGCTGCTCCAGAAGTTCATTCATCGCTTCTTCCGTCATGGCCCCACCGCTAAACGCAACCAGTGCCCGCAGCGGCATATATTTCATCATCGCATCCATCATATCTGCATGATCCCCGGCATCATCACCGCCGAACCCACTGGCTTCCTGGAATTGTTGCAAAGCCTGGTCCAGTAGCTGTTTATGGGCCGGATCACGCTGGATATCACCCAATGTACTATTACGCGTATAGGTTGGAAGGAATGTCGCTGTAGACTCTACATTCACACGTGTGTGCACATGAATGTCCCGTGAGGAGCTGCCTACCTGAATCTCGAACTCTCCGGTCTCCACATGCCAGTCCTTCATATCTACGTTGTAATAGGCGAATGAACGTTTGTTTAGTGTGAAGCTCACCACTTTGGACGCTCCAGGTTCAAGGGCCACCTTCGCAAATCCTTTCAATTCTCTTACAGGACGAATAACTGTGCTCTCTACATCGCTGACATACAACTGTACAATCTCTTTGCCCGCTCTGTCACCGGTATTGGTGACCCTTACTTGCACATTCACCTCATCCTGATCGGTCAATTCTGTGCGATCTACCTTCAGGTCAGCATATTCAAATGTCGTATAACTTAGTCCATAACCAAACGGAAACAGTGGCTCCAGCTCTTTTTTATCATAATAGCGGTAACCAACAAAGATGCCTTCCCGGTAATCAACTCGATCCCCTTCACCCGGGAAATTCAGATAAGAGGGATTATGGCTGAGTTTGGCAGGGAATGTCTCTGCCAGTTTACCGGACGGATTCACCTCTCCATACAACAGATCAGCTATCGCTCCACCAACGGCCTGTCCACCAAGATAAGCTTCAAGCACCGCTTGCACCTGCGGCAACCAAGGCATCTCCACTGGAGATCCGTTGCTCAGCACCACAACCACACGTGATTGTACTTTTGCAATCTCTTCAATCAGACGAATATGATTGTCAGGCAGACGCAAATGGGCACGATCATACCCTTCGGATTCATAACGATCCGGCAATCCAACAAACACAACAGCGGTATCCGCTGACTGTGCTGCCTGAACAGCCTCATGCATCAATGTCTCATCCACATCATCCGCTTCAATCCGATAACCTGGGGCATACGAGAAGGTTACACCTTCGCCAGCCACCTGTGTCATCTCTTCCACAATATCATCCACTTTGGTCGGATTAATGTGGGAACTTCCCCCGCCCTGGAAGCGAGGTTTACGCGCAAATGCCCCGATTATCGCCACATCGCCTTCACGCCCAAGCGGCAGGATACCTTCTTCATTTTTCAGTAAAACCATACTCTCGGCTGCCACCTTACGCGCAAGTTGGTGATGCTCATCCTTATTATATGTAGCCCCATCTTGCTTTTGATCAACGGCATTAAAGATCAGCGTAAGCAGACGCTCCACCGCCCGATCCAGCTTGTCCAGCGGCAGTTGTCCGCTTTCTACGGCATCGATCACTTTACGCTCACCGATTCCACCACTTGTTGGCATCTCCAGTTCCAGTCCTGCTGCAAGGGCATCTGCACGTTCATTAACCGCACCCCAGTCTGATACCACAAGACCTTCGTGACCCCATTCGTCTTTCAGGATATCCGTAAGCAACCATTCATTCTCACCTGCATACGTACCGTTCACCTTATTGTAAGAACACATCACCGTCCACGGCTGTCCATCCTTCACCGCACCTTCGAAGCTTGCCAGATAGATCTCATGCAGTGTCCGTTCATCCACCACCGCATCAATCGACATACGCCGTTCTTCCTGATTATTAACTGCAAAGTGTTTGAGAGACGTACCCACACCCTGGCTCTGCACACCTTGAATATGACCGGTAGCCATCTGCGTAGATAACAACGGATCTTCGGAAAAGTATTCAAAATTACGTCCACCCAATGGGGAACGTTTAATATTTACACCCGGTCCAAGTAATACCGCTACATCCTCGGCCTGACATTCCTCTCCCAAAGCCACCCCGACCTGACGCGCCAGCTCCTTGTCCCATGAACTAGCCAATCCTGCCGCAGACGGGAAACAGGTTGCAGGCACACTCGACGTTAGTCCAAGATGATCCGCACTCCCATCCTGCTTGCGTAGTCCGTGAGGTCCGTCCGTCACCATGATGGATGGAATGCCAAGACGCTCCACCCCTTTCAGATGCCAAAAGTCCAGTCCCGAACACATGCCCGCTTTTTCTTCCAGTGTCATCCGCTGTACCAGTTCCTTGATGTTACGTTCCACATTAACCCCTCCAGTTCATGATGTTGATACATAGCTATATCACTAAGCATACAAGGTTATCTACCACACATTCAAATGTTTACCCGGTTAGTAACGGTTACATAACACCAGTCAATCATTTCTTCTTCCTGACGATGATCAAAATAAAAAGGAAAAACAGCCCGATCTTCACGATCAGGCTGTCTCTATATGTTTCATAACCGTCTATCCACCAATTTACGCCTGTGTCTTAAACCAAGCTGCTGCAGCTTCTGCCTCGGTACGAGTTAACTGATGACTCTGACGCTCCCAATGCGTGTTTACATCGGCACCTGCACCGCTGAGCAGCGAAGCAAGTTCCTCGGTTTCACGTCTTGGTACAATCGGATCGTTCTCGCCCGCACCAATGAACACAGGCAGACCTTTCAGATCCGGCAGTTCCAGTCCGCGCAGCGGTACCATTGGGTGATGCAAGATTGCACCTTTGAATACATCCGCTTGATGGAAGATCAAGCTTGCCGCAATGTTGGCACCGTTAGAGTAACCCAGTGCATACACGTTGGACCGATCGAAACCGTATTCCACCGCAGCTGCATCTACAAAAGATCCCAGCTC
This sequence comes from Paenibacillus sp. GM1FR, assembly GCF_002803315.1. Taxonomy (NCBI): domain Bacteria; kingdom Bacillati; phylum Bacillota; class Bacilli; order Caryophanales; family Paenibacillaceae; genus Paenibacillus; species Paenibacillus sp. GM1FR. Next base: position 28,729 of record NZ_MKZL01000002.1, on the reverse strand, counting down.
TGCCGTACGAGCAATCAGATCTTCTTCATCAAAAATACCTTCGGCCAGGCGGCGGAAGAAACGGGGCATCCCGTTCTCCGATACATTCCCCCGCACCCCAAGTATGCCAGCTCCTGGTGCGATCATCTCCGCCAGACCGATCAGATCATTCTCGGTTCCGCCTGTGCCATGAAGCAACAGGATTGTTGGCGCATCCGTCTGAGCACCTGCTTTATAGATATGTTTCATTGTATTGGTTGTGGTCATGATTTGGACTCTCCTTTCCATTCACGTACTTCAATTCGTGGCAACAATTGTTCAATCTGCTCACGCTGTGGTTCATACCATTCAGGCAACATCAGTTTCTCACCCATGCTCTCTGCTGGTTCATCCCGTGCAAATCCCGGAGGATCCGTAGCCAGTTCGAACAGTATACCACCCGGCTCCCGGAAATACACAGCGTTGAAGTATTGACGGTCAATAACTGGCGTTGGATGATATCCGGATTGTTCAAGATCCTGCTGAATTTGTTCATGTTCCACGTAATCTTTGGCACGCCATGCAATATGGTGAACCGTTCCGGCTCCACCAATCCCGCGTTGGATACCTGTGGACTGAATATCGATGATCTGACCAATATCGCCGCTTGCCTGAAGACGAAGAAGTCCGTTCTCTTCACCGACTTGCTCCAGACCCAGTTTGCTCACCAAGACGTCCATGGTTTTCTCAGGAACGTGGCTGAACAATACGGCTCCGCCAAATCCTTTGATGGCATGCTCCGGTGTCACACCGTTGAAACTCCAGTTGCTTGGCTGACCGCCTTCACGCTCAACCAGTTCAAGCAACAGACCGCCTTTGTCGAAGAAACGAATGTACTGCTCACCAAATCTGGTTTTATTTTCATATGGAATATCGAAGGAAGCAAGACGTTCTTTCCAGAAAGGCAGGCTTCCTACAGGAACCGCATATACGGTAACTCCAGTCTGACCTGACCCAATGACACCTCTTCTTGAATTCTGCTGTGGGAAAAAGGTAATGATTGTGCCCGGTGCACCCTGCTCATTCCCGTAATACAAGTGATACACGTCCGGTGCATCAAAGTTTATTGTTTTTTTCACCAGTCTGAGCGCCAACACAGCTGCATAAAAATCAACGTTTTTCTGCGCATCGTCAACAAAAGCTGTAATATGATGAATTCCTGAAGTTCTGAACATAATCTCCACTCCCTTGGTTTATTTACACAGACACTACGATGACAGAATAACCTTCCAATCGCTGTTATCCCCAGATTTTTTTGATTTCTTTTCCTAAGGGAAAATCCGGGGATAGCTTATGCTTTCGATGCAGCTTTCTTACAGAAAGCTTTTAGGCGAACGCTTCGCTTTTTCAGGTTTTTTCTGTCCTCTTCGTTACGTGTAAGTTATTAGTTCGACTTATTTTGCTTCTTTTATTTATTGGTTTCTGTTATTTATCTTTAAGTTAAGATTCTTTAAATTTATATTAATCCATTGGACCTCAATATGCAAGCTTTTATTTTAAAATTAAGATTTAATGCAAAAAGCAGGCCCCGATCACTCCGGGAACCTGCTTAGCGTTATAACGATTGATTAGCTTGTTTCGTATTCCTGTATTACTTTTGTATTAATGCTTCTTAAACCAGTTTCATTCTTTTTGGTGGATTCACCAAATCTTTATGCTCGTATTCATCCTTGATATCTCCGACAATCTCTTCAAGGATATCCTCCATCGTAACCATACCTACCGTAGCACCTGCCTCGTTTTTCACGGTTGCAATGTGTACACGGCTTTGCTGCATCTGGATCAGTACATCCTTGATTGGAGAACGCTCGGAGAAACTCGGTGTATTGTGAACAAATGTCTCCATATTGAAGTCTCTGCCTGCTGCTACACTCGTCAGCATTTCTTTCGTGTTAATGAAGCCAACAAAATGAGCCTGATCCCCATTCGCAATAACAGGGTATCTCGTGTATTCGTGTCGATTCAGCGTCTCAATGATCTGATCAATCGGCATTTCCTTATTCAGAGTAACAATTTTATCTCTTGGAATCATAATCTCCTGAAGCAGACGCTCATCAAAAGCAAAAATGTTTTTGAGATAGTCCAGCTCCGTCTGGTTGATCTCGCCACTCTCGTAGCTCTGTGCCATAATCAGCTTCAGCTCTTCTTCGGAGTGAACGGTATCATGCCCGGCAGGTTTTACACCAAATATGCCAAGCAACAGACGAGCAGCTCCATTTAGCGCGTAGATGAATGGATTCATGATTTTACCGAACCAATACAGTGGTGGTGCCAGCAACAGCGTCATTCTCTCTGCAAACTGAATCGCCAGGGTTTTCGGTGCCAATTCACCAATAACCACGTGCAGGAACGTAATGATCGCCAGAGCAATACCATAGGAAAGCACGGTAGACAATGCCGCTGGTACTTCCATTCGCTCAAAGAGCGGATGCAGCATTTTCTCAACAGTAGGTTCACCCAAGGCTCCCAATACCAGCGCCGTGATGGTGATCCCCAATTGACATGCCGACAGATAATAATCCAGGTTGTGCGCCACTTTTTTGGCCAGTACTGCCTTTTTGTTGCCTTCCGAGATCAATTGATCGATTCGGGACATCCGTACTTTAAGAATTGCAAATTCGGCTCCAACGAAAAAGGCTGTCAGACCTATAAATACGGCTACTAAAAATAAATTCAAGGCTATTATTCCGTCCAATGATTTCCCTCGGGTTGAGGGATTCACCTCCATTAAATTTTAAAATAAGGTTGCACGAGTGACGTTCCGATGACGGCTCGTTCTTCCGATCGCCATTGCCTCCAAATTTTCCTGATTATTGTTTTCAAAGGTTTAAAATTGGTTTGCAAACGCGAACGCTACGCTTCTTCAGGATCGATTCCGTCCCCTACACTGCTACGTTGCCAAAACGTTCTAAATTCTGAGGGCAGTAGCCAAATAGGCAGTCAAACCCTAGATTACAGTCAGATCGAACCAACCAAGATCACGCCAGATCGCTAGTAGCTTCCTCAACCTGTGCGCCGCTCACTCGTTCCAGAAGAACTTGTTTGATGTGATAGTTTTCGGTATCCACAACGGTCCAGACATAATCGCCGTGTTCTACCGTGTCTCCTTTTTCCACACCTACACCCTTCTGGTATTGAATCCATCCAGCAACGGTATCCATCTCTTCATTACCTTCAAAGCTAAGTCCGAACTGCCGCTCCACTTCATCCAAAAGTACCCGGCCATTAATGAGATATTGATTCTCTCCGGTTTCCTGGATATCAGCCACCTCATCGGCATCGAATTCATCGCGAATCTCACCGACAAGTTCCTCCAGAATATCCTCCATCGTAATGATACCCGAGGTACCCCCATATTCATCCACGACCACGGCCATGTGTACACGTTCCTGCTGCATTTTAATCATTGCATCCTGGATACTTGTAACTTCGGAAACAAATGGGATCTCACGAACGAACTCGCTTAGTTGATATGTTCTTGCGGCTACCATGTCAGGCAAAATCTTTTTCACATTCACAACGCCGATAATGCGGTCCTTGTCCCCATCCTCGATGACAGGGTAACGTGAGTAGTTATGTTCATCCAATATAGGAATAATATCGTCATAGGTCATATCCTGATCTAATGTCACCAGTTCTGTACGAGGTACCATGATGTCTTTGGCATCACGTTCATCGAACACAAATACATTTTCCAGATATGAAAGCTTGGTCTTGTTGTTCTCGTCACCTTCATAACTCTGGTTCATGATGATTTTGATCTCATCCTCCGAGTAGGCTTGATCATGTTTGGCAGGCTTCACACCGAATCCTCGCAGAAGAACACGTGATGTTCCATTAAGCGCCCAGATGAACGGATACATGATTTTACCAAACCAGTATAGCGATGGGGCGAGCATTAATGTCAGTTTTTCTGAGAATTGAATCGCCAACGTTTTCGGTGCCATCTCACCAACAACCACGTGCAAAAACGTGACGAGGATAAAGGCGATCGCATAGGAAGCAATCGACGAGATTGAAGCAGGTACATCTAAATAATTGAATACCGGATATAACAATCTCTCAACCGTCGGTTTTCCGAGCGCTCCCAGTCCCAGTGCAGTGACCGTAATACCGAGCTGACAGGCTGACAGATAATAATCCAGGTCCGAGACAACTTTTTTAGCCAATACGGCCTTTTTATTGCCCTCCGCGACCAGTTGATCCACTCTTGATGTACGAATTTTGACTACAGCAAATTCCGATGCTACGAAAAATGCAGTCAATGCAATCAAGATAATAAGTAATACGATATTCAATATGGTAATTATGTCCAATGATTTCCCCGGTTCTCAGGGATTCACCTCCAGAGATAGTTACAGCGTGATCCGTTAACTGTGTTAACCATTCATCAACTGTTAGTCTTTCAACACGACGTCTGCCTTATATAAAATTGATTTCAATGATATCTTTTGTATAAGTCTTACGTTTGACCTTGTAAAATTACAAAACAGGAATTCAAGATGAAGTCAATGACTTGCAGAAACTTCTTCATTCAAATCGGGTTACCCCTCATGCTGTCAATTGTTCCTCGCTTAACTCCACCTAGATTCGCCATTTGGACAATTTACAATATCGCCTACCCAATAGATATCCACCTCCCCTCGTACTCATTCCTGTTTCCGAAAAGTATACCATGTTTCCCGCTCAACCATCCAGTTGCACGTTATGGTTTGCCACAAGCTTACAGTATAATGTTCACAAATTAGTCTCTATGTATGTTACGTACTTTATATAATATGATTGATATTACCTCGTAATGTGATAATCTTCACATGTTTAGTATAGTCCAATTTATAAAAATACTACCCCTTACTTTAGGGCATTAAACATGCCTGATTTAATCCTGTTTCGTATCTTTCCCATGTTCTTTCCCGTACGGACAAGTCCGGCAGTTTGCACAAGATACATCTATATACGTAGCAGAGAGCCCGCAAGATGCAAATACCTTTCCGGTATACATCTTTACGGGCTCTTATATTCATTCTATACGAGTGCTTTGGCAGCAATATCCGTTCGCTGATGTTTACCATCAAAATGGATACGCTCCGCCTGTTGATAAGCTTTGTTTCTGGCTTCGGCAATATCCGCACCAAGGCCAACTACACCCAGGATCCGTCCACCATTCGTAACCCAGTCTCCTGCTTCACTATGTGCTGTACCTGCGTGGAAAACCACGGCGTCATCTACTTGGTTCAGTCCTTTAATGACTACACCTTTGGCATAAGGACCCGGATAACCTCCTGAAGCAAGCACCACACATACTGCGGCTTCATCACTCCATTCAATCTCAATATCAGCCAGCTTGCCATGAACGGTTGCCCAGAAGATATCAAACAAGTCACTCTTTAGGCGTGGCAATACAACCTGTGTTTCCGGATCACCAAAACGTGCGTTGAACTCAATCGTTTTGGGCTTACCATCTGGTGAAATCATCAGCCCGGCAAACAATACACCCTGGAATGGGCGTCCCTCGGAAACCATCGCTTTGGCCGTTGGTTTGATGATCGTCTCCACGGCTTCCTCAATAATAGAAGCAGGGATATGTGGCAAAGGTGAGTATGTACCCATACCGCCTGTGTTTGGCCCCTGATCATTATCGAATACAGGTTTGTGATCCTGTGCTGCGGCCATTGGGCGAACCGTCTCCCCATCGACAAAAGCCAGAATCGACATTTCCTGTCCTGCGAGGAATTCCTCGATAATCACTTTGGCTCCCGCTTCACCAAATACCTTCTCCACCATGATGCTACGCAGAGCCTGATCAGCCTCATCACGGGAATAAGCTACTGTCACACCTTTGCCCGCTGCAAGTCCATCTGCCTTGATGACAACCGGAATTGCTTGCTCATTCAGGTATGCTTGAGCTTGTTCGTAATTGTCGAATTTCTCATAGGCTGCAGTTGGAATGTTGTATTTGTGCAGCAGGTCCTTCATGAACGTTTTACTTCCTTCGATCTCTGCTGCATTACGACGAGGTCCGAATACCGGAATACCTGTCGAATCAAATGCATCCACGATTCCATCCGCCAACGGATCATCCGGACCAATAACCACTAATCCCACTTTAAGCTCTACAGCAAGAGCCATTAGTTTATCGAATTCATTTACCGCAATCGCATGACACTCAGCGAGCTGAGCAATACCTGCATTTCCCGGTGCACAGTGAATCTTGTCTACCTTTGGACTCTTTGCCAGCGCCCAGATGATTGCATGCTCCCGGCCACCGCCGCCTACTACCAGAATATCCATTCGTTCTGTTCCCCCTCCGTGCATAACTGGATTTGTTACGCTATCGCGTATTAAAAAACCTAAAAAAGAGGGGGTGTACCATAAGTCATAAGTATGACTGGCGACACCCCTATTTAAACCTTTTTCGTTCTAGTGTTTGAAGTGACGAACGCCTGTGAAGACCATGGCAATTCCGTATTCATTGGCTACTTTGATGGATTCTTCGTCTTTGATCGAACCACCAGGTTGGATCACTGCTGTAATTCCGGCTTTTGCTGCCAGTTCCAGCGTATCACCCATTGGGAAGAACGCATCGGATGCCAAAATAGCACCTTTTGCTTGCTCGCCAGCTTGCTCAATCGCAATTTTGGCCGCACCCACACGATTCATTTGTCCAGCGCCCACACCTACCGTCATATCATTCGCTGCAAGTACAATCGCGTTGGATTTCACATGTTTAACTACTTTCCAGCCAAACAACAGCTGTTTCAGTTCATCTTCCGATGGTGCACGATCAGTTACCACGTTCAGCTCGCTCGCTTCGATGGAGTGTACATCGGACTGTTGCACGATCATACCACCGTCGATGGACGTTACCACGAATTGGCTCTCCCGTTTACGAGCAGCATTCAGTTCACCCGTTTTCAGCAAACGAATGTTTTTCTTCTTCGTCAGGATATCGAGAGCCTCTTGTGTAAAGTCAGGGGCAAGTACGATTTCCAGGAAAATCTCGCTCAATTTGCCTGCTGTATCGCTGTCGATAATACGGTTCGCTGCCACAATGCCACCAAAGATAGACGTTGGATCCGCAGCATATGCCTTGCTGTAAGCTTCATAGATACTTGCGCCAATGCCCACGCCGCATGGGTTCATATGTTTAACCGCGACAACGGCTGGTTCTTCAAACTCTTTGACGATCTGCAATGCTGCGTTCGCATCGTTGATGTTATTATAAGACAACTCTTTGCCGTGCAATTGCTCGGCTGTTGTCAACGTATCTTGAGCAGCCAGCGGTTTGCGGTAGAATGCCGCCTGCTGGTGTGGATTTTCGCCGTAACGCAAATCCTGGAGTTTTTCGTAAGTAACCGTTAGACGCTCTGGCAGTGGATCGCCATTTACGTTGGACAGGTAGTCGGAGATGAGTGCATCGTAAGCCGCCGTATGACGGAACACTTTTGCCGCAAGCCGTTTGCGAGTTTCGAGAGTGGTATCTCCATCGTTGCGCACTTCCTCCAACACTTGGCTGTAATCAGATGCGTCTACAATGACACTGACAAAGGCATGGTTTTTGGCTGCCGAGCGAAGCATCGTTGGACCGCCAATATCGATGTTCTCGATGGCATCTTCGTATGCTACGTCCGGTTTCGCAATAGTCTCTTGGAATGGATACAGGTTCACGACAACCAGATCGATATAGCCGAGACCGAGTTCTTCCATCTGGCGTGTGTGCTCTTCGTTATCACGCACAGCCAACAACCCACTATGAACTGCCGGATGCAATGTTTTGACACGTCCGTCCATGATTTCCGGGAATCCGGTCACATCCGAAATTCCGATGACAGGTACGCCTTCCTTCGACAACAGGCTGCTTGTACCTCCTGTCGAAATAATCTCCACACCCATTTGCGACAGCTCGCGGCAAAAGTCCACGATGCCCGTTTTATCCGATACGCTAACCAGCGCTCTTTTGATACTCACAATATGCTCCTCCTTTAATGTCCCATGGCTTCGCGTTTCCTGACGAAACACAGCCGATTTATTTCCCGAGAAATATCACAAAATGCGTACCAATATTCGACTTCTGTTATAGAAGTTGAACCAAGATGTTTACACGGGACACTCCGATGACAGAACAACCTTCCAATCGCTGTTATCCCCAGATTTTTTGATTCCCTTTTCTTAAAGGGAAAATCCGGTGATAAAGGCGAACGCTTCGCTTTTTCAGGTTTTTTCTGTCCTCTCCGTTAATGTGTAAAAAAATTTAACTTATATCAAACCGGTTTGTTAACAGTCACGTGACGTCCGTCTAACTGAACCAGACCTTGCGCGAACCAGGAAACAACTTCAGGGTATAACTGCTGTTCAGCCGCATGAATGGAACGGCTGATTGACTCAGGCGTATCCTCTGGCAAAATGGGAACCGGATGCTGGGCAATAATCGGCCCTGTATCCATGCCTCCGTCCACAAAGTGCACGGTCACACCCGTAACTTTCACACCGTATTCCAATGCCTGTCCAATCGCATCCTTACCTGCAAATGCCGGTAGCAAGGACGGATGAATGTTAATCAACCGCCCTGCGTAACGATCCACCACAACGGAAGTCAGCAATCTCATATATCCGGCAAGAACGACCAGGTCGATCTTTTTGGATTCAAGCACTTCCACGATCTCTGACTCATAGGCTTCACGGGAAGCATAATTTTTCGGAGTAAACAGATGACATTCCACGCCTGCGTCCTGTGCCCGCTGCACAACACGTGCAGATGGTTTATCACACACGAGCAGATCAACGGATGCATTCAGCCCACCATTCCGTACTGCATCGACCAATGACTGAAAGTTAGTCCCTTCACCCGAGGCAAATACAGCTATGCGGTAGTTCGCCATTAAACATCCGCTCCCGTGAAGGTTACTCGCGCATCTCCTTCAGTAACACGGCCAATGATGTACGCTTCTTCACCAGATGTTTTCAGTTGTTGCAGCGCTTCCGATGCATCTGCTTCATTAACGACCAGTACAAGCCCGACACCCATGTTAAATGTGGTGAACATGTCCCGGTTCGAGACAGCCCCCTTTTCCTGTAACAGGTTGAAGATTGGCAGGATCGGCCAAGAGCCGTAGTCAATATCCACATTCACGTTGCTCGGCAACATACGTGGGATATTCTCGATGAAACCACCACCTGTAATGTGAGCCATACCTTTTACTTTTACCTTTTCCAGCAAGGACAACAGGGGTTTAACATAGATCTTTGTAGGTTCCAGCAGTGAATCTCCCAGCTTACCACCCAGTTCCGCTACTTCATCATGCAGATCAAGTCCCGCATCTTCCAACAAAAGTCTGCGTACCAGCGAGAATCCGTTACTATGCACACCGCTGGAAGCAAGTCCAATCACTGTGTCGCCAGGGGCGATGGTTGTACCATTGATGATCTTCGCTTTGTCCACGATCCCCACCGTGAATCCGGCAATATCGTATTCGCCTTCACTGTACATGCCCGGCATCTCCGCCGTCTCGCCACCGATCAACGCACAACCAGATTGATGACAGCCTTCAGCGATTCCCGCAACAATAGCTTCAATCTTCTCAGGAATGACTTTGTCACATGCCAGATAGTCAAGGAAGAAGAGTGGTTCTGCACCCTGTACCACAATGTCGTTCACACACATCGCTACCGCGTCGATTCCGATGGTATCGTGACGGTCCATGGCAAATGCAATTTTCAGTTTGGTGCCTACGCCGTCTGTACCGGATACAAGCACCGGCTCATCGTATTTATCTTTGTTCAAACCGAACAGGGCACCGAATCCACCCAGATCCGTCATCACTTCCGGACGGAAGGTACGCTTCACGTGTTTTTTCATCCGTTCAACCGCTTCATTACCTGCCGCGATATCAACGCCGGCCTTTTTATATGCTTCGGACAAGTGGAATCATCTCCTTTTTTTTCGCCCCACCTAAATCCTCCCGCCCGGGAGGACCCCATAGGACCTTGGCAGGCCCTCTGGACACCCGCCAAAAAAGCGGTGCAGAGGTGGCTGGTGTGATCTTGCTATGGTTGGTTCGTGCGTTATCTCGCGGGATTGTTCGCCGATTCCGTTGGCTGCAAGCCATCGGTCGGCGAACCCCGCTCAGCTACGCTGCGGGGCAAGCCCGCTGGGCAGCTGCTTCGCTCGGCTGCCTGGCCCCTATTGCTTCGCAAGGCGGGGCTTAAGGGCGCGGGCAAGCCCGCTGGGCAGCTGCTTCGCCTGGCTGCCTAGCCCCTGTTGCTCCGCAAGGCGGGGCTTAAGGGCTCGGGCTAGGCCCGGGGGCAGCTGCTTCGCTCGGCTGCCTGGCCCCTATTGCTCCGCAAGGCGGGGCTTAAGGGCTCGGGCTAGGCCCGGGGGGGCAGCTGCTTCGCTCGGCTGCCTAGCCCCTGTTGCTCCGCAAAGCGGGGCTTGAGGGCTAACAGCTGCAACCGAATTTTTCCTCGCCGCCAAAATCGAGGCGGGTTGGGTAATCATGATCAAAACATGCGAGACATAGTCCGCCCTTCGGATCATCCTGATTATCTCCCTGAATCGATGCAATCAGTCCATCGGGACTGAGGAACTCCAGGGAGTCCGCATTAATTTCACGGCAAATTTCTTCCACCGACAACTGTGAAGCAATTAATTCACGGCTGTCAGGCGTATCAATACCGTAGAAACACGGGTTTTTGAAAGGTGGTGATGTAATGCGCACATGAACCTCGGTAGCTCCTGCATCACGTAGCATGTTCACGATCCGTCGGGAAGTTGTTCCCCGTACGATGGAGTCGTCAATCATGACCACACGTTTGCCTTCCACAACGCGACGCACAGCGCTGAGCTTCATCTTCACGCCCTGCTCCCGCAATTCCTGGCTTGGCTGGATAAACGTACGTCCGGTGTATTTATTCTTGATCATACCCATTTCATACGGAATACCTGTCTGTTCAGCATATCCAATGGCCGCCGAGATGCTGGAATCTGGTACCCCCGTAACCAAGTCCGCATCCACAAACGACTCAATCGCCATCCGGCTTCCCATCCGTTTACGGGCCGCATGCTGGTTCGTACCATTCATATCACTATCCGGACGAGCAAAATAAATATATTCCATCGCGCATAATGCCTTGCGGTGTTTGTGATGATCAAAGCGATCCTCATGTAGACCATCTGCATCCAACACAAGTAGTTCACCCGGTTCAATGTCACGGATTAACTCTGCGCCAATTGTTTCCAGTGCACACGTCTCAGATGCAAACAGATATGCATCTCCCAGCTTACCCATCGTCAGCGGACGAAGTCCGTGCGGATCGGAAGCCACGAGCAGTTTGTCGTTGGTCATGATCAGAAATGCATAACCACCCACAATGCGCTGGAACGCCTCTTTTGCCGCTTCCACAAGCCCTTTGGAGGATCGTGCAATTAGATGCGCAATGACCTCGGTATCACTTGTTGTTTGGAAAATGGACCCGCTCTGCTCCAGCTCGCGCCGGATCGTTGGTGCATTCACAATGTTCCCGTTGGTCGCTACCGCCAAATCGCCATCACGGTATTTAAATACCAATGGCTGTGCGTTTGTCAGTTTACTGTCACCACTCGTTGAATAACGGACATGTCCAATGGAAATATCCCCGGTCAGCGTCTGCATCAGGTCTTTGGTGAATACTTCCTTCACCAGACCCATGCCGCGATGATAGTTAAACTGGCTGCCATCACTCACACACATGCCTGCACTTTCTTCGCCCCGATGTTGCAGCGCATGCAGTCCATAATAGGAGAGCGAAGCCGCGTCAGGGTGTCTGAACACCCCGAACACACCGCATTCTTCTTTCAATTTGTCGAGTCCTTCCTTGCCGGACCCTTCATTATAATAATCGCCTGTCCACAACGGTCCTGTCGTCAGTTCATGAGACATGGAATCGCATCCTCCCAGACCTGAGCCAAACCTCCTACAGGTTCGCTCACGGCTGATGTTCCGTTCAATTCAATCGTCAGGTTACTTCCTTCTACACGTCCAATCACAGCTACAGGTACACCACGCTCACGTACAAATGCTTCAAGTTTACCCGCTTGCTCTGGCGTAGCCGACAACAAGATACGGGATTGGCTCTCACTGAATAGGGCGTGATCTGCACGCAATGCAGTCTCCACATTCACCTGTGCTCCTACGTTACCACTGATGCAAGACTCTGCGAGTGCAACAGCCAAGCCGCCTTCAGACAAGTCATGTGCCGAGCGAACGAGACCGGATTGAATAGCTTCCAGCACCGTGCTGAGCAACGCTTTTTCTGTTTGCAAGTTCAGTTCTGGTGGACGACCTTCCGTCTGACCATGAACCGCGTATTGCAGCTCGCTGCCACCCAGTTCAGCTTTTGTTTCACCCAGGAGGATGATAACATCACCTTCGGACTTGAATGCTTGTGTCGTGATATGATCCGTATCATGAACGAGACCTACCATACCGACAACTGGCGTTGGATAGATGGAGCCTTTGGCGTTTTCATTATACAAACTTACGTTACCACCGATGACCGGCGTATCCAGCACACGGCAAGCTTCCGCCATACCGTCTACCGCTTTCTCCATTTGCCAGAAAATATCCGGTTTCTCCGGATTACCGAAGTTCAGGTTGTCAGTAATCGCCAGTGGCTCAGCACCGGAACATACAATGTTACGCGCTGCTTCACTTACGGCAATCCGTCCGCCAACTTCAGGATCAAGGTACACATAACGTCCATTACAGTCCGTTGTCATTGCGAGACCTTTGCGTGTGCCACGAATCGTAACTACAGCCGCATCCGAACCCGGACGAACGGCAGTGCTTGTACGCACCATGTAGTCATATTGATCATACACCCATTTTTTACTAGCTACTGTTGGTGAAGCCAATACTTGTTTCAACGCTCCGCCGAGATCCGACACTTCGTCGTAACGAAGCGTGTCGATGGAAGCACTTTGCTCGTAGTATGCAGGTACAGAAGAAGGTTTGTCATACACTGGACATTCGTCAACCAGTGCCGTTACTGGCATATCTCCGACAACTTCGCCGTGGTGGATCAATTTCAGACGACCGTCATCCGTTACTTTACCAACTTTGGCACAGATTACGCCCCAACGTTCAAAGATTTCCATCGCCTGCGCCTCGTCCTTCGGCTCAACAACGAACAACATCCGTTCTTGGGACTCAGACAACATCATCTCGTAAGGTGTCATGCCTTCTTCACGCTGTGGTACCTGATCCAGATACAGTTCCAGACCGTTACCCGCTTTACTTGCCATCTCTGCACTCGAACATGTCAGACCAGCGGCACCCATATCTTGAATTCCCAGCACGATTCCCGTGTCGATCAATTCCAGACAAGATTCCATCACCAGTTTCTCCATAAACGGGTCACCGACCTGAACGGCTGTCCGTTGGGACTCGGATTCTTCCGTCAATTCAACCGATGCAAAGGTTGCTCCATGAATTCCATCACGGCCTGTTGGCGGACCAACATAATACACAGGGTTACCTACACCTTTAGCTACGCCGCGCTGAATCTTGTCATGATCAATCAGACCCACACACATGGCGTTAACCAGCGGATTGCCTTCATAACTCTCATCAAACATCACTTCGCCACCAACGGTAGGAATACCGATACAGTTACCGTATCCAGCAATACCTGCTACCACATGTTCGAACAAATATTTAACTCGATCGCTCTCCAGCTTGCCAAAACGAAGGGAGTTCAGTATTGCTACCGGTCTTGCACCCATGGAGAAAATATCACGGATAATGCCGCCCACACCTGTTGCCGCACCTTGATAAGGCTCAACTGCGGAAGGATGGTTATGGCTTTCAATTTTGAATACAACGGCCTGGTTATCACCGATATCCACGATACCGGCACCTTCACCAGGTCCCATCAGGACACGTGGTCCAGTGGTTGGGAAACGGCGCAGCAATGGCTTGGAGTTTTTATAAGCACAATGCTCGGACCACATTACACTGAACACACCAATTTCCGTGTAGTTTGGCTTACGCCCCATGAACTCACAGATCAGCTCATACTCGCTGTCAGATACGCCCATTTGTGCGTAAAGTTTATGTTCTGCGACCTGTTCTGCTGTTGGTTCCTTAGCGGATAGCTGCTGCGTCATGCCGATCCCTCCATGCTTTCAAAATAGATGTAAACATACGTTTGCCGTCTTCCGAACCAAACAGTGAATCCACTGCACGCTCTGGATGCGGCATCATGCCGACCACGTTTCCAGCCTCGTTACAGACTCCTGCAATATCACCCAGAGAGCCGTTCGGGTTGGTACCATACGTAAATACGATCTGGTTGTTCGCTTGCAGACTCGCCAGCGTCTCCTCGTCGCAATAATAGTTGCCTTCACCGTGAGCAATCGGGATGATAATCTCTTCGCCGGGTGCATAGTCACGTGTAAATGGTGTATCTGCGTTCGCCACTTTCAATACCGTATCGTGACAACGGAATTTCAGGGAAGTGTTACGGATCAATGCACCTGGAAGCAATCCCGCTTCCGTCAGGATCTGGAATCCGTTGCAAATACCCAAAATATATTTACCTTGTTCAGCAGCTTTCGCTACCTCGTTCATTACCGGTGCAAAGCGGGAAATCGCTCCGCAACGCAAGTAGTCACCATAAGAGAAACCACCCGGAACTAAAATACAATCATAAGCCGAAAGATCTGTAGCCGTGTGCCATACATAATCAACCTCTTGTCCAATCGCATCTTCCACTGCCTTGTAACAGTCGATGTCGCAGTTGGAGCCAGGGAACACAAGAACTGCAAATTTCATGAGATTAACCCTCCAATTCGTAGCGGTAATCTTCAACAACGGTGTTGGCCAGCAGCTTTTCACACATGACTTTCAAACGTTTCTCCGCTTCCGCACGATCTGTTGTATCCAGGTTCAATTCCATGACTTTACCGATCCGTACACTTTCCACTTCATTGAATCCCATGGAATGCAGGGCTCCTTGAACAGCTACGCCTTGCGGGTCGAGTACGCTTTGCTTAATAGTGACATATACGGTTGCTTTGATCATGATCCTTATGTTCCTCCTCAGTAATGAACGGGATAAATGCTTTATGCTGTTAAAAATGGGGTGTGGAGCTTGCTCCGGGGCGGATTGTTCTTTCCGGTCGCTTGTTGTCCCCAGGTTTTTTGATTGTTTTTGGCCCGCTGTGCGGTCAAAACCCGGTGACAAAGGCGAACGCTATCGCTCCTTTAAGAACAATTCCGCCCCTCCGCTAGTCCATGCGACGTTTTTTAAAGGCCTAAACCTTTTACGTTGCAAGGTGTGTAATGGTCTAGCCTGACCATTCCTTCAAAACAGTGAATGGCGAATGGTCTTTAAGTTACTTTAGTAATTAGTGAATTTAATTCTCTTAATTTTTCAGGCTTCCCCTACCTGTGGGAAGCCACCGCACTTAATTGCCTCCCACCAGTTTGAACACTGGCGGAGGGAAAGATTTGAGCTAGAGAAACGAAGTGCTCGCCTTTGCAACCGGAATGTTTCCTTTTGAAAAAAGGATTCCAATCAAAACATTCCGGGGGCAACAGCGATCGAAAGCCAAACTTTCCCATAGCCTCTCACTCAAACGTTAAACTTTATTATTTCGTTAAACGGTTATAAATATCGACGTATCTTGCGGTTGTTGCTTCAACTACCTCTTGTGGAAGTGGATCAGGTTTGCTGTTCTTGTCCCAATCGGTTCCGGCGAGATAGGTGCGCACTGGCTCTTTATCCATACTGTCGATCTCGATGTCGAGTTCATAATTCTCTTTGGCCCAGAAGCGTGAAGCATCTGGGGTGAAGATTTCGTCAATCAGGATGACCTTGCCATCCACGATGCCGAACTCGAATTTGCAATCTGCCAGAATGATGCCACGCTGATCACAGTAATCACGGGCGAATTCGTACAGGTGCAGGCTTTTTTCCTGAAGCTCAACTGCGAGTGCGTCTCCCACCAGTTCTTTCATGCGATCCATTGGGATGTCCTCATCGTGACCAACATCGTTTTTGGCTGCCGGTGTGAAAATGGGAACTTCGAGCTTGGCGTTTTTGCGAAGTCCATCAGGCAGTTTAATGCCATTCACTTCACCACTCGTCTCGTATTGTCTCCATCCCCCACCCGTGATGTATCCACGTACGACACACTCAATATCAATGCGTTCCGCTTTGCGAGTTACCATGATGCGGTCTTTGAGCGATTCAGGGTCTGTGATGAGATCACCCAGTTGATTCACATCGGTATGCACCACGTGGTTCTCCATCATGTCACCCGTCAGTTCAAACCAGAAGCTGCTGAGTTTATTCAGTACGTTTCCTTTCTCAGGAACTGCCGGGTCCAACACGTAATCAAATGCCGAGATACGGTCAGTAACCACGATCAGAAAATGTTCACCCAGATCGTACAATTCACGTACTTTTCCTTTATATAACAGAGGTGCTTTAACGAGATCTGCCGCAGTGGACAGTGCCATGGGCTCACCTTCTTTCAGGAGATGTAAAGTATACGTCCAATTCCCCTCATCACGCGGGGCCACTACGAATGCAGAACAACCTTCCGATCGCTGTTATCCCCAGATTTTTTGATTCCACTTTTGCAAAGTGAAAATCCGGGGATAAAGGCGAACGCTTTGCTTCTTCAGGTTTTTTCTGCCTTCTCCGTTCCAGCGTGAACACATAATCAACCTATACTTTTAGGGAGTAAAACTTGTTCTAAATTTGATAAAGGCGCAGCGTATGCTTCCGAAGTAGCTTTCTTTCATAATGTTTTTAGCTTTGCTTCTTCAGCTTATTTCTGTCCTCTGCGTTCCCTGCTGAACCATCATTCTGCGCTATAGCCTTATGGGAGTTATATATTAGTCGTTCAAGCCGAGCTTTTTGAAGATGGTGTCTACGTGCTTCAGGTGCCATGACGGGTTGAATGCATCTGCGATTTCTTCTTCGTTCAGCACTTCCGTAATTTCCGGTGTGGATTTCACGATATCCTGGAACTGGCGTTGTTCTTCCCATGCTTGCATCGCACGTGGTTGAACGGTATCGTATGCTTGCTCGCGGCTGAAACCTTTGTCGATCAGCTTTGTCATGATGCGACCGGAGAATGGTACCCCGTAGGTGCGCTCCATGTTGCGTTTCATGTTTTCAGGGAATACTGTCAGGTTCTTCACGATGTTACCAAAACGGTTCAGCATGTAGTTCAGCAGCATCGTTGCATCCGGCAGAATGATACGTTCTACGGAAGAATGTGAGATGTCGCGTTCATGCCAAAGTGTTACGTTCTCGTATGCCGATACCATATGTCCGCGAATGACGCGGGACAGACCGGAGATGTTTTCACTACCGATCGGGTTACGCTTGTGCGGCATCGCGGAAGATCCTTTTTGACCTTTTGCAAAAGCTTCTTCCACTTCACGGAATTCACTCTTCTGCAGTGCACGTACCTCTGTAGCAAACTTGTCCAGGGACGTTGCGATCAACGCCAGTGTAGCCATATATTCCGCATGACGGTCACGTTGCAATGTTTGAGTCGAGATCGGCGCAGGTTTCGTGCCCAGCTTCTCGCAGACAAACTCTTCGACAAACGGATCGATGTTCGCATATGTTCCAACTGCGCCTGAGATTTTGCCGTATTGTACATTGTCTGCTGCATGGCGGAAACGCTCCAGGTTCCGTTTCATCTCTTCATGCCACAACGCCATTTTCAGTCCAAATGTTGTTGGCTCCGCATGCACGCCGTGCGTACGTCCCATCATAGGTGTATGCTGATAAGCCAGTGCTTTTTCACGCAGAATTTCAATGAAATTCACGATATCCTTTTCCAAAATCTCATTCGCTTGACGCAGTACATAACCCAGAGCCGTATCCACGACATCTGTGGAAGTCAGTCCGTAGTGCACCCATTTCCGCTCTGCACCCAGACTTTCAGATACCGTACGTGTAAATGCGATAACGTCATGACGTGTTTCCTTTTCAATCTCATAGATGCGATCGATATCAAAAGATGCGTTCTGACGAAGCAATGCTGCTTCTTCCTTAGGGATTACACCCAGTTCGGCCCACGCCTCACATGCACAAATTTCAACTTCCAGCCACGATTGGAATTTGTTTTCTTCGGTCCAGATGGCTCTCATTTCGGGTCTGCTATAACGTTCAATCATGAATTTGTATTCCTCCAGAGGTTAGTTTGTTCAATCCATTGCAATCCTTCTTCAACATCCTGACAGAGCAGATTCACATGCCCCATCTTCCGTCCTGTTTTTGCTTCGGTTTTACCATATATATGAAGCTTGGGAATCACACCGAGCTCTATCGCTTCTGCATCAGGTTGCCCTGTTCTGGCGATAATGCCTTCCAGATGTTCTCCAAGCACATTGACCATAACAACTGGACTCAATAACGAGGTGTCCCCGAGTGGTAATCCGCAGATCGCACGGATATGTTGTTCGAACTGAGAAGTCGCACAAGCTTCCATCGTATAGTGACCAGAATTATGCGGTCTTGGTGCCAGTTCGTTAACGTACAGTCTTCCATCCGCCGCTACAAACAGTTCCACAGCCAGTAGCCCAACAGCCTTCATCGATTCTGCCACCGCTGCTGCCAGTTTCTGTGCTTCAATCTGGATGTCTGCAGCAACTCTAGCCGGCACAATTGAAGCATGCAAAATGTTATTCACATGAATGTTCTCCGCTGGCGGGAACGTTTTGATCTCCCCATTTGTACTACGCGCTACAACGACCGAAATCTCGCATTCAAACTTGATGAATTGTTCCAGCACCAGTTCCGCACCAGTAGCTGCAAGTTCTTCATATGCGGCAACAGCCTGACTTGCTTCCCGGATGACCCGTTGACCTTTGCCATCGTAGCCTCCAGTCACCGTCTTCAGTACACACGGCACTCCAAGTTCGCTAACAGCAGCAAGCATCGTATCCACACTTGTGATCTCACGATAAGGCGCGACTCTTACTCCAGCAGCTTCGATCGCACGTTTTTCACGCAACCGATGTTGTGTGGTGTACAGTAACGCACTTCCTTGTGGAACGTAAGACTCACGCTCGAGCAGCCCAGCGACTTCTGCATCCACATTTTCGAATTCATACGTAATGACATCGCATTGCCGAGCCAGTTCAAGTGCAGCTTTGGCATCGTCATAACCAGCTTCAATCTGACGAGCAACTTGACCACAAGGCGCATCCGCAGCGGGATCAAGAGTAACGAATCGATACCCCATTGCCGTTCCTGCGAGCGTCATCATACGTCCGAGCTGTCCGCCCCCTAGAATGCCGATGGTTGTCTTCCCCGGCAGCAGGACATTTTTCAGCTCTCCTGCTATACCGGATTGGTTCCCTGTACTACTCATAGTTCTTCACTGCTTTCGAGTACTTCTTGTTTGATGCGCTCTCGGCGAGCTTCAGAGCGACGTTGGACATCCGAGTCAAAAGCACCGATCATTTGAGCTGCCAGCAATCCTGCATTCGTTGCCCCCGCCTTGCCAATCGCCACAGTTGCGACAGGAATACCACCAGGCATCTGAACAATGGACAACAAGGAATCGAGACCGTTCAATGCTTTGGATTGAACCGGTACGCCAATGACTGGAAGCATCGTTTTGGCGGCAACCATACCGGGTAGATGTGCTGCCCCGCCTGCCCCTGCAATGATCACCTTAAATCCTCGATCAATCGCCTGCTCTGCGTATTCAAACATCAGATCCGGTGTACGATGGGCGGAGACCACCTTTTTCTCATACCCAATCTCCAGCTCGTCCAGCACCTCGCACGCATGTTTCATCGTTTCCCAATCCGACTTGCTGCCCATAATTACAGCGACTTGCAGTGACATGAATACATCCAACTCCCGTCTGCGCTTTTTTGATTACATCTGACTATTAAGGGACTCTTATTACGTGTGAAATGAAAAAATCCGCTACCCGCGAAAACATCACATTTTCTCCGGACACCGGACTCCAAGAAATACGTATCCCTCATTTGGGCATGCCAAAAGGGGGCTTGCTGTCCGCATCTGGTTGCATGCGACTCTCAGCCGTATCTCCTCGTAGTCCGGAAATTTACGGTTCCCGGGTAGATACTTCCGGGCCCTATTCCCGGCGTTATACGAGCAAATATCTATCAAACTATCTTCGTTCATTTTTGAAATCTCTTATTACATATTTCGTTCCTACTCGACCTTATTCTTACCTGATCGACACATCTAACATTCTAACAATCCCCTACAGCTAATGTCAACTTAAAGACGAACATTTAACATATTGACAAATATAATGTTCGGAAATTGCTTCTTTAAATTCGCTTAACCATCCATTTCATCCCATAAAAGAAAGCCGGCTCCTCTTCAATCTCTCGAAGACAACCGGCTTCCTGCTTTTCAGTGCGTACACACTTCATCCATTATTTTACGATCAGTACTGGAACCTGCGCATGCTGAACCACATTGTGACTGACACTACCCAGGACAAATTCCCGAATACCACCCAGTCCGCGGCTACCAATAATAATGATATCAGAATCATTTTCTTTGGCAAAATCAAGCAACACTTCCGCAGCTGCTCCTTGAATCAGGTCCACATTGGCCGTTACACCCGCAGCCTGAATTCGTTCTTTCGCTTCATCCGTCGTCTGCACGGCCAGATTGTAATAGTCATTATTAAGTGAAGGTGGCAATGGAGCCAGTCCCTCACCGATGAATACACGCGGGAAATCAAAAGCATGAATGACATCCAGTACTGCATTTGGGGACACTTTCGCTAGCTCAATCGCACGATCAAGTGCTTTATTTGAAGCTTTGGAACCATCATAAGCCACTAATATTTTGGAAAATAACATGTGAATCCCGTCCCTTCCTTTATATGTAGAGCACGCGAAGCAAGCTTCGGTCTGACATGTAATAAACTAACAGTTAAATAACAGAACCATGTAACTCCTTAAACGTTCCGGAACCACAATGAACCATTTATACGAATGAATTTACATATCAGACGAATTAATGATACACCTTTCACTTCAGCGTAAGTCTTGTTTGAATGGTTACGCATTTGTTCCATGTGTTCATTGAATAAAGTAACCATAGATTACCGCATTCAAGAATAACAACAATGGAATGCCAATGGTGAAGCTTGGATGTTTAGTCTTATGCCTTTTCCGATACATCGCGATCCAGACTCCCAAAGCACCGCCTATAAATGCTAATAAGAATAACGTCCGTTCGGGTGTACGGTCACGACGCTGTTGTGCACGCCTCTTATCATCCGACATCACCAGATAACCAACTACATTAATAAATAAAAACCACAATATAAGTCCGGTTTGCATATAATTCTAGCGATCCCCCTGTCCCGGGACATCTCCCTGTCTCCATTATAGTCCTCATCAGAGACATGTTCAACGCACCGAGTAGGGAACCACAATTTTGTGTAATAACGCTAACCTCGCTCTAACCTAGGACTCCTGCTTTGGAATACCGTTCAGGCTTGGTGCTCTTTTGGCTGCTTTGTCCGGGCGCACAGCGATACTCTCTTCCCGAATACTGTCTTTGTTTTGCTGGTTATGGATCTTCTCTGGTTTGTTATGCGGCATGTAGGTATCACCTCCTTGGCTTACGTTGCCTGAAAACGGAGGATCTTATACGACTTCAACTACCCTCAAGCGTGTTACTCTCCCTTTTTCTCCATAGCCGCTTTCAGCAGATCACCGAGATTGGAACCGATGGACTCCTGCTTAGCATACTGTTTCACCAGCTTTTGCTGATCGCGTTTGTTCACATGCTGTTTGTCCTTATCCAACGTTTCTGTAATACCACAAGGTAGACATTGTACGTATAACCCCGCCTTACCTTCTTTGATTTCCATCTTTTTGTGGCACTGCGCACAACGACGATTGGAGAGTCTCTTTTCTGCCGAACGACGATACCCGCAGTCCTCGGTAGGACATACAAGAAACTTGCCGCGCTTGCCCTTCTTCTCCAGCAAACGTGCATTACAGTCCGGACAATGGCTATTGGACACATTATGCGGCTTGTACTCTGCTTTGCTGCCTTTTACCGTAGACACCAGCTCTTTTGCCATGGATCGGATACTATCCAGAAACGGCCCCGGTTTCCCTTGCCCACGAGCGATGCGTTCCAGTTCAGCTTCCCAGCGGGCAGTCAGATCCGATGAACGAAGCTGCGGGGCAGCCAGTTCAATCAACTGTTTTCCTTTACCGGTTGGATGCATGCTGTTGCCTTGACGATCTATTGTATCGGAACTGACCAGCTTCTCGATAATATCCGCACGTGTAGCTGGAGTGCCGAGTCCATGCTTTTCCATCTGGGAAAGCAAAGCAGCTTCGGTATACCGTTTGGGCGGCATCGTCCGTCCACTTTTAATATGGCAACGCTGAACCGTCACGGACTGCCCTTGCTGCACATCTGGCAAAAGCGCACGCTCATGGTCTGCTGCATCATCAGTACGGTCATCGTCATCATCGCTGTAATCGCCGCCGTATACTTCACGCCATCCACTTTCTTTCACCGTTGTACCTTTAACATGGAAGGAGTCATTCCCCACCTGAACCGTGATCGCAACCGAATCGTACTTCGCTGCCGGATAGAATAGGCTGATAAAACGACGTACGATCAGATCGTACAGTTTGCGTTCCTCTGGATTCAATTGATTCAAAAGCACCGTCTGCTCCGTTGGGATAATCGCATGGTGATCCGTAACTTTGCTGTCATCCACAATACGTTTGGTGATATTCAGATTTTTGCGCAGCAAAGGACGTGCCAAAGACGCATAAGGTCCAATGGCTACACTGTCCAAACGTTCTTTCAATGTAGCTGTCATATCGGAAGTCAGGTACCGGCTGTCCGTACGTGGGTACGTTACGAGCTTGTGCTGTTCGTACAGACGTTGCAGGACATTTGATGTTTGCTTTGCAGAGAAACCATATTTCCGGTTGGCATCCCGTTGCAGTTCCGTCAGATCATATGCCAGTGGATGCGGCTCAACCTTCTCGCTTTTCTTCACTTGGGCAATCGTGCCCTTGCGCCCATCTACCCGTTTCTTCAATTCTTGTGTTTCTTGAGGGTCGAAAATTCGTGAATCTCCTCCAGCTGCCCGCCACACAGCCTGAAAACCTCCCATGTCTGCCGTTAACGTCTCATACTCCTGCGAGCGGAAACCGTTAATTTCATTTTCCCTGTCCATAATCATGCCCAAGGTCGGAGTTTGTACACGTCCAGCAGACAACTGGGCATTGAAACGAACGGTTAATGCACGGGTCACGTTAAGTCCGATCATCCAGTCAGCCTCCGCCCGGCAACGTGCAGATTCATAGAGGCGGTCGAACTGACTGCCTGGCTTCAGCGAAGCAAATCCGTCTTTGATCGCCTTATCTGTCTGGGATGAAATCCACAGGCGTTTAAAAGGTTTTTTCCACCCCGCCATCTGCATGATCCAACGGGCCAGCAATTCTCCTTCACGGGCCGCATCCGTCGCAATGACAAGCTCACCCACATCCTGACGCTTCATCAGCTGCTGCACGGCTTTATATTGATGATTGGTCTCTTTAAGTACTTTCAGTTTCGTACGTTCTGGCAGAATGGGCAGGTCCTCCAGATTCCATGTTGCATACTTTTTGTCGTAATCCTCGGGTTCAGCTAATCCAACCAGATGTCCAAGCGCCCAGGTAACGATATATTTCGGGCCTTCCATATAACTTTTATGTTTATCACGCGCACCCATAACTCTGGCTATTTCGCGTGCTACAGATGGTTTTTCTGCGAGTACCAATGTCTTCACTTCATATCTCTTCCTCTCTGTAATACCTTATGTCTCTTCTATTCCTATCTTTTCATTATATCATTTCACACTAAAGGTATGCTCTGTCATCTCTACTTCCTAACTACTCGCATCCCATAACCTCATGTTTAATCAACATATCGAGTTCGTGTTATATTTCTTTACATTATAATATGTAATAGTTTTTCTGAGTACATGTAAACAGAAGCATGAATAAGTATTAACACTGTAAAGTATTGATGTATACGTTTTTTTGGATAAATATAAACCTTGTAAGATTACCTGACACAACTATACAATGTGTCAAAAGCATAGAAACAGAATCGCTGCTACACACATCAATGAGACACAGGAAGGGAGCGTGGATGCATGACTTATCATGGATCTGTATTGAAAAAAAGTGGGGCTTTGTTACTGGCAGGTGCTGTTGTTGCCACAACATGGGGAGGAACGGTACCTTCGGCATCAGCCGCAACGGCAACGCCTACGAGTAAAACAACAGTAGCAGCTGTATCCAAAGGAAAAGCGCCTGCTACTCCGGCAGCATTTGTTCAGGCTATGGAAGAAGCGGCTACACTTGCAGGTGTTCCTTTTACCATGGACAAGCTCTCCGGCACAACCGTACAACGTAAAGATGCTGCGGTCGCCTTGCAACAATGGCTCAAGCTGGATTCGACTACCGAATCATTCAAGGATGTCCCGGATGAAGCCACTTTCGCAGGTGCTGTTGGTGCATTGAATACGGCAGGGCTAATGAAAGGTTATACCGATTCCCTCTTCCTTCCAAACGCTGTACTTACCGAGAATGACCTCTCCATACTGAAAGACCGCATTTATAACTACATAAAACCGTTTGTCCTGGAGGAAGCAACCATCATGGATCTCCAGACTGCAATGACGAAAGGAAAACTGACATCAAAAGAGCTGGTTCAGAAATATCTGGACCGCATTGAAAAATACGATGATCAAGGTGTAAGCATCAACGCCGTATTAACCCTGAACCCGGATGCACTCCAAATTGCAGAGCAACTGGATGAAGAACGTGCAGCTCAAGGTGCTCGCGGGCCTCTGCATGGCGTTCCGGTTTTGGTAAAAGACAATTTCGATACCAATGACATGCCGACAACCGCAGGCTGTATCTGTCTGAAAGATTCCATTCCTGCTCACGATGCTGAACAAGTGAAGAAACTCAAAGCAGCTGGCGCCATTATTTTGGGCAAAACAAACCTGCATGAATTCGCATTTGGCATCACGACATCCAGCTCATTGGGTGGACAAACACTGAACCCTTACGCCCTGGAACACTATCCAGGTGGATCAAGCGGTGGAACAGGTGCAGCCATTGCATCAAACTTTGCTGCAGCCGGTATGGGTACAGACACTGGTGGTTCGATCCGTATCCCATCCAGCTTTAACAGCCTTGTAGGTATCCGTCCAACCATCGGACTGTCTAGCCGCGAAGGCATTATCCCATTGGCTTTGACACAGGATGTAGGTGGGCCTATGGCTCGTACGGTTAGTGACGCTGCAATCATGTTGGATGCTACAGCCGGCTATGATAAAAAGGATGTCGCTACAGCCTACGCGGTTGGCAAAATTCCATCCAGCTATACAGACTTCTTGGATGTAAACGGACTGAAAGGTGCACGCATCGGTGTGGCCACAGAACTCATCCCAAGTACCAAAGCTGAAGAAAAAGCCGTTGCTGACGTGATCAACACCGCTGTGGAAGAACTGAAGACACTGGGCGCTACCGCAGTTCCCATTTCCATCCCGAACTTGACTGAGATCAACAAATACCCAAGTCTCAGCGGATATGAATTCAAGTTCCAACTGAATGACTATCTGGACTCATTGGGTGCAAACGCTCCATATCACAGTCTGTCCGAGATCATCGCTTCCGGAGAGTTCGACAAATCTCAGGAGCAATCCATGAAGACTCGGGATGCACGCCAAACGTTGGAGACTACCGAATACAAGGACATCGTCCTGAAACGTACACAAGTTACACGTGAGTCCCTGCTGAAAGTTATGGCAGACAACAACCTGGATGCCATCATCTATCCTACGTCCACACAAGCCGCTGGTGTTATTGGCGAAGGACAAAACTCTGGTGGTAACAACCGATTGAGTCCTTTCTCCGGCTTCCCGGCGATTACGGTCCCTGCTGGTTTCACAACTGATGGTTTGCCAGTAGGCATGGAATTCCTTGGTCGTGCCTTTGATGAAGGAACCTTGATCAAGCTGGCTTACAGCTACGAACAAGGTACACATCACCGCCAAGCGCCTAAGCTTACGCCGTAAAATATTTATGGGATTAAGCAATTCCGGTTAACACAAAAAATAGATGCAATCATATCACTTTTTTGAAACGAGTTAACCCACTAAAGAGACCACCTTCTTCATGACAGCATGAAGTTTGGGTGGTCTCTTTTATGTTCTCTATTTATTTTTGTGTTGCATACCGTCGGATGTTACTCATTCCTGAACGTTGCCTGGCACGCCCCATTTCAGCACCAGACCTGCGTACGTCAGACCACCGCCAAAGCCAAAGAGAGCTACGTTCTGTCCTTCTTTCAATTTCCCTTCATCCACTGCAAGCTGTAAAGCAAGCGGAATGGAAGCAGCAGATGTGTTCCCCCGATACTCGACACTGGTTAAAGTACGTTCCAAAGGAACCGGACCACGTTCGCAAACAGCTTCAATCATTCTCATATTGGCACTATGCGGGACAAACCAGTCAATCTGGTCAGGGCTTAATTCAGCTTTCGTTATAAGTTTACCCAATTGCTCTGGAATCGTCCGTACAGCCCACTTATAAATCTCTCGCCCATTCTGAACTAAACAACCTTCGCCCTGTAAAGGCACACCATTCATCTCCGAAGACAGACCACTCTTATAGAGATGTACACCGCCTTCTCCATGTGTACCTGATATGGCTGCCATAAAGTCACCTTCAGCACCCGATGATCTCTCCACCAAGAAGGCCCCCGCTCCATCACCAAACAGTACACAAGTCGTGCGGTCTGTGTAATCCGTAATTTTGGATAATGTCTCTGCTCCAATAACCAGTACTTTGCGGTACATTCCACTGGTCACCAGACTGTCGGCTAGCTGTAGTCCGTAGGTAAAACCTGCGCATGCAGCATTTAAATCCAGTACACCCGTGTGTGGGATTTTAAGATTAGCCTGTACTCTGGATGCCGTACTTGGGAAAGCATATTCAGGTGTACTTGTAGCCACAAGGATCATATCCACCTCTTCTACACTTACATCATAACGACGTATCATATCTTCTACAGCCTTCGTAGCCAGGTCAGATACAAATTGATCTTCAGCTGCAATTCGCCGTTCTCTCATACCAGTACGCTGTACAATCCATTCGTCACTTGTCTCGACCAATTTCTCCAGATCAGCATTCGTTAATATTCGATCCGGTACATACGTCCCCATTGCCGTGATGGTTGCCTTTGATTGATGATTCATACCGGTAGTCACCTCACTTGTTTTTTATCATTATAGCACTAAGTCTTAGTACTTGGTACTAATTTTATAAAATATTTATTATGATTCTTTCGTTAGTTGTTTATTTTAAAGTGATCTCTTCATTCTATTACCCAGAGTAATACAAACTATGGCATGCATTTTTGATGAAGAATTGTGGATATTCCCTGACTAACATGAAGAATACCTTAATTATATGCGTTTTTTATAGACAGCTCATTCAAACAGGAGGAAAATAAACAAATTGCCCTACATTACTAATGAATAGAGTTGATCTATATCCATGAAAAAAGAATTAAATATCCTTGCCATTTCCGGAAGTCTGCGCAATCAGTCCTCCAATACGTTACTAATGCACGCCATGATTAAACTGGCTCACACTAACCTTAAGTTTGAAGTATATGATGGATTAAATGATCTGCCGCATTTTAACCCTGACCTCGATGTCGAGGAGGGTCCAGTGTCCGTACAGAACTTGAGAGCCCAACTTAAGCATTCGGACGGTGTCCTTATCTGCACGCCAGAGTATGGAAACGGCGTTCCTGGGGTCTTAAAAAACGCACTAGATTGGGTTGTATCTTCTGGAGAATGGCTCAATAAACCCACCATTGTCATTGCTGCTTCCCCAAGCCCCATGGGAGGTGACAAAGCCCATGCTTCCTTATTGCTCACACTAAACATGATCAATGCACAAGTTCTACAGGAGGGCTGTTTAACCATTCCTCATATTACATTGAAAATGAACAAACAAGGCGTCATCATTGATTCGGAAACCCAGCATGCATTGCAGAACTCCCTTACAATCCTTGGGGAGGCTTGCAACCAAATGAAAGTATAGACAGATGTTGTACTTAAATCGATGATAGAGAAGAAATGATCCTTTTAAAGTTATTTAACATTCTCATAAATATTGAAATAGTAAACAGCCTTGGTTATTTACCAGGGCTGTTTAGGTTTATATAAGTATTTAGGATTAAAATAAAAAAGACACACTCGATATCATCAAGTGTGTTTTCCTATTGCTTGGCGGCGTCCTACTCTCCCAGGACCCTGCGGTCCAAGTACCATCGGCGCTAGAGGGCTTAACGGTCGTGTTCGGGATGGGTACGTGTGGAACCCCTCCGCCATCGCCACCAAACGCATAGCTTAGCTTACATTCAGAGATCATTCTCTGAAAACTAGATTCGAAACGAAACATGCGAATTATCACTTGCTATTGGATAAGCCCTCGACCGATTAGTACTGGTCAGCTCCATGCATTGCTGCACTTCCACCCCCAGCCTATCTACCTCGTCGTCTTCAAGGGGTCTTACATACTGGGAAATCTCATCTTGAGGGGGGCTTCACGCTTAGATGCTTTCAGCGTTTATCCCGTCCGTACATAGCTAC
>NZ_MKZL01000001.1:0-221974 GCF_002803315.1 Paenibacillus sp. GM1FR | reverse complement strand
TGAATTTGACCGTTTGTTTCTTGAATTCTTCGTTATATCGTTGCCGCTGTTCTCCCATGTGGACACCTCCGTTAGTCTTATTATCCTTCCGTCCGTTAACGGGTGTCCACTTTTTATTCTAGCTCCAATGTTGCAGAATCAGCCCCCTTTTTCATACTATCTCCTACACTTTGCAGCAAATAGGGTTTGTCATATTCGTTAGAATTTTAATGGCTTGATATTGACCCGAATAAGGTTTCTGAGGTTCGTTAGCGCTGAGCAAGCATGCGAAATCGAGCTGGTTTGAACCTCATATACAGTATAAGCAAATAAGCCACCCTCCGTTTGACGTACGGAGAGCAGCTTGCAGTTAAGCATCTAGCGGGGAAGATAAGGCATAGAACAGATCAGAAAGAGATCAGATCACCCCACACACTAGCAATGCTTCCTTCCCAAATGCAACGAAGGTTGTGTTCTAATTCACGATTTTCATTTCAAGTATTATCCTTGTTGTGCTTCCTCTTCACCTTCGGTTTCAGCCTGAGCTGCTTGGCTTGCTGGAGTCATCAGCCCTTGAACTGCCCCCATAAATGGCTGAATCTGCTTAATCATGCCATACCCCATTTTGACCACAGGTGTAAACCGCTGGATCATGCCAAACAACCGCATACCCCCGCCTAACATACCTCCAATCGAGCCTGCACCGCCAAAGCCACCTAACAATGAGCCTAGCATAGGCATGAAAGAGGATACCTGGGCTTGCCTAGACGTTGAGCGAGACATCGACCGGGATCGTACTTTCGACTTACGTGTGCTGTTCACCCGTTTACGGTTTCGAGAGGATGTTGTTTTTCTCGTAGCCCCTGCTTTAGGTTTGGTTTTGCGAGCACTGCCTTCAGATGAGGGTGCTGTGATTGCCGCCTGTGTAAGCTTTCCGCCCCCGGTAAGCACTACGCCTTCGCTGTTAACGCCAGAGATGTACCCGACATACGTCTCGCCATTATGAAGAGTCACGCAGACTGGGCGATCCTTGAGCCGTTTCACCCGGACGTGTATTTCATTGGTTTTAGCCATGGAATTCACCTCACTTGACTTGATCTACTTCAGTCTACGCAATGGGTGGACGACTTGCCTGTGCGAATAACACATCCGTGTGCCAAAAGCAGGAAGATTCTGACATGGCTCCTGCCTCAGATATGCTCAATATACATCTCATTCAAAATATGACCCATACGATATGTGTGCTCTGCCAATTCAGATTTCACATATGATTCAATATCACTCTTTTCGATATCGTACAAGACCTCCATTTCTTTAGAAAAAAGAAGGTGTCCCTCATTGATTTTCTGCTCCAACGAGGTTATCTGTTTGGGTTTCAGATCACCACCAAGCACCTCCTGAAGTGCTTGCACATATGTTTCAAGAGAACGCGCTCCGACAATTTTCATACCCTGGTTCTCTTCATTCACAATGATAATGGATGGGAAACCTCTAACTCCCAAACTAGCCACACTCTCAAAGTCTTCCTCTAATAACTCTTGTGCAGATTGCTGTGCAGCCGCCTCAACCACTTCTTTACCATTTAAACCCAGTTGATTGACGATATCCGTCAGCACATCATCTTCTCCAATATTTCGATTAAATACAAATACGGCTTCACGCGCACGTCTTAAAAAGTCCTGCTCTTTCCCAGGGTGTGTACTCTGAATGACCTTAAATACGCGAGATGGCGGATAGGAAGAAAGTATTGGATTATCATGCCATAAGGAACCGTCGATGGGCATGCGTGAATGTTCACCCACTTCCTTCCAATGCGCTGCAACGTCCGAAGGTTTCTGAATCCCGTTAGCGCCATCCGAGAAACCATTCCAGTTAGCCAGTAGCCCACCCATTTTGATTTGTAGCGTAAAATAATGGCCGTATTCCTCAATAAACCGATGAAGCACAGGCTCAAGCGCCCAGCAGTGAGAGCAGATCGGATCTGTTGCGTAATATAGAGTTATCCTTTTCTCAACATGATTCAGATTGATTTCTTGCATCGCCTCTTCCTCATTCACACCACATACGCCTGTTTCCAGATCACACATCATTGATTCGTTACTCACGTTTATCCCGCCTTTATATTGTCTTATGAATTGATTTTCTTGTGTTAGTTTGATTATAATGTCTACAATCTTCTGAACAAGTACGATTCTTTTTCTGACTTAGTATCAAAAAGTATACTATTGGAGGGTATCAAGTGAAATACGACTTTAATTTCGATCAGTTATGTCCAGCGACTTATGCATTTCAGGTCATTGGAGGCAAGTGGAATCTTCCGATCCTGGCAATCCTCAGTGAAAATGACTGTATACGTTACAATGAATTAAAAAGAAGACTGCCTGGCATTACCGGAACGATGTTAACGAACTGTTTGAAGGATTTGATTCATTCCGGCATCGTGCATCGGGAGCAATATAACGAGGTGCCACCGAGAGTGGAGTATTCGCTCACAGAATCAGGCAAGGAATTGGTTCCTTTAATTGAATCCATGGTAATGTGGGGTCAGAAAAATATGACAGCAGGCGTGAAGCAACAAGAACTATAACTCCTGGCCTAGTGTAACCCCTTATCATAGATGTTCATTTTTGAATCGCTCTGTACACTTTGTTCAACGGCAAAAAGGCTATTTCACTGGACCATCATGTCCTTTGAAACAGCCTTTCCTTTATAAATACAAGACGGTCGCTTGTTTACGACGTGTACACATCTAACTATTCAGGTCGTCATCTTCCTCATTTCCTAAATACATAACCGTTTTTTCTCCATCAACCAATCTAATGATCTGCTTTCGTAATTTTGCAGGAAATAAAGGTAGTTCGTATATATTTTTAATTTCGAGCCATTCATATTCCACCTGATTTTCGTCATTTGGCAGAATAGAACTATCTTGGTCCATCAAACCTATGTACTCGCATAAAAAAACAAAATCTACACGATGAAGAGCCTCACCGTATACCCCTTCAATTACGAATTCCAGTGATAACGGTTCTACATCTATTCCGATTTCTTCCGCAACTTCACGCTTCACCGCATCCGTCAGGGTTTCACCTGCATTCTGGCTCCCACCAGGCAGAATGTAGATGACTTCATCATTATCATCCTGCTTCATTGCAAGCATTCTCCCGTCTTTAATGATCAATGCTTTTGCAGAATTTCTAATCTTTCTCTCCATTGCTAATCCCCCATATATATCTGTATCATGTTGTTAAAGGTTGATTCCATTTAACCTCACGATCTCCATGAAGAGTATTTTAACACATACATCTAAACAAATTCTGAACAATCAAATCAACTCACTCTTGGCGACCTCCATGAAAGCAGCCATGGACGGAGAGATCCATTTTTCCCGATGCCAGAGCATTTGCGCAGAAAAGGATATATCTGATAAATCCCACGGCAGAGCAACCACTTCCCCATCGCTCAACTCTTTCTTCAAAGCCATTTCAGGTAATAAAGCGATCCCTAGACCAGCCGCAACACATTGTTTAATGGCTTCTACACTATGAAACTCCAGCTCTGTCAGAGCATCTGCACCTTTCTTCGTTATGGATTGGTCAAAATAAGTGCGATACGAACAGTTCTTTTCGGTCAGCAAAAAATGCTGTTTGTGGAAGTCATCAATGACCAACTCGGAACGCGATGCTAACATATGATCGGGAGAAACCACCATTTGAAAGGTCTCATCCTTTAAAAACTCTGAATGAAGGTCTCTGGAATTAATAGGCTCATCCAATACAAAAACGACATCGGCATGCCCTTCTCTCAGACTTGTTTTAAGCTCTTGCCCAGACAAGGGGCGGAACAATAACCGCACACCAGGATAGTCTGCTCGGAAGCGTTTGAACAAGGCTGGAAGAAGATATGCACACAGCACTTCGTCTGCTCCGATCACAACCGTTCCCGCCAATTCTCCGTGCTGACTGGATATACACTTTGCTTCCTCTACATCGTTTAATATCTTAGTGGCGTACGGCAGAAACTGTTGGCCAGCATCTGTTAACACAACCTTTTTGCCTAATCGATCCAGCAATTTCACCCCGAGCTCTTCTTCCAGCGATTTGATTTGCATGGTTATGGTAGACGGTACATAGCTCAATAATTCAGCAGTTTGACTAAAGCTGCAGGTCGATGCAAGTGTCCAAAAGGTTTTTAGCTGGCGTATTTCCATGAGTCAGGCACCTCCTAAGTTCAAAATAAATGAATGATATGTTCGATAACGTTTCGTTGAATTGATAATAGACGTAATGTAGAGTGAAATCAAGTTATTACTATTTTATAAGGAGAATCAATCTATGAACAATTATGAAACATATAACCTAGGAGATACATTACTTCAATCGGGGCAACAGCTCCCTCAAGCCTTTATCGCTTACAAGACCTATGGAAACTTAAACGCGGCAAAGGACAATGTTATTGTTGTCCCAACATGGTTTGCTGGAATTCACACAGATAATGAATGGTTAATTGGAACGGACAAAGCGCTGGACCCCAGTCGTTATTTTATCGTTGTGCCCAATATGTTAGGTAACGGGTTATCGTCTTCTCCAAGTAATACCCCTGCCCCATATGATAAGAACAACTTCCCTATGATCTCCATGTATGACAATGTACATGCCCAACATCAACTCATCACTCAAAAATTCGGTATCTCCAAAATCAAACTTGTTGTGGGCTGGTCTCTGGGAGCCATGCAGGTTTATCAATGGGGAACCAGTTATCCTGAGATGGTTGAGCGTATTGCCCCCTTTGGCGGAACGGCAAAGAGCAGACCCCATACACAGTTGGTATTCGAAGCAATGATCGCGGCATTACAGGCAGATTCGAATTATAAAAATGGTAGATATGAGCGCCCTCCGGTTGCCGGTCTCGCAGCGATGGGAAGAGCTTATGCTCCATGGGGGTTCTCGCAGGCATACTATTTGGAGAAATTGTACCAATCTGAGGGGTACGACTCCTTAAAATCTTATGTAGAAGATTACTGGGATCAGGTATTTCTTCCCTTCGATGCTAACGACTTGATTACCATGCTACGTACAGGAATCTATGGAGACATTAGCGATAATCCCGTAGATGACGGCAACTTCGAACAGGCGTTAAGCAAGATCACTGCTCCTGCACTCGTTATGCCAGGATCAAGTGACTTGTTTTTCACGCCAGAAGACAGTTCGTATGATGCTCAGCATATGCCAAACGCGGTGTATCAACCTGTAGAGTCCAAGTGGGGACACTGCTTTGGAATCGGAGCAAACGAAGAGGATTCACTCGTTATCGATCGTCATCTAAAGCAATTTTTGGAGACATGAGTAAAAAAAGAAGGAGCACAAAGTAAAAAAAGTGCACAAAGCTCATTATTCTTTTCTCCGCTACAACTCAAAAGTAAAAAAAGATACCAGTTCTCGTCAATAACCTTTATATCACGTTCCCCCTTTCTCGTTTAGAATATTTTCAAGTAAGCGTTATTGAAATATGACTGATAAGGGGGAAAAGAAATGAACAAGAAAACGAAAGCCTTAGTCTTGTCTGTGTGCATGTCAGCCTTATTACTCGCAGCCTGTAGCAATGGAAGCGGTGCTGATAAAGGTTCAACGACGGACACGGATTCCAACGAGGCTGGAACGACAACCATTCATACCGTAACCTCAGAATACACTTCAGCAAAATATCCAAAGGGCGACGATATCACCAACAATGTATGGATTAAGCGATACAAAGAGAAGTTTAATATCAATGTCAAAACAGACTGGGTCAGCGATGAGTACGATACAAAACTCAATTTGGCTATCGCATCGAACGATCTTCCTGACGTATTCAGAGTTAATCCATCACAACTGAGACAGTTAGTCGAAGCAGATATGGTCATGGACCTTTCCGAGGTCTTTGATCAATACGCTTCAGATCGTCTCAAAGGTTACATGGAAGCAGATGCAGACAGTTACGAATCTGGAAAGAAGGACGGTAAGCTATACGGGATACCACAGATGCACTGGGGATTAATTGAACAACCAGACTTCATCTGGATCCGGAACGACTGGAAAGAAGAATTGGGTGTCCAAGATCCGAAATCTGTGGAAGACATCAAAAATATCGCACTCAAATTCATGGAAAAGCACGGTGGTTATGGTATAGCGGTAGACCAATCGTTGGATTACCTCAACCTGCTGGCCATTGCATGGAATGCGCATCCGGATATGTGGATGGAGGATAGCACTGGAAAACTTGTGTACGGCTCCGTGCAGCCTGAGATGAAAAATGCGCTGGCTGAGTGGTCAGAATGGTACAAGCGAGGCATCATTGATCCGGAATTTGCAATCAAAGACTTTAATGCGATGAACGCGGATATCGTAGCCGGCAAAGTGGGAATGCAACCTTATTACCAATGGTGGGGTTATAATCCGGGTGTCGACACAGTATCCAATCTGGGTAAGGACGCTATCTTCTACCCTTATATCATCCCTACCGTTGATGGAAAAGAAGCCAAACAATCCATTTTCTTCGCCAACAACAATTATATCGTTATGAAAAAGGGATTTAAGAGCCCAGAAGAAGTGATCAAAATTTTGAACGACTACGCTTATATTGTGGACGAAGGCAATGGCAAGGAATCCACAGAAACGTTATCCGCCTTGCTGGACAACGATATTGCCCATGTTGTTGGAGCGTTCCGTGTACTTAATCCGAATTCCGATTACGAGCAATTTGAGGCGGTCTCCGCTGCCCTTCAATCCAAGGATACCAGTGGACTCACAACTTCGGGGATGTGGCAAAAATATAACAACAGTGTGGAATTCATCGAGAATGCAACCCCAGGAGCAGTTGGTGATTATTTGCAACAAGGGGCTCCAAAGAATGCGTATGGTCTTGCCAAGAAAGTACTGGACAGCGAGAACTATACAAAGACGGCCTTATGGGGTGTTACGCCAGAAATACTTTCAAGCTACGGAACAACCTTGGATGATATCCTGACCGAAGGCTTCACCAAGATCATTATGGGTAGCGAAAGTATCGATTATTTCGATGTTATTGTCCAGAATTGGCGTGCAGCCGGGGGCGATGACGCAACTCAGGCAGTTAATGAAGCCTACGGGAAGAAATAATCTCGTTTGTCACAAAGAGGGGATGAGGGTCATCCCTCCCCTTTATTTGATAGCGATTACATTTGGCGTACGATGAACGGAGGAATATGAATGTTGAGAAAATGGAAGCAGCAGAGTCCTTACCATCTCATGTTGATTCCAAGCCTGGTCTTGGTCTTCATCTTTTGTTACATCCCTTTCTATGGACTTATTATTGCGTTTCAGAAGTACAATCCGGGCCTCGGCTTCAACTCGCCATGGGTAGGATGGGATAATTTTACCCACATATTTAATCAGCCGAACTTTGTAAGAACGATCTGGAATACATTGTACATGTCTGTCTTTAAGATTATCGGTGGTATAATCGTACCCGTAATTTTTGCATTACTGCTTAATGAGGTACTACACAGTGGAATTAAACGTACATTTCAAACCCTTGTCTACATTCCGAACTTCCTCTCTTGGGTCATTATGGCTGGTATCATGCTGGATATCCTTAGCTCCGACGGCATTATCAATACATTTCTAAGTGTATTTGGGATTGCACCGATCTCCTTTCTTGGCACACCTTCTATTTTTCCTTGGACGATG
Source organism: Paenibacillus sp. GM1FR (assembly GCF_002803315.1). NCBI lineage: Bacteria > Bacillati > Bacillota > Bacilli > Caryophanales > Paenibacillaceae > Paenibacillus > Paenibacillus sp. GM1FR. The sequence goes on along the minus strand of NZ_MKZL01000001.1, from coordinate 214,289 downwards.
ATTGTGAGTGACATATGGAAAGGTTTCGGGTTTGGCACGGTTGTTTATTTGGCAGCCCTGACCAGTATTGATCCGGGACTTTACGAAGCCGCGGTGATCGACGGAGCGAAACGGTGGAAACAAACCATCTACATTACGTTGCCTCTACTCATGCCAACCATTGTTTTAATGACCGTACTTTCACTTGGAAACGTACTCAATGCTGGCTTTGACCAAATCTATAATCTCTACTCCCCTGTTGTCTATCAGACGGGTGATATTATTGATACCTATGTCTACCGTTTAGGAATTCAACAAGCACAGTATTCAATTGGTACCGCCGTCGGGTTATTCAAATCGATCATTTCCAGTGTTCTCGTTGCTGTATCGTACATCCTGGCTTACAGAGTGGCTGGCTATCGTATCTTCTAAGAAGGAGGAACTTACATTATGATCTATGATAAAAGTATGAGCAGACGTGTATTTCTTATCATAAACTACACCATATTGCTTCTAATCTCTCTCCTATGTATCCTGCCGTTTATCAACCTGCTGGCTGTTTCATTCAGCAGCAGCGCGGCTGTATCTGCGGGGAGTGTTACGTTCTGGCCTGTGGAATTTACGACAAAAGCCTATGAATTTGCATTAACTGGAGGATCATTTTTCTCCTCTCTCTGGGTAGCCATTCAACGAACCGTTATCGGAACGGTGGTGAATCTGGTTCTGATCGTACTCACGGCTTATCCCCTCTCCAAATCCAAACAAAAATTAATGGGGCGTAATATCTATATGGGATTTTTCATAATAACCATGTTATTCAGCGGAGGACTAATTCCAACCTATCTCGTGGTTGTCAAAATGGGACTAATCGATTCCATCTGGTCTCTGATCCTGCCTGGGGCCCTCCCCGTATTCAGTATGATTATCCTCATGAATTTCATTCGGGGGCTGCCCGAGGAGATTGAAGAATCAGCCATTATCGATGGTGCTGGGCCTGTACAGGTATTGCTTCGTATTCTACTCCCACTTCTCAAGCCCGCTCTCGCTACGGTTGGTTTGTTCAGTATCGTTGCCCACTGGAATTCGTGGTTCGATGGCATTATCTATATGAACAATCCAGACAATTATCCATTACAAAGCTACCTGCAGACCCTTCTGCAAAGTTTTGAGCAAATCATGTTAAAATCTGGGTCAGATTATACGCAGCTGTTGTCCATGATGAACGCCAGAACGGGGCGCGCCGCTCAGATGTTCCTGGGTGCGATTCCGATTTTACTCGTGTACCCATTCTTGCAGAAATATTTCACCAAAGGTTTGGTGCTAGGTAGCGTCAAAGGGTGAACAAAAGGGCTCGCAGTTCATACTGCGAGCCCTTTGTTTATATCTAAACTTATGTTTATGATCGCTGTACCGCATTATGAGATGCATAAATGAAAGCATGTATGACTATTTGGTTTCTAGGATGGCAGGCAGCAGAATGGAGAAAATGGTACCTTCACCTATTTTACTCTCCACCTGTATTCCATAGGGTTTCCCAAAATGAAGTTGAATCCGCCGCTGCACATTATGCAATCCAATCCCATTCGTTCCCGTACTTGCACCGGACTTTTCTTCCAATAGATTCTGCATCGTATGATGATCCATACCGACGCCATTATCGCAGACTTGGATCACAACTTCATCCAGCTGTGATTGAATACGAATGGTGATGATTCCGTCTTCTTCCAGTTCGGCCAGACCATGAAAAATCGCATTCTCCACAATCGGCTGCAGGATCATTTTAGGCATGCGATAATTTAGCAGTCTATCCTCAATCTCATATCTCATCTGAATACAATCGTAGTACCTGACATTCTGGATCGTTACGTAATTCGTTATATTATCAAGTTCCTCACGAATGGTTACGAGGGTTCCATCGGATTTTGTTGCATAGCGGAGCATCGAGATTAGTGCATCGGTCATTTCCACGATTTTATCAGCCTGCTGCATTGAGGCAATCCATTTCACCGACCCAAGGGTATTATACAGAAAATGAGGCTTGATCTGTTCATGGAGCGCACGCATCTCGGCCTTGGCTTTCTCTATTTCTTCCTGCTGCATCCGTTCGACCAACCGCTTCAATTCGTGTGACATTCTGTTAAATCGAATGGATAAATGACCAATCTCGTCTCTTGAGCCAATAGGTTCAACTTGTTCAAACTGACCTTTTTCGACCAGAGCGATATTCCGGAGCAGCGTCTTAATCGGAGTTGTGATGACATGAGATAGAAAGATGGATATGACGGCAGCAAAAAGAACAATGACTATGGCAAGCGTCACCAGATTACGGCCCAATATTTTGCCATCAGCAGTCAGCTCATCCAAAGGCATATATAAGTAAGTTGTCCATTTTTGCTGACTAAGGGGACTGGTCACCACGACATTTAGTGCTTCGGGCGGGCGAACGTTGTCCCGGAACAGTGTCCCGATTAATCGTTCGTTCACGTTATATACGATCTTGTCATCCTCATCAACGATCATGAATCTGGAGCGCAGCCCTTCCTGCAAGTTGCGGTTGACGATTTCAATGAATTTGATATCAATGCTGACAACAATCACGCCAAGCAGTTTTCCACTAGTCACATCATGAATTTTGCGAGCGTGTGACACAGCCAGTATTTTATTCTCCAATTGCTCGTCGATTCGTGTTGTGAGTGTAATGGTTCGATCCTTATCATGCATGAACTTTTTAAACCATAATTCGTTCGCTACTTTGAAGTTTGAATCAATGGGTTGATGTGGACTGACAAAAAGGTCTTGCCCCCCGTTCATATTGTAGAGGTAAATGGAGAATACGCGATCTTTCATCATGATATAATTCATCAGAATATTGTATGCGGCAATCTCATGTTGTTTATCACCCTCTCGCAGGAAATCCTGGATCGGAAAACTCCCTTCATGAGTCGCAGACAGATTGTCACTAAGCCCATTGCTGGCTAGCAGCGAAATTTTCTCAATCTCCTTGAGGAACTCATCAATGCGAATATTCGTCTGTTTGGCCAGATCGTTTAGCAACGTTGTATAGTTCTGTGCCAACAACCGCTCTGAGGAGTAATACGAATTGATTGTCATCACCAATACCGGAAGGATAATGACCGTCATACAGATCACCATAATTTTGTACTTGATTCGGAAGGGCCGAACATGCTTCATATGCTGCACCTCTATTCACCGATTACATTCATCCCTGCTGTAATTCTCGATATTCCTCAGGAGTGACCCCTACCGATTTTTTGAAAATCTTACTGAAGTACGTGTAATTATGGTAGCCCACCTTTTCTGCGATTTCATACACTCTCATTCCTCTGCTCAATAGATACGCCTTGGCATGTTCAATTCGAACTCGGGTCAAATACGTAATAAAGTTCTCTCCTCGTTCCTGTTTGAACACACGGCTGAGATACGACGGATTCACACTAATTTGGCTAGCGATACTTTGCAGTGAGATATCTTCCGCATAATACTTGTCGATCAATTCAGTGGCGAGATCGGTGTAAGTGCTTTCCTGTTTGATTTGGGAATCGGTTTGGAAGTAATATGCAATGTGAGCAAGCATTTCTTGGTGGATATCCTCCCAATACTCCCCCTTTAGAACGATTTCATAGGGTGATTTTTCTGTTAAAGAAGGTGCACCTCTTTCCGTAGCTCGGGATAGATGGGAATGTATCGTTTCCATTACCATGATATATTGCTTGCGAATGCTATTCTCATCCGCTCGTAGCTGTTCCAGATTGAATCGGATTCCTTCAAGGAACTTTTCCGCCTTTTGGTTGTCTTTGCTTACCCACAACTTCAACAAATCTCGTTCTTGTTGCGGGCTTAAAGCCCCCTTAACTTCATGTCGATCTGGGGATTGAACCATATCATCGTAATACAACACCTGGTTGCTTCCTGTGAAGAAACTCTGTTGTAGAGCCGTTTCTGCCTCTTGGCAGGCCTTCCTGATGTGAAGGAAACCGGAAGTCATTCTACTTACCCCAGCCGTGAGCGATAGATTCATAAAATCCTTGATTGAAGACAGCAATTTATTACATAGTTTATTCAAGTCGGCGTGTACAGATTGGCTCTCAGGAAGTACATTGACGATCACCCAATATTCTGAGGAACTTTCAACAAAAATCTCTTTCTCCCACTTCGATGGAATGATCTCTTCCATAATATTAAGAATCGAAAATCGGAGCAGCTTTTCCCCTTTCTCTACATATTTCCGCTTTGCATCCTCGTAATAGTTCACGATGAACTTCATGACAACCAACTGGTCCGAACGTATACGAAAATGTAGTTCTTCCGCTTTGGTGACGATATCCTCCTCACTAATGAATCCGCTTACAATATCTTGGAAGAAACTATCCTTTAGATATCTTAGGCTCTTGGAATAGTCCTGTGTTATAGAGGGTGTGTTGGTTGGGTGAACATGTTCACTTTGCAGTTTCTGTCCAACAGTGCTCAGGAGGTCAATAAGGGAGGATTCGGTGATCTCACTTTTAATCAAGTAATCTGAAGCGCCAAGTTTTAGCGCCTCTTTCACATAATGAAATTCGTCAAAATTACTCAGGATGACATACTTACAGGTTTTCAGTACGCAGGAGGCCTCTTGTATAAGCTGTAGCCCATCCATAATCGGCATCTTAATATCTGTAATAATTAGATCAGGCATCACTTCAAGCGCAAGGCTTAATGCCTCTTTTCCATTTCCCGCCTCACCAACAACATAGAAATTGTACTCTTCCCAATTCAGCATGGAACGAATTCCAACCCGCATGAGCAATTCATCATCTACGATCATCAGTTTATACATGCGTATCCCCCAACATGAACCATTTTTAGATATTTTACCATTAAACGAACCGTTGCAAAGATGTCTAGCGAACCTTATTGAATTGCGGGTATCATAAATAACACTTTTACAGAACATACGTTCCTGTTATAATCAGATTATCGTATTTGGTGTAACATAACATGCCCGTCTGGAAAGGATACATATCATGAATTTATACAAGTTTGAATTAACGGTGAACGGATATCTACTACGTGTTCATTTCAGTGCATCTGAAGAAAGTGGATTGAAATGGTGCAAACGAGTTGCTTCTGAATTCCAGAATAACGTTGCCAATCTGGAGATCAAGGTTGATATACATAAAAAGCAGAAACAAAAGCATGCACGGGATTATCACGGAAAACCGTATCTGTATGATAGGACACTAAGGAAAAAGCCGCTTGCGAAGAAAAATAAAACGGCTGAATCATCTGCTGTTATGTAAAAGCGTTTAAAAGACTTTAAGATTTTCCTCATATAGGCTAACTGGTTGGAAAGCATTTTAATTCGGGTGTTCTCCGCTATGCCGAACATTTTAGCGCCTCAGTATACTCTTGTCCTTCCTGTCCTTCCTTTAAGACAAAAGATAAAAGCTTGCTCCTATGTGGAACAAGCTTTTATCCGTGTCAGTTGTACTATATGCCAAGAAAGATTGTTGTTCACCGTTTAGTATCTCTCTGATTCCTTAAATATCATATAACGATGGACACCTCTGACAGCCTGCATTGCTTCCTGTAATAGCTGAATCGCAGTTTCGCGTTGTCCCGCTTTTAGTTCGATCGCTGCAAGAAGCGAAGATCTCATCCAGACCTTGTTAATGGATTTCAAGTGTTCCCTCGCCTGCTCACTTCTTCCTTCTTCCATAAGCAAATACGTTTCATAATATGTACGATAATCCGATCTACGCATATTCTGCACCGCAGTACGAACAGCTACCAAGTCGTTGCGATAGGAGCCGTAAGCTGCATTATATACTGCTTGTGTCCTTTTATTGGTGTCCTCATTTCTGATGCGCTCTATTGTGTGTTCCAATTCATCATCAAGTCTGTTTGCAAGAGCGTAATAGATATAAATCTTTGGGTTATTCTCCTGTCTGCGTAGAAAAGCCTCCACGCGCTCCATGCGTGTTTCCCAACCCAGAGGATAAAAAATACGAATGGTAAACATGATCAGAGTAGCGGTGAGAACAACTCCAAGTATCCAAAACAGAGATTGGTCATTCATCTTCATGTACACAACAAATAAAAATACGGCCAAATAAAAAACAATATCCCACTTATATTTTCCCATCTTCCATCTCCTTTATAGACATAAAAAAACTATTATATCAAAACAAACCCCAAGGAGTATATCCACCGCATCCTTTGGGGTTTAGTTAAATTTATAAAAATTGATTTATTGAAGTTTTCTTCATTAACGACAATCGACAGTATTGTCTACTCAATAGACTAGATTCTTACGCCCGGGCGTCTCCAATCATTTGTCGTTCAATTTGTTTCATTTCATAAAAATAGCCTTTTTGCTCCATCAGCTCGGAGAAAGAACCTGATTCTACAATCTTGCCTTGGTCCATGACCACAATCCGATCCATCTCTTCCAATCCCGTCAGCCGATGGCAGATCAGGAGAAGTGTATCTTCGGCAGCTTGTGCAAGAAGATGCTGCAATACACGTTGTTCTGTGACGTAATCCAGTGAAGACGTCGGTTCGTCCAGAAGCCATAACCGTCCTTTGCGCAGCATGGCCCGTGCGAGAGCCAGCCGCTGCTTCTCACCATCCGACAGGTTCTCCCCTTTTTCATAGACCATGTCGGTCAACAACTTATTCGGCAGTTGGACTTTATCCAGCACAGCCGACAGTTGTTCATCCGAATGTTCTTCTCCATTCAGCAACAGGTTGTCCCGGATGGTTCCCCGGAAGAAGTGGCTTTGCTGCAACACGACATTCGTCCCTTGCCAAATGCTCTCTTCATTCAGTTCCTTCACCGAAACATCGTTTAATCGTATATCGCCAGACGTTGGTGCGCGCAACTTGAGTAACAAATCAATAATCGTTGACTTGCCTGACCCGCTCGGCCCGACAATCGCTGTTTTGGAGCCTGCTGCAAGTTGTAGAGATAGCTCCCTCAGCGCCGGTCTCCATTCCCCTTCATATTGGAAGTTAACACCGGATAGGTCAATCGAAACCGCCTGATCGGCTGAAATTTCACCGCTTGGCTGTACAGGTTGCACATCGGAGGTTGGCACCGTTTCCGCCAGTCGCTGAGCGGCGTGTTCGCTGTCCTGCTTATATAGAGGCAATATAGCCATTGCGGCAGCTTCTTCGAACACGGTCTGCGTGGCCAGGATCAGCATGGCGAGGAATACACCTGCAAACGCTCCATTCACAATTAAAAAGGCGCTCAGTGCCAGCACTCCCCATGTAACAAGATACGTCACAAAAACGTGCATAGACTGCCCGCGCAACAGGTGCGAAGCGGCTTGTTTCTGCTCCGTTGCCAATGCAGCGGAAGCCTGCTGAAGCTGTTGCTCACGCTGTTCCAATTGGCCGTATACTTTCAAATCCCTGAAACCATACAACACTTCGGTCACTTCCGTGGACAGCAAGGCCCGTTGCTGGCGGACACGTCCGTGTATTTTTCGCTGACCTAACAAGACAATACCTGGTACAACAAATGCCGTAATCAGCATACCTAGTACTAACAAACACGCAATCCAGATCGAAAAGGCCGAAGTGAACAGCATGGTAGCCAAAAACACCATAACGACCATGATGGGTGGATACGCGACCCGCAAAAAGTAATTTTGCAAGCTTTCCACATCACCCACGATCCGCGCAAGCAGATCCCCGCTTCGGTTTTTGTTCAATATACCTGGCGTTACCGGGATCAGTTTGGCAAAAAAGGACGTCCGCAAACGGCTCAGCATGGAGAATGTTGCCCTGTGCGAATACAAGCGTTCCCCGTAGCGACTTGCCGCTCGAAGGAAACCAAGCAGTTTGACCATGGAAGTGAGTACAATTAAGGTGTACAGCGGTGGCGCAAATACCGTTTGCGATATCATATAACCACTCGCGGAAAAGAGAGCTACCCCTGCTATGCCGGCGATAAATCCGCCCAATATCGAAAGCAAGATATCCTTGCGCTCCTGAATCATCGCTTTTGACAGAATCGTCAGCTCATTCATGCTAACCCTCCTTTCCGTTGTACATCAACCATCTCCGCATATTGAGGCAGACGCGCCAGAAGTGCTTCATGGTGTCCTGAATCCACCAATACCCCACTATCCATAAACAAAATGTTGTCCGCATGTTGAATTGTATATAAACGGTGTGCCACCGTAATCATCGTTGCCGTTTTCGCTAATGCCGCAATGGATTGTTGCAATACCCGCTCGGTGTGTAGATCCAGTCCTACGGTGGGTTCATCGAACAAAATAACAGCTGGTCGCTTCAGAAAAGCACGTGCCAAAGCAAGTCGCTGCTTTTCCCCACCAGACAGCCCCCGGCCACCTTCACCAACAAATGTGTCCAAGCCCTGCTCCAATTGAGCAACAACGCCAGCAAGTCCTGCTTCCTCTGCCGCCTGCTCAATTTCAGCTCTGGAGACGTTCCGACCCGCGCCAATCGCTATATTTTCGGCAAATGTACCTGCAAAAATATACGGATGCTGTGTAATATAGCTAACACGTTCAAACCATGCAGCCTCATCATGTTGCGAAAGCTGGCTTCCGTTAACCAGAACCGCTCCCGAATCTGGTTTCAGTAAACCGGCAATGAGATGAAGCAACGTGGTTTTACCTGAGCCGCTTTTGCCTACAATAGCAATCTGTTCTCCCGGTCCAATCGAGATCTGTCCTGTCTCAAGTCCAAAGGAATCAGGTGTGTACTGGAATCGGACATCGTTCAGTTCAATGGTTGGTGGCATTGTTATCAACTCGGCACGAGCTGTACGAAGCTCTTCCGTCTTTGTAATTGCATCGACATCGGTTAATTCGCTTTGATCCGGTCCTTCTTCAGGCTTCGTTTGTGTGCTCTTGACACTAGTGTCCGCGAGCATCTGTTCCACCTTGCGAATGGCCCCCATACTGGTTCGCCCGCTGTGAAAAGCCGTTCCTGTATTCTTCAACAGACTGTAAAACTCGGGAACGAGTAACAACACAAGAAAGGCCGTGTGGAAGCTCATCGATTTGAAAACCAGTAATTGAATAGCCAGTTCAAGCGCGACAATACCAATGCTTAACATCACGATCGATTCCAGCATAAACGTATTTGTAAATGCAATTTTCAAAATGCCCATGGTGGCATCACGATATCCCAGACTGCTACGTTCAATTTCCTGCTGCTGACGTTTAGCCCGTCCGAATATTTTTAACGTAACCAGCCCTTGAAGCGAATCCAGAAACGTACCGGAAAACTCAGCCAGTTGCGCGTATTTTTCTTCTGATTTGTTCTTTGTCTTGAGCCCAACCAAGATCATGAACAGCGGGATAAACGGTGCCGTAAACAGCATAATCCAGCCTGTGTTAGAGTGCTGCGTAAACGTAACAACCAGAATCAGAATCGGGATCATCGCAGCTTCCATCATACGCGGCATGTACTGACTGAAATAACTGTCGGCCTCATCCACAGCATCCAAAGCAACACTGACCTTTCCTCCCGTCTGTCCACTCAGGGTTGAAGGCATGGAAGCGCGGGTCAGGTTCTGCAACACAGATGCTCGCATATTTGTCTTGGCGCGTGCTGCCATATGCAAGCCCACTTTCCCATTACCATACGACAACAGTGAACGTGCGGCCATAACAGCCAATAATAGGACAAGTAACAGGATCACTGATGAAAAGGAAGCTTTCTCTACAAAGATTCGCTGGACTGCTTCAGCCACCAAGGTGGCCTGGCTTATAATAGCTACACCAAGGGCCAGCGAAATGATGGCAAGGAGAAGTCTGTTTTTTCGTTGTAAAGACATTTGCTGCGAGATCAGATTGGACTTGCCTCTCCTCTTCATTGAACGCTCCTCCTTTATTTTTTCCCTTTCACATAATCCGCATCAAACAGGAACAGTTTGAAGACCAGGATTAGAGAAGGAATTAACAAGCACAGACCACCGATAAACACAACGACGAGTGCAAAGCCCATTGCAGGTGATGTGGCGCTACTCTGAATGGTGATGTATGGATCGAGAATGTAAGGATATTGCCCAATCCCGTAAGCGAAAAAGGCTGTGAGAAATTGCAGCATGATGCATATAAAAGCTAAACCATAACGCCGTCCGTTATATAACAGCCACATGGCAATCATGAAAAACGCAACAGAAAGCGCCAGCAGCCACCATAAATCCATCATATTTTGAAAATGACGCTCATTGTGTTGACCCAAATATATAAATGCAGTCAGCGCGAGAATAATGGTCGGTGTGCTCCAGAACAAAGCATAGTTCCGCATGAGCTTCAATGCCGAATGATCCTCTGCCCGAGAAGCGTAAAATGTGAGAAATGACCCGCTAATGAACAATACCGACACGATGGCCAGTCCAACGATGCTCCACGATAATGGATTCGTAAATAGTGCCCAGTAATCCAGGGAAACGGTATCTCCCTGCTTCAAAATAAAGCCACCTTCAGAAAGGGTCAGTGCCACTGACAATGACGCTGGAATAAGCAACCCTGTAGCTCCATATAAGAACAAATACACGATACTTTTTTTGGAACCATAATTTTCGAAAGCATAGAACGACCCACGAATGGCAAGTAAAATGACGGCAATACTTCCTGGAACAAGCAGCGCTGAGCCATAATAATAGGCCGTGTCCGGGAAAAATCCAACGATGCCAATATAGAAAAAGACAAAGAATACATTGGTGATCTCCCAGACAGGTGATAGATAACGGGAGATCAGACGATTAATCAGATGATCCTGCTTTGTCAGGCGTGCATAAAAGGCAAAGAAACCTGCTCCAAAATCAATGGAAGCTACAATAAGATAGCCGTACAAGAACAGCCAGAGTACCGAAATACCAATTAATTCATAACTCATCAGGCCTGATCCCCTTTCTTGGCTGATTGATCATGCTTCTCCTTCAACCATTTCTCCATCTCGAGTTCAGCAGGATTGTTATTGAACAACCGTCTCAGTACGACGACACACATAACGCCTAGCAGGATGTAGAGAAGCAAGAAGACGAAAAATAAAATTCTCACACTTGGTGAAGAAGTAGCGGCCTCTTCTACCCGCATATAACCTCGGATGATCCATGGTTGCCGCCCGATCTCTGCATAGAACCAACCCATCTCAACGGCCAGAAAAGCAAGCGGTGCACTCAGTGCAACCATACGAAGCATCCACTTGTTAAACTGATTACGTTTCTTCCAGAATACAAACAGGAAGTACAGACTTGATATAGCAAGCAGAGCGAATCCAATACCAGCCATTAGATCAAACAAATAATGCACAAGTAAGGGCGGGTGTTCATCTGGTGGAAATTCGTTCAGCCCGGTTACCTCGGCGTTAAAGTCTCCAAAGGCAAGGAAACTGAGCAGTTTCGGCAAATGAAGAGCGCCTATAATTTCATGTTCTGCATTCAGCCATCCCAAAAAAATCAAATCCGCGCCGCTTTCCGTCTCGAAATGCCACTCGGCAGCTGCGAGCTTCTCCGGCTGATGCTCAGCCAAAAACTTGGCAGACACATCTCCAGCTAAAGAATTTAACAAACTGAATACCAGCACAACGGCCATCATGAGATTCAAGCCTTTTTTGTGGTAGGCCGACACTCCTTTTCTCAGCATCGCAAAGGCTGCTATTCCTGCTAACAGAGCAGCTCCTGTCAGATAAGCCGAGCTTAATACATGGAACACTTTGGAGAACGTCGCTGTATTCAGCATCGCTTGCACGGGGTTCACTGCCATGAATTGACCTGCTTCCATGACAAAACCTTCAGGCTGGTTCATGAATCCGTTCACTGTTGTAATAAAAACAGCAGACATGCCTGCCCCGGCGACAATCGGAATAGTCAGCAACCAGTGGATATACGGATTTTTGAACCGATCCCACGTGTACAGATAAATGCCCAGGAATATTGCTTCAAAAAAGAATGCAAATACTTCCATAAATAGTGGCAGTGCAATGACATTCCCGGCCAGCTTCATAAAATTCGGCCATACCAGGGCCAACTGCAGTGATATCGCTGTACCTGTCACAACACCAACAGCCACAGAAATGACAAACCCTCTGGACCACCTCTTTGCCATAAGTATGTAATGGTGATCCTTCTTCCGAATGCCGATGAACTCTGCAATAGCAATCATCAAAGGTACGCCGACACCAAGCGTTGCAAAAATCACGTGGAACCCGAGCGTCAAACCAGTCACTAGCCTGCTCCATAAAACCGTATCAATAGCCATTCTTTGTGTTGCCTCCTTTCAAACTCTGTTCAATTTAGAAACATTCAATATCAGATTTGGCCAAGCTCAATGCAGAGTTGCGAAAAATTTCACAAAGTTAGGTATGACGATATCTTGCCACACCTATAATGCGTTTACTCCTGTAGGCCCCCGATAATAACAAGCATTGGATGCCTATTAAAATCTGATATTAATGCACTTAAAGTACTAACCAAGCCTATTAATCAAAATTATTATATCTTTATTTTTACCTAATTCAATCAAAGACACGTGTTCTACCCTAAACGTTCAAGAAAGGATCAACTCTTTCTGACAACTTGGTGAAAATCAAAAAATACACCCAATGGAGCTATTGATTCATTGGGTGTAAACGTGTTATTGCACAGAAGATTCTCTATTTTACTTTCTCCGGACTCACCGCACCTGCCTCGCGACGTACGCTCATGATGATCAGTGATGCAGCTAATACCGTAAGGATGATTCCAAGCTTCTGAAATCCTGTCACATTGAATGTATCCCCCATAACAATTCCAATCAATAACGACGATAAAATGGTCCCCAGGTAGCGTGATGTATTAAAAATACCCGATGCCACTCCGATCATTTCTTTCGGTGTGCTTTTAAACAGTGCTGCTTGCATGCCGACCGCGTTTAAGCCATTACTTATTCCAAATAAAGCTAAAGCAACAATGATTATGAAGATTGGAGAAGTTTCATTCATAACAACGATCAATATAGATCCAAATGTCATTAAAGAAGCGGATACGATCAGAGCTGGCCGTGATCCTGATCTGTCAATCCAGCGTCCTGCGATCGGAGCAATAATGACTGAACATAACCCCAAAGCTAGCATGCTCATTCCTGTATGAACTTCGTTGAGATGACGTACCTGCTTCAAATACGTAGGAACTCCAAAAAAAAGTGCGTAAAACAGGATGTTCACCAGCATGTATTGCACATTCACCCAAGTCATCTCCGGATATGAGGCAAACGTTCGCAGAGGGATAAAAGGCGTGGCTGCTTTTAATTCATGTCGGAAGAACATGACGAGTGCGATTAACCCGATCCCCCCTGTCAGCAGATGCCATGTTGAAATATCTCCTCTGGAATTTACTGAAAGTAAACCGATGAGCAGAGTCACCAAAGCTACCGTAAACATCAGGATACCTGGTGCGTCAATTAACGCAAGCCATTGCCGAATGGACATGTGACCAGAGATAGACGGAGATTGCTCGTCCTTCGGGATTGTTTTCCAGGCGAACCAAAAACTCGCCAAGACAAACGGAATATTAACGAAGAATATGCTGTGCCAGTCCCACCAATGAATCAATACTCCACCAATAAAAGGTCCAATTGCAGCCGCTCCAGAAAGGAATATAGCCAAGGTGGACAAGGCGGAGGCTTGTTTTTCAGTCACGTTCATTCTGACAATCGCCATTCCGACGGCCACCATCATGCTTGTGCCAATTGATTGAACAATCCGGAATACGATGAGCCACGAAAAACTGGGAGACCACGGAGCTAACATGGACGATACAAAAACAATAACAAGACCCATGAGGAAGATCTTCCTGCGGCCAAACAAATCACTACACTTGCCCATGACGGGTTGAGCGACTGCACTGGCAATGTAAAATGATAAAATAATCCACGAAACGGCTGTAAAATTAAGTTGATACACTTGTTGTAGCCTGGAGATTGCCACCGAAATCATGGAGGAATTCAACGGATTCAACATAATTCCGAGTCCAACAGCTAACATCAATCCTTTATTTCGAACGTTCATTGGTGCACCTCTCTCTCTTCTGCTGTTATCTTACTTGAACGTATTCATTTATTCCAACGCATTATATGTTATGATTTGATGAACTAGAAGGAATGAAGGGATGGTGCAAATGGAGCTTCTTCAACTAAAATATTTCCTGACGGTGGCCCGATGCGAACATGTTACGGAAGCTGCGGGAAAGCTGCATGTCACGCAATCCTCCCTGAGCAAAACGATACAACGATTAGAGGACGACCTTGGAGTCCCTTTATTTGATCGAATCGGGAGAAAGCTGCGACTAAACGACTTTGGAAGAACATTTCTTCAGCGAACTGAAAAAGCCTTATTTGAATTGGAACAAGGAAAGCGGGAAATCGCTGACCTCTCCAACCCGGATCAGGGTACACTGCAATTGGCGGTGACTACGGCGAGCACATTGCCAGGTATACTGCGGGAATTCCGGAAAAACAAGCCGGATATTCAGTTCCATGTGCAAATGGTCTCGTTAGAAAACATGTCCAGACTTCTGCATCGGGGCGAGGTGGACTTTTGTCTCTCCTCCCCTCCGATTGAAGGTGACGATATCAAATGTCAGATACTATATGACGATCCGATTGTAGTCGCTGTTCCTATGGGTCATCGATATGCAGACCGAAGCAGCATTCAATTAACAGAGCTTAAGGACGAGTGGTTTGTTGGGGTGAAGCAAGGGTATGGGGTTCGTGATATGGTAGATTCCGTATGTCAATCCGCTGGTTTCCTACCGAAGTATGTATATGAAGGTGATGAGCCTGCAAGATTAACCGCCCTTGTGGAGGCGGAGATCGGTCTCGCGTTTATACCTAGCACAGCCAGAAACCCGCATGAGCGCATTAGATATCTTCAGGTAGAGGAACACCAGCTCGTTCGGGAAATCGCTCTACTTTCGCATAAAAACAGGTATATTTCCAAAGCCGCTTTAGAGTTTCGCAGCGTGGTTATGGACTATTTCAGTGCTATGCCATGAGCATAAATTCAATCCAAAGGAGATGTCATTTTGATATTAAAACCAGAAAAATTTGATCATACTTCAGAGACAGAACGGCTAGTCATCCGACCATTACAGAAAGACGACTATGAAAATTGGTTATATGAGTTTGAAAACCGCCATCCCTCCCAACACCGCCATGATAAAGGGAAAATGGATATGAGTGAATGTACACTGGATTGGTTTCATGATCTGGTAGATCGACACCAGGAGTTAGCGCGTACAGATGCGGTTTATGTTTTTGGAGTATTTAGAAAGCAAGATGGTACACATCTGGGTATGATTGATATTGCTACCTTGGCAAGGGATCATTTTCAATGGGGAAGTTTCGGATACACGATCCATAATCAGTATTGGCGAAAAGGTTATGGGAAAGAAGCAGTGAACGGAGCTCTTCATATTGCATTCGAACATCTGAAATTTCACCGCATAGAAGCTCATATTAATGTGGATAACACCCCTTCCATGAAACTGGCAAAGAGTGTTGGTATGGAATTTGAATGTCTACGTAAAGGGTTTATACACGAAAATAATGAATGGACCGATCACTTGGTGTATTACAAAAATTATAATTAAACGGTTCATACAACTCATTCTAAAACAAGGGAACTCCATATCAAGAAGTTCCCTGTTTTCTATGTTTGTTGAATATTCTTCTTTTTGCGATGAAGGGTTACTACTCCCAAACTAACTGCCGAAATCCATAATAGAATCATTGCATTACTTGAGACTAATGATTGCACTGTATCTAGTTGTAATAATTGCGTAATTAACCTTCCTTCATACGGTGAAAGTGTGGCTCCCAAGTTATACGCGATCAGAACAATGGTCGTACCCAGCTTTGCCATTTTGGCTATTTGTTGTGCAAAAGTATGCAATAAATAGGGCATTACACAGCGGAATGAAAACCCGATGATCATTGAGCAAATGGTAGTAAGCATGATACTTTGAGAGATGGTCGTAACGAACATGGCTCCGCCAAGTAACAGAATCGATAATGGAACGATATAGTTACCGAGTGTTTTGTATACTTTCCCAAAAGAAAAGCCGGCAACAAAAGCTCCCAAACCTATAAATGCAATCATGTTGCTTCCATTTGTCACAGTTCCGATATTTTTTTCCAAAATCAAAGGAGTAATCTGTAAATTATAATTGATGAAAATAGCTACTATTACAAATAATAAGAGACCATAGCCAATCATGACTTGAAGGGCTTTTTTATTATTTGTGTGGCTTGGATTCGTGGTGACCTCTTCTCTTCTATTAAGCTCTTTTTTATCAGAAGGAACGAAAATCAGGAATGCAATGAAAATAGGAAGTGCCAGGGCGTAGACATAAAATGATGTGTGCCAGCCCATTTTCAATAGTTGACCAACGAGTAGTGTCAGACAAATGCCTCCTAATCCCTCAAAGGCACTTTCTAAGCCAATTACGGTTGCTTGTTTACCTTGATTTTTATGATACATATCACTGATCATCTGAATGATGAGCCGGTTAAATAAACCTACACCTAACCCAAACAAACAGCGAGAAATGAACAGCAACGAAAAAAGGTCATGATACAATGCAGGGAATACTCCCGCAATGAGAACAAGTCCTAATCCAGTTAGTATAGTTGCTTTCTTCCCAATAAGAAGTTCAAGTCGATTAGCAATTAACACACCAAGAATGACAAATAATGAAGGTATGGTCGTTAATAATCCTACATGTGTTACCGATATCTCTGGAAAATCATTGGCTATCGCAGGAATGTTAGCGGCAATCACTGGACCTGAAGAAATTAATAACGCAACGGACAATAACGAATATGTTCTAAGCTGCTCAATGGATATTATAAAAAACCAACTCCTAACTGTTTGTTTTTGCTCCATATGGCCAGTAGTTAGCCTTGATGTTGCGATAAATGGATAAAGCAGTAACGCATAAGTCGATGACTTCATACGTTACTGCTCAGTCGATTAGAGTTCTTTGCCGTTACTTTGAATAACTTTTTTGAACCATTCAAAGGATTTTTTCTTGCTGCGTTTCAACGTACCATTTCCAGCGTCATCTTTGTCGACATGTATGAAACCGTATCGTTTACTCATCTCTCCAGAACTTGAGCTTACTAGATCAATGCAACCCCAGGACGTGTAACCCAACAACTCTACGCCATCTTCTTCCACTGCTGTTATGAAAGCTTGGATGTGTTGACGCAGATACTCGATTCTATAATCATCAGCAACATATCCCGTCTCATCAGGAGTATCTATCGCTCCTAAACCATTTTCAACGATGAATAGTGGCTTTTGATATCGGTCATACAAGGAGTTCATTGTAATTCTGAGACCTTCAGGATCGATTTGCCATCCCCATTCACTTGTTTTCAAATGAGGATTGCGCAGTGTCGGAAACAGGTTAGCTGCCGTTTGTGTGTTTACTTCCGGGTCTGCACTGGTTAATCGTGAACCATAATAACTGAACGAAACGAAATCAACCGTATTATTTTTCAAACATTCCTCGTCCCCGTCTTCCATGGCTAAATGAATATTCATTCGTTCTAACATTTTCTTGGCATAGTTTGGGTATTCTCCTCGGGATTGTACATCGACGAAGAAGTAGTGCTCGCGATCCCTTGTCATGGCTTTCCAGACATCATCTGGTGCACATGTATACGGGTAAGTGTTGGCACCTGCTAACATACAGCCAATCTTAATTTCCGGGTTAATTCTACGCGCAATTTCAGTTGCTTTTGCACTTGCGATCAATTGATGATGAGCCGCCTGATACTTCACAGCATCCTCATTCTCACCTTCTTCAAACACTAGGCCTGAGCTACCAAAAGGTAGATGCAACAGCATGTTAATTTCATTAAAGGTAAGCCAATACTTCACTTTATCTTTATAACGGGTGAAGATCGTTTCACACAGTCTCTCATAATAATCCACCATTTTTCGACTTCTCCACGATCCAATAGTTTTCACCAAATGAATAGGGACATCAAAATGGGTAATGGTGACTAACGGCTCAATGCCATACTTCAAACATTCATCAAATACATTTTCATAGAATTTCAAACCCTCTTCGTTGGGTAACTCGTCATCTCCATTAGGGTAGATCCGAGTCCATGCCAAAGATAAACGGAAACACGTAAAGCCCATTTCTGCAAATAAAGCAATGTCTTGTTTATACCGATGATAAAAATCAATAGCCTCATGACTCGGATAAAAATGTTCTTGATCACACTCCAACATTTTTAACTGTCCTCGCATGACAGGAACACGATCTTTCCCTGCCGGGATTACATCAACTGTGGATAGTCCCTTGTTGCCTTCGGCATATCCACCTTCACATTGGTTAGCAGCAACTGCCCCACCCCACAAAAAGTCTTTTCTTAAAGTCATTAAAACACACTCCTAACCTGTAGTTTTGTTAAGCTTTGACAACCAACAATGTATTGTTAAAATCAATATTTTGGGGACTAGTCTCTGCGATCACATCCGAGTAACTATACGAATTGGTTACAATAACGGGCGTTTGAGTGACATATCCTTCTTGTCTGATTTTGTCCAGATCAAAAGTCAGCAAGGTCTGTCCTTTTGTGATTCTCTGACCTTCTTCCACGAAAGCCTCAAAATATTTTCCGTTCAACTTTACCGTATTTAAGCCGACATGAATAAGAATTTCGACTCCTTCATCGGATAATAGTCCAATAGCATGTTTCTTAGGAAATAGGGACACAATCATGCCATCAAATGGAGCAATGACTTTCCCCTCGCTAGGTTCAATAGCAATTCCTTTACCCATTGCCTCTGAGGCAAACGCTGCATCTTGTACATCCTGAAGTTGAATAAGCTGACCTTTAAGCGGAGTTGCAATAACAGAATCTTTAATTGTAATGACTTCATCCGCAACCCCACTCCCTTCGTTCGCATTTGAAACAGTGTTCTGTGAAGGTGCATCTTTTTCATATTTCAAACTGAGCAAATAGGTAAGTACAGCAGTTACGACAGTTGTTATAACAAGTGCGATCAAAATGTTATATAGATTCCAGATATTTTCACCAATGTACAGAGGAATCGCCGGGATTCCTGAAGCGCCTGTTGCGTAACGAGAAACATCCATTAGCCCTGCAAAGAGTCCCCCACTAGCAGCTCCAATCATACCCGCGACAAGTGGGTATCTCTTCGGTAAATTTACGCCGTAAAGAGCTGGTTCCGTGATTCCCATCAACGCGGTGATCCCACTGGAAGCAGAAATTTGTTTTAATGCTTTATCCTTGGTTCTCATCCCTACAACTAATGCCGCAACACCTTGACCTATACAATTGATCATCGCTCCAGGACCGAGGATATTCTCATAACCTGATGTGGTGATTTGAGCAATGGATAGAGGAACAATATTATGGTGCAGCCCAAACATAACCAGTATTGGCCAGAAGGTTGCAACCAGGAAAATAACCAGCCAGCTACCATGTGCGGCCAAGAAGTCAAAGCCCATCGCTAAATACGTTCCGAAAAATGACCCCAGTGGTCCCAATACGGTTAAGGCCAAAATTCCCGTTACTAAAATAGTGCACATGGGAACAAAAATAACTTTCACTGCATTCGAAATGATCCTTTTAAACAACGATTCAATATATGATTGTGACCAAACGATTAAGAGAATTGGAACTACAGAAGAACTATAAGATACAAGAGTTAGCGGGATTCCAAAAACACTTACGTCAGTCCCATCCAAACGCAATTGTGTCAAGTTGGGATGGAGTAAAACACCGGCTAAAACGAGCGCTAAGACGGGACTACATTTTAGTTTGTTTGCAGCTGAGAACGCTAACAAGAATGGTAAAAAGTAGAAAATAGCATCTGACATAAGACTTACGACATAGTAGGTTTGTGAATCTTTTGAAATCCAGTTGAACAAAATAAGTAGAGCGAGTAATGCCTTGATCATACCAGCCCCAGCTATAGCAGGAACAATCGGACTAAATGTCCCCGAGACGAAATCGATTAATTTCCCCAAAATACTAACTTTCCTAGCTTGAGTTGGTTCACCCGATGAACTCGCGTTAGGTTGAAGATACTTGATCACTTCTTTGTAAACGTCTTCAACATGTGTGCCGATGACGACTTGAAATTGTCCGCCGCTCTCAACCGCATCAATAACACCGTCCAACGATTTAAGCGCTTTTTGATCTGCTTTATTAGTATCATTCAGTGCAAATCTAAGCCTAGTCATACAGTGAGTCAGAGTGGATACATTCTCACTACCGCCCACTTTCTCTACAATATCTTGAGCCAACTTCTCGTATTTCTTGCTCATCCAATAATGCCCCCTCTTGTTGTTGCCATCTAAATGAATGAGACCAAAAGCGCTCTAAATAACTTCTCTTTGCAATAAAAAAAGCTATTTATCTGAAATACATAAAGGCTGCATTCATTACACCTTTAAAATATCATCTGATAAACAGCTATAGCCAATACCTATAATTCATACTTTATTATGCCTGAAAGGCATGCCTGATATGTTCCAAAAAACGTACCTCCGTTTGACTGAATACCTTATGTTTTTTCCAGACAATCACTGTTGGAAACTGAAGTTCCGGTTGAAAAGGTCTAAAGCATAATGTGTCAGACTGCTTCATTGCAAGCGCACCCTCAATACAGATGGCCGTCCCTAACCCCTCCTCTACGAGGTTAAGTATGTTAGATATTAAATTATAGGTCGCAACAAAGTTTAAATGTGCATACTCATCGGCAAACCAGCTTGCAATCTCATTCTGTACGACAGATCGGCTGGATATGAGCAGAGGCACTCCGGCTAAATCGGTTGAAGTGACATATTCTTTCTGGGCAAGAGGTGATGAGGTCTTCATAAGGACTCCCCAGCGTTCCTTCTGGGGCAGTCTGATGAAATCGTATTTCTCAATGTGAATGGGCTCTAACAAAATGCCCACATCGAGCAGTCCTTTATCGATTCGCTCCTTTATGTCATCCCCCGTTCCACTATAGATGTGATATTTAACCTGCGGATACTCTATATTGAAGTCTTTTAATAATTGTAAAATAACATTGGACGTTAATGATTCAACACTCCCGATCGATATGGTTCCTCCGACCAGATTGTTCTGATCTTTAAACTCTTTCTCTGTTTTATCCGCAAGAGTGAGAATTTCTTCTGCTCTTTGACGTAAAAGCATGCCTGCTTCTGTCAGTGTTATTTTACTTTTACCGCGTATAAACAATTGAGTTTCTAAATTTTTTTCCAGATCAGCCAACTGCCTGCTTAACGTTGGCTGTGTCACATGTAAGATCGTTGCAGCATGTGTGATATTTTCTACTCGAGCTACTGTCAAAAAATATCGAAGTACTCTTAACTCCATAATTCCTCCTGATTTACATTCATTTAAGTATCTACTGAATCATTCATTTCTTTACTATACCTTCCTGTTAACCAGAAGAAGACAGTTGATTGGGATAATCAACTGTCTGTTGTTTCAAATAAAGAAGATTATTTCTCTGGAATGATCTCATTAACGCAGGCTAAAGCATTTAGTGTTCTAGGAAATCCCATGTAGGGAAGGCAGTGAGTTAGAGCGGTGATCATGGTTTCTTTATTATTGCCAACATTGATGTTACCCTGAACGTGTGCTTTGACTTGACTATCCGCACCTCCGAGTGCACTTAGTATACAAAGGGTAAGAAGTTCTCGTGTTTTCAGATCCAGACCTCCGCGGGTATAGAAGTCACCAAAACAAAATGCTGAAAGATAGTCCTGTATATGCTTCTGATTTGACGGGGCATTTTCCCGGTTTTTCTCAATAATATCGCCAAAAATCTCTTTTTGAATACCAAGTCCTTTGTCAAAGCGATTATCTTCTTCAACCCGTTTTTGACTTTCAAGAGGCAGTGCAACATTTCGCTCTTTGAACACTTCATTCATTTCCGATATGGCATTTAAGGTTTTGGGGAATCCCAAATAAGGTGCGCATTGATAGATTGCTTCTTGGATCTCCGTTGGAGTCAACCCAACATTTAGCGCTGCACGAGTATGTGCTTTGAGCTGTGGCAACGTTTGATTAGTAGCCAGTACGACCAAAGTAATAAGCTCACGTTGCTTATCGTCAAGAGTACCTTGATCAAAAATTTCACCAAATATGAAGCGACTTAATATGTCCTGTAACTCAGGATCAGTAGCATATGCCGCTGGAACTCCCTCGCCGAATAGTCTTTTATATGTTTCCTGGCTCTTTTCGATTCGATTCATATTCATCTAACCTCCTGTTTCTTTTTAGTTAAAACTAGGTGTACCCATTTTACATTGAAAGAGGAAAGAATCCATATCCTATTCATATCATTTTATTGCCTAATCCTATCAAGTGATTGTTTGTTGATGAAAAAAGCGAACAAAGCACTTGCGTGCCCTGTTCGCTCTTCTTGGTGCAGCCATATTACTGTGTTCGCCTTACTCGCCCAAGCTGTCCCAGAATGATTGAAACGCACCTTTCTCCACTTCCAGGAATGCCGGAACATTACCATAACGAACCAGACCTTCTTCACCAAACAGAACCAGTGGGACCTGCGTTTTGTCTTCCAGCGTGAGATAGATGATCTTGCGATCTTCCTTGCCGTAGAGGTTCTCTTCCAACTCCGGGCTCGTTGCAATCGGTTTGGCAGCATTTAGCGATGAGATAAAGCTGTCCAGTGCTTCATCCGCTGCTAACGGTTGAAGCTGCTGCAATCCATTGTTCCAGCTATTAAACGTCTCCCATTGCGCCGAGGCGATGTTGCCTTCGAGATGAAGCTTGCCGATCAGGTCGGCACCAGTACCAATAGTGATCCCGTTGTTCTTGTCGAATAACTGAGCATACACCTGACCATCGATCTCGGTGTAAGACATGATGCGGAAGTCCTTATCGTAGCCATTAACAGCATAGATGTCAGCTTCGCCAATGTTGGAAGCAAGCTCCGTATATTTATCTTGGCCGCTCAGCTCATCAATGCCGCCAGTGGTGGTACCCAGTTTATCCCCCCGCAGGTTGAGTGCATTTGCGCCTTCAAGCAATGTTGGGGACTGCGTATATACGTTTCCTCCATAAACAACCAGTTGCATCATATCAGCCATCGCGCCTTTGCCCTGTGAACTCGGCAACTCCATCTTCGGAATCACGATCGGGTCAAACGACGCGCCTGGAGTCACCGCTGCCACCTGTGGTGTTGGTGTGGCTGGTCCATTGAATTGTTGCCATACACTTGGCGCAGCCAATCCAATGCTGGCAGCGATAACAACACTTGCTGCAATGTATAGTGGTTTACGTTGACGTTTTGGTCCCTGATGTTGCGTGTTTAAGGATTGCTCTACCCGTTTTTTCATTTGCTCGTTTGTTTTCATATGATCCACCGCTTTCTTGTAGTTTTGTTTGAATTGTTCTTCGTTCATTACAGTCCCTCTCCTTCCAGCTCCAGTTTTAATAGCTGTCTTCCTCGTTTTAATCTCATTTTCACTGCTGATTCGCTAATCTCCAGGATCTCGCTGATTTCTCGGATCGGATAATCTTCGTAATAATACAGATGAACCACCGATCTATACTTGACGGGCAGTGACAGCACAAGTTCGATCAGCGCGTGATCTTCAGGGTTGTCTGTTGTAAGAGGATCGACTCCCTCCAGCTTGACCTCCCGTTTGCGCCAGCCTCTGCCTAATAAGGATTTGCAATGATTGGTGATGACCCGAATCAACCATGCTTTTGATGCTCCGCATCGTTGAACGTAGGGGCTTTTTCTATTAGTTTGATGAAGGTATCCTGAGTGGCTTCCTCCGCGTCTTCTCGTCTGCCGAGGTGCACCATGGCAATCCGGAACAGCGTATCCGCGTATGTCTCATAGACTTTCATCACATGATCGCCCAGCTGGGGCACTGATCGCTGCATGGTTGTTATGCCCTCCTTTATACCTCTAACACTCTTACGGACGGCATTTGGTCACATTTTGTTTTAGGATTTTTTTATTGGTCCATTTCATTCAAAATGCAAAAAAAGAAAGCAGCCCCATGGAGAGGAGTTGCTTTCTTCATCTTCGTCTTTATTTTCATATAAAATGCATATCGTTTCACCGATTAGAATTTCTTCTGTAAAAGCTCAATGTTGTCTTCCAAACTGCTGTCCAAGCTTACGCCTACCTTCTGCAGTTTGTTTTGGTAATATGCTTTTACATCTTCCCATTTATAGTACGGATAGGTCTTTGTTTCGATCGGGAACGCGATCTCTTCTTCATTTCTAAGCATTTTCACGAGAACATCCTTACCATTGGAATACAGAATCCATTGAATATTTGCTCCCATTGGTGAGATAACCGAGCCATTCCAGTTTTGGGTCACGTCCTGCGGTTTGTCGATACTCACATTAGCTCCGGCGATATCCAGGAATGAAGATAGTGGAATGATGGTTTCTGCGTGAGCAAAACGAAATATACCAGCCGTGTCTTTTTGCTGAATCGACTGGTCGGTAGACACGATCAATTCTTTGACCAGAGGTGCAATGATATTCTGCGGCAAATCCGTTGACGTTAAAGATGGACCTTTTTCATAGAAATCATTGATATTGTCAATACTTTCGTACCATTTCAACTGATTAGCCGTGAAATACCGCCCGAATTCGAAGTCACCTTCTCCTTTTATATTCGAAGATATGATATAGAGTTCATATAGATTAGAAGCAGCCTCGGTTGGGTTGCTGAGCTTCACTTTTCCCTTCTCATCTTTCAGTTCAAACTCTCCAGCGTTCAGCCGTTGATAGAAGTCTTCAGAGAAAAATTGCAGAAGGACCTCTTTTGCATAACGCGTTCCAGTGCTCTGTGTGACATAATCCTCGTATAACTTAACCCAGTCTCCATCTTCTACATACTCGTTATACTTCGTAGCCAAGTCGTAGGGCCGTAGATAGGGGTCTTTCCCTTCTTCAAAAGCTGAAGCCAGAATGTCTACCTTGTTATCTCCCAAGCTTTCCTTTAACCCGTCAATAAACTGATCTCTGCTCTGCGGCGTTCGATCTTTGATGGTTGCTTGTGCAATCACTTTTTTATCCGATGTAAATAGTTCTTTGAAATTCTGCCCAACTCTGGCCCCTATTCCTTTCAATTCTTCTCCACCCGTAGTGGATAACAATCCATAATGATCTTTTTCAACCTTCATCAGATTGCCAATTTCCTTCTTCAGCTCTTTACCCAGATTAGTGATCTGCCCGTCCTTTTCAGCGATGTCGAGTAGTTCAAATAACGTCTTGTCGTACTTGGAACTGGATAGATGTCTGGAACCATGTCTCCCTATGTAGTTAATAAATATGGGTTCATATCCAATAGGAGCTTTTGTATAACTTGTTTCCTTAAAAGGATATGGCGTTTTGGTACCGCGGTATCCCTGCTGATCGTTAATTTTAGCTCCAACAAATACCGATTGGGTGTTGTTATCCCAGTCTACCTCTTGCCCCAAGGCTTCACCAATCGCTCTTGCAGGTACATAAGTAACCCCATTGTAGAGAAATGATTCGCCTTCCACCCTTTGACCGTTCACAACCACATTAGCCGATTGTTCAGAAACTTCGATCATGCGTTTGGAGCCTGCACCATATGCGTCAAATACACTTACAGACGTTAAGATGGCGAGTGATGCTACTGAAATCCCGATTTTTTTGATCATCATAATGAATAGTTTTCTCCTTATTCCGCCTGATATTGGTTTATTTTCGCTCATCATACTATAGGTGTGAAGTGTCTGCGCCGTATCCATCCTATGTTAATTAATTGTAAAAGAGTACATATAAATATTGACGTAAAGTCTCATACAACAAAAAGAGCCGCTCCTTAGCGACTCTGACTTTTCATTATAAAAAGCTATCTTCTCTGCCATACAATAAAAAGATAATTGCTATTTGCCCCGCATTACAGCGGTTTTCTATATATTTTTATATCAATCCCTGACTCCGTCGGATGACCTTCTCCAACAAGTGTCTCACGGTTCAAGAAGGATAAGGCTTTGCTGTCTGTAATCATTTTGGGGGAAGTACGAAATAAAGCAGTTTTCAGCGTTTTATCAATATTTCCGTTATTTTCGATATAAATTTTGCAGGAATGACCTGTGTTGTCGGTCCCTTGGAGCATGTATCTTGCCGATAGCGTATGCGGGTCACCATTCTTCCCTATGATCTGCGTATCCACTCCTCCACCCAGCACAATTCCCTCAAAGTACTTTCCGGTTACGCTGCCTGTAAAAGTAATCATGACAACCGAATCATCTTCGCTATTCTGTAAATCAAATGATTCTTCGATTTTCACATGTACTGTGAACAATTCTTCTAATTTCAAGTGTTCCCACCTCCATATGGGTTCAATTATAACTCTACTCACTAGACTGCTTCACTAAAAAAAGATTTACATATTTCCTTCAAATCATTTAAAATAGTTTACACAATGTAAAGGTTAACATGTTGTAAACGAAGGAGTTAATGACGTACATGAGTACATTACCAAAATCAGTTCGCTTTCCACTGTTCATTCTGATGTTAAATCTGTTTATCGCTTTATTGGGGCAAGGGATGATCATCCCCATATTGCCGGAGTATTTGAAGCTTTTTCATGCGGGAGGCACAGTAGCAGGATTTTTAGTTGCCGCCTTTGGTGCTGCTCAATTCTTCTTTTCACCTCTCGGGGGACAACTGTCTGATCGATTTGGACGCAAAAAGTTGATCATCGCAGGTATGTTTCTGTCTGTCATTTCAGATATCATATTTGCGCTGTCGACGTCATTGCCGTTCCTCTATGTCGCACGGTTTATCGGTGGAATCAGTCTTGGTTTAATGGTTCCTGCCAACCTCGCATATGTCGCCGATATTACAACGCCAGAGACACGTGCAAAAGGTATGGGCTATTTCGGCGCAGCTATGAATTTGGGGATGGTTCTCGGACCTGGTCTGGGCGGTCTCATCGCCGAGATGGGCATTCGCATGCCCTATTTCTTCGCAGCGGGTCTGGGACTGATTGCGGCCCTGATGACGCTGCTATTGCCTGAGACACTTCCCCCCGAGAAAAGAACGGTCTCCATCCGTCTTCAAAAAGGAGATCACTTGGGCAAGAAAATCTGGAGTTCTTTTAAAGTCCCCTATTTCAAATACTTGATTGTGTTGCTTGTCATGACCTTTGGTCTCATGAGTTATGAGACAGTATTCGCTCTTTTTGCAGAGCAAAAATACGGATTCGACGCTGCAACAATCTCCATCATTATTACTTTGGGCGCGATTATCGGTATCGTTGTGCAGATCTGGCTTTTGGATTGGTTCGTACAGAGAATCGGTGAAGTTAAGTTGATCCGTCTATCTTTAATAGTCACACCCATAGCTCTATTGTTAATGTTAATTAAGGTCAACCTTGTGTTTCTGTTGTTCGCTTCTGCGTTATTCTTTGCCTTTAATTCGTTTTTGCGACCTTCGGTCAGCACGTTAATATCCAAAAATGCAGGAGATCGGCAAGGTTATGCATCGGGTCTGAATACTACATTTTCCAGTCTCGGCACGGTGATTGGGCCGCTGATCGCAGGACTATTGTTTGACAAAAACATAAACTTCCCGTATATTTTTGGTGCAATTATGCTACTCGCTTCACTCGGACTGACCTTGAACGCATTTCGTTCGAAGAAAGGACAATTGTATACAAGTGAATGAAAACTGGCATCAACAATTGGGAAATAAACATCGTGATGATTTGATTGCAGCAGGTAAGGAGCTTTTTTTGAAATATGGATTGCTCCAGGTGAAGATTAAGGATGTATGTACGAAAGCTGAACTTAGTAGAGTGACCTTTTATAAACATTTCCAGTCAATGGATGAACTTCTTCTAGCCATTCAGATGCAACTGATCGAACATTTAACGGATGAGGTTAGCCGTGCTTCAACGAAGGACTTAAACGGGCGGGAACAACTCACGGTTATGTTGAATGCATGGGTTGTTTATGCCGAGAATCATCCAGACTACATCCGGTTTATTCAATTGTTTGATATCAACTATGAGATGTATGATTTTAGCCCTGAATTAAGAGAAGAGTATGATAAGTTCAACCAGAACGGGAAAGAAAATCATTTCCTGATGGACGCTTTATCCCAAGGTGTTGTTGACGGCAGTATTAAGAATCCGTCCCCTCCGCTGGATCTGGCTCAGTTTATCTTCACAACGATGATGGGCATGCTCCAGCGCATGGTAACTATTCGTGGTGCTCATGATAATTCATTGGATATGCGGATGACGGAGCAATTTGTGAAGATGCTGCTTCATTTTGTTTGTAGCGAAGAAATACCCGAGTGATGGCATGGTAGATGGATCGATAAAACAAAAGTTTGAAATAAAAAACGGATTCCGTATGCTGGAATCCGTTTTTTTCTTCATTAATTAAGCGTTAATCCGTTAACACGGGCAACTGTCCTCCAGCTTTTAGTTGACCAAGCAATACTTTGATCCCGGCAGACGTATTTGGCTCCTGCTTTCCATACACAGCAATTCCTGAGCGCACGTTTTGCAAATAGATCATCTCGTATGGGTTACCGAGTGAGAACACCGTGTATCGCTGATTACTCTCGTTCATCGCATTAATCAAGGTTTGATAATCACTCCACCCGAACTGGCTGGCCACATTGCGGAATTGGTAAGAAGCAAGAATCACATAATTGGCTTTGCTAATCGCCTGAAGTGTTTCATTCATGTTGCCTTGACCAACAAGTGATATTTCAGTCTTTAACGACAGGTTGTTAGCGGCTTGCAACAGTTGCTTTTCAAGCTGTTTCGCCTGTTCCTGCTCGGCTGCGACAATAACAACCCGGTCGCCTTGCTTCATTGGATCAGGAAGCACACCTTCGCGACTGCTGAGTACAGTGACCGCTCGCTCTGCGATTGTCTGCTCCACTGCTCGGTGCGCCTTCGATCCGATGATACCGTTAAGCTGAGTTAGCTTTTGCGCAAGAGTTTGACTGCGTTCAAATAAACCATATTTCGCTTTCATCTCCAAGATTCGTTTCACAGATGCATGTATGGTTTCATCCTTGATCGTTCCATTGTTCACCGCGTTTACCAGCGTTTGATGGGCCGCTACTGAATTTTTTGGCATAAGGATGATATCAACACCTGCGGAAACGGCGCGTTCTACCGATTGATTCTCCCCAAAATGTTCTGCAATTGCATTCATGGTAAAGGCATCAGACACAATGAGACCTTCGTATCCAAGCTCTCCGCGAAGAAGTCCTGTCAGTACCTTTTTCGATAAGGTGGCAGGAATCGGCACACGTTCACCGTCTTTGAGCGAAGTGACATGTTCGTTGTCTATGGCAGGGAAAGCAATATGTGCGGTCATAATCATCTCCACATCATTTTTGATTGCAGCCCGAAACGGTTTTAATTCTACCGCATCAAGCCGTTCTCGGTTATGGGCAAGCACAGGCATACCAAGATGGGAATCTACCGTTGTATCTCCATGTCCCGGAAAATGCTTAACTGCCGCCATCACCCCTGATTGCTGTAGCCCTTTTATCGTTGCCAGACCAAGCCGTGTCACCATATCCGCATCCGAGCCAAACGACCGTATACCAATGATGGGGTTATCTGGATTGCTGTTGATGTCCAGCACTGGCGCAAAATTAATCTGCAATCCCAGTGCCTTCAGCTCCTCTCCTGTCAGCTGACCAGCTGCTTCGGCTAGTGTTGCATCTCCAGTTGCCCCAAGCGCCATCTGACCGGGAAGGTTCGTACCTCCTGGTATTCGTTTAATAACGCCTCCTTCTTGGTCGATGCTAAGAAATAGAGGAATGTCACCTGCTTCTCTTTGTATATCATGTGTGAACGTTGTAAGCTGCGTCACGTCTACAATATTTTTGTCAAAAAGAATAAGTCCGCCCAAGTCCTGATCATGGATCGTGCGTTTCAGCCCCTCATTAACGGTCGTTGTCGCTTTACCATTCCATTGCCTAATGTCAGGCATAAGCATCTGACCAACTTGCTCGCTCACCGTCATATAGGATATCAGTTTGTCCCAATCTTGTGTCCGAATGGCCACTTCACGTTCGAAGCGAATTACTCTCGCCATAAATACGGCATATTCAGCGCGCGTGACAGCTTGATTCGGACGGAAGGTGGCATCTGAATAACCGCCGACCAAGCCATTTGAACTCATAATAAGAATGGGTGCTGCTGCCCAATGCCTGTCCGTGTCTGTCCATTTTGCGGCGTTCTTACCTTCCACGAGTGCATATGCCCGTGTAAGGAAGGCCGCAGTCTCTGCGCGGCTAAGTGGTGCATCCGGACGGAAAGTTCCGTTAGGAAAACCACTTGCAAGTCCATTTTTAGCAGCTATCATGATTTCTCGATGGAAAGGATGTGTAGTTGGAACATCGGAATAAGTTGTGCCTTCCACTGCTCTTTGAAGCTGATCTGGATAAAGCTCCCGCACCATAAAAGTGACAGCTTGTGCCCTTGTCACAAGTGCCTCTGGCTTGAAGATCCCATTGCCGTATCCGGCTACTGTTCCCCGTTTCGCCATATACGTGATGCCATCCTCTGCCCACTTTGAATACTTTAGATCAACAAACGTTTCTTCCGCAGCTGCCGTTCCCACCCCTATAAGCATAGAGCCAACAACGGCACCAATAATCGTCATCCATTTTACATGCATTTGTTTCACTCCTGTTGTATTCTATGGATGAATAGACGTTACTACGGTATAGTTTGTTGCGTTTTCATAAGTTCAATGAAATTATATTCAGGTCATGACTATCCCTTCACGCCACCAATCGTCATACCCTGGACAAAGTATTTCTGTAAGAACGGATACACCATCAGAATAGGAACACTTGCAATAATGGTCATGGTCGCTCGAATCGAGGTTGGTGTGACCGCCGTTGCATTGCTTTCGGCAGACTGATAAGCATCACTTGCTGATGAAGTCGCTGAGGTTGTCGAAGTTTGCAGAATCTTCATCAACTCATATTGCAATGTGCTTAATTCTTTATTGGAAGAGTTGTACAGGAATACATCGAACCAGGAATTCCATTGTCCCACAGCTACAAAGAGTGATACGGTTGCCATTGCGGGAATCGTTAGCGGCAGGACAACGCGGATAAATGTCGTGAACTCCCCTGCCCCGTCAGTACGGGCTGACTCCAGAATGCCTTCAGGAAGACCTTCAATAAATGAACGGATGACAATCATATTGAAGACACCAATTACACCCGGAATGATATATACCCAGAAGGAACCGATCAATCCAAGGTCTCGAATCAGCAGATAACCGGGGATCAACCCCCCGCTGAAATACATGGTGAATACAAAAAACATCGTAACAAACTTGCGTAGCACAAATTCCTGACGACTAACCGTATACGCGAGCATGGCTGTACAGAAGACGGACACCACGGTTCCAATGATCGTACGCAACGCCGAGATCAGAGTTGCGTGATAAATATCGGATTCGCCAAAAATGTATTTGTAGTTGTCCAGTGTCCATACACGAGGCCATAGATATATTCCACCCCGAATGGCATCATTTGCATTATTGAAAGATACGGCAATCATATTAACAAAGGGATAGATCGTCACAATCATCAGACATACCATGAAGATGATGTTAAAGGTGTCAAACGCTCGATCCCCGGTGCTGCTATTCCGCAAGCGGGATGTGTTTCCTTTACGCATGGCATAGGCCTCCTTTTAGAATAGTCTGCTCTCTCCCATTTTTTTCGCTATATAGTTCGCCGAGAAAAGGAAGATGAAGCTGACCACAGTTTTGAATATGCCAGCTGCTGTACCTAAGGAAAAGTTCCCCATCCCTAATCCATATTTCAGTACAAAGATGTCCAGATTCTCCGAATAGTCCATATTCATCCCGTTACCCAGCAGATATTGCGGTTCGAATCCGGATTCAAGAATACTTCCCATGTTCATGATCAACAAGATCACAATAACCGGTTTCAAGCCAGGCAGGGTGATATATAACATCCGTTTGAAGCGACTGGCTCCATCAATCTCGGCAGCCTCATATTGCGCCGGATCAATTGCCGTAATTGCTGCCAGATAGATAATGGTGTTCCAACCGACATCTTTCCAGACCTCAGTTGCCCCCAGAATACCCCAGAAGTATTCTCCTTTCCCCATCCATAGTACCGGACTGTCAATCAGGTGAAGCTTCATCAGCAGCAGATTGATAATTCCGTCTGGTGACAGGACTGTTAATACAATGCTGGAAGCAACAACCCACGAGATAAAGTGAGGCAGATAACTGACGGTTTGCACAAAACGTTTAAATATGACATTTTTCAGCTCATTCAACAAGAGAGCCAGCGTAATTGCTGTCACAAATCCCAACACCAGTTTAATGGAACTCATAACGAGTGTATTTCGCAGCACCCGGTAGAAGGTATTGTCTTCAAATAACGTACTAAAATGTTGCCAACCTACCCATTGCTGATCCGAGAAGGACCTTGCCGGTTTGAAATTCTGAAAAGCCATGGTCCATCCCCATAAAGGCAGGTACTTGAAGATAAAAGCCCAGATGACAAAAGGAATACACATCCAGGCAAGCGTTCGTTGCTGCACAAGTCGCTTAAAGAACGAGTGTGCTCTGGTTCCCTTCGGACTCGAGGCTGGAGGCATTGAGTTAAGGGAGACATTAGGTTTCTCCACGGTGAACCTGCTCCTTTCCTGTGCTGTTATTCATGCGAGGAGAAGCCGGAGTTTATGCTCTTTCGTCTTCTCCTGCGCATGTAACAGTTTGTTTTAAAGAGGTTGTTCAAAAAGTCCGCTTTTGATTACGAAAGACGCCTTGCGGCATCATCAGCATCGAATATGGAATTCAGCCGAAATGTCCGTTGCTCACGTAGTTTTCCCTACGCTCCGCTACTCCATTTCTAGCTTCATCCCATCTTCTTGGTACTGAAAACCGGTCTTATTGAACACGCACTTAAAGTGTTCGTATTACCATTTTCCTGCAACACGATCCTTCACAACTTTGGTAATGGTCGCTTCATAACCAGCTTTATCCAATTTGTTCAGTTCAGCCATGTAGGCATCCCACAATTTATCAAAATTCGATGGCGCTCCCAAGATCATCTCCGGCAAGTATTTACGTTGCAAATCATCCGATTTGGTCGTGAAGATCTGTTCAGGTGATCCTTGCTCCAATGCGATGGACCATGCCGGGAACCAAGGCCGCTCTTCCGGTTTGTTAAACAATTCACTAAAGGTTTGGATACCGTAGGCTTCAAGGAATTTCTTATCTCCCTCGGTGTAAGATGCAGCGGCCACTTCCGGCTGGTTGCCAGGGCTATAAGCGTTACCATCGGTTAGTGTAGATTCACCGCCATATTTCGGCCAGTCTGTCCCAAAGTAGGTGAACCCGAATTTACGGCTGAGCTCCAGATCATCATGAGCCTTGCGTTGATCTTCATTTGCATAATAGAATCGGCCCTTTTCATCCACACTGTACGTCTCATCCTTGATTCCCCATTGCACCAGAACCTGATTCTCTTCCTTCAGCAAATTATCGAAATATTTGATGATACGAACAGGGTCTTTGGCATTCACCGAGATACCTGTTGCATAGTTGTTGACAAAGCCCGGAGGATCAACATACTGATCCTTAATTCCTTCATCAAACACAATCGGAAGTGGTGCATAACGTTTCTCATCAATGCCTGCCGAGAGCAGGTTTTTCGACGCATCTCCAACCTGCCAGCCATAATTGAAGTATCCTAACACACGACCCGAAGTCAGCTTGGCCAAATACTGGTCTTTGTTCATCGTAAAGGATTCCGGATCAAGCATGCCTTGAGCATTGATTTCATTCAACTTCTGAATCCATTTTTTCTGAGCATCTGTTCCGGCGACAACTTTTGCCTCATGGGTAGTCATGTCCACCATGACACTGCCATCGTTCGGATAACCGGCAAGATGCATCGCTGGATTTTGCAGTGTGAAGAAGTTATTAGCCACACCCGCAAGTGACACAAATCCGATTGTGTCTGCACCGTCGACAGTTGGATGTTTTTCCTTATAATCCTGAATTAGATCAAAATATTCATCCAGTGTAGTGATCTTGGGATAATCAAACTCTTTGAGCACAGATCGTTGAATCCAGAAAGCTCCTCCGCCCACATTTGGACTACCTGAATACTCACCCTGATTAGCCGTATAAGGCAGGGCATAGATTTTACCGTCTTCGGCATTTTTCATTTTATCGAAATATGGTCCATACACCCTTTTGATATTAGGACCGTATTCCTCAATCAGATCATCCAGCGGAATATAGGCACCTGCATCCAGTAACTTGGACATCTCACCACTGGAGCTAATGACATCAGGATAGTCTCCACTGGCAATCATGACACCGGCTTTTGTAGCACTATCACCTACCAGATATTCCATCTTCCAGTCCACACCCGTCTGCTCTTGCAACGCTTTACCGATGGTAGTTTCGCTTGCCAGAACATCCTTCTTGCCTGGAGAGAACATGTAATACGAGAACGTGACTGGACTGTTCTCATCATCACCTGTGGCTGAAGGCGCTGATGACGAACTGTTTTGACTGCACCCAGCCAGCAAAGCTGTTAGTAATACAGCTAAACCCGCTGTTCTAAATTTTGGTTTTAACATGTGAATATTCCCCCGTTCCGTGTTTTCTCTCGTGGATTACACTCACCATTTGCCAGCTACACGATCCTTAACTGCCTGTGTTATCGTAGCTTCGTATGTTTTTTTGTCGAGTTGATTCAATTGACTCATATATTCATTCCATGTGTTCTCGAAAGTGGAAGGCGAATCCATAATCATTTTGGGTAAATATTTCTTCTGGAGGTCTTCTGCCTTGGTGATAAAAATCTGTTCAGGAGAGCCCTGCTCCAGTGCAATAGACCAAGCAGGAGACCAAGGACGCTCATCCGGTGTGCTGAATAGTTCTGTGAATGTCTCCACACCATATTTCTCTAACAACAGCTTGTCACCGTCCGTGTAACTAAAGGTAGCCACTTCTGGTTGGTTGCCCGGTCCATAGGCGTTGCCATCCTCCAGCACGGAGTTATTCCCGTAACGAGGCCAGCTGTAATTAAAATAGTCAAAGCCGAATTTACGACTTAATTCTGGATCTTCATGTGCCTTGCGTTGGTCATCATTTTCAAAGTAAAAGCGACCCTCATCATTCACACTATACGTCTCGTTCTCAACACCCCATTGAACCAGAATCTGGTTTTCTTCCTTGAGCAAATTATCAAAATATTTAATAATTCGCACGGGATCTTTAGCATTTACGGTAATTCCGACACCGTAGTTGTTCACAAAACCTGGCGGGTCCACATACTGGTCTTTGACACTGTCATCAAATACGATCGGGAGAGATACGTATCGTTTATCGTCAATACCAGCCTTCTTGAGGTTGTTCGTTGCGTCTCCAACCTGCCAGGAGTAACTGAAATATCCCAGCACCCGACCGGATGTCAACTTGGCGAGATACTGATCCTGGTTCATTGTGAAGGATTCTGGATCAAACATCCCCTGTGCGTTAACCTCGCTCAGCTTCTGAATCCATTGTTTTTGATAATCAGATCCGGCTACCAGTTTGGCTTCATGACTCTGCATATCCACCATCACACTGCCATCGTTTGGATAACCTGCCAGATGCATAGCTGGATTTAGCAGGGTGAAAAAGCTGCCCGATTCACCCGCAAGTGTAGCGAAGCCGATAGTTTCTTTTCCATCGATCTGCGGATGCTTTTGCTTGTATTGCTCAATCAAGTCAAAATATTCGTCCAGCGTTTTGATCTTGGGATAGTTAAACTCTTTTAACACAGCACGCTGAATATAAAAGCCGGTCTGAAAATTAGGCTCTGACACATAACCGATGTTGGCAGTGTATGGCAAGAAATAGATCTTTCCATCCTCCTGTCTGAATTTGTCCATATAAGACCCGTATACTCGCTTGATGTTAGGCCCGTATTGATCGATCAGTTCATCCAGCGAGATAAAAGATCCTGCATCCATCAATTTGGCCATTTCACCACTGGAGTCGATGATATCGGGGTAATCACCACTCGCAATCATTACACCTGCTTTGGTTGCACCGTCACCGACCAGATATTCCATCTTCCAGTCAACGCCTGTTTGTTCCTGTAGCTTCTTGCCAATGGTCGTGTTGCTTGCCAGAATGTCCTTCTTGCCACCGCCAAACGTGAAATATTTAAAGGTGACCGGGGTGTTGTCATTACTGTCAGGATAAGAGGCTTCCGGGCTGGCTTTATTACAACCTGCCAGGGTTACAGCCAGTAAAATGGCCAGACCTGTTATAATGTTTTTTTTTCTAAACATGTAGCAAATGCCCCCTTAACGTATTGTTTGTGTCTTTAAGCCTTCTCAATATATCAAGATAGCGCTTTCAAAGTTACCCATGAAAGTGTACCTCCTACTTTGAAAAGTATATCCCTCGTATTTAGTCGCCTGGCATGGCTGATGGATCAAGTGGAAGCTTAATTTGGATACGCGTACCTTCTCCTTCCCATGTCTGGATGTCGAATGTAAAGTGATTTTTATAACAAAGTTTTAAGCGACTATACGCATTTTTCATGCCAACATGCTCTCCCATATCGGTGTTTTGATCCAGGTAACTTAACAACTCTTCTAATTTTGCTTGTGACATCCCTATACCGTTATCCGTTAGTCTGATATGGAGCTGGTCATTTTCCATTGAAACAAAGAGTTGAATGATGCCTACACCCGGAGATGACTCAATTCCATGAATACTTGCATTCTCAACAAAGGGAAGGATAACCATCTTGGGGATTCGGTACATCAGTACCGCAGGATCTGCTTCAATGGTATATTGGAGTTTTTCTCCAAAGCGGTATTTCTGAATTTGCAAAAAACTCTCGATGAGTTCCAATTCTTCCTTCACTGTCACATCATTCTGATTCCAACTAATCGACTTGCGAAACATCTTGGCCATGTTATGCACGATTTTGGCAGTCTCTTTCTCACCTTTGATGAGGCTCCGCATACGTACCGACTCCAGCGTATTAAACAAAAAATGTGGGTTGATCTGACTATGGAGCGCATGAAGTTGTGCTTCCTGCTGCTTCAACTCCAGGTCTTTCTTTTGGATGTCGGCGAGATATACCTCATGAATCAGGTTATGGATCGTCTCGGTCATTCGATTAAATTCCATCGTGAGTTGACCTATTTCATCTCTTGCATCTTCAGGCGGAATCGTCTGGAAATTCTGTGTTTTTACTTTTTTCATATGTTTTAGAATACGCACCAGCCTGACATGGATGGATCTGGACATCGCCGCGATGATAATAGAAGGCAGGACAAAATTAATGCAAGCCAGCCATACGACGAAGGAACGGGACTTCCGCACCTCCTTCAACACAATTTCTTCATCCATCACTCCATGCAGGGACCACCCTTCCAGATAGTTAATACCTGTATACGTAATCTCAAAGGGAATCATTTTGTTTGGAAACTGGATCTCGCTGTAACGTTTCCCTATCTGAGCTTCTGCTGTAGGATCATTTGAAAATTGGATGTGTCCTCCCGGATCAAGAAGATACACTTTTCCATCAAATCCGCTGTTGTGGAAATACTGCTTGATCATATCCATATTCAGGTCAATTTTAAGTAACTGCTCTCTCCCCCCAGTGTCCAGATTGTCGAGCCTTTGAACCAGACTTAACATCTGATCCGATGAGATCAATGCCGGATAAGGGGCGGAGTATGCCTGAAATTGAACGTACCAGTCCGAGTTGCGGACATCGTCAGTTAAACGATCAATATAACCGGAAGATAAAATGGTAGAATTATCGGTATACACTTGATACCAGCGAATCCCCTGATTCATTTGCCCGGAGAATTGCCCTTTTAGATAGGAATTATAAGCGTCAATGTACTCAAAATGACTTTGAAATGAACGGGAGATGGTGTCGTTGAATACAGGGTCAGTATATAACGAATAAGAGAGGCCGACGCCCTGATCAATGGTTACCCGCAGGTCATTCTTCAGATTGTTCAGTGCCATGCCGGCATCACGAGTTTTCTGACTGCGAATATTGGCAGATGTGACATTGTAGAACACCACATTGGTAACAACGATGGGAATAAACACAGATAAGACATACATAAGCAGTAGCTTATCTCGAAGCTTCATGTAATTCAGATTCCATCTTGGCATTGTGCACCTCGCTGCTCATTTCCCATAAGGAGATTGCGATACTCTGTAGGTGATAACTTAACCAATTTCTCAAACTGAGTTACAAAATAATCCGCATTCTGAAATCCTACACGTGCAGCAACCTCGTACATTCTCAGATCCGTCTGGCGCAATAACTTCTTCGCTTCATGAATCCGCAGGTTGAGCAGATAGTCATTAAAGTATTGATTGTAACTTTTGCGGAATAATCGCCCAAGATAAACGGGGTTCATGTAGAAGAGCGCAGCAATGCTTTTGAGATTGATGTTCTCGGTATAATTTGCATCAATATATCGTTTGATCTTGCTGATATCACCTTTGGATCGCTCCATCCGCAGATGAGAGACATAATCCTCGGCTTCCTCCAACGCGATGAGAAAAGCATCTTTCAATAGTCGTAAATTCCAACCTTCATGACTTTGTTGTGCCAGCTCCTTCAGTTGTTGCAACCCTTCATCATTACCACCCATTTCGTGGACCACAGCGAGAATACCCGTTATATAACGCAAAAGAGAACCTGATACAGCCTGAGAAGAAAATCGATTCATATGAAACAATTTGAATTTCTCTTCTACAATCTCGTGATAAGCTGACCTATTCCCCTCTTCCAGGCTCAGAATTAATTGATCCACCTCGTCTTGGTATACATTAAAAACAAACAGCCGTTTGTCCTTGATCTCCGTATAACGTACGACACCACCAGTTTCAGCATATTTATGCTTGGCTGCTTCTTCAGCCGCCATAAGGGATTGTGGGACATCACCAATTTCTTTGACAAGTGTTCCTGCGTAAAGACCGATATCCAGGTTAAACCTTTTGCTCAGTGTTATATGAATATTATGCAGTTTATCCTGCAACGCCGGACCCCCTTGATGATGATCAGGCCACGACAGTAATAAAGCAAACGTGCCGCGTTGTTGCTCACTGATGAACATTTTACATAAATTACTCTCCAGAGAATGTACTGCTTCACGTAGCTGTTCAATGGTAATTTTAATTGCATCTAATCCGGTCTGAAGTTCAATCAAAGTCATGAGCAGACTGGAGTTACGATTGATCCCAAGCATCTCGGCATATCGATGTTCATCCTCCTTCTGTACATGGCCTTTGATCACATCCTCCAGCATGATGTTACTGGCCTGTCCCTCAGCCAAAAGAATATGTTTTCTTTTATTGCAAATCAGATTAGCTGACTTCTGCAACGTCGCCGTCAGTTCTTCATCATCAATAGGCTTCAGGATATAGTCATGAACACCGTACCTGATTGCCTGCTGTGCATATTTGAAGTCATGATAACCACTGATGATAATGAACACAGGTTCCAGATGTGGCATTTTCTCTACGGCACGTATCAGTTCCAGTCCATCCAGGATTGGCATGCGGATATCTGTTATAATCACGTCTGGTTGCAGGCTTTCAATCAGATTTAATGCCTCTGCACCGTTCTCTGCCTCTCCGATAATCTCCATGTTAAGATCCATCCAATTAATGAGTTCATACAGCCCTTTTCGTACATACATCTCGTCATCTACCAGTAATACTTTTAACATCCGTGTGTCCCCTTTCCTCCAACGAAAATAAACCGCCGGTAGCGTCTCTCCCTATCGGCGGAATGAATCTAATATGGTGACTGTTGTAGTTATTGCATAATACATTCATTCATGTCGTGCATAATCCCAATAGTCGCCAACGAGGCCTTCAATGATCGATCCACTGGCCCATGGCATCAGGCAAAACCAGGTGCTGGCTGGCGTACCATCCGCATATTTTTCAGTGACCAATCCTTCCGAATGACAGAAGCGTTCAGACATCCATCCTTTTTTGCCATAGCCGAATTCTTGATCATAGCGATTATAGGTCTGACACCCCCACCCGATGGTATCCATCATACGTTGGCGAATATAAATGTCTTCCCGTTGTCCAACATAATACAACAGCTCATCCACCAGATTGCTGGACATGGGGTGAATATGTGGATTAGCTACTGAAGTAACACTTCCCCCGGAACTGGACCAGCCTAATGTACTGAGTGGAGGAATCTTAATAGGTGAGTTGTAACAAAATTTGAAGCTGAATTCATAACTGATCGCATCTCTCATGTGATCTAGATACAGCTCGTCACCGGTCAACGCGTGCAGAAACCGAACAGCTTTGATGTAAGCCAGAATACCTTCCGAATCAACTGCCTTGTCCGCATCCAGCGGAGCGCCGTAACATTCCATGTGTTGCACATAGGTGTTGTAATAGTGGGCTTCACTTCGTCTGAGCTCTTCCAGAGAAGATTCATCATGGGTTAACCAACAGTGATATGCCTTGGCAGCAAGACACCAGACTCCACTAAAAGCATCATATTCAAGACCTGCTCCGGTCCGCTCTGACAAAATGGTGGGATATTCTCCATCCGTGTTTTTCGTGCACTCCAGACGATCAAGTACTTGCTTGACGTAAGCAAGCCAATCATCGTGTCTCACATTTCGAATGCGCTTCTCATAATCGTAGCTTTTCAGAATGTAGAACATCGCTTGAGCTACAAGGTAAGAGGAATGTCCAGGGGTGCGCATGCCGTCGAACCACCAGCCTTTAACACTCCAGATCCCATCCTGATAAGCATCATACGGAAGTCCGGATTCGGGATTCATGGCATTCTCGATAATATTGGTAATACAGGATAACGCCTGCTGTCGCATGGGCTCATTATTCTGGCGCAGTGCGGCCATAAGCATTGGTGCAGCGATGGTCATACCATTTGTCCAACTGATTGAGATAATTTTGTTGTATCGGTAGCCACCGGTTTCAGCAGCATCTTCATATACAAATGTAGAATAATGACGATCCTCCGGAAGCCAGGCATACTCATAGATGGCATTGGACAAATCCGTTACCGTTGTCTGAATGTCACTTCCTTCTCTTGGTTTTTCGCGATACCTCCTGTAGATTTTTTCCAGTGCTGGATTGATGCCCAGTTCTGATTCAGACTCGTAGTTATATAGTTCAAGAGTGAGCCCAACCGATTCACCTGCCGCAAGTTCAAAACAGTTTTCTCCAAGGGCAGCTCGCTCATGGACAAGTCTGGATTTGATAAATAGCAACGGAGCATTCTCATATCCCAACGTATATCCGACCGTACCCTTTTCAATAGAACATGTGAATCCACCATATTGCACAAACGTTCCTTCCATTCCTGGATACCATTGCTGCTTCTGGCTTCCAGTATTGATCCAGTAGGGACTTGCGCTTAGACCAAAAATCCGACCTTCATCGTAGATAAGTGCAGCCGGATGAGACAGACGATCACTTCGGACCATCCACCAGGGTGATGAAGGGCGAGAAGGACTGCCCTCCCTTAGTCTGGGGAACTCATTTGGGACATTCTGTGGTGCTTCGCCCCGGTTGCGGCCATACATAAATGCAGGCAAAAAAAACCTCGGATTCTTTTTGTCCAACGGCATTTCCACATGAATAACCCCTACCCAGGCATTCTGGCCCTCGTTGTAAATCTGAATGTCGGCTTGCCATGGGTCTTCTGCACTGCCGTTCCCGCTTGTTACTTTTACGTCAGCCTTGAGAGCATGCTTATTCAATGCCGTGTACTCTACGTTGTCCTGCGCTCTACTTCTAGCCGTGAAAATCAGATCCATCTTTTCCTCCAATCGCGTTGTACACACCTGAGTGGAAACGCTTGCAATTATGTATCCATCATGCTAGGATGGTTACATTTTATAGGTTCACGTCTGCAATTTCATTGCACAAACGGCTATATTTATTGCGCGAAACGACAAGGAGGTCATATATCTGATATGAATGAGACTTCAGAATACCTGTTTGATCCAATCCAGAATGAGCTGTTGTACCTTCATCGCACCACCACGTATAATATGGGAACGTTTTATCATCGACATAATGCATATGAACTCTACTTGTTTCTTCGTGGCAATGTGAATTTCTATATTGAGAACCGTTGTTACCATTTGCAACGTGGAGATCTGCTCGTTCTTAACCCGGAGGAGATGCACCGTTCCTTTGCCTTGGACAAAAACGAATATGAGAGAATTACCATAAATCTGAAAAAGTCATATCTGAACCGCTTGTCTACTTCAAGCACCAACTTATCCGCATGTTTCGACTACCGTCCCAAGGGTAAGGGTAACATCGTACATCTTGAAGAGGACGAACTTCAACGAGTGCTACAATTAGCTGACGAGCTTGAACAGTATCTCTCATCAAGTGACTATGGAGCGGATATTCTGGGGAATATTTTGATTACACAGTTACTCCTTCTAACAAATCTAACTTTTCAAAATACGGATTTTGTTGCAACGGATATTATGCCTGAACTAGTTCGAAACACGATGGATTACATTGAATGTAATCTGACGAGGCAACTGACGCTCGAACAATTGTCAGAGGCTATGTTCACGAATAGCAGCTATATTAGTCGGCAATTCAAAAAGCATACCGGACTCACGATTCGAGCATACATTCTTAGTCGCCGTATAGAGCTGTCGAAATCTTATTTAATCGAAGGTTTAAGTATTACAGAGGCCTGTTATCAATCCGGTTTTGGAGATTATGCCAATTTTATTCGCAGCTTCACCAAGCAGGTAGGCACTTCACCTGGTAAATTTGTTAAATATGGAAGTCTTCTTTAAACATTGCATTAAGCAAAACACGCCAACTCTTGCCTATATCTTATATTATCTCAGCCAAAAAAAAGAGCGAAGACCGGCAGTTTTGTCAGCCGGCATTCGCTCAGGTAATCAGTAAGTTCTTATTTGTTATTCCAGTCGTATCCTCTTAGTTCAATTATTGAATTGGGGCCAGGAAAGGTTAATTCTATCTTTTGGTCCAGATAGGATACGGTTACTCTTGATTCTGCAATAGAGCGAATTCTGGTATTGAATAGACGACCATTATTCCATTCCAGATCTATTTCAAATCCGCCACGAGCCCGAATACCACGAATATATCCTTTTGGCCAAGCTGATGGCAAAGCAGGTAACAATCTGATTACTTCGTTATGACTCTGAAGAAGCATCTCTGCTATCCCTGCAGTACCTCCAAAGTTCCCATCAATTTGAAATGGAGGATGGTCACAAAACAGATTGGGTAACGTGGAGGAACGTAGAAGTTCCACGATGTTATCGTGTGCAAGTTCCGACTCCTCTAATCGTGCCCACATGTTGAGAATCCACGCCCGGCTCCATCCTGTGTGTCCACCACCGTGTTCCAGTCTTCTGTCGAGTGTTACACGAGCTGCCTTGGCCAGGTC
The DNA here is from genome assembly GCF_002803315.1 of Paenibacillus sp. GM1FR. Taxonomy (NCBI): domain Bacteria; kingdom Bacillati; phylum Bacillota; class Bacilli; order Caryophanales; family Paenibacillaceae; genus Paenibacillus; species Paenibacillus sp. GM1FR. The sequence goes on along the minus strand of NZ_MKZL01000001.1, from coordinate 170,766 downwards.
AGGTGTTGATTGCAACGTAATTTGCGTTCCAGGATGCAAAGCGAATAAATGGGAAATATGTCTGTGACCAGGTTCCAATTCATCATAATCGTTACTCCACTCTTGGATCTGGCCATGTTTGCCAATGGAGGTCTCCGGTATTTTGGTTAAAGCACCACGGAGTAATTCTCCAAATTCCTGATCCTCTTGCAATATTCGGGTACTTTCAATGCAACGCGTGAAGATTTCTCTAATAATCTGATTGTCCATTGAAGCACCAAAACATAAAGCCCCCGACTCTCCATTATCTAATATATAGCGATTTTCCGGTGAGGACGAAGGACATATCACCCAATTGCCGGTAGGATCCTCTATTAGATAATCCAGAATAAACATAGCCGCATCTTTCATCGTGGCGTAAACTTTTTTGAGAAATTGAACATCCTTATTGTATTCGTAGTGGTCCCATAGATGTAATGAAAGCCATGCTCCTCCCATAGTCCAAAAGGTCGATGTCATGCATACATCCTGCGGAGCAGCGTCTGCCCAGATATCCGAATTGTGATGAGCAACGAACCCTTTGCATCCATACATGGTTCTAGCGGTTTCCTTTCCCCGGACTTGCAGTCGATCTATAAAATCAAATAATGGAACGTGACATTCAGACAGATTGCAGCTTTCTGCAGGCCAGTAGTTCATCTGTGTATTAATATTAATCGTATATTTGCTATCCCATACAGGAAGCATGTCTTTATTCCATATCCCTTGAAGATTTGCCGGTAAAGAACCTGGACGACTACTTGAGATAAGCAGATAGCGACCAAATTGAAAGTATAGACTCAGCAGTTCCGGATCATGCTGACCAGCTCTAAGCCGCTCAAGGCGCTGATCGATTGGAAGTTCGGAACATATCACATCTTTATTTTCATCTTCGAGATGTATATCCATCTTTTCGAATAAGGTATGATAGTCCGAGACATGATCGGCGAGCAGTTCGCTATATGGCTTTGTTGAAGCGGCCTCAATTCTTCGGAGGCACTCCGCTTCAAGTTGTTCCTTAGGTACTCGGAAATCCGTGCAAGCCGTGATTAGAATAGTCGCTGAATTACCATCCTTCAGAGAAAGCTGGCCGCTTGAATAATGAACCTGCCCTCCTTCAGATATAAGGCGAATCGCACAACAAAATCGGATTCCGTCTTCTCCCCCACTTCTTCCCCGGATGATCAAGTCATTCGTTCCACGCTTCTCGATCCGGTCCAGATAGGATTGGAAACCAACAGGATGCTTAAGAATATCTGAATAGGATGTTGGTTGCAGAACGGTTCCCCTGCCAAAAATAGTGGAGAAAGATAACTTTCCAGGTACGCTAGATTTGAGATGAACAACGAGTACTTGATCCGGGTAGCTGGCAAAATAATCACGGCTGTAAATGGATTGATCTGCGGTATAATTCACGTTTACCTTGCCTTGTTCCAGATCGAGATGTCTTTGATATTCATTTGGTTCATGTTCACTGTGGTCCATAGCGATATAGAAGTCCCCTAATGGCTCATAATGCCTTTGCCCGTCAGGAACACCTACCAAAGTATCTGCTGCGAGTTCTTCTGCTTCCCTAATCTTACCGTCAAAAATCAGGCTTCTGATCTGAGATAAAGATTCAAGTGCTTGAGGATTATTCCGCTGCATCGGACCACCATACCACAGACTATCTTCATTAAGCTGAATTCTCTCGATCTGTGTTTTCCCAAAAATCATGCCACCAAGAGTTCCATTTCCGATAGGTAATGCCTCTTCCCATGTTCCAGCAGGTTGATTAAACCAGATATTTTTGGTCTTCACGTTAAAACCTCCAACGAATTATAATTCCTCACATTTTTCATGTTAAGTGTGTTCCGTTTGTATGTTCTTTCAGTGTACTGTAATCTCTTCAACATCTAAATGAACAAAATTAACTTGAATTATCACAATCTTATCCCAGCATTAGAGGTATAATCGTAAATTCGGAAACGGACAGTATAGGTAATACATTGATGATCCTGATGTGTACAAGGTTGACATTCAGTCCACGAAGTTTCAAAATAAAGTTTAGGGAGGTTAAATAAATGGATGATAAAATGAATGATCAAGGTGGTACCTTTTTTTCGATTAAGCGGATTTCTCGTGACTTAACCCATCTCACCAACCAAATGTGTGCTAAATTAGAAGACGGACTCTCTTCTGCTCAGATAGATGTATTACGCTGTTTATGGAAAACAGGAGATGGACTTACTCAAAAAGAGATATTGGAAAAGTTAAATATCCGTCCTGCATCATTATCAAATCTTATTGACTGCTTGGTTGCAGGGGGCTGGGTGACCCGAAAGGTTGATTCAAAAGATGCACGTGTAAAAAGAATATTTCTCACAGAGACAGGCAAAGCGCAAGAGGAAAAGAATTTGCATACAATTGATGTTATTGAACAGAAGATGCAAGAAGGATTTACAAATGAAGAAATATCCTTAATGCGAGTCTGGCTAAAACGAATGGAAAAAAATATAAAAAGATAAGCTATTGACAGAACTCTTAACTTCACTTTATTATTTAGTTTACCTAAATAAATATTATAAAGAGTGAGATTGAGGTGATAAGACTTTAAAAAATTGAAATACTTGATATGTTACACTGTTATATTATTTAGTTTACCTAAACAGTTATTTATGTAGTAGCACTTGGCAGTAAAGCTGTTACAAAGCGTCATTGTATTAACAACGCTCCCAATCATCTTGAAATAAGCATACTGCCCTTCTCGCTGGAGTATTCAAAGTTGTGTTTTATTGTCCAACATTTTCAGAATTACAAATTATCGATTACAAGGTGGAGTACTAAAATGAGTAAAACATGGAAACTACAAATATACTTGCTGACCCTGATCAGTCTTTTAGTTGGCACTTCGCAAAATGTCTTTGTGGGCATTTTGGACAAAGTTGCTGATTATGCTGGTGTAACCGTCTCTGCTGCGGGTCAGCTTGTTACCCTATTTGCATTAGCCAATGCAATAGGCACGCCTATCATTATATTAGCAACAGCAAAGTTAGACCAACGTAAACAGTTGATATTGGCTCTCGCATTAACTGTTCTCGGAAGTGCTATGACGGTCATTTTTTCTGGTTTCGGATTTTTGATGCTGTCACGCATTGTACTCGGAGTTGGAATGGGAGTCTTTATTGTCACTGCTTTTTCCCTCGCAGCAAAATTATCACCACGAGGTCATCAGGCGAGTGCCCTGGCTACTGTGACAATGGGATTTAGTGCTTCTCTTGTCATTGGAGTCCCCATAGGCCGTTTCATTGCTGCATCATTCGATTGGAAGATAATTTATTGGGGCATCGGTCTCTTATGTCTTCTAGCAATTTTTGCCGTCGCTAAAATGATTCCTGCAACAAAAAACGAAGCGCCAGTTCCTCTCGGCAAACAACTCGCACTTTTGAAGAATTCAAAGATTACTTTCTCTCTCTGCGTGACATTCTTTTTATTTATTGGATACGCAGTGTTTTATACGTATATTACGCCTTTCCTGAATACCGTCTCACCGATGAGCGAACGAGCATTAAGTCTTACTTTACTTGTTCTCGGGATTGCTACATTAATTGGCTCCAAGCTCGGTGGATTTATGACGGATCGTTTAGGCTTCGCCCGTACACTATTTTTCGGTATGTCTGTTAATGCTCTTGCTCTTATAATGCTCTCTACCATAGCAGGGTCGTATATTGTCACTTTTGTTTTGCTTATGGTTTGGGCAATTGCTGCTTGGACATCAGGGCCAACCCTGCAGTACAACCTCGTCTCAATTGCTCCAGAAGCGTCTGGAATTATACTTAGCTTAAACAGCTCCGTCCTGCAACTTGGGATGGCTACGGGCGCAGCTTTCGGAGGGCTGGTCACTGCTGGATTATCCATTCAATCAGTCAGTTTGGTAGCCGCTACTTCAGTTGTCGTTGCAATTAGTATTTTTGCAATTTCATTCGCTTTGTTCCGTTCCAATGCCAAGACCAGATTAACGGATAATACCCATGTTTCAACAAACGAAACAAGTTAAAATGAAAGGGGAAGATATACATGAAAGAGAAAAGACAACTTAAAATCGGTGGTACCATAGATGGAGTTGGCTGGAACTATATAGGTTGGCGTCACCCAGATATGCCCGCTAATGCTAGTGAGAGCATAGAATACTATGTACAAAAAGCTAAAAGATTAGAAGAAGGAAAGTTTGACACCATCTTTTTAACTGACGTCAGCCATATAGGACCGAATATGATCCCGCATTATCTAAGTATGTTCGAAGGTGTTACTATTCTCTCTGCATTAAGCATGGTGACTCATTCAATCGGGCTAACTGCAACAATTGCCACTTCCTATGCAGATCCATTTACCGTTGCCCGACAGATGGCTTCTTTAGATAAAATTAGTAATGGACGTGCAGGCTGGAATGCCATAACTTCAAATCCGGGTGGATTAGCAAATTATAGCCGGACCCATCTTTCAAAAGCAGATTTGTATCCTATGAAAAAAGAGTTCTTAGAGATTGTTGAAGGCCTGTGGGACTCCTATGAGGATGACGCTTTTATTCGGGATAAACAAAGAGGTATATTCTTTAATTCGAAAAAAATGCACGCTCTAAACTTTAAAGGGAATTATTTTTCAGTGGATGGTCCGTTAAATATTAGCCGTTCGAGACAAGGAAGACCCGTGATTTTCCAAGCTGGCTCCTCTTCAGATTTCATGAATATTGCTGCAAAGCATGCTGACGGAGTATTTCTCCCTTCTGATGACTTAGAAGATGCTAAAGCATTCAGTAATGAGGTAAAAAGAAGGGTCGCATTAGAAGGCCGATCGCCTGATGATTTCATAATTACACTCTCGCATAATCCGATTGTAGGACGCACAGAAACAGAAGCTGAAGAAAAATTTCAAGAATTAGAAAGTTTAATGCCTGGGTACAGAATACCTAAACCTAAATTTTTTGGTTCTGCAGAAAAAGTAGCGGATCAAATTCAACAATGGTATGAGGCAGGTGCGATGGACTTATTGAAGATCAGACAGGAGCATCCTTCAGGATTCGATGACTTCATCAAATTTGTTATTCCTATTTTGCAAGAAAAGGGAATTTTCCGTACGGAATACGAATCAAACACTTTACGTGGTAATTTAGGTTTGCCCTATCCAGAAAATAGATATTCAGTTTGAAAAAGAATAGTTGCAACTGATGTGAACTCGTTTATATCATGATTAATTACTAAATAATCAGTCGAAGCGTTTTTTGAAACCCGTTAATCTGTGATGTGATGATTAACGGTTTTTTTGTTGCGGAATATCAATAAGGATCTGTATTGAAGGATTGACCTGTCAAGTTCGAAAACTTCACGAAAAACATAGATTCTGGTGCAAGGATGGATACAAACTCATCCCCAGAAATACTTATCATTCTTCTGTAATAATGGTAGATATTGCTTTTTTACTCAACAAACTTTTTCTCCCTGCTGTTGAAATTATAATAATATCATACCTATCAAAACCTTCGATTATGCCTTTAAGATGAACACCATTAGTCGTTATAACAGTACACATCTTGCGGTAATTCTGGAAATTTTGCAATAGATTATCTTGTGTATTGTCTTCTAACTCAAATTGTTTATTAGACATTCCGTTATCCCTCTCTCTCACTGGTATTGGAATGGATTTTCTTTTCATCAACCAATCTGGATGGCGTGGAATCATTACCTTCAGGATCAACCACAGATACTGCAAGCATTGTAGTTAGAAGTCGTCCTCGGATCATTTTCAAGTAATTTTGCCGAAGTTCCAACTGTTCTGATTTCTCCTGGTCGGTCAGTTCACTATTCCTTTGTTTTCAGCTTAATTCATTAGTTCTGTCCAGATATGGGATCAGCATGTTCATACGATCCTCTATTTTTAGTTTGTGGAACCAAGCTTGACTACACTCGGGAATTATATTTAGCAAGCTAAGTATTTATCGAAAAAATAGAGAGTCACACTATATTCCTCTCCATTTGTTGCATGAATTGCCTCAATATCAGCCGATCTTCCGAAGAAATGGATTGAAGTAGTTTCTCTTGCTGCTCTCTCCATTTATGCTCAACCGGTTTTTCTAATTCTTTGCCCTTATCGGTTAGAAAGATACGCATGATCCTTGCATCCTGTACATCACGTTTGCGATATATAAATCCATTCTGCTCCAGTGATTTGACCATGTTTGTAACCGTTGGTGGTTCGCATTTCATATGTTCACTTAGTTGCATCTGTGTTACCCCATCACCCAACCACAGCCGATACAACAAATTATCTTGTCCTACATATAAATTAAGTTCCCGAAGAGATTCACTATAGTTTCGACGCATTTGGGAGGAAATTCGATCTAAAGACTGTCGAATTTCACAATCTACTATATTTGTCATGAACGATTCCTCCCTAACATCCGAATTATATTTAGCAGACTAAATGTATCATGGAGATATACAGGTGTCAATTCACCTCTGGTAACAATGAAACTAATAGTCTTGGAAGGATGAAATTAATGGTCTGTTGTTGCTTGGCTCGCAATATCGTTAAGTTGCGTTACAAAAGCTCCTTCATTCGGACCTTGATTATCACGAATCATTTTCGCTTGTTCCACGAGAACTTCTTCAGCATCCGTACCGAGTAATCTTATGGTTTCTTTAATGAATGCTTCAAGTGGCATCGCATGTGGATCGTCACTAAGATCTGCCATGAGTTCTGTTTGAACCCCAGGTGGTATAATTTCTAATACTTTTACTGTTGTATTTTTAAGCAAATAACGTTGTGATAAGGTATAAGAATGGAGCGCTGCTTTGGTCGCGGAATACACTGCAGTCGCTGCGTACGGAATAAACCCGATTGAAGAAGTCGTATTAATGATCACAGCTTCTTCTTTAGACTTCAAATGTTCAATTAATGAAGATGTCATTCGAATGGGTCCAAGCAAGTTTGTTGAGACCGTTGAAACCAGAACCTCTTCGTCAATCACACCTGCAGCCTCATCGAAAAGCATGATGCCGGCGTTATTAAATAAGACATTCAACTCAGGGAAGTCCCGAATAAGTTGCTTAGCCGTTGCCTCAATACTGGAAAGATCCTGTATGTCCAGTTCAACTGCAGACATTCCGGGATTAGCACTAAGTACTTCCTCCAGACGCTCTTTTCTTCTACCCGAGATGATTACTTTATTTCCAAGCTTGTGTAAAGCTTCTGCCAATGCACGTCCAATTCCTGAGCCGCCACCTGTAATGAAGATCGTGTTTCCTGTAAGTTTCATTTTAAAATCCCTCCAATATTTAGTTTTCTTAATCACTTTGTAGTTTTATTATTTACACTGTTAGATGAAATCGTTACTTACTATTAACCTTGCACTTTAAAGTTTCTGAATGGACTAACCACCTTCTTAGTATTATACTATTACAACAATAGTTGCTTTAGTAGTTCAATTGTATCCGGAATATCATTGAGGAACAACCAACAATGCGAGTCTTTTGTTGGTTTAAAAAAAGGGAGATAGATTCATGGGACTTAAAGTAAGAAATATTCGTACAACTCGAACAAGAGAATCCATTTTCGAGGCGCTTTTCGAACTGATGGAAGAAAAAGATTTTGATAAAATCACCATACAAAACTTAACGGAACGGGCCCAAATCAATAGGGCAACATTCTATGCTCATTTCCAGGATAAATATGAATTGTTGGATGAGATTATAAAAAAATCAGCAGAAGAACTTATTCAACAACATACTAATGGTGTGTGTGCATTTACCAAAGACAATATGATGCACTTGGTATTCGCAGCATTTGAGTATCATCAACAAGTCAAAAAGAAATGTCGAAGAAACTATAATAAAATTATTCCTCTTCTCTCTTCAAAATTAGTCATTGCACTTAAGCAGTATTTGGATCTTTGTATGCAGGACATAAACTCTGATGAACGTACTTTGTACGCACAAATCTATGCTAACATGATAAATGAAGCAGTTACTCTGCATACTGCGGAACAAACTAAACTAACAGAACGAAGTATAGCAGAGCATATTGTTCGAATGATGCACCAAAACTAAACGATAAAATGAGAGCAACATCAGTAGCCACTGTTACTAATGTTGCTCTCATTTTATCTCATAGTTTTGAAGAGGCATCAAACCAAGGAATTTTAGGTCTGCACGGTTTCAGCCTACAATAGCTTTTCGTCAAGTATTCACACTATAATTCTGACTCATATCGAGGAAAGCAGATCGAAAGAATGTGAACAACTCTAAAGTTCAGGAAGATTGGATTTATCGTTAAACTTATTTTTTGGCAAAACCTTGCTTGTTCAAATAGGCCATCATTTGCGGCTGAATACTTCTCTCGAGGTGATCCTGGATATGGTCACTCCATCCTTTTACTTTTTTCACAGTGAAAGGGGCTCTCGTCGGTCGATTTTCATAATACTTCAACATCGTTTCATCATAGATAGCTAATTTCTCTTGATCAAGAGATTGATACTGATTCTCAAGTAAAACCATGGATTGAGGCAGCCGAGGTTTAAGCTCAGGTTTATCTCCATCTGGATGACCGATGCACAGCCCCACTAAAGGAATCACATATTTCGGTAAACCTAATACATCAGATAGCTCGTTAATATTTGCTCTGACCGCACCAATATACACCCCGCCGAGCCCCATGGATTCGGCCGCGGTCAATGCATTTTGTGCCACCAGTCCTGCATCGAATGAACCGATTAGCAGAAATTCAATATATTCGATATCCACATCCGGAGCGATTTCATGATTTCGGTTGAAGTCTGCACAGAATATCCAAAATTCGGACGCTTCTTCAATATAAGGTTGATCAACACAGAGATGTCTGACTTTTTTTCGAAGCACTGGATCTGTGATTCGAATAATGGATACCGCCTGCAGAAGACTGAACGATGAAGTTTGATTCGCTGCCTGAAATATTGCATCTATTTGTTCCTCAGTTAGGGGTTGAGATGTGTAAGAACGAAACGATGTATGATTATGAAGCAATTCGAGTGTGTTATTCATTAAAAACCTCTCCTTTATTCTTTGATTCCATATTCTCTCGTAATATTTTCCTTCATATTCTTTTTGGTTAGGATTAGAAATATTGACGTTCACCTGTCTGTGCTGATTTTTCGACGGCATCCAGTAACTGATGAAGTTTCACCGCATCTGCAAAAGTAGGTGCTAAGGTCGTACCTTCCTGAATATCTTGGGCGAACTTACGATAAGCCTGAGCCATGTTCAGAACAAATCCGGAGTCGTTATATAGAGAATGTGGAGCCGAGTAATAGGCATCGGGAATGGTTAGTTCGCGAAGCTCGTTGTCCGTAGATCCTGCACCGCGTAATTGATGTGATCCGAATTGAATGGATGCAGGGGCGCTCAGAACAATCGTGCCGTTGTCTCCGAAGATTTCAAGTGTAAGTCCTGTCTGATGTTTAACTCCACCTTGAATATGGACACTGGCTGCTGCCCCATTAGTCAATTTCCCTGTAATCATGATCTGATCATCCGTTGTTTTCTTGATGACTTTCTGAATATCAACCAATTCAACTTCTGGAAACTGTTGAGCTGTGGTAGCAGACAATTCTGTAAAGTCCCCAAGCATGTAAGTGAAGGCATCCAGATTATGGCCCCCTACAATGGTCAGCAAGTTCCCTCCAACTTTTCGGTCATACAAATACGCAGTCGACTTGTCACCAACGCCACCCATGCCATCTATAGCGATCTTCAGGTTGGCAGATAACACTTTACCGATATAACCTTCTGTCAATAAATCTTTTACATATTGAATGGCCGGGGCTTGTCTAGCCTGTAATCCAATCGCATTTGGCAGTTGGGTAGATGATACCCATTCCTGCATTTCAAGCGCTTCCTCTGTATTCGAACCCAAAGGCCATTCACAATAGATTGGTTTGCCAGCAGGCACGACGGCTTTAACGGCGTTATAATGTTCCTTGACATTAATACTTACAACAACCATATCCACATCAGGGTGCTGAGCCAACTCCTCCATATTATCAAAGCCATGATCTGCCCGGAAAGCTTCTGCGCTTTTCTTCGCACTAGCCATATTGCTTGTCCCCACTGCTGTAAGCTCAAACTCATCCAAATGCTCAATAGCTGGAATGTGTGTACCACTCGCCCACCCATTATTAATGGAAGCCCCTATGATTCCTGTACGAATTTTCTTACTCAATGTATAACATCTCCTTTATTTTAAATAACAAATTTCTGATTGTTACTTCGTGTATTGATTTTCAGGGTAAGGTAGACCTAAATTCCCCCGAAGTGTGTCATCCTCATATTCCTTGCGGAATATGCCTTTATCTTGCAAGATGGGAACAACCAATTTAATAAAGTCTTTAAATCCTGCTGGATGATCTTGTCTAATGAGCAAGATATCCATGACGCCTGCTCTATACCAATGTTCGATTTGTTCGGCAACGTGCTCCGCCGATCCTATTAACCCAGGTTTCGGCATTCGATAACCTTGTGGCATCCATGATTCGATTTCCCTTAGCTTTTCGAGAGCCTCTTTCTCCGTTTTACCAACGATCGGGTTGTGAGAAGGCATCATCAACAGATCATGTGGTGAACGCCCTTGATTTTGAACTTTACGTGTCAGTTCAGCAGTGAATGCCTTGAGGTATTCCAGATCATGTCCAGGTGCCATGATGACTTCAGCATGCTGTGCAGCAATATCCATGAACTCCGGGGAAGTGCCGGCTTGAAAGACCACCGGTCTGCCTTGCTTCGATCGACTGATATTTAAAGGACCCTCCACGGAGAAGTAATTCCCGTTATAATGTAGAGGATGCATCTTACGCGGATCATAAAATACCCCACGTTCCTTATCACGTATAAAGGCATCGTCTTCATACGAATCCCAAAGGCCTTCAACAATTTCCAAAAACTCTTTTTTCATGGGATAAAGATCTGCTTTTCTTAAATGGGACCGACTGTAATTGGCTAACCCTCCCGGATTCGAGGTGATCGCATTCCACCCTGCTCTGCCCTTGCTAATCTTGTCGAGTGAGGCGATTTGCCTGGCAACTGTAAAGGGATCAGCATATGAAGTCGCTATGGTTGCAGCCAAGCCAATGGAATGTGTTACCATACTTAGTGCAGACAAAATGGATACGCCCTCAAACATACTTAGATAGTGTGGGATCATGCCAGGTCCAATATGACTTACGTCTGCCAAAAAGATGAGATCGAACTTTGCCTGTTCAAGTTGTATGGCTTTCTGTACGTAATACTCAATATTTTCACTGGCATCTGCTGGAATAGCGGGGTGTCTCCAACCCGTGTGATTCCAACCCACGCCATCAATAATTCCTCCTAATTTAAGCTTTCTTTCTTCCATAGTTGAATGATCTCCTTTTCACGAGTTCACTTATTCCCCTGTGATAAACCTAATTCTTTTGCCAATAATTCATGGCCTTTCTTGCGGCTCTCTTGATTCGGATAAAAGTCTGCAATCATAATTTCGTCCACTAAACTTGCTTTCGCAAGCTGCCAAAGGTGCTCCGCAACTTGTTCGACACTTCCAATCACAAAGCGATCTTTATTACGTTCCCTGGCCAGCTCTTCATGAGGCGTATAGGTGTGATTTTTGGCTTCTTCCGGTGTAGGGAAAGTAAGGTTTCTCGTCCCCGTACTCATCTGTGCCCACATTAACTCAGCTGGTCCTGCGATATATTTAGCCTCTTCTTCCGTTTCGGCTGTAATAACGATTGTCGCTAACATACTTTGAGGTTCCGTAAAATAAGACGAAGGCTTAAAATTCGCATGATAAGCTCTCAACACAGGAATAGCCAGTTGCGGTGCCAAATGTGCAGCAAATACAAACCCTAATCCTTTTTCCAAGGCAAAATGTAATCCACCCTCGCTAGATCCTAGCATAAACAGATCTGGAACCATGGAATGATCTCCCGGAGGATGGATGGAACTAAACGGGTGGTTTTCTTTGAAGTCACGGGCAAAGAAAGAAAGCAGGTTATCTAATTGCTCTGGAAAATCATTCACTTCCATTAATTCTTGAGACCTCAACAATGCCAACATGGTTCTGCCATCCGTGCCTGAAGCTCGTCCAATCCCGAGGTCAATCCGCCCTGGATATAATCCTTCGAGGAGCGTAAAGTTTTCCATCACTTTCAAGGCACTGTGATTCGGCAACATGATGCCACCTGAGCCTACTCGAATGCTTTTGGTATGAGCTGCCGCATGCAAGCTCAGTAAATCTGGTGAGGTACTCATCAAGTTTTTGGTGTTATGGTGTTCTGTAAACCAATATCTGTTAAACCCCCACTGTTCTGCGAATTGAACCATTTCTGTCACGTTCTGAAGGCTTTCTGAAGCCTCAGATCCTGCATAGATATGAACAAATTCCAAAATCGAAAGTTTTAGTCCATTTGCTGTATTCACATCGGATACACCTTTCTGAGTTATATTTATTATTTAGCTTGCTAACTATAGGATTAAAAAATATAATAATTACTTAGCCTACTAACTATAAAACCAAATGAGTTTATATTTTTACACTTTAGTCAAACTAAAATGGTTTTGTTTTGATTCTTGAACCAATCATAAGTGTATTCGTTTCGTTTGCAAAGAAGGCAATTTAAATGAACATAGTACATCTTTTTGTACCTTTGGATCAGGAGTGATATGAATGAGAGTTTGCAACGAAGGATTTGAACAAGAGTTTATAGATGGAAAAAGTGACATGTACGCCATAGCTTTTACTCAGAATGTCCTTTCTGGGCGTTGGAAATATTTTATCTTATGGTACCTAAAAGACGAAACACGGAGATATACGGATATCAAAAAATTCCTTGGAGATCTGTCTCAAGGCTCCCTTACAAAGCAGCTTAAAGAGTTGGAGAATGATGGTGTTATTCAACGTGATGTATATCCGGAAGTTCCTCCACGAGTTGAGTATTCGTTAACAGACAAGGGAATGAAGTTATTACCGATCCTTGAAAAGATGGAGGACTTCGGCAAAGAATACGGCTAGGCAACTTATTTGAAATGGATAGCTTAACCCAAAAAAGCCGCAAATTTAGCGGCTCTTTTACTCTGAAAAATTTCTATTCTACTTTATAATCAGTAACTACATCAAATTCTCCAATAATATTGTCTCCTTCTACATCATACAAATGAATCGTTCGAACAGTACCATTCACTTGTGTTTGTGCCAAGGCTTCTTCGATGGTAGTGATTTTAGGTGTAAGATCTTCAGCTTTTAGATAACCCTCGATTCCATTGGTGCCAATTGCAGCAATCAAATCGGGTTCAACCCCAATGATTGGTTCAGATAATGCTGAGCCATAGGTATCGCCCTGTGAATTGACATCATATTTAGTTTGAAGCAATAATTCGTGAATCGTTTCCGATGTTTCAGTGTTGTTTTCAAATAAAACATTTGATGAATTTACGTTCGATAACTTTAAGTTTGGCGATTTGTATCCAGTATACCGTGTGTATCCATTCCCATTATAGAATTCACCAACGTTCTGAGCATAATACGTCGTTTTAGTCGTTATTCTTGGAGAGTAGACAAAAAAACTAGAGGTTTTCGACGTATTATATGTCATGGAACTTGAAGCTGTTAAGCTTCCGCCAGATGTGTACAATCTAGCCATAGCTCCCATATATCCATTTGGAACACTTGCTGAAGCCTTCACTGATGCAACGGCTTCAGCAGTCGTACCTGTAGTGAAATTTCGAGTCCATACTTCAGATGTGAAAGTGTACGTGTGTCCCTTAATTTTGGGTGTACTATACGGTGAAGATGCAGTATTAGCCAGGACTGTTGAAGATGCCAAAAATAACGATAGAATACAAATCATTACCGTACTAACTTTCTTCGTTTTTCTCTTATTCATAGTTTATCCTCCTCATAATAAAAAATATTTGGATTATAGTTTCAATCTTTAATCCCTCTCTGTAAATATATTAAATTTATTGTAATAATTAGATTTATTTCCCTTTTATCATAGCACTGTTCCAGTTTTTTTGAAATAGATTCGCTAGTTTTCTTGCCTTAACATCAAAGACATACTTTTGACACCTTGCTCCGGAATTCACGAATCGCTCCTTTTCAGCTCTGCCATTCGATGTGGGTCTCTTCCTTATGGCTGGATGTCTTATGATATATTATATTAACAGGCATCGAGCACATCCATGTTTAGTAGCAGTTGTATCACCTCTCATATTGACTATTGTAGAGTGGATCGCCAAAGATTACTGAAAAGTGTGGTATTTTAATGGGAGGAACATCATCTGGTCTTATGCTTCGTATTTTAATCCCTATGGTGATGGCTTATGTATACAGTTTGATCTTCAACAAAATGTTCAAACCAGGTAACCCTTCATAAAGTATGTATTCTCAGCAAGCATAGGCAAATCAATAGATCAATAGGGTTCCATATTACTTATCTTTGTTAAAGGGTGGATGATATGTTTTTCTTCTTTTTCTTTCTGTTACTTGGAATGATTGGTTTATTCTTTGGAGTTAGAGCAATGAGACGACCCAATTCATGGCCTTTTAATCGTACGAAGGATGAACTTCATGAATACGATATGATGGGCATCAAGTTTAGAGGCGTTTTTCTCCTTGCTTTTGGTACTGTTCTGACTATCGCCTCTTTCAGACTTCTTCTTATTTAAAATCCAAAAAAGCCGCTAATATAGCGGCTCTCAATCGGGCCTTACTCTGGTCCCGCTCAATATCGTGGTATCAACCATTAATCTATGGTTTAATATTAGCTTGCTGACCATCAGGAGCCACCGACTTATCGTTCGTCTTCACACCCCTGCGCTTTTTGTACCCTTTAAATATGAAATACCCCACTATGATTAAGATAATCGGCATTCCGTACAGTAATAGAATATAGAAACTGAACAGCAAAAGTACGATTATCGACCCATCTATTACATTCAATATGCACACTCCTTTATAAGTATTACTGGCTGAATGATTACTACATTACTCAATAACTACTCTCTCATCTTCATATGTAAAAAAATATTATTCATAGAAAAAACATATTTTTTCTTATGTTAATTGTATAGACAAATAAAGTTGCTATTATAGCAACTTTATTAAATGACATTCTTAGATTTCTTAAGCATTTTCAGGTTCATAGATTCCATAACCATTCTTGCCATTCTTTTTAATCTTGTACATGGCTCCATCCGCATGTCTCAGAAGTTCGGAAGGCTCCTGTCCATGCTTGGGAAATAGGCTGATACCAATACTCATCGAAAGGTTGATATAGTTTCCGGCAATTTTGAAATGGGTACTGAATGCAGCTTCCAATCTTTTGGCGATGACTTCAGCATCGTGATCATCTTTCAGATGGCTTAAAATGATGAATTCGTCCCCGCCAAGCCGAGCTACAGTGTCCGCACCTGGAATTGTTTCGCTTAATCGCTTTGCCATTTCCAACAACACTTGATCGCCAACATGGTGTCCATATGTATCATTCACTTGTTTAAACCCATCAGCATCCACAAACATGACGGCTAGTTTGTTATGGTTTCTTTTGGCATTACTGATGGCCCAGGCAAGACGGTCATTATAAGCAAGACGATTAGGCAGACCGGTAAGTGGATCATGCAAAGACAAGTGCTTGCTGATTTTCTCGGAGATTTTGATTTTGGCGTACTCCGTCTCCAGTTCTTTGATCAGATTTTTAAGTTTATATACCCTGGTATTGGTGTGTGTCATGTCAGTAATCTGAATAAGGACATAACTCCGATCTTCATGATAGAGCGGTTCAACATGCATATTTTGTCTGAATAATTGTTCATCCTCTCCTTCAGTAGGAAGAATGAACGCCTTATGTAAAGCGCTTGAGCAAAACCTGCTCTGTCCATGATACAGCGCATTTTGCAAAATATTTAAATATATGTTCGACTTAAACCGTGGGCAGACCTCAAGCAGATTTAAGCCAACTACCTCTTCTACATTCTTGCCAGTAAAGCGCTCCAACCAGGCATTCCACACAACAATTTTTAAATGCCTGTCCACGATCATTATTCCCATATGGGCTTTGTTCAAAGCTTGTGAAATAAGATTATCCATTGTCCGCCTCCAACAAAGCGTCCATTTTGGCCAGCAGGCTCGATATGGAGTTCATACTCAGTGCTATGACAATGATACCTGTCACATCCGTATCGGCAAGTAAAAACGAGGTATGTAAAACCAGGACATAAACTTCATTCTGAAGCAATATTTGTTGATCGGAATTGGTGACATAGATCAGTTCAATATCAGGCAGGACGTATTCCAGTTTGATCTCCAGGAAGTTACCGAATTCTCCAATAATGGCGTTAAGCAGGACATTGCTAACTTCCTTCAAAACGTCCAAATCCGTGTCCATCAGGTTCGGATCGTTCGGTATAACGCTCTCACCCAGTTCTCCAAGACAGATGTTTGCCAATACTTTAGCCTGCTCAACAGGAAACATCAGAAATGCTTTTCCCTGAAATTCGTATCCAAACTGTAAGGATGACCTAAACAGGTGACCTTCACTAAAGAAAATGTTGTATCTTCGATCTCCAGGATCAACATCGGATATGGAGATTAGTTCCACTTCCGGAATATTCAAAACGATACGCTTGTCTACAATCTCTGACAACATGTTAGCCGCTTGTCCCACGTAAACGTTCACTAGTTCAGTAAGCAAATCCTTCTGTAAATCATTAAGCATGATAGGCCGCCTGAATCAGTTGAATCATAGTAGTTGCCTTCTCGGCGGTTAAAGGTTTATTCAAAAAACCAGAAATGCCTAACATTTCAACTTCATCCCTAGTTGTCTTCTGAATATCTGCAGATAAGATAATAATTTTGACATTGCTATCCGTTTCTCGAATCATTCGAAGCATTTCTTGTCCGTTCAAACCAGGCATCAGCAGGTCAGTGGTTATAAAATCAGGTTGAAATTCCTTAAATAGGTTGTATCCTTGCTCTCCATTGTTAGCAATCTGAATCTCGCATTCTGGAATATGATCAACAATCAGCTTTGTAAGCAATTTCTGTACGAAAATGGAGTCTTCCACGATTAATACTTTCATTTCTCTTCAGTCTCCTTGATAAAATGGTAAGAGCTCGGGATGGTCAGGCGCTGTGGACAGTTCTTGATATAGGGCTTTCGCGCGCAGTGGCACCCTGAAAAGAGACTGACTGGTGAATCAAGTAAATATAAATTATAGTAACTTTAATTTAATTGTCAACAACATTATTGAATAAGTTCGATTCGTGTGCAATTGACATACTAAGGTCTGCCGTTTAAAAAACATAAAAAAACGGTCACCTAGTGACCGTTTTTGATCGGTTATCTGGAACTGCATTAAGTTTACTCTTTTACCCCTCCAAGCTGCAAGCCATGAACGAAATACTTCTGCAAAAATGGATATACGACTAAGATGGGTAATGCCGCAACAATCGTAATCGCTGCCCGAATAGATACAGGTGTGACCATGTTACGCGCCGCACCAAGATCTGCACCATTGGCAACGGCTGCACTGCTGTTGGAATTCATAGAAGATGATAATAGTTTCATCAACTCATATTGCAACGTGCTTAGGTTTTGTTTGGAAGATGCATACAGAAACGTATCAAACCAAGAATTCCATTGACCGACTGCAATGAACAGTGCAACAGTAGCAAGAACCGGTTGGCACAGCGGTAGAATAATGGAAATGAATGTTCTGAAATCTCCAGCACCATCGATTTTGGCGGATTCGATCAATCCCTCGGGTAGTGTCTGGATATAAGTTCGAATAACAATCATATTAAAGGCACTGATCAGCCCAGGAATAATGTACACCAGGAAGTTGTTTAACAAATGCAAATCTTTCATTAGGAAGTAAGTTGGAATAAGACCTGCACTAAAATACATCGTAAGAACAACTGTAATGGTAATGGGCTTTCGTAATATATAATCTTTTCGGCTTAGTGTGTAAGCCAGCATGGAGGTTAAGAATAGACTTAAAACTGTCCCCAAAACCGTTCTCGCCACAGATATACCAAAGGCGCTGAAGATGGTCCCTCCTGCAAATACTGCTCTGTAGTTTTGATCTGTCCATACCCGAGGCCACAGATAAATCCCACCCCGGATGGTGTCATTACCGGCATTGAATGATACGGCGAGTGTATTCACAAACGGATACAGGGTAACAATCGCGATTGCGATCATCAGTATACCATTTAACGTATGGAAGACAATCGGTTCAAGCCGAGATTTATTGATTCCCATCTCTAGTCCCCCTTATATTAATCGGTCTTCCCCGAGCCGTTTGGAAATTGAATTCGCCGCAAAGATCAGCGTGATACTAACTACTGTTTTGAAGATACCTGCCGCAGTAGCCAAAGAATAATTCCCGATCTGTAGTCCGTACTTCAGGACAAATATATCTATCGTCTGTGACCAGTCGACAACCACACCATTACCTAACAGATACTGAACCTCGAATCCAGCTTCCAAAATCCAGCCCATATTCATGATCAGCAAAATGATAACAATGGATTTGATTCCGGGTAAGGTCACATACAGCATTTTCTTATATCGGTTCGCACCATCAATCTCTGCCGCTTCATAGAGGGAAGGATCGATAGACGTGATGGCCGCCAAATAAATAATGGCATTCCAGCCAACTTCTTTCCATACATGGGATGCGCCTACAATGCCCCAGAAGTATTCCGGAACGCTAAGCCACATGATAGGTTCTTGAATGATATGCAGCTTCATGAGTACCACATTCACAATCCCACCATCTACAGATAGTGAACTTGCTACGATACCTGTCACAATAATCCATGAGAGAAAGTGAGGTAAATACGATATTGTTTGAATGGTTCGTTTATATAACTTATGTTTGATCTCATTAAGTAAAATGGCAAATATAATTGCTGTCGCAAATCCGAGCACCATATTGATGACGCTCATCGCAATGGTATTACGAAGCACGTTAAGAAATGCATCGTCTGTTAGCAAAAACTTAAAGTGTTTGAGCCCGACCCATTCCTGCTGCGTGAAACTCTTCGCAGGACTGTAATTCTGAAAGGCCATAACCCAGCCCCAAATGGGATAATACGAGAATACGAGAATGTACGCAACGATGGGCAATGACATGAACATGAGTTGTCTTTGTCCGCGCAATCGTTTTAACAGTGGTGCTTTGGGAACGACTGTACCGGTGGTTTGCTCTGGTATGGCTCCAGGCGTGTTCGCCATCTTTCACTCCTCCTATTGGCTTGCAGCGACTTTAAGCATGATGTCCCCGGAAGGCACTCGCCTGAGTAATCCTTTGGTTGATACCTTCCGAGAGAATCATTGCCGCATTTTTTTATTTAACAGACCAGTTCTCGATTCTCCATTTCAGTTGATCATTAATTCGATCTTCATAGGATTTGACATCGATCTTCTTGTAAGCGTCTACATATTCAGTCCAAATGTTATCGAACTCATTCGGTTTTGACATGATTGCTTTAGGCAAGAATTTCAATGAAGTGTCTGTCATTTGTTTGTTCGCTACCGCAGCATCAGAGCCTTCTTTCAGATCGACCTGCCATGCTGGATAGTACACTGGATTTTCTGGTGCAGGAGAGAAGAAGTCACTCCACGTTTTGAAGCCGTATGCATCCAGAAGTTCTTTATCTTCCGGTTTGAGGTTGTCATAGAATTCCTCAGGTTGGTTGATCGCTCCAATTGCATTGCCATCTTCAAATGTTCCTTCAAGCTTCGGTGCAGCAGCGTAGAAACCTTCAGCTTTGTTAACCAATCTCCATGCTGGATCATCCTGCTCTGTCCGTTGCTCTGGTGTACGATAGAATCTTCCCTCTTCATTCACTTGATAGTCTACACCCTCTTCACCCCATGACAAGAGCTTCTGGTACTTCTCGTCCATAAGCTTATCGAGGAATTTGATGAGTGCGACAGGGTCTTCGGCATCTTTACTGATACCAAAACCATTGTTCAAGTTAATGACCGGACGATCCAGATAATGATCTGTGATACTTGTATCATAGACAAGCGGGAAGCCTACGTATGTCTGGCCAATTTTCCCCTGTGCTACGAGTGGGTCTTCGCCGGCTTGGAAATTCCAGTGCTGGTCGAACATACTAAGCACACGTCCCGAAGAAATTTTGGCCAGATATTGATCGTAGTTCTGAACAAAGGCTTCTTTATCCAGCAATCCCTCGTTGTACAGATTGTTTAGTTCCTTATAATACCGTTTGGAGATATCTTTGTCGGCAAAAACGGTTGCGACTCCACTATCATCTACGACTACGCCCCCGTCGTTGGGGTGACCCGTAAGATGTTCAGGTGGGTTAAGCAAAGGGAACGTCCGCCAGTCTGAAGCCAATGTAGTGAAACCAATCGTTGGTTGACCATCAATAGTTGGATTCTTGGCTGCATAATCACGGACCAACTTTGTGAAATCATCCAACGTTTTTGGAGTTGGGTACCCGGCATCCTTCAGTATGGACTTTTGGATCCAGAATGCAGGACCAGAATAATAGTTACTAATGAACTCTCCTGTATACACTCCATAGTTAGGCAACCAGTAAATATGTCCGTCACTGGAATCCTTCATCCGGTTCCAGTCTTTACCGAAATGTTTCTTCAGATTAGGTGCATGCTCTTCAATGAGATCTTCGAGCGCAATAACCGCACCCGCTGAGACCAACTTGGTGTCTGCTGTGATCAGATCCGGGAAATCGCCCCCGGCAATCATAACGCCCAACTTCTGTTGAAGATCACCTACTAGAAACTCCATCTCAAGATTAACGCCGAGTTCATCCTGAATCTTCTTGTAGATTCGGTTATCTTTAGCTGGCGCCTGATTTGGCGTTCCGATAAAGGCCGAGATGTTCAGTACCTCTTTCCCATCCTTTGTAGTCGCTTTCTCATTGTCACCGCTGCATCCTGCCAGTGCCAAACTCAAAGCCAGAACGAGTGATACGGAACCCCAAAGCTTCTTTTTCTTAAGTCCCCCCATGTACTTGCCCTCCTTGGAAGTGGTATGTCTTACTGTTTTTAGTATGAAGAAATGTATGCGGTTACAAAATATATACATTTAAGGTCTACCCCCCTGTAATTGTAGGTCTTATTCAGGAGGGATTCTTCTTTTTCATGGATCAATTCGCATACTTTTGCCTGTATTCTACTGGTTTCATGGCTGTTCGTTTTTCGAAGTGTCTGAGAAAATGCTGGTAACTGCGGTACCCTACTTGCTCCGCAATCGCACTGGATGTTTGATTCGTCTGCTGGAGCAGACGCTTCGCTTCCTCCATTCTTAAATCATGTACTACCTCGATTACACCCTTACCATACTTTCGCAAAAAGGATTGCCCTAAATGGACAGGATTCACGTAGAATCGTTCTGCGAGCTCCTGGATCGTAAATGTCTCCCTGTAATGCATCTGCACATATTCAGCAACCGTCGCCTGGATGCCACCCATTTGCCTCTCCCGGAAAATTGCCAGTGCTGACTTGCATTGCAAACAGAAATGTTCCAGATTGTTAGCAACCTCTTCTATATTTCGATGGCCCTTCTCCAGAATTCCACTCGCCAATTCGTTCATTAGAGAATTAGGTTCTCCTCCTAATTCTCTGCACAGGGACAATCCGCGGAATATAATATGGGTAGAGAAAATATGTACAATCTCTGGCGCAGCCTTCATCTGTACAAACAGTTCAAAAGCACTCCGAATCGCAGACGAGAGTTCCTCTACAGAACCGTTTTCAAGCAAATCGCAAATATGGTCCACCTCTGACAGCGTTTCTGGATCAAACTGCCAATTCTCCAGCTGAATATCTTCGGCAAACAAAAGACGCTCTTGATTAAAAAACAAATAACGCCCAACTTCCTGTGCGGAGCGGAAGGATTCAGATAAATGCTCCAGATTGTTGACCGTTAATCCAACCGCGATATGAATATCTCCGTAGCCGTTATGTTGCATATTGTTCATCAAACGCTGTGTAAAAGCTTTAATTGCTTCAAACGTCTCATTTCTATTATTCGTTTCCTCCCCCCATACAAGCCCCAATGAGTCTCTTGTTCTGTCTATCACATAACAGCAAGTTGTTTCTTCAGCCGTTTGTTCGACTACTGAACAGACTTCCTGAATATCTCCCTGAAAGGCTATCCGCAGGTATGCCCAATGGGACTTGTTTAAACGAGGACGTATCTCTGACATCTCCTCCTCCGATATATTTTGCTTATCCTTAATCAGTGCGGACAAAAACGCTTTGATCCTTTGCTCGTTTGCATGTTCCCTTATACGCTCCTGGGTTTCACGCTCCTGCAATTGCATACGGAGACGGACCAACATATCCTCTGCTTCTGTACTGTCAACCGGTTTGGTTAAATAGTTGGAGACACCTAATCGAATAGCTTGTCTGGCATAATTAAAGTCACTGTATCCACTCGTGATGACAAACAGCACAGACTCATGTTCCAATCGTCGTGCTTCTTCTACAAGTTCCAGCCCATTCATCACAGGCATACGAATGTCTGTCACCACGAGATCAGGTCGATCTTGTTCCATCATCCGAATGGCTTCCTCACCGTTGGCGCACACACCTCTGATTTCGAAACCATACTTTTCCCAATTGATCAGAAGCTGTAACCCTTCAATGGCATAAGGTTCATCATCGACTAACAATACTTTATACATGAGAGTTTACCTCCTATTTCCTCTGTTCCAGCTTGGAGATCGGTATACGGTACCCTGCAATGGTTTCCTTTCCAGGTACACTGCTTAGATCAAATATCGCATTTCCTTCATAAAAGAGTTCCAACCTGCGGTAGACATTGCGGAGTCCTACATGCTCGCCGTTCCTGGGTCTTTCAGAACGAATATCTCGCAGGAGCTCGGTTAATCTCCCTGCATCCATACCGATTCCATTATCGATCACCTGAATAACCAGTTCAGAAGCGTTTCGACTCGCCGTTATCTTGATCTGTCTTCCATTTTTTCGCGCCTGCAAGCCGTGTTTGCAGGCATTTTCGACGAGCGGTTGAATACTCATTCTGGGAATGAGCAACGAAGCTGCATCAGGATCAACCTCGAAGGTGTAATCAAACAGCTCTCCAAAGCGAAACTTCTCAATCTGGAGATAAAGATTCGTAAATTGCAGCTCTTCTTGCAAAGGAATCAGATTGTCAGAATGACTGAGCAACTGTCTCATCAGCTTGGACAGACTTTTAATAATCTCAATTACTTCCGTATATCCATTCTTTGTACTAACGACTAGCAAGGCATTCAATGTGTTAAATAAAAAATGGGGATTCATCTGACTCTGGAGCATGGACAATTCAGTCCTCACTTGATCCAGCTCCAGATCTTTTTGGCGGATTTCCAGTTTATATACGTCATTAATCAGCGTATGAATTTTACCAATCATGATGTTAAATGTACGAATAAGCCCGCCAATTTCGTCGCGGCCTTCGTGAATTTCAATCAGATCGAATCGTTCGTTACGAACCTTCTCCATATGTCTGGATAACTTGCGAATCCGATAGTGGTAGGAACGCAAAATAATGTAGATCAATACAGAGGGGACCACGATACTTAATGCGAGCAACCCCAGAATTGATTTAAAGGCTTCTTGCAAAAGGTGGTCAAGGTGACGCGTATCGGCAACTCCAATCAATTTCCAACCCTTTAGGTAGGCTAGATTCCCCAACGATTTTTCGAGCGTGTAAGCAGAATCTCCAGATTCCTTGAGCATTGATTCATTATCAAGGGGGGATAAGTCGGTTTCGCTGAACTCCCCACTTGAAACGACAGTTCGATTGTTGCTGTCCACCAGTCGCAGCTGAAGACTGTCTGATTCACGATTTAAAATGCTGTACACCCGGCTAAGTTCCAGATCAATCTTGGAATACTTGTTGTAATTAGCATAGGAAGTATAGGTATCCATTTTGCCAATCACACTGATTCTTCTTCCCGCGTTAAATCCGGATGGCTCAATATAATCAACGACAAGAATGCCTCCACTGGTGGATTTCAGCTGTTTCAATCCAGGGAGTACATTCTTGTCTTTCATCACGATATAATGACTACCCGTCTGAATGGTGTCGTTATCCGTATAGATACGCACCTCCAGAATATTCGCTGACATGTACCGTGTTAATTTATCTCGCAGGAATGCATGGTAGACGTTGTAATAATCCACGGGGGAGTGATAGGTCCGATCCAGTGCCTCATAGAGCGAATCGTCTGCTGCAATAATTCGGCTCAGGGCAACGCTCTCATCAATCATGCCTAGCAGTTCCCCCGCAGCCCTGTCGATGGATTTACGCAGATTTTCCTGTTCTCTAATCTTGATATCCGCAGAGGTTCGTTCATAAAAGAAGATATTAATCGTTATTACAGGAAGGAGAATACTAAGTACATAAATAAGCAGAAATTTGGATCGGAGAGGAATATCATTAACCTTACTGAACATCCAGAATTTATGACGCATATAATCACCCTTGGTTTTTGTTTTTATAGACTGACGGAAGCTCCCCTGTATGCGCTCTGAACTTTTGGGTGAAATATTCAGCATCATGATATCCTAGCCTGAATGCAATGTCAGTGATCTTCATATTGGTACGTCGCAGGAGTTTACGGGCCTCCTCAACACGAAGCTGGTGCACATAGTCACTGAAACTGACCCCCATCTCCCGCTTGAACTGTTGACCCAGGTAGGCAGAATTCACGTGAATACGATTAGCTACATCTTGTAATTTAACTTTACTTCGATAGTGCTGCTTCAATTCATTCACTGCTTCTGCAACAAGCCCTCCCGTACCCGTCTTTTGGTTCAATTCAGACTGGGAAAGTTGCTTGGACAGTCGAACACACAGGTCTTGCAATGTGCCGGAAGACCAACTCGCAGCCTCATGCCAATCTTTTTCACATAGTATTTCTCTGCAACCCTCTCTTTTTCCATATTTTCGTAGCAACTCCCCATGGATATATCGGATGACATGATGTATCCATTCCAACGAAACCTCTGCTTTCTCACTTTTCTCTAACAGTGCACTCACTGCAATATCGATGGAATACGTGTTTTCTGCTTCAATCAAGGCCAAGATCTCTTTGGAGATATTCATCATTTGCTCTAAATCATATTCTTCGTTTATTCGATATTCATTAAGATGATTTTCATAGGCTTCATCTGTAACTGTGACTCCATTTTTCTGTTTTTGCTCATTTCTGCGTTTGTCCAGAGGTTCAATCATTTCCATAAGGATTTGATGAATCTCCTCGGGAACAAGAGGTTTAAGCACGTACTGATCGACCTGATACCGTATGGCTTGCTTCGCGTAATTAAAATCGGAGTATCCTGTAACGATAACAATTTTAGAGGTATAGGCGAGATCTTCTCGCAAGGTGTGAATCAAACCAAGACCATCCATAACAGGCATTTGAATATCCGTGACGACAAGATCCGGTTCAACCGAGTTGAATAAAGCAAGTGCTTCCTCCCCATCTGTTGCCGTTCCGCAGAGTTCATATCCACAAGCTCGCCAGTCAATCATTGTTCTCCATCCTTCTAGCATAAACGGCTCATCATCCGCGACAATGACCTTGTACATTAGCTCACCTCACTTTTATCCTTGATCAGCTGCATGTATTTTATCTATATCAATAGGTAGATTCCAGTTGTTCTGAAAACGCTAAACAGCAGAACAACAGCAGGATTGTTGTCTGCTCGCACAACTTGGAGAACAAAATTTCTACCAGTCTCATCGTCATTAATCAATAACATAGAAATGGTTCCATCGGACCGTACTATAAGAACGCTCCGATTGTAGCGAAGCGCCGGGTTAACAATTCAAGTGTAACGCTTACATTTTGGTACAACAACCTGTTAAACTATAGGTTTTCACCCGACAAAGTATAGGTTTAGCTCAGAAGTAATCTATTGCCAGAAAAAAGAGTTTTCATTCTCCACGCACAATACGGAATCCTTGATCGGGACCAAAACCATTTGCATCAAATTTGCCTCGAAATGATATTTCATTGTTATTGACACCGCCGATCCAGCCTCCGCCTTTCACAACTCGCCAAGTTTGATTTGGACTCTCCGAATCGCTGTACCAGTCCCAGCACCATTCTCTCACATTCCCAGACATATCATAGATTCCTAACTCATTCGCCTTCTGAGTTCCGACTTTTTTGGTTTGATTACGATTGCTCTCAATAGCGGGCCAGCTCCAGTCACCCGTCAGAATGTTCTCGCCGGCATTTACCCAGTACCAAGCAACTTCATCAGGATTGTTACTTCCGCTGTATGTGTAATTTAAGCTCTTTTGACCTCCGCTTGCAGCGTATTCCCATTCTGCCTCTGTGGGTAAACGGTAACCGTTGGCGTCCTCGTTGATCGTTACATTCCATTTTATAGTGTCATTTTCATTGTGATTATTCGTGTCCTGGTTGTCTTTATCTATATTGTAATAAGGTTTCAGGTTTTCTTTTATACTTTTTTGAATACAGTATTCCACTGCGTCATACCAACTGACCATTTCAACAGGCAGGTCATCTCCCTTGAAGCCAGAAGGGTTTTCCCCCATAACCTCCATCCATTCTTTTTGAGTTACTTCGTATTTGCCAATATAGAAGGAATCCAGCGTTTCATTCCTATCGATCTGACTCGGCTTACTGCTCTTGAAGGCTCCTCCTTCGACGAATACCAAGTCATCGCTTAATTTCGTATTACTTGCTGAACAAGCACTTAGACTAACAACTATAGCGATTAAAGTTAACCATACCAGCTTCTTCATTCAATTATTCTCCTTTACTAGCTTAAATCCGGCAACGTCGAGGTCCGTTAGTCTGGAGAATAACGTTACTCAACGCTACCGGAAAATTGAATTTCAAATGCAGGTGCAGAAGTTGAACTGCATCACATCATTTTTACCAAACCGTCACGTTTGCGCTTCCGCTACTTTGATAACCTTCCGTTGCCATCACCTGATAGGACCAGCTGTTGCCTAAGTACATCCCTTTGCTCGCCCATGCATTCACATGATTACTGAACGTGATGGTAGAATTGACTCCGATTGGTTTCTTGGTCTGTCTAACACTCCAATACTGAGGGAAAGTCTGAGTACCATCAATGGAAGGTGCATTGTATCTCATCGTTGTATAGATGTCATATGTGCCGCCATCACTAGTCATCGAGCCCTTATACGTTCCGGTAGGACGATACGTTCCCCAGCTATCCACCACGTAATATTCAATTAGAGCGTTTCTAGTCCAACCATAGAAGGTGAGATAGCCGTTACCTGAAGGAGAGAATACGCCGGCATTATAATTGACCACTCGATTAGGCGTACCGTATGTCCACCCTTTCCCGACAACAAAGTTCCCGGTATTTTGCCAATTCACGCTGTAATTCCCGCCCGATCCATTCACGGCGTTGACCGTTCCTCCACCATCTGTCCAATTTTGCCAATAATCTGTTGCTGCGCTCGATGTGGCTGCGAAGACACCAAAACTCATGGAAGCTGCGAGAACAACGGTCATTAATTTTTTTCCGAATTTGAACATGGATGATACCTCCTGATATTTTAATAGATTTGGTTGATGCTACAATTCGATATGAATGTTCTTCAGCAAATTCACTTGAAAAGACGTTGCGAAAACAGATACAGATCGTTCTTCCACACGGGCCAATCATGTCCTCCACTTTCCTCATGCCAAATATGAGGTACTCCGTGTTGCGCCAAATATTGGTGAACCCCAAGACTAATCTCTATAAGATTGTCCTGTTCACCGCAAGAGATCCATAACAGCGAGAGTAATGAAGGCGCTTTCGAAAGATCAGGGACAAGCAGCTCCGGACTTCTGGTATTTGGGGCTGCGGAGAAAGCACCAATCCATGCAAAATGGTCTAGATTACTTAATCCGATATTTAAGGATTGACCTCCACCCATGGATAAACCAGCAATCGCCCTTTTATCCCGGCTTTTATGCAAAGGGTAGTTCGACTCCATGTAAGGTATCAAATCGTTGAGCAGATCGGATTCAAACCGTTTAAATGCTTTGATTTTCTCAGGTTCAAACAGGTCTCCTTCGGCTCGGTCATTCGACATTGCGCGACCGTTGGGGAAAACAATAACCATCGGCTCAAGCAAATTATCGTTGTACAGATTATCGAGAATAATTTGCGGAGAACCATGAGTATGCCATTCGGTTTCGTCTCCGCCAATACCATGCAAAAGAAAAAGTACAGGATACATCGTTGTCGAAGAAAATTCTGGTGGGGTGTACACCATCGCTTTACGGGAATTGCCAACCGTGGTGGAAGGATACTCTACCGTCTCCATGACTCCACGTGGTATATTCTCCCGATACTGGTCATATCCCGTTACTGCTGGTGAGATCAATTCCATTCTCTTTTCCTCCGAACATATGAGTGACTATCAGTCTTCAGTTAATCCACATAGCCAAAACCCAGAATGGTGAAGCATTTATGTTCATGACCTTCCGCCATTTCGATCTCGATGGAGTGCTCCCCCACATGCTCTTCGTTAAGCAGAAGTGTGGCATGGCAATGGGTCCAGTTCACTTGACGCGGATCGACTTTTTGGACAAATACCCCATCTACCTTGATATGTGCAGTTCCGAATTCATCGTTACCAGAATCCTTGAAGATCAGAATGAGGCGTTTGCACTGCAAACTTATCCGAAAGCTACTCTGATCCTCTTTTCCCTCTCCTGTACGCATCCAGTTGTTGGGGAACTGAGGTGTACCATAGTCATGAGCATCCATCTCAGCCATCTGCAGATCCGTGTCCGTTTTACAAAAAGAGCCTGCATCGATTCGGGCAATATGATTGCCGTTTTTCCGATCCAACAGCTTCACATTAACAAATTCATTTCCAATTAGCGGAGCTTTTTCAATATCATGATCTTTCTCATCCCACTCAGAACGATTCGTCACGTCGAACAAATATTCCAAACAATCGGCCATAATTCGATGCCCTATGTTAGTTGGATGATATATATCATGGAAAAATTGCTTTTTGGAAATAACGTTGCCTTCACCTTTTGTCTTGCTGAACTGATCTACGACAGCATCTTTCACACTTACCATTGGCAGATCATAATGCCAGCCTACCGGAGCGAGACGATCCTGTAGATTCCAGTCATTTTCGAATACACTGAATAACAAGATGACCGCTGGCTTGTTATCGGCAGTAAGTGCTTTGAGTACCAAACTCTCGTAACATTTACCTTGGGTTTCATCATCTGCGTCATTGACTGCGAATTCAATTATGACAATATCCGGCTGAACGGCACCTCCCCTCAGCACATCACGATCATAACGTACAATCCCCAGTTCTGAAGGAGTTCCACCCACACCTGCTTTAATCAGATGAATCGGACTATCTTTTGAAAGCGCAAACATAAACTTGAACGACTCATACGACCGATAAGCGTAACTTTGGAGATAGATAGGTACTGCACCAGCACCATGGGTAATGGAGCCTCCAATATAAGCGATAACGACAGGTTCGCCGTTTTTTGCCTTCTCAATGGCTCGTTTTAATCTGACATTATTTCCTTTGTTCAGAAGAGATCGGCCAATCATGTCGCGATATCTATGTGACTCAAAATCAATTGCGGGCTTGACTGCCGACGCTGTCACTCCAACTGGATCGCGCGGTGCAGTGAATTCCGTGTTTTCACCTGCATCTCCTGAATCCTGGAGCATAAATCATCATCACATCCTTCCGGTTTAGATTCTGACCATCCTCAAACAACTTTTAAAGAATCACAGCTTGTATTATTAGATCAGATGTGATCCTTCTCCCAAAGTGTATCCCTTACATAATTTTACAACAACCTGACAAAGTATAGGATTTTAACCAATATATCATTTTAATTTGAGTACAATGACATGCAGATATGAACACCTATAATTTTTCATGTAAACGCTTTAATTTGTATACTATTTCCATGTTATAATTTTGAAAAACCGCATTGATGAAGGAGGATACTCATGAATATCACGGGTCAAGGCGCGTGGGATACGGGTACATATACAAATCTGTTCTTGAAGCTAGGCTACGATGAGAATGAGATCACGAACAGATTGGAAGAAACATGGAACGAGCTGTTTTACGGCGATGATAATACTCGAATATATTACCCCATGGGTGAGGATAAGGGTTATTTGCTGGACACTGGTAATCTCGATGTTCGCTCCGAGGGCATGTCCTATGGCATGATGATGGCTGTTCAGATGGACAAAAAAGAGGAATTTGATCGACTCTGGAATTTCTCACACTCGTTTATGCAACATAAAGCGGGTCGTTATAAAGATTATTTTGCCTGGCATTGCAAGCCTGACGGAACCCGACTCTCGCAAGGTCCTGCTCCTGATGGTGAGGAGTTTTTTGCCATGGCGCTTTTTTTTGCCTCCAATCGCTGGGGCGATGGCGCTGAACCTTATGATTACAAGGCACAAGCCCGCAAAATCCTTCGTGCATGTATACATCAAGGCGAAGACGGCGAAGGCGAGCCCATGTGGGACCCGGAAACAAAACTGATCAAATTCATACCAGAAACACCGTTTAGCGACCCATCCTACCATCTGCCTCATTTTTATGAGCTATTCGCGAAATATGCGGATGAAGAAGATCAGCGCTTCTGGAAAGAAGCGGCGGCCGCTAGTAGAGCTTACCTTCATACAGCCTGCCATCCCGTAACCGGACTATCACCTGAATATGCGAACTATGACGGCTCTCCGGCTCCAATACAGCCGTATGGTGATTTCAGACATTTTTACAGTGATGCCTACCGTGTTGCTGCAAATATAGCGTTGGACTGGGAATGGTTCCGCAAGGATCACTGGCAGATCGAACAATCCAATCGGATTCAATCCTTCTTCAGTGATATTGAAATGTCCGATTATCGTCGTTATACAATAGAAGGTGAACCTTTCGACGAACCTTCACTGCATCCTGTAGGTTTGCTGGCTACCAATGCCATGGCTTCACTGGCTGCGGAAGGTCCACATGCTGACACATTCGTTCGCAAGTTCTGGAACACACCTTTGCGTCAGGGAGAGCGACGTTATTACGACAATTGCCTGTATTTTTTCAGCATGCTCGCTCTAAGCGGAAGATATCGCATGTACTAAACTAAGAGAATGTGCACGAGCCGTTGAACCTGCCCTGTGAACGTTTGGCTTGCAGGACAGGTCCAATCACTGAATTTTAAGAAGGATGCAATGATATTACGATTTAATCTATATCAATAAAAAACGTTCCCGGCTCGCATATGTTGACTGCGAACCGGGAACGCGTGTGGGTGTGCAAATACAGGCAGTAACTTTTCCCGCTCTGTATGATTCAGATACTTTAATTATTTGGAAACGGAAGAAGTATCATAGGAAGACTGCATAATCTCCAGATATCGATTAATGTTCAATCCCTCCAGGCCTTTCACATATTCATCCCAATCCTTATCCAGACTTTTGGCGCCAGTAATAAATTGCAGGGCGTTCTGATCGATGTAATCCTTGAGATTGGTCTGCATCATGCTGGCTTCATCAGCTTGGGACGGATCTACCCACAATGCCCAATGAGGGAAAATCTCTTTTGGTTCCTTGCCCTCCATTAACAATGTCGCCTCATAGAGACGTCGCTCACCACCATCATTGGCATAGATGTCTGTCCCCTGTACTTCGGAGTCCCGATATGCCTGATAATGATTGTACTGACTTAATGCAGCCCAACTGTCATTACGAGGTTCTTCTCCAGAAGGAAGCGGAATGGCTTTATATAACGGCTCAATCTGATCATTGAGCGCCACTTCTCCTTCTTGTGGTTTGCGCCAGCTTACGCCCTCTTCTCCGAGATATGATGCCATGGTTCCTTCCTGGGTATAGAGATAATCCAGCAGCTTTATGGCCGCGATCTGTGTTTCCTCACTGGCTTTGTTTGTCAGTACAAAAGACGCTCCGGGATCAATCGGATAGTTGTACGTAGCATAAGCAGCATGGGGTCCCTTCAATGGAGGGATGGGATTGTAATCATTCCCGTAAGGAGAACCTTCGGCAGTGGTTACGAATAATGATGGATGCATCGCTGCTCCCGCACCGAGAAGCTGTGCATCAGCGTTATCTCCAATTTTTTTGAAGGCCCCGACGTTTTGGGTAAATGCCCCTGGATCAATCAACCCTTCATCGTACAGGGATTTAATATAGGCAAGCCCTTCTTTCCACTCCGGTTTGTTCACTACGGTCTCCACTTTCCCCTGATTGACAATGAGATAATTCCGATCGTCGTCATAGATAAAACCGTTCATCAAGTACGGAATAATGTGCACACCGAAATTTTCAGTCGAACCGCTTAGCGGTACTTCGTCGGCTTTACCGTTCCCGTTCGGGTCTTTCGTTTTAAATGCCCGAAGCATTTCCTTAAATTCTTCTGTCGTCGTGGGTTCGGTCAGGCCCAGTTGTTCCATCCATTTGGTGTTGACCCACATCTTGTTTGGGTATGAACAGTGAAAACATTCATTCAGACCCGTCAGACCATAGATATTTCCGTCAGGAGCAGTGTTCATGGCCCGATAATAGTCATTGCTCTCAAGCACTTTTTTAATATTGGGAGCATGCTCCTCAATCAGATCATTCAGCGGCAAAATAACCCCCTGCTGACCAAACTTCAACAAGTCTGTCTGGGAGAAACGATCTACCCAAGGGATGAGCAGATACAAGTCCGGATAATCACCGGAAGCCAGTGAAATCTGTCTTTTCTCCGCTGCACCGTCGAATGGAACCGTAGTCCAGTTGAACTGAATATCAAACTTCTCTTCCATTTTCTTCGTGAATTTGTTAGTGGACAGGTTGGTATCCGAACCCTGGTGAGCAAACACATTAATGGCCGTCTTGCCTGACGGATCGCTGCCTTCGCCGTTCCCCTTATCAGAGCTTGAACATCCGGCAAGTACCAACGAGGTAAACAGCATACAGGCAAGAATGATGAATCCCGCTTTTTTCAATATAATCCTCTCCTTCATGAATAATAGAAAAAATGAACTTATCCTTTAACTGAGCCAATCAGCATACCTTGCACGAAATACCGTTGAACAAAAGGATAGATGATTAGCACCGGCAAGCTGGCCATCACAATTAACGAGTACTTCATGAGTTCAGCCATCTGCTGCTGTTTGATCATTTCCGATGCATCCATGCTCCCCGTACTGCTGTTCAGAATAAGAATGCTGCGTAATATCAGCTGTAGCGGATAGAGCGACTGTGATTTCAGATAGATGAGGGCGTCAAAGTATGCATTCCACTGACCGACAGCGTACATAAGTGACAACACGGCGATAATCGGTTTGGCGAGTGGCAGGATAATACTGAAGATAAACCGGATGTCACTGCAGCCATCGATGTCTGCTGCTTCGGACAATTCTTCCGGTATCGAATTCTGAAAAAAGGTACGGGCAATGATGACTTGCCATACCCAGACGGCATTGGGAATCAGCAACGCCCAGCGGGTATCTATCAGTCCCATGGTTTTGACCACCAGATAGGTAGGGATCAAACCGCCTGAGAACAACATGGTGAAGGTAATAAACATCATTAACGAGCTACGGCCAACAAACGTTTTTTTGGATAATGGATAAGCAATCATAATGGTCAGTGCCACGCTGATGAAGGTGCCGCAGGCTGTATAAAAAAGGGAATTGGCATAACCGGTAAGGACTTGATCATTCCGCAATACAGACTTGTAACCGTCAAACGTCAGGTCAATGGGCCACAACCAGACTTTTCCCGAGGAGACGGCAGCAGGGCTGCTGAGCGAAGAACTCACAATATATATCAAGGGATACAGCACGGCAATCAGCACCACTGTCAACATGAAGTAAACAACCGTTATAAATACGCGGTCTCCCCAGGATTCACGAATCGTACTGCTGCTCTTGATCCGCGAACGACCTGCATTTGTCTGTGTGTTAGGCATGGGTTGATTCTCCTCCTTTCGCTCCCGTTACCATAAACTTGTATTGGACAGTCGCTTGGCAACCGCGTTTACAATTAATAGCAGAATCAGGTTAATCACCGAGTTGAACAGGCCAACCGCAGTAGCGAAGCTATAATTGGCATTCAGCAATCCTATTTTATAGACATAGGTGGAGATAATCTCC
Source organism: Paenibacillus sp. GM1FR (assembly GCF_002803315.1). Taxonomy (NCBI): domain Bacteria; kingdom Bacillati; phylum Bacillota; class Bacilli; order Caryophanales; family Paenibacillaceae; genus Paenibacillus; species Paenibacillus sp. GM1FR. The sequence continues at coordinate 136,530 of NZ_MKZL01000001.1, read as the reverse complement.
GAAGCAGACAGGTTGAGCGGATTTTGCAGCAAATATATTTTTTCGAACCCAACAGCCATGATATTCCCTACACTCAGGATCAGAATGATGACGGCTGCCGGAAGTAGTCCAGGCAGATCAACATTGATGATTTTCTGTATTCGGTTGGCTCCGTCCACTTTGGCGGCTTCATACAGGGATGGATCAACACCTGCCAGAGCAGCCAGATATATCACAGCGGAGTACCCCATTCCCTGCCACACATCGGAGAATACGTAGATGGATCGAAACAGTCCAGGCTCACCGAGAAAATTCACCGCTCCGAAACCAAGGGCGCCTGCAATCGTGTTGACAATACCCAGCCTAGGAGACAGAAAGAGCATAATGATGGAGACCATAACAACGGTAGAGATGAAATATGGAGCATACGTCACCATTTGTACTGTTTTTTTGAATCGTATGTTTTTGATTTCGTTCAGCGCGAGCGCCAGTAATATAGGAATCGGGAAACCAACGATCAGGCTGTAAAACGAAATGTAGAGTGTGTTCTTGATCAGCATAACAAACGCCGGATTTTTAAAAAGTAATTCGAAATACTTGGTTCCGGCCCACGGACTGCCCCAGATCCCCTTGATGACGTTGTAATCTTTAAATGCCAGGATCGCATTCACCATAGGTACATACTTGAAAATAATAAAGTAAGCAATCGGTGGCAGGATCAGCAGATATAGCTGCCAATGTCGCCTCCAACTTCTGGATAATGCTTGCTTCAAGGCAAACGGTTTACTTGGTTTCTCCACGGACTTTGATTCACTGGTCATTGTGGTTCTCAGAATCATCCCCCCATTCTTGGCTTCCAATCGTGCTGAACTTCAGCTCAACTTGGTAGCGCTTACTTTTTGAGTAATCATAAGATTGCGCTGGGGATGCGTAAAGGTACAGTTACGCTGAGAAAGTACAAATAGCGAATATAGTTCCCGAGAAACAGCCTACATTAACCGCTATGAACGTCCATTTTCCGAAATACACTCGGAGAAATGCCGCGTACCCGCTTGAAAGCTCGGCGGAATGAATGTGCACTATTATACCCGGTGGCCTCCGCTATCTCGTCAATGGTCTGACCGGTGGAGTGCAACAAGTTCGAGGCAGCATCGATGCGTACCCGTTCTACATAATCGGAAAGATTCTCTCCCGTATGTTCTTTGAATAGTTGGGATATAAACTTCTCGGACTTGCTCATGTGCTCGGCAATCCGATAGATCGTCAAGTTTGCATCCCCATAATGTTGTTGGATAAAACAAATCATTTCGCTTACAGTATCCGCATGTGCTCCTGCTCTTCTTCTCTGGAAATCACCGCAGATGTCTTCCGTTAACCGTTTGAACTTTGCACGCAGCGAAGTAATCGTTTCTGTCATCTGAATGGATGTCACCCGGGTTTTATATTCCTCCAGCAGGGAGGCATCCAACTTGAATTTGGGTTCGTCCAGCTTCAGAAAAGTCCCCTTCAGCTCCATGATGAACTGCTGTGTCATCTCGTAGGACAGTTCCCGCTCTTCTAAATTACGAAGAAACAATTGCTCCAGAATACGTATCGCCTCTTCAGGCTCACCGACTTTGATTGTGTTCAGCAGGCGCTGTTCAGACTCAATCGGATAATAGAACATTTCATTTTCCTTCATCGTATCTTCAAATCTCACCAGATGATCTGTTCCCATATGAATGGCATAATCCAGAGCTTGTTTGGCTTCGTCAAAGGAACGCCCTGCATCATTCCAGACCTCGTAAGCTGCACCTGTGCCAATTGTTGTGGATATCCGATGCTCCCGGTAGATCACTTCCATCAAGGTGTTCAGCTCTTTTTCACATCTCCCTATAGCTTCATTCAGTGAGTTCTCATCCAATGGACAGGCAAAAGCGATCTGGTCTGTTCCCCAATCCGTGATCAGCAGCTGCGCATTCCACTCTGTAAGTACCTGTTTGATGAGCAGCCTTGCGACACCCAGTTCATGGATCGTTTCTTCACTGTCCGGATTGGCATATCCGTTTACCTTCACTAAGCCTGCCAAGCCCTTGCTGCTATGAAGAGAAATGTGCGCCTGGGATGAGATAACCTCCAACTCAAGTGAGGTATAGACTTCTCCCGTTAACAAACGTTTGATAAAACCGTCTCTCAATAACGGAATCTGCTCATTCATGGCGTTTTTAAGTGAGTCATTATTAGCAATGAGATTGTTAATATGGCTTGCCAAAAAATCATATTCATTGCCCCGTCTGCCTGGGGAATCGGTGATTTGTTCCCTAAAAGAGGCCAACAATCTGTAAACGGGTGCACTATTCCGATAGGCCAGAACCAGCCCGAATAACAGTCCCAAGGCAATGGTTGCCAAAGTAAAGACCAGCGTGACTTGTTTGATTTGGTCCGCTTTTGTCATGAGTGCTTTTTCCGGAATCCCTGCCATGTAATTCCATCCATTTTGACTGGACTGCATCGATATCAGCAGCCGACCATCATTTCCAGGCTGTACATTCTGCACGTTCAGCTCCGTTTCCGCAGCGTTATCTTCTCTCTGGCGACTCTGTGCCATTTGCTCGGCTTCGGCTTGTTCAATGCCATGGGAGAAAATGATCTGTCCTTCCGCATCAGTGACGAGAGTCCAGCCGCCATATTGATCCACAATATTTTGAGTAAGGCTGGCCATCTGATCCTGATCAATCATGACACCAATCGTCGCTTGCGGTTTGTTGAAGCTGTTCAAAGGCAGAGATTGCAGAAACGTAATGGCGGGAACGTCTGCAAGCACAGTGCCGAGTATTTCACGTTTATAGTTTCGAAGCGGTATGATTTCATTAAAGTGTGGTTGTTTAAGAATTTGGTCATGCCATTGTTCAAACGACATACCGTCCAGCTGATTGGCAGCATAATAATGCTCTGGACGATAATACACAGTTCTTGGTGTGATGATGGCATTGTAGTTCGGAATGTGAATGAAGAAATGGGACAAGTAATCATTGGTACTGCTGTACATGGAGAGGCTCCGCTGCATACGGTTCATACCGTAGACATTGTAGAGATCATGCGGCTTTGGCCCAGCAATTAAATTTTGCAAATCGGGATTGACGGCAAGCTGTCTGGTAAAAGCTTCGACTTGAAGAAGATTTCGCTCAATGATCTCTTTCCCGAGACTCAGCGACTTCAAGCTGTTTTCAATGGAACTGGAACGGGCCGCTTCAATAGAAGCTCGGTAAGAGGCATATCCCGCAATTTGAGGAATCATCAGAATGACAAGATACGAAATGAGGAATCGGCGGAACACGGGTGAAAATTTGGACCATAGGAGCTGCATATGTACCCTCCCTTTTTTTATCGAGCGCTTACATTTCTCTGTGTTAAGGTAGCTGTTCAATGATACACCGGGCATTTCTTCCTGGTGAAGGTACAACTTCTTCCTTATGGTACATTTACATACTGTAGCGTACAATGCTTGCATGAAAATAATTGTTGGTCTGCGGGTTAGCGCACAAATATAGTTGTATTTTACCTTCGCATGACATCCATCCCAAAGTATCAAAAATAAACGCAAAAAACCTCCCCAAGACATGGAATGACTTGGGGAGGTTTTTGTTTAACGTTGTGCTTATTAATTGCTAACGGCAACAAATTTCCATTGTTGGTTTGTAGCACCTGTGTAGGTGCTCTGCTGCAGCAAGGCTCCATCCGAAGTGGAAGCGTTTGCCACTTCAATCGCTTTATTGCTGTTCACGTTGATGATACTCCAGTACCCGTTACCAAGATCGTTGACCTTAAAATGCTGAGCGGTTGTGTTCAGATTGCTCATGAGTTGAACCGCTTCCCCATTGGTGAGGGTACCGTTGCGAATATCGATGACTTTGTCCGGTGAGTTCACACTTGTCAGTGTATAGTTGCCGCTACCGATCGAGGTCAGAACCCACTTCTGAGGGTTACCGCCCAGATCACTCCACTGCTGGAGCTGAAGATTATTTTCATTTTGACCACCAGGAACATCAACAACTTTGTTGGAATGCCGGGCTACGATTTTATAAGTTGCACCGGATACAAGACCCGTTGTCGGTCCACCTGTTCCACTGCCCGGGTAAGTCTGAGCACGTTCATGGTACCAGTTAAACAGGAATCGTCCCATGGCACTCCGTGAAGCATCACCGTCCCACTTCAGGCCTGCCGTAGGATCGGCAAAGGAGCTTCGTGGTCCTTCACTTAGAATGAATCCGTTCATATGAGCTGCAATGCTGACATTGCCTGATGCGTTGAAAATCGTTTTGGTATTGGTGCCAAAACCTTCATTGCTACCATTAAACAAGTTCCAATAGGCCGAATCGCCAGGTTTGTTTTTGAACCAGGTTACCTCGGTAATATTAATCGGATATTTGTCAGCAGCTGCCTTCACGTTGGTATTCCACTGGTCTTGCAGGATAGAGAAGTTGTCATATGCGCCATAACCAGGGTACCAGTGAACCGCATATCCATAGTTATTGAGCGGATCAGTCAATGGATGGCTTGCCGTCAAGCTGTAAAATTGGTTGTATCCCAGACCTGCCGCCCAGATGACGTTGTCCGCACCTTTGCTGCGAATTGTTGAAATCATGGAATTTTGGAAATTACGCAAGTCATTCCAGTGATCCACAAAGTCATTTTCCCCGTTGTATCCACCCCAATGTCCATTGGCATAGGATTTCACCGGTTCGTTGATCAGTTCGAAGTGAACGTTGTCTGCACTTTTGATCTCCGGGCGTGAAGCGAGATAACCCCAGATTTCGTTGAATTTTTGCAGGTTGGCAGGTGTTGTCGCCTGATCATCCTTCAATGTGAAGTCCAGTCCTAGGACAACATAGACACCTTTTGTTTTGGCATATTGAATATACGGAATAATTACATTTTGCGTAACGGTCTGCACACCGGCAAAGTTATATGTACCAGCAGCCACATCTCCCATGTCCTGACGATCGATGAACAGACGTACCTGATTCATATTCCAGCCATGATTGCTTCCGTACTTCGCGCTGGTGTCAGCAAAAGTATCGGTAATGTCTTTCAGATAAGCCAGTGTAGCTGCATGACGGTTATTGCCGTGCAAATTGAGGTAATAATTGCTGTCCTGATACGTCCAGTAGGCACCTGAGGGTTGATGCCAACCGTTCAGTAGCACAGGCTGGTTGTTGCTGTTCACCAGGTTTTTGCCGTTTACGTGCAGCTTGCCCATCGGCATGCCCACCCATGCTTCGGCACGGCTGCCTCCCCATGGAGCAATTGTGATCAATAAAGCCAGAATGAGTACAAGTTTACAAGATGTCATGAACTTCTTCACTTTAATTCCTCCTGATCTGATATATTGCCTTGCAATAACGCGAGTATGCTCCGTCAGAGTATCTCTGATCAAACAGATCGCTCAGGTCGGCGCCCGCTCCCGCAGCCCGTTCCACACCAGCAGGGGGATCCTGCGCAGGGAAGGATCGCGGTTCTGCTGTGAGCAGACGTTCATGAGATCGTTACATGCCCCCTTTTCACAGATGGAATGTTGCATGAAGTTCCTCCTCCCTCTTCCAGTCTGATCCCACTCCAAACGTACAGAAGAACTTAACTTAACCGACGATTCCCGTACGCTCTACACTCTCTACGAAATATCGTTGCACAAACAAATAGATGATGATCAAAGGCAGAATGGCAAGAAGAATTCCTGTATCCTGGATCATACTCAGATAGAACGGATCGGCTTGGGAAGCTGCACCGTCAGTAACCTGCTGGGCCAGATTATACGGAAGGGACGATAACTGAGTCGACATGACTTTACTTGAAGTCAGATAAGTCGTCGTATAAAAGCTGTCGTTCCACTGCCATACGAAGGAAAACAGCATGACTGTTACCATGGACGGAATGGCATTGGGCAGCATGATTCTTGAAAATGTTCGTCCGATGCCCGCGCCGTCCACATAGGCCGCCTCCTCCACTTCCTTCGGAATACCTCTGAAGAATTGCCGGAAGATAAAGATGTACAAACCGGCTTTAAGTGAATTGGCCGTAATCGCCGTCAGAATAAACGGCCAATAGGTATTAAGCAAATTAACAGGTTTGCCGGCTATAAGCGTCATAAGCCCCATCAGGTCAAAGCTTTTCAGATTCAGGTATACCGGAATGAGAATGGTCGTTGGCGGTACAAGAATCGTCAGAATTACACCGGCAAACAGCCAGTTGCTTCCCCTGAATTTCAGTCTGGCGAATCCGTATCCTGCAAGTGCACAAGATGCTGTAGTCAGCAGTGTAGTCGTTGCAGACAGGGCAAACGTATTAAACAGCGTTGCCCAGTAATCCATTACGCGTATCGCCTCTTTGAAATTGTCGATGGAGAAGTTCTGTGGAATCCACACCACCACTGCCGAATACAGATCACCTTTAGCTTTGATGGATGTGGAAACCTTCTGAAATATGGGAAACAGGATAACGAAGGAAAGCCCGGTAATCAGAACGAATCGGATCATGGCCCACAGCCAGCCTTTCCAATGCTCCAGCGATAATAATCGTGATGTTGTCACGTGGGACACCCTCCTTTCTAATCTTGATAGAAGACTCGCTTCGAGAAAATGATGTTTACGATAACCAGAATGATGGCAATGGCCAGAAAGTAGACCCATGCCATGGCAGAACTTAATCCAAAGTCAAATTTGACGAAGCCGGTATCCCGGATCAGTTCCGTCATGGCGTTATTGGCAAACGAATCAATGATTGTATAGATCGCATTGACAAAAATAAGCGGGCTGACCATTGGGAACGTAATTTTCCAAAAGGCTTCATAACCCGTTGCCCCTTCCATCTTCGAAGCCTCATACAGTTGAGGGGAAATCGTCTGGATCCCTGCCAAAAAGATCAAAATCTGTACACCGGATTGACTGACGATCTGATAGATCCGATCTACGGCGCTACTCAGATACGTGACGATCCAATCGCTCACTCCGGCGTTAACCATCAGATTTTCGAGTTCAAATGTCCCGAGTGAGCTTCCACCTGTGCTGCTCTGATTAACCGCTTCAATCAGGCTGGTACTCTCCAGTGTCATAATCACTCCCGATGCCAGAATAACGGGCAGGAAAAAGATCGACCGCGCTACAGCCCGGCCCCTGAACTTCTGATTCAGGATGACGGCAAGGAACAGACTGAATATAACGATAAGCGGTACGTTGATGAGCACGTCTGTGATCGCCTCAATTAACGCACGGTTAAAGCTTGTATTGACGGTCAGCGCCTGAATATAATTGGCAACACCGTTGAACTGAATTGCTATGCCTTCCGCGTTAGCCTGAATTGTACTCATGCTGTATCGCAGAGAGGCTAACAGCGGAATGAAGAAAAACAACACAAAACCAATGAGCCAGGGAAGCACGTAGATTACGCCCCACATGGCTTTCTGCTGAGCATACGTACGACTTCCCCATTTCCATTTCAGGAGCGTCTTCAGAGCTGCTCACCACCAGTCACATAGCTTTGGGCTTCCACTGTATCGTTGTCAACTTTTACAGGGAAGTCGTTATAATTGACGATTACGAACCCGCCACCTTCATATGTTGTCCGGAAGACGCCCTCCTCCAGGGATTCATGGGACATCATGGAACGTCCGGCAAACGGCTGGTTCACCTGGTTCACCTCGTTGTAGATCTCGGCAGCCAGATCGATCCATTGTTCATAATTCGCCGCGTAGAGATCATCATAATCCGTTTCTTTCACAACATGGTTTGGCGCATTGAACCATGCAAAGTAAGGACTGGCTCCATATTCAATCAGCTTCAGCACATATTGCCTTGCATTGGTATATGTGGAGAGATTGTATGGCGTCCCCGTATAACCGATGCTGCCGTGTACAACGAGCTGATAGAACGGAATCTCTTCATCCTCCAGCTTGAAACGACTGCTGGTCATCGGCGCATCTGTCAGACCAGTTACATACGGCAGGGCATAACCATTCCCGCCTTCAGCAACAAGCGAGCCAGCCTGCTGCCCGATCTGTTCAAGTACCTTCTTCACGGAGCCAAGCGCTTGTGTTCGGTCCACCAGCTTTTTCGGATTCATATCGCTGTTTAACTGAGCTGCCAGATCATTCAGGCTCAGCGACAGTCCATCCTTTTGAAGGGACCTCAGCTCATCTAACATGTCTGCCGTCACGTCCTCGAGCATGTTGGGCGAAAGCACATAGGATGGTGAACGATCCCGGTCCCGCCGCTGGATGGCCTGGTTCATCGGATATAAGACCGCCGGTTCCTGAGTTAATGTGCGTGAAGCTTCTTTGGACGGTTTAAACCCTTTTTTGGATTGCACATTCAGCAGAGCGATATCGGGATAGAAACCGATGCCCGCTTCTTGTGTGTATGCGCTGAAATCCCGCAATCCCTTTTTCCCGCCTACCGCGCCGTCTACTTGGATGGAATCCGGCAGTCGATGATGAAGCCCGCCGTTAAGCCATCCTGCATAGCGCACCTGAATATTGGATACCTTCTTCTCCGTCAAGGCGGAGAGAATTTTTTTGGCTTCATCAAACGTGGTCAAAGCCTCCGTTGAATCATACGGTATGCCCAGCATATGCTGTCTTGTTGTCATGCCACCGAACAGTTGCAGATAAAAGGGAACGTTACTCTGCTCCTTGCTGGCGTTCAACTCGGGAAGTCCGCCGTTTTGCATCAGATAATCCCGATAGAGTGATGCAAGCCCTGAGTACGAGGCCTTATCCGCCCCCACAAAAGCATATCGAACGACGAAATCAGACACAGTCGGTTTCTTCTGGAATTTCGGAAGTGTACGAACCATATCACTTGCCTGAAGTGTCACATCGCTCTTGTTCACCACATAGAAGCTGGGATATACGTTGTTGTAGCTGTTCAGTTTGCCGCTGATATCGGCATTCACAACGGCAACGGCATCCCCTTGTTCAATAATGCCGAGGAAAGCCCCCTCTTTTCGAATCAGTCCAAATACCGGCAACCTGGCTCTGGCTTCATTCGAACTTGCTTCGCGCAGTTTCATGGTCATATCCGGTCCGTATATATCTTGTTGGTAGGCAGGATACTGCAGCTTGCCATTGTTAAAATGGATCAGCGCTCCCGAACCGTCCGGCACCAGTATGGAGCCCTCTTCTTCTGAACCCCCGGCCCCGAAATAATCCATTACAGATATGCTGTTGATCGGATATTCCTCCGGAAAATGAATGCCTGAGGACGGAACACGTACAAGCAGATCCTCTCCATCCAGCTCATATTCCATCGTAAGCATAAACAGCCGTGGTCCACTTCGTTCCTCTTCAATGCCAAACTCGGCATGATCCTGAGCCAGATCCTCCGATGTGTAACCGGCTGTGTCAAAAGCCTTCAAGGCCCGGGACAATTGCAATCCTTGCATCGCCTTATCAATCCGGACGTAAGCGCCTTCATCCTTGTCTTCCGCATAGCCGACCTTCAAGGCCCGTTGCCCGGCCTTGTCTAGCTGTGCAAGCAGCCTTTGTTCGAATCGCTCCTTGCTGATCTTCATCGGCAAGTCTTCTATGGATCGCTCAGTGCTTCCAAACTGGTAGTGGACCCGCACGCCGCTTGGCAGCACCTCGTAGCTTATCTGCTTGTGTGCAACACTATCCGTGAAGGAATTCACGGTGCTGCTCTGTCCGAGGCTGTTGAAGAAGCTGAGCTTCGTTTGTGATGACAATAGGTCTTTATTTATCCCGGCTGCAACCCCATCCTGCTCACGATCTGCAGGATTGCTGCGCCAGATCTGGCCGCTCTGCGTGTGAATCACTGCAATCTCGGCAGTCTCTTCGTTAATGAACAATTGCAGCACAGCATTCTGCGCAATGCCTACCATGCCGGGAAGGCGGACATCGCTGAACGATGATTTCAGTTTCTCTCCGGGAGGCAGGGAGGGAAAGTCCGTCGAATCTGCGGCAGTCACTGTCTCGTGAGCGAGCGGTGTTGGCGAGAATTGACAACCGCCCAGAAGCAGACTGCCCGCGAGCAGCATTCCTGTTATTTTTTTGGCTACGGTATAATTCATAACAAATTCCTCCTCCCTTAGCCCCGAAGCACTAATTCCTGATAGATGGTTACGACAAACGATACAATCTGCTGTACAAGACTGAAGAATAACAGGCACAGAAATGCCATAAACGCCATCGCTACAAGTGTCAGCAGCATCGTGAGCACCGTTTTGGCTGGTGTGTACTGATGAACCGTCATATTCCCCACAAATAACAGATATACCGTCCACGCAACGGCGAGTGCATTGGAGAAATAATAAAAGGCAGTTTCCTGCGCAGAGATCACAAGACTCAGCCAGATCCATGGAAAATGAATGAGTAACAACGGTACCAGTGCAAAGCACGTTGACATGAAAATCTCGGAGAACTTGCCTTCCCCGTCCATCAATGTGGTTAACGACCAGTTAGCCACACACCAAAACAGTACCGGTATAATGACATATAACATTTCGAGCAGACTGTTCAGGTACTTTGGATTACTGAGATTAATGAGAAAACCGCTGTACTGGGCATGCAAAATTTTGGTGATGACCAGAAGCACCAGGATCATGAAAGCAATCAGCAGTGAGTTTCTCTGGTTCCGTTCATACTTCAATTCCCAGTATCCGTCAAACGGATGAAAAATCAGATGCAGCGGGTACTGGTATAGTTGCTTACTTGATGCCTGCATTCGTAGTCCTCCTTTTCTGCCTGCGAACGATGATGACGGTGACAATCGCAGCGACAGCCAGGAATATACCGGACATCATCCATGAAAAATGCTCACGCATCAGCTCTTTGCGGTACAAAAGAAAAGCTTTGGAATACCCTTTGGGCTCCATGCTGCGCTTGAAATATTTCGCAGACTCGGCGTATTCCTTCTGACGAAGCAATGCTTTGCCAATTCCCGCATACGCATATTCCAAGTTAGCGTTCATCTCGGCAGCTTGGGCAAACAGCACCGAAGATTGATCTTCATCACCGTTATAGTAGCTGCGCACCGCTTCGTGGAGTGTACGTCCGTATTCAGTTGTTTGAAAGACGGTGATTTCACCCAGCGCTTTATCCAGAACTAACATCCGGTCTCCCGCACGTTCCAGGGCAACAGGTGTATTAAACTGGCCCAGCCGGTTTCCGATGCCCCCATAAATATGGAGCAGATATCCGTCTCCATTGTAGGTAAAGATTCGGCCCTTGCTGGAATCCAGTACGGAATACATGTCACTGTCACCCACATCCACATCAATCAGGCGGGATGGCCCTGCTTCCTGGGTATACAGCAAATCACCCTGCGGAGTCTGATAGCCTTCTCTGCGCAAAATGTCTGTACCCTGGGCATTCAGCTTCTTGACCGGATCTTTGCCGCGATCCCCGCTAGTGGCGTAGATGAAGCCCTCTTCATCCATATCCAGATTGGTAAATTCCGTTGGAGTGAACATCACCATCTGGCTCCGCTGCTCCCGTGTTGCAAACCGTTTCCACAGATACTCCACCGGGTCCACCTGAACTCTGTTCGCTCCAATGAAGGAAGAGAACGTACCATCGGCGCTGAACTCCATGAATCCATCAAATACGCCTTCGGCCATGACGTAGATACGCTCCCCTTTGTCCATAACAATCCGCATCGGTTTAAACTGGAAGTCTGCTTTTAACAGATCCGATTTTGGTTCAGACACGATCTTGACCAGCTTCCCCTGTTCATCCAGATGCACCACCCGGTGATTATCCGAATCAGCGACCAGCAGATGGCCTTTTTCCGTGACGTACAATCCCTGTGGATTTTTAAAATGATCTTCCTTGCCTTCCTGCTCAAATGAATCAATCGTCCGTACCAGCTTGAAGTTGCGATCCATCTCAATGATGCGGCCATTGCCCGAATCGAGCACAAAGACGTGCTGATTGGCGGTAACATGCATGTCGCTTGGCTCTTTCATAGGAGTTGTGTTCAACTTCTTGCCGGTGATAATGGTTGTTGCCTCATATGCCGCGGGTGAAGGAACTGCGTCACCCCAGAAGGAATAATGATACGCATCCGTTTTACCGTCTGCACTCACATAGGGCGCCTCTTGAACGAACAACAGGAGGCAGATCATGCCCATGATGATCGATTTACGTTTTTTCCATGTGCTTCTCCGCACCTCGCTGCCTCCTTTCTATTCTTTCATGCCCGAAGTGGCCATCGTCTGCATAACACTGCTCTGAGAGATGATAAACAGAGTGATCGGTACAATCATCAGCAGCAAGGCAACAGCCGCACCTACACCGGCCCTTGCAATCCCTCCCTGCACAATCTGACTGAGCGCATAATGCAGCGTTTTGAGATTTTCACTGTAGATGAAACTCCCGCCATCCGTTCCCCATAACGCTGGAAACTGCAGGATCATGAGCGTGAGCCATGCCGGCTTCACATTGGGCATCACGATGCTCCAGAATATCCGGTATTCATTGGCTCCATCGATTTTGGCTGCCTCCAGCAAAGCATCGGGAATCTGCTCCATGAACTGTTTCATCAGGAAAAGTCCCAGCGAGAACGCAAGTGATGGCACAATAATGGACGCATGAGTGTTAATCCAGCCAAGCCAGGACATGACCATGTAGTTCGGAATCGCCGTAACATGCGGCGAGAACATCAGGGACAGAATGACAATGGTGAACAACACTTTGGAACCCGGAAAACGATACTTCGCCAGCGGATAAGCCGCTGCAGATGCAAGAAGAATATGTCCCGCTGTGCCAAGTATCGTAATGAGCAATGTGTTGGCAATATAGCGGGATAACGGCACCCACGAATTGCCCATGAGATTGATCAGATCGGCAAAATTCTCCGTTGTCGGATTGTTCACCCAGAAGCGCGGCGGGAAAATAAACAGCTCATCCAGCGGCTTGAATGCATTGTTGACAGCATAGATGAGCGGAAGCACCATAAAAGAGCCGAACACGCCCAGCAATGCAAATAACATCAGGCTGACGGTAAATGACCGATTAAGCCTTTTGGGCATGCCAAACACGGCACGTACTTTGCTGGTCATCGTCATTCACCTATCTTTCTAAGCATTTTTTGCGTGAAAACGTTTGTACCCAGCATCAGGGCAAACAGAACCGTTGCGATGGCCGAGGCATAGCCCATCTCGAAACGAATGGTTCCGAAGTCCATCAGATGTGTGACAACTGTGTGTGCCGCATAGTTTACGCTCGGGAAACCTGCCAGTGCGATGGAGATCTCAGCTACGGCGAAGGAAGCGGTAATCTGCATTACCGCACCAAACATCAGCTGCGGTCTCATCGAAGGCAAGGTGATGTACCAGAGCTCCTGCCAGCGGTTTTTGATCCCGTCTACGGTTCCTGCTTCAACCAGAGAACGATCAATGGTTTGCAGTCCTGCAATAAAGGCCAGGAAGCTGGTTCCCAGGCTCAGCCACAGCTGTACAATAATGACGATTGCCAGTACATACTTCTCGTCTGCGAGCCATTGAATCGGTTCAAGGACGACGCCAAGGCGCATCAGGAAGCCGTTCATATACCCGTAGCTGTCACCCGAGAAGATGATCAGCCAGATGAAAAAGACGTTGCCCGATATGGATGGGGCATAGAAAACCAGCGTCATGACCGCCCGAATTTTAGGAGACAGCTCATTGATGATCCACGCAAACAAAAAGCAGGCTACATAACTGAGAGGCCCTGTAATTACGGCAAAAAGCAGCGTGTTTTTGAGCGCGATCAGAAATACGTCATCGTTCAGGAAAAGCCGGGAATAGTTCTGCCAGCCGACAAATCGCGGCAGCTCCAGCATATTGAAGTGAAAAAAGCTGAGCCCAAGTGAAATGCCGACCGGAATGACAGTAAACATGAAAAAAATCAGCATAAACGGTGCCATCAATACATAATAATGCCTGCTGAGATACAGATCCCGCTTCAATAGGGACCACCAGCCGACCTGGCGGGTATGGACGGCAGGAGCGGCGGCTGTCTTGGTAGTTTTAGCTTGCAACCGTTACCCTCCCTTTCCTCTATTTCAGATTAAATTCCTTGCGTTTCAACTCAATTTCATCATCAATGTACAATACATAGTCCGATAAGGCTTCACGCGGATTTTCATTTGCATTGACCACCTTACGGAAGGCGTTGTCCAGATGTCGTCCCGTGAAATAACCTCCAGGAAGCTGCGGGATTCCCTGTACCCATTCCCATTGTTTCTCGAGATTTTGATAATCCTTCACAGGCCAAGGCAATTGCTTCAAGGCTTCGATATTGGCCGTTGGGTAACGGGCAGCCGCTCCCATAAGACCTTCCATTTCTCTCCCGTATTCAATCTGGGTCTGATCATCAGTCCACCACTTCATGAACTTCCACGCCGCTTCCTTGTTGTCGGCATTTTCGAGCATCATCACCGCGCTCGTAGCGCTGGCCACTTCATGCCGTATGGACCCATCCGGAAGCTGTGTACCCGGAACAATCGTAAAGTCCCAGAGATTGCGGATTTCCGGAGCCATAACCGTCAGCATGTTATACGTGGTGTAATCAGCAATCCCGATCGGCATTTCCCCTGTACGGAACCGGTTCGGAAAATCGGCTTTGAGCGGAAACTTGTAATTGGTATAAAATTGCGTCCAACGTTTGAACGCGTCCATTGAAATCTCCGAATCCAGTGCACTTTTCTTCTGGTCTTCGGTGTAGAACGTTCCGTCATTCTGATATAACAACATCGCAAAGGTTGAATTCGGAACCAGGTTGGCATTGTTCAGCGTATCCTCTATAGGCAGATAAAACTCCATGTTATGCTTCTGCAGCACGGCGATGGCGTTATATACGTCTTGCCACGTTTTTGGCGGCTCGAGGCCCAGTTCATTCAGAATATCTTTGCGGTAAAAGAGCATTGGAAAATGCTGCTGCTCCGGAAGGGCATATACCCCGTCGTTGTAGCGGTAAGGCGTCAATCCGCTTTCACGGAACCTGCCCGAAATTTCCTCGAAATCGGGGAACTGGCTCAGATCCGCTGTAGCATTCCTCATCGCATAGTTCACCGGAATGTCTTCGCCCATCTGCATGGCAACATCCGGTCCTTCTCCCGAGAGTGTTGCGGGCAGCAAAATATTAGGCGGAACGAGACGTAACTGCACGGACACATCCGTATCCGGGGTAAACGAATCGTCGATCATGCCTTTCAGTACTTGGGCCTGATCTCGTCCGGTCGTGATCCATACGGTGATGGCATCCTTCTTTTGTTCCACGTTGCCAATGCTGTCGTAATCTTCGGTATACGACGCAACATATGCACCCAGTTCGTGCTTCACCTGCTGGACGGTGCTCGCTTCCGCTTTTGGCAACGATTCACCCGGCGGAGATACGACAAGGTAATCCAATGTAATCGGCTGTTCACGTACCGATAGAATCCATGTGCCGAGACCACCTACGTTAATTTTGAACGTATCCAGCCGTTTGGGAACCGTCTCTGGTCTGGCCGCCATATCTTCAAGCTGCAATACCATGGCGTGCAGTACGGCCACTTTGTCACTTTGCTCACCCGTGGCCTTTTCCAGGTAATCTGCAACGGAACGCAAGGTGTCAGCTTGTCGTTCAAACACCTCCGTCATCTCTGGAATACGCCGTTCCAGCTGGTAATCCCGCAGTGGGTCTGGACTGTTGGAGGTGATCATTAATATTTTGCGATACATCTCATTCAGTTCCAGCACGCTGGATTCCACGGTCCGAAGCAGCGGAGCGATGTCGCCAAGTGTAACTGTCATTCGGATTCGGTGTTTCCCTTTTTCAAGATGAAACTGATATGGCTTATCCTCTCCCGAACCCAAGACCTGAGTTTGCCAGGCCGGGCTGTAGTTAAATCGAATGCGTTTCAATTCCTTAAACGGAACTTCGCCGTTAATCGTCAGACTGCGGGTGGCATATATGCCACGCAATTGATCCTGTTTCACCTTAAGCGCCAGTTGATACAGTCCGTCTTCAGGCACGTCAATTTCCCATTCAATCCATTCGCCCGGCAGTTTCCAGTTAATGCCCCCGATGGCGTTCATCCGAATTTTCGATACATTATAAGGCTCGAGTGAAGGACTTGATCGGTCCGAGATTGGTGCCAGTGTAGGAGATGATTTGCTAACAGCTTCCTCCCCCTGAACTTTCAGCATGACAGGAGCCGATTGTTTCAAGCCGAGTGAGGCATAGGTTTGCTCCAGCTCTGCATAGGAAGGAACTTCGCTTTCTTGATATAGCTCAATATAATCGATCGCCATGCTTTCTCTTAATGAAGTAAGCGATAACTTCTGACTGCCTTTTTCAAAATAAAACTGAAACGGTTCCTCGAAGTACCCTGCGCTGTCCTTGAAGGAAGTCAGCTGCCATTCGGGCTGTTCCACTTGTCTTGGTCTAAGCTCGTTGCCACGATCGTCCTGCCGGACGTTGTCCTCGCGATTCCCCCATACCCTGTCAAACAGAAGAATATCGGCCCCTCTGAACGGGACCTTACCATTAAGCTCAAGCCTGCGTTCGATCCCGGAGCTTTTGCCTTCTACGGGATAATAGTGAATGCGAATGTTGTACAAACCGCTCACTTGAACGGGAACATCCCATCGAATGGTTCCAGTTTCCGGCGTAATTACGGCATTTCCGTCTAATCCGGCGTACCCTTGCACAACCTCAAATTCTCCATCCTCTGCCTGAACATAAGATTCGCCTTCGATGCGTACAATTTCATCCGGTTTGGCCGTATTGTCATGAGCAGTCAGATAATGCTCATAACTGAATGAATCCTCGGTTCCCGATACCGCCTCAAAGTCCTCAAGCGCATGTACCGTTCCCGGATTACGATCCCGCGATGGATATAGTGTCCATATGGAGAGCACCAAGGCCAGGACAAGCACCAGGATTAGTCCCTTTTTCTTACGTGACCGCATGTTTGAATGTATCCCCTTTCCTGTAAGCGTTGAGAGAACTGAACGATTGACTAACCCGGACAGACCGCACCTTCACTGGTGCGTTCTGCCCGTGTAACGTGATACTTATTTGTAAACCTCATCAATCGCAGCCTGGAAAGGAGCCTTGTATTTCTCGATCAGCGTAGATACGGATACCCCTTCTTTGAGTTCCCCATCAAAATCCCAGAACGGCAAGGACGGGAATGTGTTATGGTCGAGAACCAACATACCTTCCGCAACCTCTCTGGCGTTGTTGATATCTGCTTCATCGGTCAGATGTGTCTCCAGTGTGGATTGTCCCGGATACTCATAGATCGATTCGATCTCATTAATTTTCTCCCAGATGTACATCAGTTGTTCCGGATTCTCTACTGCTTTTGGAATCGTTATAGCTTGGTAACGTGACTCACCGGAGTGATACGCTGTTGCACTTGGACCTTTTGGAAACGGTACAAAACCAATATCGTAGTCCTTCATATCCGTCATAATACCTTCAACTTCGTACATGGCACCTGAATACATCAAGGTGTTGCCTTGACGGAAGAACGTGGATGGCTCTGTCCAATCGCCGCCCTCAGAAGCTCTACCGACCTTCTCGGTAGCCAGTTTGGACAGGAAGTTCAACGCTTCTTTCGTTTTTGGATCTTCCAGGTTCTGCTTATCCTCTTTGGTCAGAGAAGCCTCGTTGGAATACAGAATCGGTTCCAGCAAGCCCGTTTGAGCGAGTCCCCAAGTGTCTAGCTTGCCATCATTGTTTCGATCTTTGTTCGCTTGCTTGGCAACGCTGATAAACGTATCCCAGTTCCATTCATCGGCATCCACATACTCCTGAAGTGGCTTCAAGCCGAGCTCTTGCATGAGTGTGCGATTATAGAAAATTCCGTTGATAAACGAGGACTGGTCCTCGGTAAAGCCGTAACCTTTGCCTTCATACTGCATGTATTCCTTGGTTGTTTTCTGGTTGAATACCTTGTCGTTTTTAATATAATCATCCACCGGCCATAACAGATCCTGTTTGGTCAATGCCGGAATGGCATAGTTTTTGCCCAGTCTCACCAGATCGCCAAGCGGTTCACCGGCCATCAGGGAAGCAACTACTTTTTCCTGATATTCACCAAAATCGATGGAAACATATTCAATATTAAAGTTGTGTTTTTTCTTCAGCGCTTCGAGATTCTCAAGGCGTTGAATGTTGTCCGGGTTGTTCCCCTGTATTTCCATGTCCCACCAAGCAACAACCTTGATCGTTCTGCCACCCATGTCAAAGTCCATTTCTGGCGTGGAGTTTTCATTCTTTGGCTCGGTTTCCGCGGGTTTTTGTTCCTCCTGTGGTGTTGTCTTTTCCGGCTCGGGTTGAGCAGTAGGTGCAGAACTGCATGCAGCAATCACCAACAAGACCGCAAATACCAGGCTCAGTAGCATGAACTTGTGTTTTCTCATCGTCTTCCCCCCTGATTGTCGTTTGCTATCACAGTGTATCGTTCAAATGAAAGCGCAAACAACCTGCCGAAATACAGATGTTTACCCGGGCTGAATATAGATTTGCGTAATTTTGCACGAGCAAAGTGCATTATAGGTTTTAATTGGTAAAGAAATGCACTGTCTACAAAAATATGCACATTGTATGCGCTTTCTTTTATTACCATAATGAAATTAAGTCAAATTTCAGTTAATCTAGCGCATTACAATTCAGCAGAAGGTGAGGTATTGCTTCATGTATGATATTTTACTTGTGGATTTCAGCCGTCGTTTGTGCGGAGAGTTGCAACAGATGTTGCTACGGAGCAAAGCTCAATATACTATCGCAAATTGTGTGTTCTCATCGGCCGAGGCTTTGACCGCATTGTCAGAACGAGACTTTTCCCTTGTTATGGTACATACAGAGAGGTTTGATACCGCGGGGCTCTGGTTATGCAATGACATTCGAAAAAAAAGTCAGATACCTATCCTCCTGATGGGTGGAAGAGATCACTTCAGGTTTGTACGCAAAGCCCTGACGTATCAGGTAAATGATTATCTCCCGTATCCTGTTAGTCCTTCTTCTTTACTTAACAGTCTGCATGGACTTAGATCCCACCTTGAAACCGACCCGGCACACAAAACGTCGTCGTTCTTCAAAACACCCGTTCAAATGAACGGTAAACCCATGCACTCCAGTCATGTTATTCGTATCGTCAAGGCCTATGTACGGGATCATCTGAGTGATGAAATCACGCTGAAGAAGATCTCTGACATGCTTCATTTTAACTGTGCGTACCTTGGACAGAAGTTCAAGCTGGAAGAGAAGATGTCTTTCAATGATTATATGCTCCAGCAACGTATGGAAAAGGCACAGCAGTTGTTGTCTTCCACGAATCTGCGAATATATGAGATTGCTATTGAGGTAGGTTATAAGGATATTGATTGGTTCTATAAAAAGTTCAAAGCGTATGCCGGATCGAGTCCCAATGCTTATAGAAGACAAAAAATCCACACGGCCTAAAGGTGGATTGCCGAATTGGTTTGTTTATCAATTAGATAATAACCACAAAAAAACGCAGGATGTATTCTTCTTCCTGCGTTTTTCTGTGGTTGTTTGGGTTTGGTCAATTCCAGAGTATTTACCGTTAACGTACCAACAGGGATTCCCGGTATTCTTGGGGAGTCATTCCCGTTATTTTCTTAAAAAGTCGGGTAAATGAATGGGCAGCCTCGTACCCCACTTGAAGTGCGACCTCACGCACCATAAGATTTGTGTTCTGAAGCAATTCTTTGGCTTTCCGTATTCGGCAGTCGTCAATGAACTCTGACACGTTTATTCCCATTTCCTGCTTAAAGAATCGTGACAGATAGGATGGATTGAAATGATGGAGTTCTGCCAGTCTCACCAGAGAGAGATCTTTCTCCAGGTTCTCCTTGACGTAACTGCATAAGGAATGAATGACAACGTTAGCACGTTCCTGCTCATTTGATCTTTTGTAGCGGACTAATTCATCAGCAGCACGATATAGAAATTGTACTGCATCCTTCATGCATGTATACTCCCCTAAGTGCAGCAAGCTTCGTTGATCCGGGATTTTCTGTTGAAGACCCCAACGATTGATCGTTGAATGCAATAATAAGGCCAGATTGTAGTATGTCTCCATGGCACGTTCCATCGTAATTTCCTGTTGCAGCAGTTCTCCTGCAAGCTCCTCAAATATATCGTAAAATGGCTGAATTCTTCCCGTTTCCAAATATCCTGACATAATCTCGATCCGGTTTGAGATCCGCATGGATTCTTTGGGTACATCAGATGAGAGATCATTGCGATGATCCGTGAGTACCATGGATACACCATCCCCAATTTTCATCCACTGGAGTAATCTCAGACGTTCATATTGTTTGGTTAACTCGGACCAATTGCAGCTGCGACTACTTAATGAAAAAGCAATGGATACGCCGAGTGATACCATGCATGCTTCCTGTACCAGTTCCAGTGTACCTTCTAGAAATCGCACAAGTTTATCATTAGTCATCTCTTCCTCCTGCTTCGGCTGAAGCAGCCAGATCGTATCCCCATAATGGTCCGTTACACTTGCGCACACTGTACGCTCATTCATTAGAGAAGAGCCGATAATGCGCACAGATTCCTGAACTTGTGTGAGGTCCGAACCTTTTTCTGGCGGATTATTGAACCGACCCAGTATGAGATAAACAGGCGAGTTGTTCTGTAATCTTATATCTCGTTTGGATAATTCGTCCTGCATATCCATAGTAGAATCTATAACCGCCGTACAGTCTTGAAGTAACTTCCGTAAATACTCTTTTTGCTGTATCAGTGCAAGCTGCGAATTGACTTTATGAGAATGTTCCAACAACTCAACCATGCTGTGACTTTGCCGGATCTCTTCCATCACATCTTCTACAACAGACATCACCTTGTCATAACCTTCCGTTTTGAGCAAGTAACGCACATTAGCCATCTGAAAAGCTTGATATGCATAATCAAAATCGCTATGTCCTGTAAGAAAAATGACACGACAATTCGGCCAACTGGCTTGAATCCGCTCTGTCAGTTCCAACCCACTCATACCCGGCATACGGATGTCCGTTAGAACAATGTCAATTCTCGAACGTTGCATCCAGGACAATGCTTCTGTTGCAGAGTAGGCCTTACATACATCAAGCTGTTCGGGTATATGTCTGGCGAACGTTTCATAGAGACTATCCGTAATAATCTCCTCGTCATCTACAATCAAAAGTCGATACATTCGTTTCCCCCCTCTTTCCACTGGATTCGAATTGTGACTTTTAACCCTTGCAGTTCACTTCTGGATAGAAAAAGCCCACTTCCTTCTCCATACGTCAGGACCAGACGTCGATGAATATTTATTAACGCAGTCATTTCGTCTGTACCTCCGTCCTTATGCAAGCGTTGTTGAAGAGTTTGAATTTGTTGCTCTTCCAGCTCATTTCCATTATCCTCTACGGTGATCTCGGCATATGAACCTTCCATATTAAACCCAATAATTAGAAGACCGGAGTCCGTATTCTTTTCAAGGCTGTGTTCGTAGGCATTCTCAATAATAGGTTGAATAATGAGTCTGGGAACTTTAATATGTTCCATCTCAGCAGGTAGTGACCCAAAATCAACTTTGATTCGTCTGGAGAATCGTAATTGTTGAATCTCTGTATAGATCCGTGAATGCTCAACTTCCACTTTCAACTTCACATGATCTGTTTCATTCCGCGTAATGAACCTGAAATACTCTCCGAGCATGTTGGTGAATTGCTCAATACGTTCGGTTTCTCCTGTCCTTGCCAGTGAATTCAGAATAAAGAAGCTATTGTACAGAAAATGAGGATTAATCTGCGATTGAAGCTGTTTCAACTCGGCCCGCTGCATCATCAATGTTTTCTTAAAATCTCGATCGATAAGGGATTGAAGATTTTCAATCATTAGATTAAAACGGGTATAGAGGAAGCCAAATTCATCCTTTCGGTTATGCGCAATGGGGACATCGAGCATGCCTCCCTCCATTTTTTTGAATCTTTTCACCAACAACAGCAACGGGATATGAATCAACTTGTAACTTGAATAGAGATACGCCGTGATGGCAACAAATGATGTAATTGCAAACAGCCAAGCCCAATGATAGAACTTGCTAAGTGGCTTGGTAACAATTGCCTCGGGTAGATATGTAGCTACGGATAAGCCCAGGGAGTCCATATGCAACTGACTAACATGGTACATGGTGTCCCCCACCTTCATCCGAAAGCCATCAAGTGTACCCTTTACACTGTGCTCACGGTAATTCGCGAGAATAACACTAGCTTGATGTTTATCTGTGATGGCATGCCCCGTTTTGTCCTCAATCAGAAACGTTGAACTCTCCGGGTACAAATTAAGCCGTGTGAGTTCATTCTGAAAATGGTATGTATCTAACTCCACCTGAATGACAAAAAGCGGGGGTTCTCCTCTCGTGCCTGTCAGCCTGACGGCACTTAAGTTCAAGGCGTCCTCTTTCACCGTGAAACGTGTACCTTTTCCTTGCATGCCTGAACTGAAATATAGGTAAGAACTTTTATCGAAATCATCGATGCCTTGGATCGCGGATATACTTTTGCCAACAGAAGGGATATGTACATGAACGTTTTTGATATAAGCAGTGCTATTCTTGAATGAAGCGAGTCGTTCAGTCAGGTAATTTAATGTATCACGCCGCTCAACCTGATCCATCATGTCCCAGAGAATGGCTAGACGATTGAGTTTTCGATCCTCAACGATATCAAACTGCTGTAATTCCATCCATTCTATCTCTCTGTTCAATTCCACCACATATTGGTTCAACCGTCTTTCCGTTGACAACGATATTTCCTGACTTGCATTGTCATAACTCCAATGATACAGATACACGCCAAGAAGAATAAGGGGGAGTACAAATACCAGATAGGTGATTATTAATCGCGCAAATATACTGTTAAACCATGATTTAGCAGGGATCTTGATCAATGCATTCACCTCCAATGCCAAAGGCTGAGTGGGTTCCTTGTAAGAATAAAGTGAACATTAGCGCTCCTTTGGCTTGCTGGCGCGAAACCACGCGTTAACCTCCGATGTGATCTGATCTCCCCCCAGCTTGCGCCAGTTCTCAACGAATTGATCAAACTCATCTATCGACCTGCCTAGAATAATGTTCATATAGGCTTCAAGCTGAAGATCCCGAAGAATAATTTGTCGATCAACCATCGTGTCCGTAATTCCGCCCGTGAATTGATCATAGAGAAGTTGGCCGTTCTTCTCGTAAGAAGCTGCAATGCTAAAAGCACCCGAAGGCCCATAGGTTTGTTTCCAACCCCAGCCGCTCTCTACATCTTCCAATTCATAGGCCACAATGCGTTTGTGAATGGCGAGAGCTTCATTCTGCAGAGCCGAGAAGTCTCCTGTACTTCTGGCATCCCGAATTTGTTTGTATGCATCTATATTTTTATTACCGGGAAAAGGAGTTACCGGTGAAAGCATCCACACAGCTCGGGAGTCGTCATTGTAGTATGTTTCATACTGTGCCTGATCCCCCCAGTTGATGTCCAGATGCAGATTCATGAGCTTTACAACAACTTCCGGATTAGAGAATCCCTTTTTTACAGCAAAGTATTGCCCAGTGTTGGAACGTAGCGGTACGAACAGGTTCCGGTCCGACTTGGCAACAATGGGATATGCCTGCCATTCTACATCTATATCTGTATCTTTATCACGGGTGCTCTGAAGCATAAAGGATGTCCACTGTTCGCCGTAAAGCATCCCTATTTTTCCATCTTGAACTAGACGAAACGCCTTGTTTCCACTTTTATAACCAAAATCCGGATCAAGTTGGCCTTCACGATACAACGTTTGCAGTACTTTCAGAGCCTCCCGAACTTCAGGCTGTATACCTCCATAAGTGAGGTTTCCTTCTGCATCTTCAACCCATATATTAGGGTAGGCACCGTAGCCAGACATGAACCCTGCAGCTCCCATAACTGGATCCCATAGATGGTTTGTTAGCGCAAGTCCATACGTATCATGCTCTCCGTTCCCGTCGGGGTCCTCCTCTGTAAACGCTTTCGAAACCTGGAGAAGCTCTTCCATCGTTTCAGGCGGCCGTAGCCCCAGTTGCTCCAACCAATCGGTTCTAATCCACAGGTACTGCGCTGTCTCAATGGAGGAAGATGATTCGGGAATAGCCATGAGTTTGCCATCAATGGTTGCCGCATCAAATGCGCCTCTTCCCTCCGCCTCCAATATACTCTTTGTAAGTGGGGAAGCATACTCTTGGTACACATGGGTTAAATCTTCGATCATTCCAGCATTGCTCAGTTGTCTAAGTTGATATGGATTAACTTTCACCACATCTGGAAAACGTCCTGCAGCGAGGGATACACCCAACTTCTGATTGTATACATCTCCATTAGCAGTCCAGTCATAGTGAATTTGAATACCTAGCTCTTTCTCATACAAACGAGTCCATCGATTATCCAGTATCGTCTCACCAGGTAACTGACTAATCATGCGCTCAAGGTCATCTCCCGTTTCCCTGACAAAAGAGACCACGATGGGAGGAGAAGACCTCTCAAACGTAGCGGGAAGTTGAATCTGCTGCCCATCTTGCTGCGGATGATGTTGTTTGCTATTACCTTCGGTATGACCTGCTGGTATGGATACAGCAAGGAACAGAATGAAGGTCCATCTTGTTATGTCCAGACATCTCTTATACATGACGACATGCCCCCAGTTCGGTTTGAACAACTCTCTTCTCTCTGTCAACTTTAATCCATATCATTGTACAACAACTTGTACTCATTGAATACGAAAAGCCGCCGTTGGGCGGCTTTAACGTATTTTCATTGTTTCTCATCAGGATTAATCACGCGATATTCAAAATTCGAAAAGTCAGCTGTTCCTCCAGCTATTTCAGTTGAATATACAAACAACCCTGTTCGGCAACCCATAAAATGATCCAGTTTATATATCATTTTGTGGACAATCCCTATATCTCTCCATTCAGTTCCATCGAAATAGGCAAAAGAGCACTCATCCAGATTGTTCTCAAAATTTCCGAATGCTTTTAGTTTAACTACTGAATCTGATACCGGGATACGTTCATGTTCAGTGGCTGGCTTCTGGTCGATCAGATTACCAAATATGGTGGAATCCTCACTATCTCTGGCATGCATGACCAAGTAAAACTTGTTATCCTGCTTCGTGAGAGCGATCATACCGTACGAACCGATTAGAAAGCACAACCCGGCATAGTCCCCATCATTCAGACGACTGCCGTCAAGCGTAACTATTGCTTCGCAAGCGGGCCCCATTGAACGCTGGGTTAGTGTGTTGACCGCAAACGTCAGATTTGGGCTGATCTGTCCCGTTCGAACACGATACACCCCCGATTTCTCTGTAACGGACCAGAGTTCATGATTAGGTGTATGATTCCATTGCCAAAAATCACGGAGGCGGATGTTTCCATCTTCCTCGGGTTCATAATTGAAACTGTCGCTACCCACTAAGGGGTTATAACGGTGCTCTGGTCTCGTGCTCGGGATATCAATCTGCTTCGGCGCTTTGTTTGCAAAGATCGGTTGACCTTGATCAAAGTGTAGCGGAACCAAAACAGGAACCCGGCCAACAGCCCCATGATCCTGAAACAGCATTGCATACCAGTCTCCATCCGGCGTATCCACGATACCGCCCTGAGCAACACCTGAATTGAAATAATCCATATCGTCATTGAATACTTCTCCACCAGTGAAGATATCTTCCAGAGAGTCTGCCATATAAAACGCCTGTGTTCTCCGTCCGGAAGCTTTCGTGATATGAATCAGGAACACAATATATTTACCATTGATCTTGTAAAAATGTGCTCCTTCATAACCAAGGTGATGAGGCTGCTCGTCTTTTACAATCAAGCGATGCACTCCACCAGGTTTGGGCCCGGACAGATCAGAGCTTAATTCGGTCAGATAGATCTCGGTATTACCGTACACGAGATAGGCTCGTTCATCATCGTCAAAAAATAAGGAGCAATCATGGTAGAACCCTTCCACGATCTGTTTCTTCCACACTCCCGAGATGGAGGTCGACGTATACAAGTATGTCTTACGGGTATCATTCGCAACAAAGATCACATAGAACATTCCTTGATGATAGCGGAGCGATGCAGCCCACATGCCTTTACTATAAACGTGATGACCATCCACCAGCCGTTGGGCAGGTGTATCGTCCAATGTGTCGTATACATATGTGGCTACTTCCCAATGGATCAGATCATATGAACGCAGGATGACACATCCCGGCATCATATGCATGGTTGTACTGACCATATAATATGTGTCATCTACACGAATAACGTCAAGATCCGGGTAATCGGCCCAAATAATCGGATTCGGATACATGCTTCAATTACACCTCATTTTTTCTGTTAAACTTCCATTCTCTTAAAAGGATGGTTGGGCTGTCTGTTGAACCTTTAAGGTTAATATACAAGTCGTGCACACCTTTCGCACCCGTAACATTAGTTGTTAGTTCCATCCATTGAAGAGATTCGGTCGCAGGCGGAACAATGATTTCTCCAATTAACAGTCCGTCTGTACGATCAAGTCGAAGTTCTAACGTACCTTCGGTTCCTTGATTCGCAATCGTGGCTGTGAAGGTTGTGGGTCCTTCACTTTCAAAGTCCACCTTGGATATAGCTATCCAGCTGTCATTATGCAGTTTAGCGGAAATCATATTCGAATCTGATGCAGACATCTCACCAGAGTCAAGATATTGCTCTGTTGATACTCCGCTACTCCATCCAATCGTTGAACCGCTTACCCGCCCATAAGGATCGAAGCATTTGATTTGATCTACGCCCTGATAATCGGCATGTACCTTCTTGATCTTACCCGTGGCCTCATCATGTTCGACTCGATTCAGATGCGTTGAACGGTAACCTTCGGGAATATCCATGGCTTGGCATAATGTCTGGGCATGATAGGCAATGTACCATTGATCCGATAGTTGAAATATAGCATGGTGATTGTTGCCGCCAATATCAAAAAAGTGTCCTGGATTCTGGAGTAGCGTACCCTGATATGTCCATGGCCCCATTGGCTGAACACTGGTCATATATGCAATCTCACCAGGTGGTGGGCTGTCATCTGGCCGATCACCCTCAATAAAATTGGAACAATACGTAAAGTAGTAACTATTATTATATTTATGTATCCCTGAATCTTCAAACATATAAGGCGCCTGAATAACCTTCGCTTTGCCAACAACGCTGATCATATCGTCTCCCAATCGCATCACTCTTGCCGTATCCGGTCTTTCTGCTTTCCCCTGTGGAATACCACCACCGAAATAGATGTAGGCCTGATGATCATCATCTACAATGACAGCCGGATCGAATAACCAGGTTACTTCCTCTACTCCCGGAGTCTCTCTTGTAATAAGTGCTTTTCCTATAGGGTCTATCCATGGACCTACAGGTGTGGGCGCAGACAGTACACCTATTCCACTGGCATTGTTGGCGAAATAAAGAAAGAAACAGTCCTTGCCATCCAAGATTCGATGAGCAGCTGCCGGGGCCCAGGATTGTGAAGCCCATGTTGCTGCGCCTTGAGGTCCAGCCACTCTGATCTCTCCATGATCGGTCCAGTTGATTAAGTCATCCGAAGAAATGACCGTAATCCGGTTGATTGAACTGTAGCTGTTTTTCTGAGGAAGACCGTCCTTATCATATTCCAGCTTATCACTAGTCATATATAAGTAGACTCGATTGTTAAATACTAAAGCATAGGGATCGGCTCCAAATTTGTGGGCCACCAGAGGGTTACCGTTGGGACGAAGCTTTCCAATCTCCCCTGGAATGCTCTCCAGATTGGCAGCTTGGTCTTGCTTTTGCTCACCAGCTTGTGGTGTAGAATGATGATTCATCAAAAGAATCCCCCTATAATCGTTTTTAGTTGTGTCTTTTTACGAGAAAGCGTTTGCAATACAAAAGGTATCATGATAGGATGATTACATTTTAAGGTAAGCTGAGTACAATTTCATTGCGTTAACCGCTCTATTTATTGCGTGAAATGACGGGAGGTACTTCATGAGTGGATCCTCTGAGTGTTTTTATGATCCCATCCAGCCTGAGCTCTTATATCTACACAGCGTAACGAAGTATAAGCTGGAAACGATCTATCATCGCCATAATGCATACGAAATCTACCTGTTTCTTCGTGGCAACGTTCACTTTTATGTAGATAATCGATGTTACCATGTACAGCCTGGTGATCTGCTTGTGATGTCACCCGAGGAGATGCACCGAGCCTTTATTTTGGATGAATCTGAGTATGAACGAATTACAATCAATCTCAAAAAAACATATCTATTTCAGCTTTCCACACCATCAACCAATCTATCGTCATGTTTTGACCATCGCCCCAAAGGAACAGGCAACATCGTACATCTAGACGACGATAACTTGAAGCAGATGCTGCAATGTACAAACGAACTGGAAGGATTGCTTGCTTCCGATGCTTATGGCACCGATATCAAAATAAATGCAGCCGTAGCCCAATTGTTGGTCATGATTAACGTCTGGTTTCATAACAATTCCTTTGTTCCCAATGACATTATGCCTGAACTGGTTCGTGAAACCATGGATTATATTGAAACACATCTGAATCAAGACATAACACTTCGCAAACTTGCCGAAGTGTTCTACATGAACAGTACTTATATCAGCCGCCAGTTCAAAAAGCATACTGGATTGACCATCCGTTCCTACATTTTGGGTCGTCGTATTGAACGGGCCAAATTCCACCTGTCAGAAGGAATGAGTATTACGGATGCATGCTTTCAATCGGGCTTTAGTGACTATGCCAATTTTATTCGCAGTTTTACCAAAATGGTCGGCATCTCCCCCGGTAGATATATCAAACAAAGACGTGATGCAATGGAAGCACTGCCAAGATAATGATGAGCTCATTTAATGTAAACTAAAAGAACATCAAGCCATCCTGCATGGCTCGATGTTCTTTTAGTTCTTGATATACTTCGGATCTGCAAACAATTTTATTGTAATTATACGCCAGTTAATTGATCTCTTTACCCGTCCACAATCGAACGCGATCTTTAATCCACTCCGTATACTGCTGTTCCATGCCTACTGCACCTGCATTATCAAGTTCGGTAATCATATTGTCATATATGCCTTCAAAGGCACTTGGAGAGGATGTAATCGCTTCGGCGATCCGTTTCTGAATAATATCCTGCGTTTTCTGGTACACAACGTTATAATCCCCACTATCCGAAGGAATCGGCATATTGTAAGCAGCGCCCCACTCTTTCACCGGAAACTCCTCTTCGGAAGGGAACAAGTCCTTCCATGTAGTGATGCCATAACCTTTCAAAGCTTCTTTCTCCTCATCAGAATAACTTTGCTGTATCTGTTCAGGATAATTCGTTGTATAGTAGTTATCCGTTGAATCTTTAACGCCATCCCCGTAGTGAGCACCAAAAATGTAATACAAGCCTACTCCGGTTTCTTTGGTGAATGTGTTATTGTCTTTGTTTTTACGTTCCTGTACATCGGCCGGAATGGTGCGAACACCGTCTTCCACGTTATATTGCTCACCTTCAACGCCCCAGTTTCTCAATACTTGGCCTTCTTCAGAAGACATCCAATCCAAAAATTTGATGGCACGGACAGGATCTTCACAATCAACTGTTATGCCAATGCCATAACCATCAAAGCCGATATTTTGGAAATCTTTACGCTGAAAGTTGTCATCTAGCGTGACCGGATAGAATCCGTAGGTCATGTCGTCTTTCCCTGCACTTTTCAAAGCATTTTCCGCATCACTGAATCCCCAGCTTGGATCAAGCAAGGATAACACGCGACCACTGGCGATTTTGGACTTATACTGGTCATCCTTCTGAACAAAACTGTCCTTGTCCAGCAAGCCTTCATTGTACATCTTGTTCAACCACCGGAAATATTCCTTCTCCTCGGGACGTTTGTAATGCAGAACGGCTTCGTAGGTGTCCGGATTGATGAAATACTCACCATCTCCAGGTCCTCCAGTAGACATGACAGCGGGATCAGTAACAGTGATCATTCGTCGCCATCCATCTGCACTAAGCGTCAACGGAATTGTGGGTTGGCCATCATCTGTGGTCGGATGTTTCTCGTAATATTCACGTAGCACATTTTCGAAATCGTTTAAGGTTTTGATCTCAGGATACCCGAGTTCCTTGACTACACGATGTTGAATGGCAGTACCATTCGTCGCATCAAAGCTGACCTGATCGATCGCACCATTCGTTGGAATCCAATAGATTGAAGGATCGTCATTGCTGTATTTCAACCGATTGAAGTGCTCACCGTAGATCTTTTTCAAGTTGGGGGCGTGTTCTTCGATCAGATCCGTCAGATCAATCATTGCCCCGGCATCAACGAGTCTGGTCAAGTTACCTTTGGGGAAAATCAAATCCGGATAATCACCGCTTGCAGCCATCAAGGAAATACGGTCGTTTCCGCCTCCGCTCGAAATATCGAATTCAGCATCAATGCTTACACCGGTTTCTTCTGTGATTTTCTTCCCTACCGCATCCTGCATTTTGTTCCAGTTGGGACTTGCATCTGCGCCGAAGAAGGTAAATGTGATCGGGCTGTTGGGGTCACTCGTATTTGATTCGGAATTCTCTCCAGCATTTCCGCAACTGGCGGAAACTAACACAACACTTGTTACGAGACATGCTCCTAGCACTTTTGATACGGCTCTCATTATTTTTCTGCCCCCTAAATGATGTTAGTCGTAATAACCAATCCAGACATTACGATGGTTCACTTTGAGATAGTATACGCTTACATATTCAACCGTTAGTAAACGACTACAACCCTGCCTACCCTATTCCATGTTTAAAGTATAAGGAAGTCTAATAACCCCAACCTTGATTATTAAGCCATGAAAATAGCATGATCTAGACATGAGTCTCAGTAAAAATGTAAAGACCAAAAAAGCGATGGTTGCCCATCGCCACATAAAGCCAAGGCTAATTTTCAATAATATAATTCCAACGTAAATCCTTGGATCTCCCCTTCAACTTCCCGCAACAATTCCATTAGTTGGTCAGCGTAATCTCCAAGAATCTCTTTGCTTTTCTCAAAACCAATCCATTGAACAGTAAGCGGCATGCTTACAGCCCCAGTTAAGACATCCCATAGTGCGTCCAAATTGCCTCCATAGCTCTCGTCTAACTCAAGCTGGTTCTGCAAAATTTGATGAAGCTCTTCCTTGCTGTGAAAGTCGTTTCCGTTAATCTGAATGATGCTCATATCATTTCCTCCGTTTATTTTAACTGTTCAAATGACTTATAATGATCTGTCGTCTGGTAGATTAGACCGTCATTCGAGTATAGAATTCGGTCGCTTCCGCGCCGTCCTCCTGAGTAATTTATATCGGCTTCGTACCAGATCCGGCCTTTTTTGTTGGGGAGTAATCCTTCCCGGTTCCTGAACACGTCGCCGCCGATGCTTTTGCCTGGAGCAACTTCTCGCAGGTTACCTTCGCTTGGTTCCCATCCCAGATCTCTTGCCTCTTTCTTGGTAATATAATTTGGCGGGAGTTCATTGTGCTCCGAGATATAGTCGGCAACCTCATCAAATCCCATATCCTCCGAAACTTGAGGTGATCCAAGATCACGCAAAGACTCTGACGTACAACCTGAGAACAATAATGCAGCGAGGATGATCACTAACGTGTAAGCAAATTTTCTGAAAAACATAATCTTTTCTCCTTTTGATGTTCTTGCTCTTGCTGTCTTCCGTTTTGGTGCTATTTCGATGACAATGCTTCTAATGTTAACGATTTGTGGTAATTAAAGCAATTCTGTAAGCCTATTATGGAGTTGAAATTCAATCAATTAAAGCTGTTGCCTTGCTCCATTGAAGCATTATTTTTATTCTACAACAAAAAAAGCCGCTAAAATAGCGACTTTAATCGTACGACGATCATTACCATTCAACACATTCATTTCATTTAATAGTTTAATTTAATGTAATGTATCCATCCAGTTCTCCAGTGCTACAACAACCTCTTCCAACTGCTTTTCTTCTGTAATTGCAGGTTGATTATCTCCTTTTTGCATGCCGTATGAGCCAAATTGACCGTGATTTCCACCCTCAATACTCACATATGTCGTGTCTTCCGGAAGATTTGCTTTGGAGTTCTCCCAGTCTTCCCTGTTAAGCACTCCGTCATCCGAGCCTGTAATCTGTAAGATAGACAAGTCCGTATTCTTTACGCTCCCCCCTTCATCTGCATAAGAAGCCAAGAAAAAGACACCTTCCAACTTCTCATTGTGCTCCGCAGCATACCGTGAGGCAAATGACCCTCCCAAAGAATGGCCACCAATAACAAACGCTTCGTCAGGATGTTCCTCGATAAAGGAATCAGCCTTGTTTTGACCGAAAATCGCCAAGTTTATTGGCATGTTCGTGATATATACGCGGTGACCCTGTTCTGCCATTTCTCTGGCAAGTGGAGAATAACTTTCAGGTTCAACCAGACCACCTGGATAAAAAATAATATTCGGTTTGGTTATCTCTGTACCCACCGGTTCAAATCGGTAACCGTCCTTAATCTTGGCGACAATAACCTGAGCATCACTTGTCATCGCCGTTTCAGCTCGCTCAGTCGGACTATACGTAACCGAATTGAGATATACGTAAACGCCGGCCACGATGATAACAATGGACAAGATGGTCCACATAATTATTTTCTTCCATTTGTTAGTACGTTGTGCTGTTTTCAACCTTAAAACCACCTTAGTATGAGGATAATGATATGCCTTTTTTAACTCTTCATAATTATACTTACCGGTAAGTATAATTACAAGATGATTTTGCTTACTATCGTTATTTGTCATAAAATATTCATGGAGGGAAGTCCAATGACAGAAAAATCACCCAAACGATTGCCTGGAAGACCCAAACATGGCAACGATGATATCTCAATTCAGCAAACCATTATTCAAACCGCTTCACAGTTATTCATGGAGTATGGCTACGAAACAGTCACGCTTCAGCAGATTGGCAAAACATGTAGCGTGTCAAAACCAACCATTTATTATCATTTCACCAGCAAACCCGAGCTTTTTAAGGTTGCCTTTACAACGATGTTACAGAATGTGAGCCGGTTAACCTCGCATATCCTTGATCAAGCCGAGAATCTGGAGTCGGGGCTTGTTCGTCTGGCAGAGGCCAGACTGGGTAATCCACATGCGGAGATTGAAACCATGCTGAGAGAAGCTGAGCCTTTTCTTGAACCAGCTCAAATTCAGGATATACGCAACGCGGAGCATCAGATTCACGAAGTGTTAGCTTCCCATTTCCAACGGGCAATGGATGAAAACAGACTACGAACGGACGATCCATTTTTCCTGGCAGAGACCTTCTCGACATTGATGTTAATGGGAAATCGGGAAGATAACCTGCATAAATATGGTTCCAACTTTTCTCTAGGCCAGAAGCTAGTAGATATTTTCATTCGCGGAGCACAGTAAAAATTCAGGGCAACAAGGAGAGCTGACATGAATATCCCTAGAGGAACCTATGGGTTTCGATTCGCGGAAGACAAGGAGCTCCAATTGTGTGTACTGTATGCGGCTGGATGTGATTCAATAACCGATCCTTCTTATCATTGGGATGGACTCGAACGTTCGGACGGGCCTCTTCTGTTATTCCAATATACAGTCTCGGGTGAAGGTGTATTTGAGTCGAATAATCGCATTCATCATGTTACCGCAGGACAAGCTTTTTTGGCAGAAATTCCAGGGCCACATCGCTATTACTACCATTCAGCATCAAAAGAACCTTGGGAGTTTCTGTTCCTGCTGTTCAGGCCCACTCTTATTCTGCCCCATTGGAGAAAATTTCTTCGTGAAGCGGGAGAAGTTCCCTATCTTCCCGCTGATTGTACACCCATCCGACTGTTGCGGATGATTGTAACTGATGCGGCGGCAGGCAGAATCACTGATCCTCTGATCGCATCATCCAGCGTATATCAGTTCATGACAGAATTAACGCGATTACAGAAAACAACATTACGCAACAGGGAGAATTGGTCTGAAAACATTCAAATAGCCGTTGAATACATAGAAAACAACTACTCCAAGATGATCAGTATCGATCACCTAGCGGAGCATGTTTCCCTTTCCAAATATCACTTTATACGTCGCTTTTCCTCCAGTACGGGCTTGACGCCTGGTGCTTATCTAACCCGTGTACGTACCGAGAAAGCAATGGAACTGCTGCGCGGAACTTCTCTTAGCATTGAAGTCATCGCCGAGCAAGTCGGGTATTCCAGCGGAAGTTATTTTATCAAAGCCTTTCGCAGCATAACCGGCGTTACGCCAGGTGAATTTCGTAGTGGCGGAGAAAGCCTTGTGTACCGTAAATTGTTCTTCGATTAACCGCAATATTTTGCTATTCGACACTCAACATTACTGTAGATATTAATAAATTCCTTTATTATGATGAATTGAGCGAGAGCAATAATTAATCCATAAAGGAGCATTCCCATGAATCATACACTTGCAGCATCAACTCCACCGCTTGGCTGGAACAGCTGGGATTGTTACGGCGCAGCCGTTACGGAAGACGAAATTCGTGGCAACGCCGAGTACATGGCAGAACATCTTAAAGACTTCGGCTGGAGCTATATTACGGTCGACATTCAATGGTACGAGCCTTTGGCCAATTCTTCGCAATATCGTCCGTTCGTTCCACTCATCATGGATGAATATTCGCGACTTATGCCTGCCGAGAATCGGTTTCCCTCCGCTGCAGGTGGACAGGGATTCAAGCCATTAGCCGACTACGTTCATAGTCTGGGGCTGCAATTCGGCATTCACATCATGCGTGGTATTCCACGTCAAGCTGCACATGCGGCTACTCCGATTCTGGGAACAACCGCCACTGCGCGCGATATTGCTCATCCGAACTCCATCTGTCCGTGGAATACAGATATGTATGGTGTTGATAGCTCAAAAGAAGGCGCACAAGCCTACTACGATTCGCTTTTTGAACTGTATGCACAATGGGGCGTTGACTTGGTGAAGGTTGACGATATTGCTGCTTCAAGGCTCTATGACACCCATCAGCCTGAGATCGAAATGATATCCAAAGCGATTGAGCGCTCCGGTCGGCCCATGGTACTAAGTCTCTCTCCTGGCCCTGCTCCAGTAGAATACTCAGAATTCTTGGCTGATCATGCCAACATGTGGCGTGTCACGGACGACTTCTGGGACCTCTGGCCACTGTTATTGAATATGTTCGACCGCTGCCGGACGTGGCAGAGCGTTCCCCAAGCAGGCTGCTGGCCAGACTGTGATATGTTGCCTTTGGGTCATATCGGTATCCGTTCTGTAGACGGTGGTGGAGCAGATCGCTGGACTCGGTTCACACCTGACGAGCAGTTGACGATGATGTCACTGTGGAGCATCTTCCGTTCCCCGCTCATCTTTGGTGGTGAACTGCGAGATAACGATGACTGGACACTATCCCTGCTAACTAATCGTGAGGTTCTGCGAATGCATCGCGAGAGTTACGGAGCCAGAGAATCCTTACGCAAAGAAGATCTTATTGTGTGGACTGCCCAGCATACGGATGGTTCCTCTTACGTCGCTGTGTTCAACATCGGCGAGAATGCTCTACCTGTGTATCTGTCCATTGATGAGGTCGGACTGTCCGGCATTACCGAAGGTACCGAATTGTGGAGCCAAGAAGCAGCTCAATTAACAGAGAATTCCTTAGTTACTACTGTACCTGCGCACGGTGTGCGTCTCTATCGGTTTTCCTAAGCTTGCAAAAGAAAAAGAGAGGTCTGTCGTTCATTAGACAGACCTCTCTCTCATTTCATCAGTATGTATCCATGGCTTGAACGGCCAGATGAAATGCTTTAATCCTTCTTTCTAGAAGAGTCTTTTGCGGGCTACCTTCTTTGGAATTGGCATACGTGCTCTCTAGAGATGGGAACAATCCCATCAAGACAAGACGAGCTTCTGCGATATCTTCCTCCGTGTAGGGATGAGATTTCTGATTCCATACCTTTTCCAACAGTGCTAGGCCGATGTATAAAGCTTGGAGACGTTTCTGTAACAATGTTGTGTTATTCCTTTTCTCAGTCATATTCACTATGGCATTTTCCGATTTGCGGATCGTTGATTGAAAGGCTTTGATGGATTGCAGTTGATCTTCTTGTGACACGTTTTCCATAGAGTACTGACCTCTCTTTCTTGGCTTAGTTTGATCGGTCTTTCTATTAAATCACCTCATAAATATAACAAAAAAAGCCGCTAAAATAGCGACTTTCAATGTATTCATTCTCGATTCAGTGCTAGAGTACCTTTTCCAAAAAGCTGATCGTCCGTTCATTCTTCGGATTTCCAAATATCTCTTCAGGAGTGCCCTGCTCGACAATATAACCACCGTCCATGAAGATCACACGATCAGCTACTTCACGGGCAAAACCCATCTCATGGGTAACAATCATCATCGTCATGCCTTCGCTCGCGAGGTCCTTCATAACACCAAGAACTTCTCCTACCATTTCAGGGTCCAGAGCTGAAGTCGGTTCATCGAATAACATAACATCCGGATTCATAGCAAGCGCACGAGCGATAGCTACACGTTGCTTTTGTCCACCTGACAGTTGTGTTGGGAAGCTGTCTGCTTTATCAGACAAGCCCACACGCTCAAGTAATTTGAGTGCTGTATCACGAGCCTGCTGTGCATTTAATATCCCGAGTTCTCTGGGCGCAAACATGATGTTTTTAAGCACACTAAAATGAGGGAACAAGTTAAAATGTTGAAATACCATTCCAATATTTTCGCGAGCTTTGTTCAGGTTGGTTTTAGGGTCATTCAGGTCCTGATCATCCACGATAACCCGGCCTGCCGTAATCACATCTAATTGGTTAATGCAGCGCAAGAAGGTACTTTTTCCCGAACCGGAAGGCCCGATGACACAGACAACTTCTCCTTCGCTGACCGCCACATCAATTCCCTTGAGGACCTGATTCGAGCCGAAACTTTTTTTCAAACCTTCAACTTTTATTTTAGCCACGACGAACCTTCACCTCCAGATAATCAGCAATTTTGGTCAATGTGATAATGACAATCAGGTACATAACCGCAACCGTTAACCATATGTCAAAAGAGGAGAACGTTCTTGCAATAACGATTTTACCCGATTGTGTCAACTCTACGAGACCAATAACGGACAAGATTGACGTATCCTTCAACGTGATAACCATCTGGTTAATGAAGGAAGGAATCATAACCCGCACTGCCTGCGGAATGACAATCTTTATCATCGCTTTGCGATAAGGAAGTCCCAATGAACGAGCTGCCTCCATCTGACCACGATCAATCGATTGAATCCCGCCTCGGATAATCTCGGTTACGTACGCCCCTGCATTCAGACTAAGTGTCAGAATAGCCGCCAGGAACAATGGCATCGTGAAGCCCATCGCCTGTGGAATCCCGAAATAAATAAAGAATGCCAGGACAATCAGCGGAATGCCGCGGAAGATATCTACAAATACAGTGGCAACACCACGAAGGAATTTGTTCTGTCCCACCTTCATAAATCCGAAAATCAGACCGATGATAAACGCAAAGAAAAGGGACACAATCGTGTATAAAAGTGTTTTTCCCAGACCTTTAAAAAGTGAGGGAAGGGATTTCTGAATTAGCTCCCAACGCCCCAGGTTTGCGACTTGGGCATTCTCTCCAACATATTCTTCGATAATGCGCTTGTACTCACCGTTAGCTTTGATATTAACAAGACCCGCATTGAACATCTCCAGAAGTTCCTGATTTTTACCCTTACTTACCGCAAATCCGTAGGAAGCCCCGTCCTCTTTGTCGGTAACGATTTTCAATCCGTTATTTTGTTTTACCCCATATCTTAGAACGGGTTCATCTTCAAAACAGGCCACCGAATTACCGGTCATTACATCATCATACATTTGATATGATTCGTCGAATGGAACAATCGTAAACCCATATTTTGAGGCGATGGATTCAGCAAAGCTGTACCCTTCTGTTCCCGTTTTTACAGCGACCTTTTTACCACGAAGATCTTCGTAACTTTTAACGGTATCATTATTTGCGCTAATTCCCATAACTACGCCTGAATCATAATATGGCTCTGAAAAATCAAATTTTGCTTTTCTCTCATCCGTAATACTCATCCCTGCGATTACACCATCGACCTGATTAGCCTCAAGTGCCTGTACAGCCGCGTTAAATCCCAGAGCTTTGATTTGATACTTGAAATTTTGATCTTTGGCGATGGCATCTAGCAAATCTATATCGATTCCTACATAATTACCATTCTCATCTTCATATTCAAATGGAGCGAATACGATATCGGTTCCGATAACATAGGTTTTACCGGAATCGGATGCTGCAGCGGCATTCCCCGCCCATCCTGAAAGACCGCTCACCAGGAGCAGCATCAGTGAAAGTATAAAAAATGAGATCTTCGTTGTTTTCATGTGTCCTCCCCGTCTCGGTGTTGTCCGAATAATCATTATTTTCTTTGGAATCGGTATTACGGTTATACTTTTTGTCGATCTTTTGCCCACTTGATTGTTATTATTTACTGTATATTAACAATCAATGCTTTGCCTTTCCACTTGCAACATTTTCCTCCATCATTTTTTTCCAATAAGTAAATGTCCTTTTATACTTACCCCTTAGGTAGGCTTTACGAAACCCAATATTACATTTTGAATTAATTAGCGTTGCATAAAATTATTAATCACAAATATATATTGTTCGATAATTGTTAAAAAACAAGACTTTACTCCATAAAAAATCTCCATAATTAGGGGATCAGGTAATCCTGTCCAAATTCCTAGCTATAGGAGATCTCGCATCGACAAGGATACACTTTTTTCGTCATTTGGTAAATGGGTAGCTTCCTTAAATCAAAGAATAATTTTGCATTCGACACTTCAATGTGGTGACGATATATATGTCAAGAAGCTTAGCTCCTTAGCCTATCTTCTCATTTTATCGATGCTCAGCTTCGGGCTTTACGATATATTGTGACCAATATTCAGCATCATAAAAGTTCCACAGTGAACTTAGCATTGATTCCATAAGCACCTCCCAGCTTTCTCGAAAAACAATAAGGTTTCGCTAGAACTTCTTTAGCAATTGTTCTGTGATCTCGTCAGTCAGATCTTGAATCAGAGTTAGCCGGATTTTTCTAAGATTAGGAATGTAGAACTGTTCGATCCACAACGGTGAGCCTTGTTTAAGCAATAGAAGTGGCCGGAGTAACGAAAAAAAGCTGCATTTACGTTTTTCCTTTTGTGATCCAGTTACCTTCAATCCAGAGACGCCGTCCTGGTTTCAGCCAAACCGGTCGATCGTACAGAAATGGATTCGCTTAACGATGAAACGCATGTAACTTACCTCTTCGATCGCGGATATTTAGAATACGCCAAGTACAGTCAATACAGCCTGGATTTCATTTTCGATGTTGCCTTCTTCAAGGATAACGCCATCATCGATTCTTTGGGTGTGTTTTACATGCTAGAATCAATACTTATGACAAGAGACCACATAGTGAAACTTGGTCAAGAAAAGAAGCAGACCACGATGGTGTTTAGACTCATTCAAACGGCAGATTTAACTGGAAAAACTGTTCGTATTCTAACCCATCCCTTTGACTTGACGGAGGAAGAAACAGGGCCTTGTATCGTACGTTGGAATCTCGAGACATTTTACGTTGGATCAAGCAGAACGGTTCTATGGTGAACAAGAACATACGGTCTGAAATCAAGTTTGGATTTGCTTAAGTGCTTGTACCCTACAAAATGGAGTTCGTCAACTCAAGTCACTACGGGAAATCGGGCGATTTCTCAAGGTCATGAGGTTTCGATAATGGGTTACAATTAAGTACGAAATTAACTTAATTACTTGCTCTTAAGAACCTGTGGTTTTACTCGTTTCGAGCATCAAAATAATATTAATAATTTATTATATAAAGTTTATGCAACATACTGTTTTTGAATCTAAAAAATACATATGTAGTTTTAAAATGGGCTCAACTCCAAAATTAGTGATTGAAAATTTTATCGCCTACACGATACTGGTTACATTTGAAACCAAATACCCGCATCGTACAGTGACAATTAATGATCTTATAAAATTATAAAAATGGTGAGCAGGGACTTATCCTTGCTCACCATAATAACTAAGGCGTTATTCTTCCTTGAATCAATGTATTTAAATTTAGATTGAACAAAAGGTTGGTGTTGTGATCATACCATCTGGATTGCGTTTTAACTCCCATTTCCATAAACAACCCACCTACAAGAACTTCATCCACATTTGGAAATGGCTGTCTCAGATAAGTCTTGCCCAAGGTAATTTTCTCAATAACATGAATGAGTGCGTCTCTTTCGTTTACTGCACGACCATTAATCCCAGGTCCAGTTTGAACCAATTCACCACCAAATTGATTACCATAAAAAACTTTAGAGCTATCGTATTTGTTTCCTTTATCATATCTATAATAAACTTTATCTAAACCTACAAAAGTTTGCAGACCTTTTGTAACTTCATGATAAAATGTGGTAACCGTAACTTTTACTAATTGATTTGCGTCAGAAACATTACCTCCCATTTGGCGATTAACTGCAGCTAAAGTGACATCAGTTCTGTACTGTGATAGTGTATCGTTTGTTTTGAAGTTTATTGAATCTTGATAATGCTGAGTTGTGCTTTCTATTATTTTATAATCATAGTCTTCTGCTACAGTAGATTGAATTCCGAAGTTCATTGGTGATGCAGAGACTTCAGCTTCAATCTTTAGGTTGCCATCTCCACTTTCCTGTTTTGGTTTGAAATCTTGAATAATTTCATATCCTTCTGGCACTGGTAGTTTATCTGGAATCGATTGTACTTCAGAAGTTGAAGCAAATGCCCCAGTGACTGAACTGAAAAAAATAAGTGTTGTCAAAGAAAAACTGAAGAGTACTTTACCTTTTCTCATTGTTTTATCGTCCTCCTAGAATTTGGTTTTTTATTTCCAACTTTATGGTAACACAATTATAAATGGGTTAATATAGTAAAAATTTATTAATTAAAGTGTTTGTTAATAAGGAATTTCATGAAAAAATTACAATCCAGAACTTTTGTCCTACTACTTTTCCCCTAGTAACTTGTGCTGTAATGAAACTTCAGAAAACTGCAGTATTGTATACTCTCACGTATATAGGTTACTGGACAGTCATAAGGTCTTGTCTGAAAATTGGATTCAACACAAAAAAAATTCTGTAAAAAAAAGGGGATAGAGGAATATAAACAAAATAAAAAATTTACATATACTGTAATGTTGTAAATCCTACACTCAACCACATGAAATGAAAAGGATATGTAGATGCCCACCAGTATATCAATCAACTGCACGGATTATCAGAGATACAACTTCATAAGGTTCTCTCACTGACAGAATCCGTGGTCCACTTGGAGGCCTCTCTTTTGGAAGCAAGCTTTAATCCGGGGGTACGAATGTAAAAAACGGCAGGAGTAGTTTCCAGTTACTCACAACTGAATACATAGGTTGTGCAGAGGCATACCAGGGACTGAAACATCTAGTACCCTGAACCACTAAACAACATTGCCCGGTTTGCAGCTGTGAAGTGGGACCGCCGCAATAAGCCGCGTACGATTTGTCATATCAGCGTCTTTTACAAGATGTGTTTTTGAGTACTCGCCAAATTTTCAGGTGGCTAAGCTTGGGTTTATCATAAGTTGTCAGTAGGGGAGGGGATCGCGCACTTGGCCGTGAGAAGAAGCGCTTTAAAAACAATGCGAAATTGGGAAGAAGAAATCATCAATTAGCACCGCTGCCGCTAGAGCAATGTTACGGTCGAAGGACGTCATAATCGATTAAAGCCTAAATCGTTTAGCCCGTTAAAGTTTCAACCGCTAGTTTTGGAGTTGATCTTTAAACATATAGTTTGCATTGTTTAACAAAAAGCCGCGATTTCCGCGACTTTTTATTGTACAGTTTTTTATAATCTATTAATTTGCTCTGGTTGTCAATACAATCTCGAACTTCGAACCAGCTTCACCCGCGAATACAATAGTTCCGTTCTCAGGCAACACAATTTCGTTTTGTCCACTGACCACTGTATGATTAATGCCTATGCCAGCTTGGTTATATACAGCAAATGCGCTGTTTGCAGACATCTTGACCTTCATTTCTTTACCTGCAGCTGATGCTGGAATCGAATACCATGTGGCATGACCATTCGCCTGAATCGTTGTCTTTGATTGTTTTCCTGCATAGATCGGTTTGATGATGTCTTGAGCAGCATAAACGTTGCCTCCAGCTGTAACATATTCCACGCCATTTTCCTCATAGAAATTAAACTCCATCGTGTCACGGCCCGCCAATCCAGGAATTTGCAATTGGTTCACAGCTTGGTTAGCTCCAACGATTTTATTCGTGTAGACATAACCAGGTAGCTCATTAAAAGTATGAATGGGAATCATCGGCATTGCTGCGTTGTAGAGTGTTGATGTGTATTTTTCATTGACCAAGACGTAGGCTTTGCCTTCCCGTTTCTGCCATGCGGCCTTTACTTCTTCCGATAATTCATTGGTTTCAAGCTTTTCTGCCTTATATTCAGAGGAAGCAACTTGCCCAAGCCCAGGAACAGACTGATACGAGCGAGACCACAAATATGTGTTCCCGTTGACTTCCTGAACGAACTTCAGCTTTTCCGTAGCCGCATCATTAACAAATGAGCCATCAGGGGTGTACGTATAGGTCTGATCAGGACTGTTAGGAGTCGACAGATTAGATAGCGTTAATTGCCCATCATCTTTTACGTCCATCTTCATTAACATGTTTGCCCCACCCGCGTACATGCCTGTGTGCTGTGTAAGTTCCTTCGGCATGTTTGTTTTCACCGGTGCATCATGTGACTTCTCCGGCTTACGCTCTGGAATGATATTCTTCTCCTCAAGCGCGCCAAGCAACAGCTCAGTTGC
Source organism: Paenibacillus sp. GM1FR (assembly GCF_002803315.1). Lineage (NCBI taxonomy): Bacteria > Bacillati > Bacillota > Bacilli > Caryophanales > Paenibacillaceae > Paenibacillus > Paenibacillus sp. GM1FR. The sequence continues at coordinate 93,538 of NZ_MKZL01000001.1, read as the reverse complement.
CAGCAATTGATCCGTTGAACTATGACCACCCGAAGAGGTTACGGCAGCAGCCATATTATACTCCGGAAGTACAATCAATGAGGAATGATAGGTTATTGTATTGCCACCTTTGCTTACTGCCTGGATGCCGTAATCATTAAAAGGAAACAGGTTCACGCTGTCCCAGCCCAGGCCATAACCAATGGAAGAATCGCCTTCTTCTGGCCACATGCCTCTCTTGTATTCTTCTTGCTCCATGGCCTCTACGGATTCCTCCGAAAGAACACCTTCAACCTCACCTGTAAAGATTTTCGAGAACTGAATCAGATCTTCAGCGGTGGAATAGATGCCTCCCGAGGCAATCATATTTGTAGTCTCTAATGGGAGTTGCTCCTCATCCGAAGGGGCATATGTTGCTGCCATCTGGCTGAAGTCCACAATATCCTGCGGTGTTTTGGTATGCTCCATACCAAGGGGTTCAGTTATGTACCGGTGCATGAAAGTTGTGAAGTCCATGCCGCTGACCCGCTCAACCAGAATTTCAGCTAATGTAAAACCGTCATTACTATACACCGAGTATGCGCCAGGATCGGCCTTCAGATGTTGCGTCACCAATTGTTCCAGTAACGTATCATGGGCATAGGTATCATTATCTCCAAACAGTATTGCACTGTTACTTGACGTTCCTAGAAGTCCGGATGAATGATTCAGTAACATGCGTGGTGTAATCTGTTGGTAACGCTTGTCTTTCATTTTAAAGTCCGGAATATACTTCACGACAGGCTCATCAAGATCGATCTTGCCCTGGTCCACTAGCTTCATTACGGCGGTTGTGAGCATCATTTTGCTGGTTGAACCAATGCCATACATGGTATCTGAAGAAAGCGGGATGTTGTTTTTCAGGTCGCTTTTGCCTGCCTGACCGGAGATCACAATCTCACCCTCATCCATCAGTGCGTACTGCACACTTGTCGTAGCGTATGATTCAGTGAGTACCTTGGCCTTTGCACTTACTGCCTTTTTAGTTAGATCATACGTAGAGCTACTACCGTTACTGGTAGCGGGTGTGGCCATGGCCGACATTGGGGACATCATTGCAAACACCAAAGTTATGGCGGCGATAGACGTTCGTTTCTTTCGTGTCAATCTCATCTTCTCCTGTCTAGTCTATGGATTGGGAATCTCTGTGTTTGTACTCCCGTAGTGTAACCGAAGAAGATGAACTGTCTGTGGCTTGAATATGAATCGAGTATGAACCAAGCAGGACCGACCGAAATAAGTTAGACACACGGTAAAAATCGCTTTAGTCCAGCTTTGTTTTGTTTGCAAATTAAACTTTTGCTATAATGGTATATCAATCAATGGAGTGCCAATAAAATGGCTAAGTTCATAAATAAATGCAGTCCATAATTCAGCATGAGTAATGGAGTTGAAGCAATGCTAAAAGTTAATCGGAATGACCAACGCCCGATCTGGCAGCAACTTTTGGATCAAGCGATTCATAATATCACAACCGGGAAATGGCAACCAGGCGAATTGCTACTCCCCTCACGTGAACTTGCTCAATTAATTGGTGTTTCACGCTCAACCATACAGATTGTTTACGAGGAATTATTCAGCCGAGGGTATACGGTAACTTCCCGTCGGGCCGGAACAAGGGTTAGTGATTGGACATATGCACCTCGTTCATCAGAAGGCATCACGATGCAAGGGCCTATTCCGCCCGATCTGCCTACACTAAACGAATCGATTGGTCATCTGCATAGTTGGTTTGGCAATAGAGACAATCGCAAAATAGAAATTGATTTTAATCCCCACGAGCCTTATCTGGATGAAAGTTTCACAAAAGCCTGGAGGCAATCCTTTTTACAAGCTTCTACTGAACCCAATCTGGATCTTTGGGCTTATGGCGATGCCAGAGGGTTATTGGCGTTAAGAGAGCAGATTCAACGTTACTTGTCACTTGAACGAGGCATTCATATCGATGTTGATCAAATCTTGTTAACCTCAGGTGCACAACATAGCATCGATTTAATTGCCCAGGCTCTCTTAAGTGAGGGAGACAGAGTTTCGGTTGAAGATCCCGGCTTCCCTGCCGCTTGGATGGCGATGAAATACCGCCGGATGCAAGTCGATCCCGTTCCGGTTGATGAGTATGGATTATGTGTAGATCATATTCACCCACAGACGAAACTCGTATTTGTCACACCTTCTCATCAATGCGCCGTTGGTGTTATTATGTCGGAGCCACGCAGGCAACAATTGATGCACTTGGCAGCTCATCATCGATATTGGATTGTTGAGGATGACTACGATAGCGAATTTAGGTACCGTGGAGATCCACTTCCAACTATATTTAGTCAGCAACCTCAGAATACGCTTTATATGATGAGTTTTTCCAAAATGGTTGCACCTGGCATTCGACTATCCGCTATCATCGGCCCCAAAATAGCCATCGATCGCCTTACCCAAGTTCATGAATTAACCTATCGTCATCTGCCGATTATGGAACAATTAACGCTAACTCATTTTATTGAGCGTGGTCATTTTATGCGCCATATGAGAAGAGTTCGGAACATATATCGACGCAGACACGAAGTTATGACCAAAGCCATTGTTGCTTCTGGGTTAGGCTCACGATTTACATTAAGTGGCGTGGAAACGGGATTACATATGCTTCTAGAATCTGAAACGTCATTTGACGAAGAAGCGCTGACAAATGCTGCCCTTGATCAAGGTGTACGCGTGTATCCGCTTAGTAGATATTGCTTGGAGAGTCATCGAAAAGGATGGATATTAGGTTTTGCAAAAGTGGATGAGGAGCAGATTGAGGAAGGCATACATCGGCTTGCAAAGATTGTATTATGATGGAGAACATGCTCTCCAATCGGATTCGAAAGGATGTTTTTTGTAATGAAAATTTTAGTGTTAGGAGCCACCGGACGGGTTGGAAGTCATTTCGTCTCTAATGCCCTACGTTCTAATCATCATGTAACTGCACTGGTTAGAAGCCCGGAAAAGGTACAAATCAACGATGACAATTTCGTTCTACATCAAGGAAACGCTTTAGTCAAAGAGGATATTCATCACGCCATACAGGGTGTGGATCTCGTTGTTAGTTCCTTAAGTACCGATGGAACAACTACATTATCGCAATCCATGGGACATATTGTTGAGGCTATGGCTCAGGAGCGTATCAAAAGAATCATTACCGTTGGTACAGCAGGAATATTGGAAAGTCGAACGGATCCTGGCTTGCTTCGTTTTCAATCCCCTGAGTCCAAACGTAAGTCCACGCGAGCAGCTGAAGAGCATCTGGAGATGTACAACATTCTGAAGGCTTCAGAGTTAGAATGGACCATCGTGTGTCCTACCTACTTATTTGATGGAGAATCTCTCGGTAAGTACCGGGTTGAGCGCGACTATTTGCCTGACGGTGGAACTTCTATATCTGTAGTCGATACTGCGGAGTTTGCTTATCAGCAATTAATGTCTGATGAGTATGTACAGTCTCGTGTAGGTATAGCCTACTAGGGCTGTCTTAAGTTTCAATATAAACAAGCACATTACGAGCCTGCAATTGTTATCCATTAGGAACAATTGCAGGCTCTATTTGTGTCTGCTGTTGAGCTATTTAAGCCCTTCATATAGAGGAAATTGCGAAGTGATTTCACGGACACTACCTAATATTTGATTTTTCACATCCGAGTTCTTTGGATTTTTAAAAGCAAGCCCTATCAGCTGAGCAATTTCTTTCATTTCCCTGGCTCCAAGCCCTCTTGAAGTCATAGCCGGAGTTCCAAAACGAATACCGCTTGTAACCAAAGGACTTGCCGTATCGTGAGGAATTGCATTTTTATTCGCCGTAATCCCTACTTCATCCAGTAAAGCTTCGGCTTCTTTGCCTGTAAGGCCCATAGTTCGTAAGTCAACCAACACGATATGATTATCTGTTCCTCCCGATACAAGGGTAAGTCCTTCATTCATTAAAGTTTCTGCCAATACGTTGGCGTTATTCAGAACACCTTCAATATATGTTGTGAACTCGGACTGCAATGCCTCGCCTAATGCCACCGCTTTCCCCGCGATAACGTGCATGAATGGCCCGCCCTGAGTCCCCGGGAATACAGCTTTGTCTATCGCCTTTGCCCAGGACTCCCGGCACAAAATGGCTCCCCCTCGTGGTCCTCGTAAGGTCTTGTGTGTGGTGGTTGAAACAAAATGGGCATGTGGTACCGGGTTAGGATGCAAACCTGCCGCAACAATTCCTGCTATATGCGCCATATCTACAAAGAAAAGAGCTCCCACTTCGGCGGCAATCTGGGCAAATAATTCAAACTCAATGGTCCGCGGGTATGCACTTCCACCTGCAACAATCATGCGTGGACGATACTTATAAGCAAGTTTACGTACTTCGTCAAAGTCAATGCGGCTCGTCTGTGCATCGACACCATATGAAACAAAATTGTAAAACCTACCTGAAAAATTAACAGTACTTCCGTGTGTTAGATGACCACCCTGGGATAGATTCATGCCAAGTATTGTGTCCCCAATCTCAACCGAGGCAAAATATACTGCCATGTTGGCCTGAGAACCGGAGTGAGGCTGCACATTCGCATGTTCAGCACCAAAAAGTGCTTTAAGGCGGTTATTTGCTATCTCTTCGACTGTATCGACATGCTCACACCCGCCATAATATCTTCTGCCCGGATATCCCTCCGCATATTTATTGGTCAATACCGAACCTGTTGCTTCCATCACAGCTTGACTTACAAAATTCTCTGATGCAATCAGTTCTATCTTATCCCGCTGCCTTCCAAGCTCTTGCTGGACAGCCATTCCTATTACTTTATCTTGCTTCTCCAAATGTTTCATGAACATCTTCCTCTCCATATTACGGTTATTTATTCGTTCCAAGTTGTTTTTTGGGAAATTTACTATTCATCAGTAGATGTGCCATCATTCCTGCAAACAGTCCCCAAAATGCACCACCCACACCAAGCAAAGTCACATTCGCTGCTGTCGCCAAAAACGTAATCAATGCAGTTTCACGTCCCTTAGGGTCCGTTAATGCATTGGCAAGACTGCCACCGATCGTTCCAAGTAAGGCTAATCCCGCTAATGTTGCAATAAAGGTAGCAGGAAGAATCAAAAACAGAGCAGCCAATGTTACGCCAAAAATGCCGACAAAAATATAAAAAACACCACAAGCAATACCTGCAATATAACGTTTGGTTGAATCCTCATGTGCATCCTTTCCTGTACAAATCGCTGCTGTAATAGCTGCCACATTAAAAGCATGTGATCCGAATGGGGCTGCAAGAAGCGAACCCAAACCTGTTACAGCTAAAATAGGATTGGCACTTGTCTTGAATCCATCATTACGCAGAACAAGCATTCCGGGCATATACTGCCCTGTCAAGGTAATAATGAACAGCGGTAGTGCAACGCCAAGTAAGGCGTTTAACGAAAACGCTGGAACAACAAATACAGGCGATGCTACAGCCAATTGGATTGTACTGAAGTCTGTTTTCCCCATGCATATCAAATAAATCAAACCGATTGCCAATATGCCAACAATGGCGTAACGGGAAGTAAACCTTCTTAGCACGATATAGCCTGCAAACAGTACAATCACAAGCAAAGGATCTACCTTCGCCCCTCCAAAGGCCGAAATACCAAACTGTAGCAAAATACCTGCTAACAATCCGGAGGCGATGCCTGGGGGAATAAGTCGAACGAAACGTTCAAACATGCCTGACAAACCTAAAATAATAAATCCGACTGCTGAAATCATGTAAGCGCCAATAGCTTCTGGATAAGGGGTTAGCGCTAATGCTGAAACGAGAAACGCCACACCCGGTGTAGACCAGGCTGTAATAATCGGTTCCTTATATCGATAACTGAGCCAAATTCCTGTTACTCCTACCCCAATCGAGATGGACCAAATCCAGGAAGAGGTCATTTCCGGGCTTAAACCAGCCACTTTTGCAGCTTGAAAAACAAGGATAAACGTACCCCCGTAATTAACAATTACGGATATTAAAGCGGCGATCACCGGAGATATCAAATTACGGCCGCGTAGCGAAGGGGATGCTGTCTTCATATTTAACACTACCTCTCACTTAATCATCGATGCGTGTGTTTTCATTCCAGTAATACTCGTCCGGTAAATAGCGTTGACCAAATACACTTGTCCCTACACGTATCATTGTAGCTCCTTCTTCAATGGCGACTTGGAAGTCACTAGACATACCCATCGATAAAATATCCATTTCTACGCGTGGAATATTTTTCTCTTTAATCTGTGTACGGATCTGGTTTAACAATCGAAAACAATGTCGTGTTTCTTCGTTTGTCGCATTCAGTTTTCCAATGGTCATTAAACCTTTCACGTTTAATGTCTCGAATTGAGCCAACTGTTCTACAAGCTCAACGGCTGTTTCTGGAGAGGCACCAAATTTACTTTCTTCGTAGGACGTATTAATTTGCACAAGAATGTCTAAGGTCTTATTCTCTTTGAGAAGCTGGTTATGTAACGCTTGACCCAGTTTCAGACGATCTACGGAATGGATGAGAGTAACATATTTAACTACGTCCTTTACTTTATTTGTTTGCAGATGTCCGATAAAATGCCATTCAACCTGCTTGCTTTGTTCCATGAGTGGGAATTTGTCTCGGAGTTCTTGAGCTTTGTTTTCTCCAAACAGGACCTCACCTGCTTGAATAGCTATTTGTAATTTCTCTAGCGGTACCGTTTTGGTCGCGAGCAACAACTTGATGTCCTCTATGTTGCGACCTGAAGCCTGGCAGGCCAATGCCATTTGCTGTCTTACAGCTTGAAGATTTTCTTCTACTAGATGTTTCATGTCAGCCACCTTCTTTCTATTCCGAACAGGAATGAATCAATGAGATTAGCTCCTCCTTATGTATTGTGAAGACTGTGTAGAACGTCATGCTAGTATAGCAACGCATGGATTGGATATACATATCCAAAAATGCTCTTTTGGAACAGTCCAAAACGACAAATTGGACATTAATTCAATTGGGGTTCCTTTAATATGCTTTTAAAAAGTCAATAATCTGATTGATGTGATGCCCCCACGCTTCTTCCAAAATGAAAAAAGCCGCTAAATTAGCGGCTTGGTTTAGTTCTATGTTCATGTCCAAGAAGATACATGTTTTATGATGATTTACTCATTCACATTTTCCTTCGTTACCAGCTTCAATTCAGCGGGAATCGATGACTCCACCTGCTTGCCACTGAGCACATCCAGAGCTGCTTGCAGCGCCAGTTGGCCAATCAGTATAGGCTGCTGAGCGACTGTTGCCGTCAATTTCCCATCCTGAATGGATTTGATTGCATCATCATTGCCGTCGAATCCGATGACCGGAATGTCTTTACCTGAGCTTTGAATCGCTTCAATCGCACCAAGTGCCATCTCGTCATTATGGGCAAATACTGCCTGCACGTCAGGATTACCTTGTAGCAAGTTCTCCATGACATTTAACCCTTTGGACCGATCGAAATCAGCAGATTGTTTGGAAACCACATCAAGTTGCTTGTCAGCCACTTCATGGAAGCCTTTACCCCGTTCTCTTGTTGCGGAAGCGCCAGGCACACCCTCAAGTTCTATGACTTTTGCTCCCTCACCCAGTTGTTCCACAAAATATTCAGCTGCCATGCGTCCACCTTTAACGTTATCAGATGCCACTAGTGCCGCCACTTCGCCTTTATCTGCGGAGCGATCCAGCGTGATCACAGGAATGCCCACACTATTAGCGGATTGAACCGCTGTGGAGATCGCTGCAGAGTCCGCGGGGTTAATCAGAAGTGCACTAACACCTTGCTGAATGAGATCATCCACATCATTGGTTTGTTTGGCCGAATCGTTCTGCGCATCCACCACGATGACCTGTATTCCCTGTTTTTTGGCTTCAGCCATTACCCCGTCCTTCAGTGATACAAAGAATGGATTGTTTAGTGTAGATATAGACAAACCTATTTTCTTCTGTCCGTTACTTTTGTTTGGGTTAGGTTTCGCCCATTCCGGTGGCTCCAGAGAGCACCCGGCCAGAACGATGATCATCAGCATACTTATGAGTGTTACAGTCCACTTTTTCATATTCGCTTCTCTCCTTATGCTGTTTTCTTGCGGTCCAGCAGGACGGCAATGGCAATGACGATACCTTTTACAACCATTTGATAAAATGAGTTTACTTCAAGCAAGTTCAATCCATTATTCAACACGCCGATAATCAGAACACCGATCAGTGTACCAACGATGCGTCCGCGTCCTCCAGCAAGACTTGTACCACCCAATACAACTGCTGCGATTGCATCCAGCTCGTAGGATGTACCTGCCGTTGGTTGCGCTGAATTCAAACGCGATGTCAGAATTGCACCTGCCAGAGCAGCGAGCATACCCGTCAGGGAGTAGATCATAATTTTCACGCGATTAACTTTGATACCCGAGATAATGGAAGCTTTCTCATTACCGCCGATGGCGTACGTTTTACGACCAAAAGCCGTTTTATGCAAAACAATCCACAGAATCATGAAGGTAATCAGCATCGTGATTGCAGGTACCGGAATGCCCAGCAGGTAACCGCGGCCAAACAGTTGGAACAACAGGTTATCCCCGAGCCCTGTAATTGGATTACCATTGGTGTACACCAATGTCAGTCCTCTGAATATCGTCATGGTTGCCAATGTAGCGATAAACGGAGCCATTTTACCTTTGGTAATCATTAGTCCGTTCACCATACCCATGACACCACCGAGTGCTACACCAATAATGATGGACAAGATCGGATCGAGACCAGACAACATCATATTTGCTACAAAAGCACTGGATAAAGCCAGGATTGAGCCGACCGACAGATCAATTCCACCCGTCAGGATAACAAACGTCATACCAAAGGCAATCAGCGCATTAATCGAGACTTGACGCAATAAATTCAAGATATTAAGCGGTTCCAAGAAACTTGGATTCAACACCGATACGATGAGAATAAGAATGATTAAGCCAAGCAGCGGTCCCAATTTTTGTATCACGTTTGAGAAACGGAATCCGCTTTTAGCCGTTTTGTTTTCCTGCATTGTTGTCATATCACTGTCCCCCTGTGGCCAATGTCATAATGTGTTCTTGTGTTGCTACTTCCCTTGCAACCTCGCCACTGATGTGTCCCTCATGCACAACCGCGATCCGGTCGCTCATGCCAAGCACTTCAGGCAGCTCCGACGATACCATGATGATTGCAACGCCGCGGTCAGTCAGTTCATTCATCAATTCATAGATTTCGCGCTTCGCCCCGACATCCACTCCGCGGGTAGGTTCATCCAGGATAAGTACGCTTGGTCCGATACCAACCCATTTCGCGATAACCACCTTCTGCTGGTTACCCCCGGATAGATTCCTTGCCGCCGTCTCGGAGGATTGCGTTTTGATCTGTAGACGTTTGATCAATGTATCTACGAAGTCTTGTTCTTTTGAAGTTGAGATGAAACCTTTGCTTGAGAAACTGAACAGATTTGGCAACGCCATATTCTCGCGAATAGAGAAGTCTAATACCAGCCCTTCATCCTTGCGGTCTTCTGTAATAAACCCGATTCCATGTTTCACTGCATCTGCCGGTTTACGAATGTTCGCTTTTTTGCCGCGGATGAAGATTTCACCGCTATCCAACGTATCCAAACCAAAGATGGTTCTCATGATCTCTGTTCGTCCAGAACCCATGAGTCCTGAAAAACCGAGTATTTCCCCCGCTCTCACGGTGAAGTTAATATTCTCGAATAGACCTTTGCTACTTGCATTCCTTACTTCGAGGACAACTTCACCATAAGAAGGATTCCGGACAGGATAACGCTCGGTAAGTTCACGACCTACCATTTTCCGCACCACTTCATCAAAGCTTGTCTGCGGAATAGCTTGTGTGTCTACCGTTCTTCCGTCACGCATGATGGTAATCCGGTCACAGATCGTGAATATCTCCTCCATTCGGTGAGAAATATAGACGATGGATACGCCTTCCTTCTTCAGCGAGCTGATTACACCAAACAGCTTCTGGATCTCACGCTCCGTAAGTGCTGCTGTTGGCTCATCCATAATGATGACCTTGGCATCTGTCATTAGCGCTTTGGCAATCTCGATCATCTGTTGCTGCCCGACAGAGCACTCTCCCGCAGGACGTTCCAGTGGTATGTCTACGGAAAGCTTGGCGAACTGTTCTTTGGCAAGCGCTTTCATTTGTCTTGTATTGAGCAATCCGAACGATGATGTCAGTTCTTTACCAATAAAGAGATTATCCAGCACCGTCATTTCAGGCCATACATTCAGCTCCTGATGTATGAATGTGAGACCCAGTTTCTCGGCTTCCTTCGGACTTGCAAAATAGTTTTCTTCTCCGTCTATGGTAATGGTTCCCTGATCACGCTGATGAAGACCAATCAGAATATTCATCAGTGTGGATTTGCCGGCTCCATTCTCCCCCATCAGGGCATGAACTTCACCATCCTTTAGTTCAAAATCCACTCCGCTCAGCACCTGATTCGTTCCAAACGCTTTATGAATGTCTTGCATCTGAATGTGCATTACGCAACCTCCTTTTAACCGAAATGGACTCCCGATTGTAAAATGCAATTGGCATAGGGTGTGGCTTCACCTGTGCGGATGACCGCTTTCACCTGCCGAGTTAATGCTTTGAATTGTTCATGGCTGACGGAAGCATCAATTGCTTCTACCCCGAATTTCTCTGTGATGAATTGCATAGCTACGGGATTGCCTTCGCAAATCTCTTCAGCCACAATGACTTTCTCAATGACCATATCTTCTGCGATCGCTTCCACCACTTCGCGAAAACTTGGTGTTCCCAGTTTGAGGGCCAGATCAATTTTGAGTACCCCGTCCGGTACCGGCAGACCTGCATCCGCAATCGCAATCATGTCCGTATGGCCCAGATCAGACAAAATCTTGGAAATGTGACTATTCAACATGCCATTTCTTTTCATTACAAGCTCTCCTCTACTTCATCACGCGTCGGCATGCCGCCCTGCGCTCCGAACTTGGTGACGGACAACGATGCAGCCCGATTGGCGAAGCGTATACTCTCTTGTAACGCTTTTCCTTCAGCCAAAGCAACTGCAAATGCGGCGTTGAACGTATCCCCTGCCCCCGTAGTATCAACAGCCTCAACTTTATAAGTTGGGACTAGAATTTCCTCAGTGCCATCAAAGTACCGTACACCTTTACTGCCCTCCGTAATGAACAACTTGTTAGGATACTGACGTAATGCCTGTGCAGGACTCATGCCCTGAAACAAAATCTCGGCTTCATGCTCGTTTGGCGTGATATATGCGGCATTGTCGATCACTTCTTGCGGCAATGTTCTCGCCGGAGCGGGATTAAGCAGCAGCGGTGTTCCGAGTTCTGCACACAATGCACTCACATGCACAACCGTTTCCTCCGGAATTTCCTGCTGAATTAATACGATATCTGCATCGCGGATCACTTCAGCTGCTTCATCGACATATGCAGGAGTGACTTCCCGATTCGCCGCTTCAACCACTACGATACTATTATCACCTTCTGCCAGAATGATATGAGCCGTACCACTTTCTAAATGTGTAACCGGTTTCACATTTTGCGTATTTACAGCATTTGCTCTAAAGTTCTCTAAAATATCTTTGCCAAAAGCATCGTCGCCTACCCGGCCGATCATCGCAACCTCGGCGCCCAGTCGTGCAGCGGCAACAGCCTGATTGGCTCCTTTGCCACCTGGAACCGTTTTGAAGCTATCGCCAAGAACGGTTTCCCCCGCTCCCGGCCGTCTTGACGAAGTAACAACCAGATCCATTGAACTGCTTCCAATTACACATATTTTAGCCATCTGATCTCACCTTTCTCGTAGTGCCCCGTTCGATGAAACTTACGGGCAACTGTATGTTTTTATTCTCTATTGCAGCTTGTTCCACAAGCTGGATAAGTAATCCCGCCGCTTCTCTTCCCATCTCGTATGCTGGTTGACGGATGGTGGACAATGCCGGCGATAACAGGCTGCTCATCGGAATATCATCGAAACCAATCACTTGTACGTCATCAGGAACCTTTTTTCCGATTCGTGATGCCTCATGCAGTACTGCCATGGCTGCGATGTCATTGCTGGCAATGACCCCGTCTGTGTCCGCATATTTCCTGAATAATTCTTCAGCCCATACACCTGCCTCGTTAATTGAAAATGAGGTCGTCTGGATCACCCGGTAGTCTAACCCAGCATCACGGATGATTTCAATCGCCCCTTCAAAACGATCTTGAGCGGGTCTGATCTGTGACGGTCCCTGCATAACTGTGATCCGGCGACTGCCGCGTTTGATAATCTCCCTTGCAGCTAGTCTTCCACCTTCCCTACCATCCGCATACACGGATGGACGATCCAGTGAAGTTCTGTCCAGAAACACGACGGGAATCTTCAGTTTTTCATATATTGAAGAATGAGGATAGTTCGTTGAAGAGATCACACCGACTACGTTGTTCTGGATAAACGTCTGGATGTAATCCTGCTCCTTCTGTTCATCCTCATCACTATTTCCAAATATCAGTCTATAATCCTGCTCCTGCATCCGGTCCTCTACGCCGCGGGCCAACTGCGGGAAGTAAGGGTTCGTAATATCCGGCAACAACAGGCCAATCAGTTTGGACTTGCGTTTATATAATGAGCGAGCCACTTCATTTGGCGAAAAGTTAAGCGCCTTCACAGCATCTTCCACTTTTTTGCGTGTGTCCGCATGAACATAACCTCTATCATTAATGACTCTGGATACGGTGGCAACAGATACGCCAGCCAGTTGAGCTACGTCTTTAATTGTTGTCATAAGTTGCTCTCCTCTATGTGTAACCGGTTACAGACATTAAATTATCATATTATTTTCAATTTGACAAGCGTTTTCATTCTGGAAATTTCTCCAAGTATACATAAATGTGCACTGGAATCCATCTATATCATGGTTTTCTCCTGTCAGGGAGATCGTTACTTCATAGACGTAAAGAGGCCATCACTCGATTAAAACTCAGAATGATGGCACCCAGATCAACATAAGAATCAGCAATCTCCTGAACTTAATTAGCCTTTAATTAACAAATTAGATAGTACCATTTTCGAATAAATCAATTCATAGCGTTTATTTTATAACTCCCCATAAACTTCATCTGTAACAGGTTCCAACCATTCCGGTGTACCTGCAGTGATCGCAATGTGTTCAAACCAACTATCTTTAGCGGCCCCATGCCAGTGTTTCACACCATCATGAGTCACAATAACATCGCCGGCTTTGAGGAATTGAGCAGGTTTTCCTTCTTCCTGATACCAACCTTCCCCACCAGTCACTAACAACAGCTGAAATCCACCGCGATGGATATGCCAGTTATTTCTGCATCCCGGTTCAAACGTAACATTCCCAACACCCACATTCACTTTGGGATCAGCAACCAAGGATTGGAGATAACTTTGCCCTATGAAATATTGCGAAAATGCTTCGTTTTTTTCTCCTACCGGGAATATCACTCCACCTTTAACTTCTTCATGTTTAGCCATTTCATTTCCTCCAATGTGATCTTATTTATTAATCCGTCCTGCTCCTATGTTGACCTAAATATGATTACACACTTAAGTGCGATATCGCACATTCGTGTATAATATAAAATAATTGCACTGCCTCTGCAAGGATCAAATGAACTCGATCTGTGTCTTATGGCGCAAGAAGACAACATTTGTGCAATTACTCTCTGGAAAGAATGGTGATTACTATCGTTTCTATCACAGATCGAAGAATACTTAAGTCTCAGGAAGCGATCAAATCCGCTTTTATCAAACTCATGAACGAGAAACCTTTTGATACCATTACGATGCAAGATATCTCTGATCATGCAAATGTCGGCCGCAGAACGATATACCATCACTATTCGGACAAATTTGACTTGCTGGATAAATTAATTGAAGAACATATTGATGAACTAAGGAGATTGTGCAAGGAAGCATCCGATCTGGATTTTATAGAAAGCAATGTACTTTGGTTCGATTATTTTGAAGTTCACTATTCATTTTTCTCGGCTATGTTACTGAGTAAAGGAGCCCCTTTTTTCCGCAATCGCTTCCTGGCTCTCGTCATTGAAGAACTGGAGGATGAGGTGAATGTAACGGAGGGGAAAAATAAAGGACTAACAAAAGAAGTGATTCTCACGTTCTTTGGTACAGCAATCGTTGGTATCGTGGAATCCTATTTCACGAATGGATTACCCCGGCAACCTCACATTGTCGCAGAACAAGTTGGGATTTTATTAGAAAGGAATCTATAACATAGACTCCTCATGAACCGTTCCTTCTTTTAATCAGACCACCTGAGGAGCGGATTATTAATTATCATTACAAAGATTAGCGATATGTGATATGGTCAGTGAGGATATTAATAGATTCATACATACATATGTACATGAAATGTGAGGAGAAGATCGAAAGTGATAGAGAGAAATACCCTTGAGAAACCGAGTAAATTTAGTGATCCCATTTTTGTCATGCTCGTGGCAAGCCTGTGTTGCTTGTTATGGGGAAGTGCGTACCCATCCATCAAACTTGGATATATCGCGTTTAACATTCTGCCGGAAGATATTGCTTCCAAGTATGTATTTGCAGGATACCGGTTTACACTGGCGGGTATGCTGCTCTTGCTCCTGTCTCGTATCGTTAGAAAACAGAAGCTCCAATTAACCAAGCCTCAGTGGACAGGCCTCATCATGTTAGGTATATTGCAAACCGGTTTGCAATATATGTTTTTCTACGTTGGCGTAGCCAATACGACAGGTGTCAAAGGCTCCATTATGAATGCAACGACGACCTTTTTCAGTGTTGTTCTGGCCCATTTCATCTATAAAAACGACAAATTAAGCAGAAATAAAATCGTTGGTTGCTTGCTCGGATTCGTTGGCGTAATCATCGTAAACTTCCATACGGATCTGCTTGCTTTTTCCTTTTCATTCACAGGGGAAGGCTTCGTTATTATAGCAGCACTTGTTTTTTCCGTTACGGCCCTTTACGCAAAACGTCTCACCGCCACCATCGATGTTCTGATCATAACAGGTGTCAGCTTATTCGTCGGAGGACTGGTACTTACGCTGTTAGGTCTATCACTCGGCGGTCGGGTCACCCATTTCACCCTGGAATCCACCAGTAACTTAATCTACCTGGCTTTGCTGTCATCTGTCGCATTTTGTCTATGGAATATGCTTCTCAAGTACAACAAGGTCGGAAGAGTGTCTGTCTATAACTTCCTAATCCCTGTATTTGGAGCTTTATTATCAGCGTTATTCCTGGGGGAAACGATTCTGGAACTGAAAAATCTGGCTGCATTACTGTTCGTGTCAGTCGGCATTTATTTAGTCAATCGTGTGCGTTCTGTGCAAAGCTCTAATAACATTTCAATGAAATAGACTACGCGTCCCACTTTCATGGATAACAAAAAAAGCCGCTAATCAGCGGCTTTTTTTTGTAAATGTGATTAAGCTATGCTTTCATTTCTTTACGATGCTACACCTTAATATATACTCGTAAAGTCAATCAAGTCCTCTTCTTCCTCATAGTTGAATACAATTGCGTGATTACCTAATTGGTATACCATCTCATAACCACCAACGACTTCATTGTAGTATTCTGAGGAGGGTTTCCCCATCCATATTTTCACATTCCATGGTGAAAGATTCTGCTTTTCATTGTACAAATCAAAAACGGCAATACGTGATTTGTTGGTAAGCTCGTGCATGTATGAATCAAACCCGACACCGAATTTAGAATAATAATAGTACGCTCCCCATTCCTCGTTTGAACGAGAGGTTGGTTTCCCAAGTTTTTTTTGAGCATTTTGAAGCGTCATGCCAATCTTAACGTCCGTCCGCCCTGGCAATACACCCTTTAAAGCGGCTTCCTTCAGGCTTTTCAGGTAAGCGCGATCGCCAACACCCGAGTTTGGCCAATCTCTTGCACGAAGGTTACGCGTATCTTCCAACCGCATTTCCAATTTATTCACATTCAACTTAAATGTATCGAATTCATAGACAAAATGAACATTGTTGTAATTTTTAAATTGTACTCTAGCACCTGAAAGAGTACGTATCCCACCATCCCTGATGGCGTAGAACGAGTCTCCCATTTTTTTCCCATTGTTCTCTACATACGTTACACGACGCAGTTCACCGGAACGAACAATATACGTTTTGACTTCATTCATATTTGAAGTTCCCCAATCGGTGATCATCAGCATGTCTGGTGTACTAGCCTCTTTGCTTTTCACAACGAAGTTCCAGGTTTGAGGCAAAATAATCGTACTCAGATCCAGTTTTGCCGCCTGAACAGTTCCGTATGCTGCACCTTTTTTCAGCAAGGCTGCACGATACGTGCCTGAATAACTCTTGTCGCCTTTTTTATTGTTGGTCCAACCATTTTCTTCGGTCAGCGTGCTCTTCTGTTCATCATAAGCGAAAATATAAACGGTGTAAGCCGTTTGCTTGGCATCACGAAGCGTAAATGAAAGCCGGCTCATACTTTCGAGCTGTTTGGCGGAGATTTGCTCTCCTTTGGCAGCAGCATTGGGTGGTAGCAGGAGCAATGCGCTCAGAACGTAGACGAATAAGGTAAGTAAGGCCAGAGAAGCCCATTTTGCGTTGTGTTTAGGGTGTATCATCGATGAATCTCCTTTGAGTAAAAAAATAAAATCTAACAGCTTTTTCTAATTAAGAATTGTTCACAATCTCAACATTCAAACAGGTACTTGCTAGCGTGTAATCTTGATCAAACTATGTAATGAATTTAAGTTCATGTTCAATAAGCATATCCTCCTACTAGTACTATTTTCCTAAGAATGATAACATACCCTTTCTAATAAAGAAATAACAATCTAATTAATAGATTTCGATCCATATAACATAAAAAAGCCGCTATTTAGCGGCTCTTCAAGTAACTTCGAATACGATATGATTTATAGACAGGAGTAAACCACATTACGTAAGCGTCGTTGAACGTATGGCTCCTGACTGTTCAGCAGGTGCTGTCCATACATAACTGTAAGCTCTGAATCCGGATCAATAATAGCCATACAACCAGCAGCGCCGCTCCATCCAAATTCGCCAATTGGACTCAGTGAGCCACTTGCTGCTTTGGAGATATGTGTGCGAACACCCAGTCCATAGCCGTATCCATACATATGATCCCAGGAATAATCAGCACGAGTCATCTCGTTCAGGTGGTCCGTTCGCATCAGTTCCACTGAAGCTTGTGACAGAATGCGCACGCCTTGTGGACTCGTACCATGCCCAGTAAGCGCGTTCAGAAAACGTGCATAATCGCTAACGGTTGATAGCAACCCTGCACCGCCGCTTTCCAGCTCCGTACCCACACGGAATCCATTACCGTCAAAACGTACAGCCTTTTCAAGCTCATCATTATAAGCATACTGTGGAATCAGGCGTGTCTGCTGTTCATCGTTCAGATTAAACGCTGTATCGTTCATGCCAAGGGGTCCGGTGATTTCGTCCCGCAGATACGTACCAAAGCGTTTGCCACTTACCACTTCCACCAAGGCTCCTAGCACATCATGGCACATGCTGTAATTCCAGTGTGTCCCTGGTTCAAACAGCAACGGTTCTTTCGCAAGCGCTCTCGCGAAGTCGCGTGTTGGCAATGTTCCATCGGTGCTTTTTACAGCTTCTTGAATACTTGGACAACCCACGTCATACGAGAACCCGGCAGTCATGGTGAACAAATCACGTACTGTAATGGCTCTTGTTGCCTTTTCCAGTCGGATCTCCCCGTTCGGCATCGTTTTCTTAACCGTCATCTCAGCGTACTCTGGCAGATAATCAGATAAGGGATCGCTTAACAGCATTGCCCCTTTCTCCACCAGTTGCAGCCCTGCCACGCAAGTCATAATTTTGGTCATGGAGTATAGATTGAAGATCGCTCCATCACCGATAGGTGTTTTCTCTTCCAGATTGGCGTATCCATTACGATAATGGAAAACGGTATCATTTCGATGCATCACCAGCACCTCTGCCCACGGTACACGCCAGGATGTAATGCGGTCAATAAATGAAGCAAGCGGTTTAAAGTCCATTTTTTCCCGTCCTTCTATGTAAAATCGTTTATCATTTTGCGATGTGGTACACGTTCACCCCCACAATCGACATATTATTAATATACGATCTTTTACAACGATTGACTACCACCTATATGGCCTCAACCATCCATTTATTGACCGCCGAATTTGTATTTCATTTCGTTCATGATTTGGCAGGCAGTGTGAGATAACGTTAATCAGAAACAGTTTGAACTCCTCAATGTCTGACATCCAATCAACATCGATATTCAATTATGCAAAAAAGCCGCTATGTTCGCGGCTTACAATGAGTTCGTTTCACAGCTCGGAACCGTATGAAGTATCACTACTACTGTACTTCTGCTCTTGCCGTGGAGACAAAGGTCATCAATTCTTCTACGGGTGTGCGAGGACGAGGTTTGGGAACCTTGTTTGTATCAAAATACCCCAGATGAAGTGTGCCAACAATTCTCTCCCCTGGTCTCACACCGGTCTTGAAGTAGAAATCAGGATCGAAATTATATTCATTCGTCTTCCACACTACGCCGATATCCTGCTCCCATGCCAGGAGTTGAATATTTTGAATAAGGGCAGCACTAGCCCCCACAGCATCTTCCCATACCCGTTGTCTCGGATCAGCCTCAATCACAACCAGCAGATGGGCTTGGATAGATTCGCAATAGTCCTTTTGCAACTTCTCTGTCCAGCGCTCCCGCTCATCTTTGGAAAACGTATGCAGCACCGCATCAGCAAATTGCTTCCGACCTTCTTCTACAAATAATATGAAGCGCCATGGCTCTTTACGGGAATGAACAGGTGCCCACACGGCCGCTTCCAGCAAGTGCATGATCGTTTCTTTCGCCAGCGGTTTGCCATTGAACTGACGAATGGTTCTTCGTTCACGAATGAGCTTCTCTACGACGGACGTTTCCATATGCATTAATCCTCCTGTCTAGTTTCCTTATTTATTGGGTAAGGAAATTTACCGCTTCGTCGATAATCTTGCTCTGTCCAATGGGTCCTCCCGGACCTTGGAACCACAAGCCGTAGTCAACGATGTAGACATTGTTGTTTTTAACAGCATTCAGGCTTTTCCACACTGCTGTTTTTTGCAATTCTGTCGTTTCATTCTCGTCTGATGACAACAGGAAAATATGATCCGGGTTAATCGATGGTAACGACTCCATGGAGATTACTTTCATTGAATCTGTCGGGTCAGGTATGGATACAGGAGGTGTCAAGCCTAGATCGTCGTAAAGAACCTCGTAGTTTCTTTTACTGTAATAACGCACTTCTTTATCGGATAAACGCAGGAACATCACGGTCTCGTCTCCGATGGATTGCTTGATTTTCTCACGGGCTTCTGCAGCCTTCTTTTCGTATTCTTCAATGACCTGTTTGGCCTGATCCGTCTTCCCTAACATATCTCCCATATGTAACAGGCTTGTCTTCATACGAATAATACCTTGCTCGTCCTGCAGCTTCTCTGCCAGCAAGGTAGGCGCAATTTTGCTGAGGCTGTCATAGGCGTCACTCATGAAATCCTGTCCGATAATCAGGTCTGGCTCTGCCGCCAATATGCTTTCGTAGTTGGGATCAACCTGCCAGCCCAGATTTTCTTTTCCTTGTAGTTGATCGGACAGGTAGGTAGGAAACTGATCACTCCCCTCCTCATTACTGGATGCTGCCTGGGGTACAATACCGAGTGCTAACAAATAGTCAGTTGCAGCCGGGAACAACGAAATAATATGCTGAGGATCACCTTTGATGACAGTTTCTCCCCAAGGATGTTTAACAACACGCTCCTGTACTGCTGATTCGGTGGATTGCGCGACTTCGGTGGTTGGAGCATTGTTACCGCTTGTTCCATTACTGCTTGTTGCCGGACTGCCCTGAGAAGGGGAACAGGCTGATATTAATAATGTAAGGCTGAGCATCAAAAGCAATGCAACGGGTTTTCTCGATCTCATAGATGTAAGTGATTCTCCTTTTGAGTTGTATTGATAATAATTATCATCATCAATAGGATCATAACCGCGATGCATAGGACTGACAATGGACAATTCTGATTCATGGATAGCATTATTCTGACCGGTTGGCAGGGCGATACATTTTTGTTTGAACCGACCTGGTGAAAGGCCAACATACTTTTTAAATAAACGATTAAAATAGATCACATCCGGAATGCCGATTGCCTCGGCAATCTTCTGAAGAGATGCATCTGTGTGCAACAGCAGCTCCTTGGCTTTGTAAATCCGTATCCGAGTTAAATAGGTAATCAGACTGCTGCCTGTCTCTTTCTTGAACGTTCTCGACAGATGCCCTGCACTGCAATCCAGAAGTTCTGCGAGCGGATCGACCATAACGGGCAACATGTAGTTCTCTTGAAGATAACGAACGGCTTGAGCTACCAGATCGGGCTTGGCAGTCTCAATTCCTTGTGCACTTAACTGCCTCATTAATTCATTAATAAATTGATAAAATAACGTCTTTACCTGAAATTTCGAGAACGCATCCGTCCGTTCCCAATGTTGCTCTATTCTTTGGACTTTATCATATAAGTCAATGGGATAGCTTGGGGCGAAAGCATATTGCACATGAAACGGGACATGTTGCCTGAGCAGAGCTTGATTCTCACGAGTATTGGATAACGACAAATTAGCGCGATAAAACATCAAATAAAATTCGAATGAATCCTCGTTCAGGGAGATATTCATCCATACCCCCTTGCCTCCATGTAAGACTTGCATCTGATCGATCGCGTACATCGTGTCATCCAGCGTAATCGTTGCATTGCCGCGAACTGTATATATAAAACCGCTAATTGGAAATCGATAGGCATGGATGGGTTCGCCAGCGCGCACGACGACGTGACGCACTTCCCATATTTTAATTGAGGCCAGATTCCATAACTTCACATGCTCTTCTACGTGCATCTCTTCCTTCACCTTCCACAACCCATTAAGTTAGCAAAACATCAGCAAAATCAGCGGATATTTTCACTTTTCTCCATTCTATCGATAATCATTCTCAACTACAACATATATCTTCCTATTCGATAAAATGCTACGCACGAATAAGCCGATCCATGAAAGGATCGGCTTATGTTGTAACGTTTTAGACTTCGCCGCGTCTGTTCTCAACCGATTTCATACGGTTTTGGTCATCTGGTACCCGGTCAACACTGAACTCTTGACCAGCTTCAACCTCACCATGACCTGAAATATTTCGGGAAAAATTAGTGAACTGTCTTTTTTGCTCATCCAGTTCATGTTTTTGCTTCAAAAGCTCTTGCGGGTCCTGCTTTGTCACTATGCTAACCTCCCATACATACTTGAAGTCATGCAATTTAATTCGTACTACAGAAGTTTTCCATAAGAGAGCTGTACTTATGCATGAATATAGATGAGATGGATATCGTTCCGTTGTTAGTACAGCTAATTTATCCAGTTAAGAGACTAGTTTCAATCCCACAATACTGACGATAATTCCACTAACGATAGCCAATTTCTTTGCATTTTTGGGCTCTTTGAATACATACATCCCTAATAGTACACTGCCCGATGCCCCAATACCTGTCCAGATTCCATAACCAATGCTGATTGGTATCTCTCTCAAAGACAGGGAAAGAAAAATGAAACTTAATCCCAGAAACATAGCGAACATCAATGTATGTTTCAATTTGGTAAATCCATCTGAAAGTTTCAGAAATATTACACCGCCAACTTCAAATAAACCAGCTAAGATCAAGAAAAACCAACTCATATTCTATACACCTGCCTTTGGTTTAGGTTCATTGGATACAAATTTCAGACCGATGATGCAACTGATTAATATCATGACCAGCACGATTTTGATTGCACTTACGGAGTCCCCCAAAAAAATCATTCCCACAATTGCGGTTCCAAATGAACCAAGTCCGGTAAACACCGCATAAGCCGTTGATACAGGAAGTACTTTAGTGGATTTTGCAAAGAAGTAGAAGCTGCCAATCATTAAAATAACCGTGGGGATTACGATCTCGATTTTCGAAAAACCATCGGAGAATGACAAACCTAATGCCCAACCCACCTCTAAAATCCCTCCAAGAATAAGGAATAACCACGCCATAAAACATTCTCCTCTTCTGCATTCATGTTGTTGTTTTGTAATCACAACATTCACATTCAATAATGATAGTAATTTGTATCATTTGATATAATATTAAACCATCTTTATTTTATTTGCAAATTTAAATATCGTATCAAACTAATAAGAAAATCCGCCTGTTAAAACTCCAAGTTACGCTGTGGACATACAAAAAAAGCCAACCAGAAGTTCCTGGTTGACCAACTACGTATAAGTTAATTTTGTTTTTCGGAATCAGTGAATATCTTTCTTTTTGAAATTACCACCTCTGACTTCAGCTACATCGTATACGACTACAAAAGCAGTTGGGTCAATTTCGTGAATGATATCTTTAATTTTACTCTCTTCCATCCGGTTAATGACACAAGTAATTTCCTTGAATTGCTCATTAGAGTAGCCACCGTAAGCCTCGGTATACGTTGCTCCACGGCCTAAACGGTCCCGAATGGTTTCAACCATAATCTCAGGTTGATTCGTAATAATTTTAAACGTTTTGGAGCCGCTCAAGCCCTCTTCAACAATATGTATTACTTTAGAAGCAATAAAATACGCAAGTCCTGACAAGATCGCGCCTTGCAGACCAAACACGGTAGAAACGACAATAAATACAAACATGTTGAGGAACAGGATGAGATCACTGGTTCCAAAAGGTACTTTTCGCGAAAGGAGTACAGCCAGCATATCTATGCCATCCAATGCCCCGCCATTACGTAATGCAAGTCCCATACCAAAACCGATGATAATCCCGCCGACAACCGTAACAAGCAAGGTATCACCTTCAATGATGGTTGGTATATGGTGCATCAGACTGGTGCTGATTGCGAGTGAAGAAATACCGATGATCGAATATAACGCAAAGCTTTTTCCGATTTGCTTGTACCCGAGCCACACAAATGGAATGTTAATAATCCCGATGAGCATCCCCAGTGGTAATCCGAACAGCTGTGATCCTACGATACTCAGACCTGTGACACCACCATCTGAGACATTATTCGGGATCAATATGGCTTCGAGGCCATATGCCGTTATAAATCCCCCAATGATAATCAATAATACTTTGGAGAGGATCTTTAACTTGTTTGACTTTTGTTTTCTGTTTTGATGCATTGCATTTCCCCCTTGATGAACAACCGATAAAAAACAGTCTATAATAAAAATCACTGTTTTGGCAATAGATCGTCATTTGTGTGTGTTAGTTCATTGTCCGATGAGCGTTCGATACGACGAAATTTTATGCTCAAGCATCTCATCTGCTGTGTGAAGTATGTGCATCTGTTTTTGAATCGACTCTTTATGCTCCTCCAGCAGCTTCAAACGATCCCCCGCCGTATGCTCCCCTTCCTGAAACAAGGACGCATATTTCTTAATAATAGCAATGGGCATTTGAGTCTCTTTTAATTTGATCACAAATTGCAGCCACTTCAGGTGTGACTCGTTGTATCGCCTGTCTCCACTGGCATCTCGGAGAGGAGTTACAATCTGTTCCTTCTCATAATAACGCAACGTATGTGCACTGATATGGAGTAATTCTGCCACTTCACCAATGGTATGCATGGTTAACCTCCCCTCCATTTTCCCGCTTGACTTAGAGTAAGCTCTAATCAGTATAATCAACTCGTGGTCACATCACAATAAAAAATGAAATCAGATCCAGGAGGAATTCCCATGAAATATACAGTGATTACCGGTGCCAGTTCAGGCATTGGATATGAAGCG
Organism: Paenibacillus sp. GM1FR; assembly: GCF_002803315.1. NCBI lineage: Bacteria > Bacillati > Bacillota > Bacilli > Caryophanales > Paenibacillaceae > Paenibacillus > Paenibacillus sp. GM1FR. Next base: position 69,579 of record NZ_MKZL01000001.1, on the reverse strand, counting down.
GCTTTAGCTTTTGCAGCTCGTGGCAAAAATATGATTCTGGCAGCACGCAGAACCGATGAATTGGACAAGTTAAAAGCAAAAGTAGCTGAAATCAATCCTGATCTGGATGTTGTCATTCGTACAGTGGATCTGTCGATTGCCGCTAATGTGCATGGATTCTATGAGAGTCTTCAGGCTTACTCCATCGAGACGTGGATTAACAACGCCGGATTCGGAAATTTTGCTTCCGTTGGCGAACAACATTTGCCCAAGATCGAACAGATGCTTCATCTAAATATAGAAGCTCTTACGATTCTTTCTTCCCTGTATGTACGTGATTATGCAGATGTTGATGGCACACAGATCATTAATATCTCCTCTGGTGGTGGATATACGATTGTAGCCGATGCAGTAACCTACTGCGCAACCAAGTTCTATGTAAGTGCCTTTACGGAAGGACTTGCGCAAGAGTTAAAAGGTAAGAACGCAGCGATGCAAGCCAAGGTTCTCGCACCGGCTGCAACCGAGACAGAGTTTGCGAAACATTCCTTTAATGTAGACGAGTTTGAATATGAAGGCAGAGTTCCCAAGTTCCATACGGCGGAACAAATGGCTGGATTTTTGCTAGAGTTGTATGACAGTGAAAGTGTAGTCGGCATTGTGGATGGGTTGACGTATGATTTTGAACTAAGAGAACCGATCTTTCCATATGCTGCGAGAGCATCCTCGAAACCACAAAATTAACCCAAAAACTGAAGTCGAAGCTAAATCGGCTCAATACCGGTAAACATTCACCTAACCTCACTGATAAACATTATTAAATCTAATCGTTAAACTTCAGTTAACGTTAAAAAGGGAACCTGTCTCCAGGTTCCCTTCTTTGTATTTATTTTCAATTCTATATTAATACTTACTATATAATGAAGTAATTATGCCAGCCTCATTTTGAAATCCTGATACCCAAATTCACGAACAACTTCGCAATCGCCGTCTTTTCTTTTGACTGCAATCGCTGGAAGTGGCATGCCGTTGAACGTATTGGTTTTCACCATGGAGTAAATTGCCATGTCCTCGAATACCAGACGGTCGCCTTCTTGCAAAGGCTGATCGAATGAATAATCCCCAATTACGTCACCAGATAGACAGGTTTGTCCACCTAGGCGATACAGATGAGCCTTCTCGCCCACTTCTCCCGAACCGATCAGCGGCGGGCGATATGGCATTTCCAGCACATCCGGCATATGGCATGTAGCTGAAGTATCCAGAATAGCGATGTCCATACCGTTCTTATGGAAGTCCAGCACAGAAGTCACCAGATAACCCGCGTTCAGCGCAACAGCTTCTCCCGGCTCCAGATATACTTCCAGACCATAGTCGTTCTGCATACGCTTGATGCATGCTTCCAGTCTTGGAATATCATAATCTTCACGTGTGATATGGTGCCCACCACCGAAGTTGATCCATTCCATCTGCGGCAACCATTGTCCGAACTTCTCGACAACTGCATTCAGCGTAGTCTCCAGATCGTCGGAGTTTTGCTGACACAGTGTGTGGAAGTGCAGTCCGGAAACGCCTTCCAACAGGTCTGCATCGAAATCCTCAAGTTTCGCGCCAAAACGCGAACCCGGAGAACACGGATCGTAGATCTCATGTCCTTCTTGGGTAGAGCATTCAGGGTTGACGCGCAAGCCGACCTTACGGCCAGCTTGAAGCGCCTTATCCTTGAATTTTGCAAGCTGTGAAAATGAGTTGAAAATAATGTGGTCGCAGATAGAGATAATCTCGTCGATCTCTTCTGCACGATATGCTGGAGCAAAGACATGATTCTCTTTGCCCATTTCCTCATGGCCCAGACGCGCTTCATACAAACCGCTTGCCGTTGCACCGCTCAGGTATTCTCCAATCAGCGGATACATCGCAGTCATAGAGAATGCTTTTTGAGCCAGCACGATTTTGGCACCTGTACGCTGCATAACACCGTTCAGGATTTTCAGGTTTTTCTCAATAAGCGCCTCGTCAACAACAAAACATGGTGTCGGTAATTGCTCGAACCGCATTTTAGCGAACAAGCTCCGATTCTTTAACTTCTTCTGGCAGCTCATCAACGAGTACCGGGTTGAAGTCTTCTACCCATGGGAGGCCCCATTTGTTCAACTCTTCCATGAATGGATCTGGGTTGAACTCTTCTACATTATATACGCCTGGTTTGTTCCATTTACCTGTCATGACCATTGCTGCACCGATCATAGCTGGAACGCCTGTTGTGTACGAGATTGCTTGGGAACCAACTTCTTTGTAGCACTCTTGGTGATCACAGATATTGTATACATAATATGTTTTGTCTTTGCCGTCTTTTTTACCTTTGAAAATACAACCGATGTTTGTTTTACCTACAGTACGTGGTCCAAGGGATGCTGGATCCGGCAGTACTGCTTTCAGGAATTGCAGTGGAATAATTTGTTTACCTTCATATTCAATAGGCTCGATTGAAGTCATGCCTACATTTTCAAGAGCTTTCAAGTGAGTCAGGTAGCTTTGACCAAATGTCATGAAGAAACGGATACGTTTCAGACCTGGCATGTTTTTTGCCAAAGATTCCAGTTCCTCATGATACAACAGGTACATGTCTTTCTCGCCAACTTCTTTGAAGTCGTAGACACGTTTGATTTCCATCGGCTTCGTTTCGATCCATTCACCATTTTCCCAATATTTTCCGTTCGCAGATACTTCGCGAATGTTGATCTCAGGGTTGAAGTTGGTTGCGAACGGATAGCCATGGTCGCCGCCATTGCAGTCCAGAATGTCGATGTACTCAATTTCGTCAAAGTAGTGCTTCAGGGCATAAGCGGAGAATACGCCAGTCACACCTGGGTCAAATCCACTACCGAGCAATGCAGTGATGCCTGCTTGTTCAAAACGCTCTTTGTAATCCCATTGCCAGCTGTATTCAAACTTCGCTGTATCATGTGGCTCATAGTTCGCTGTGTCCATGTAATTTGTTTTAGTTGCAAGACAAGCATCCATGATTGTCAGATCTTGATACGGCAAAGCGAGGTTCATAACGATATCCGGTTTAACTTCGTTGATCAGAGCGATCAGTTCGTCAACATTGTCAGCATCAACTTGTGCTGTTGTAATTTTTGTTTTTCCGCCGTCCAGCTTGGCTTTGAGTTCATCACATTTGGATTTTGTACGACTCGCGATGCAGATTTCCTCAAAAACTTCGCTGTTTTGAACGCATTTGTGTACTGCCACGGAAGCAACGCCGCCGGCGCCGATGATTAGTGCTTTTCCCATTTTACATTCTCCTATCCCAATATGTATTTTTTTAAATTGATTTAATACGGTGACAACAAGACAACAAAAAAAGCAAGGTGAAAAATGCTCGCAATCGCGCATCATCACACTTGCTTATCGATATACATCATAAAAAAGACGTGAAGTCTCCATGACCAAAAAAGTTCACAAGAACTCCTTTGGCGGAAAGCTTCTTCATGTATATCAATATTGGATCAGAGTCTATATAGCAAATAATTCGCCTTTACCACTCTTATTGACCGTTTCACAAGTTGATGTGCAATTGCACTGGTTGTAAAGTAACCAACTTATAAAATTTGAGCTTTGAACTCAATCAATAAAGCAACATAAGTTGCCAATCGGCGTTTGACCCGGCTGTCCGTATGGCCTTAACTTCCTGGTGAAGTGGTCAAAATTATCTGCTGGAAAGCTCTAATTCATATTGATAAATAAACTTCCCAAAATCACAGGTCTTACACTATCAGACGTTGAAAAAAAAATCAAGCAATTATTTAAAAAAAATTTGTCCGGATGATGACTAGGCATGAAATTGATATCCTTCGAATACTTTTAACCCTTCTGCATTAAGTAATTCCCCAGTTACTTCAGGCTTTTGAGGACTTTTCTCAAATACTGCGAGCTTGCAGAGCAATCTCAATGACTTTATGCATAAATAATTCATCTTTATTCATAAGGTTTACCTCCACAACAAAATTATGTACTCAAATATAACTTTGCTTTTAAGCATTGATCAATGTCACAGCCAGCCTCTGTTCATTCCATTCTATCATCATTACAAATAAAGAGTATGACGAAAATTCGCCATACTCCAGTGAGCCATACTATGTTCATCTATTAAAATTTTACCGGCAATGATGCCAATCCCTCAGATAATAGTGAGTAGTGCCAATGAATTTCTTCGGGAGGAACACTAAGCTGAAGACCGGGAAGTCGACTTAATAGCGTAGTAAATGCTACGTCTCCCTCAACCCGGGCCAGTGGAGCGCCAAGACACATATGAATGCCGTGTCCAAAGGCCAAATGCCGTTTTATTTTGCGTTCAAGATCCAGTTCTTCAGGTTGGTCAAACTGTAACTCATCCCGATTCGCTGATTTCAAAAGAGGAATCACAACATCTCCTTTTTTAATCCGTTGTCCATCCAGCTCCGTGTCCTGCGTTGCATATCGAGGACCTGACGAAGTCGCGGGGCCGTTATATCGTAACAACTCCTCCACCGCAGAAGGAACCAGATTCAAATCTTGTTTAAGTTGTTCCAGTTGTTCGGGATGTGTCAGAAGTAGATAAGAGCCGGTCGCAATCAGATTCGACGTTGTCTCATGTCCAGCAAATATTAATAACGTGATCATGGATATTAATTCATCTTCATTCAGTCGATCCCCCTCCTCCTCGATCACAATTAATTGACTGATGAGGTCATCGGAAGGTTCCACTCGTTTGTTCGCCACAAGCTGAGCCGTGTATTCTGCGAATGATCGCAAATGCTGCGCTACTTCAGGATCTTGTTTACCGAAACCGAGACCTTTCGCAATGGCTTCAGACCATACATGGATCTGAGGTCGGTCTTCCTGAGGTACACCGAGCATTTCGGATATGACGTTAATTGGGAAAGGGTAGGCATAGTCTTTTACAAGATCCATCTCTCCTTTTCCTTCAAATTGATCAATTAATTCATCGGCAATTTCCTGGACACGCGGACGCAGGCTTTCCATATATCTTGGAGTGAATGCTTTGGACACCAGGCTACGCAGTCTTCGGTGATCCGGTTCATCAACAAAGAGCATCGACTTTCCGGTAAAAAAAGTCTGGGGTTCCGATGAACCAAGATCGTCTGAGAGATTCTTTCGAATATCATTGCCATTATCGATAGAGTTCATATCTACCGTAAATCGAGAGTGGTCTTTCAACACTTCCATGGCAACGTCCATCCGAGTTATAATCCAGGTTTGCTCTGCTCCACCCATTGGATTGGGAACAGGAACAACGGAGCCTCTGGATCGCATCTGTTTAAACATGGCAAATTGATCTTTAACATTTTCTTCACTAAACAAATTGAATTCTGATTTTTCCGATGTTTGGTTATTATTCATTGAAATCTTCCTTTCTTAGTGAAGTTATTGAAATCTATGGAAATATATGTTCATTTCGATTATATACTACTCGTATATTTAATTTCAAATTCCGTAGTTTAAACTGCAACATTCAACTGTTATAACAACAATTAATTAATGTACTAATAGTATATTAATAATAACTTCAAGCATAAAAAAAACAAAAAAAGAGGTCGGCTTTTGGCCAACCTCCAAATTAATTACGGTGCTTCACCAGTTCCAAATACCACCAACAGGCTTCGGTCAGTCTATTGGCTTCAGATTGAAACGCACTGGATTTGTACTCTTTGTGAAATGCTTGAAGTACCACTTCGATTACAGGAATATTTAAATCCTCTTGATCCTGTAATAGCGTTAAAAGCCCCTTCGAAAGTTGCTTGAATGATGCAGATTCCTTGGATTTTTGTACACGGTTGTTGAACTCATCAAATTCGATCAATATATTATCGATGTCCAGACCCATATCATGGTTACGCTCATCTGCATTCAGGAAATAGAGAGACTGAAAGTCGAAAATATGTTCATTTCTCTGATGCATTGTTCTTAGGATCACTTCAATGTACGTTAATACTTTGGGAACCACTTCGCTCCATACCGGTTTTTGCGTATTTAGACTTCTTGATGTGTTGGCAATCTGATGTAATATGCCGTAGCACAATATGGCCCCTTCGTTGGCATATAAGCTAATATCGTTCCCGTAAACCTGAATCAAGCGTGTGGACAGCCATTTTAGGTGAACTGTAGCCAGTTTGGCTGAGTTGATCTCCCCGGAATAAAAACCCGTCCAATATAATTCCCATACTCGCTCTTTATTAGGTACAGACATAGGAATCGCAATCTGATCTACGAGCAGGTCATAATCCGATGTATAGTGATTTTGTTCAAGCTCTTTACGAATGAAAACATCCTCTTGCATACGCTGATCAATAATAGAATATAAACAGTCTTCTTTGGAACTGAAGAATTTGTAGAATGTGCCTTTGGATACACCCGATTGATCCAAGATCATCTGGATTGTTGTATTTGCATAGCTGTGCTCTAAAAATAGTGCAAGTGCTGTTTCCAATAAACTTTGTTTACGACTACTCATATCTCGTTATCGCCCCAAGTTTTTCTATTGATTTTAACATTCATTCCTCAGGAGTTGAAGCATTGATTCGCAGTATAGCTGTCATATAAAATAATTGCACAATGAGTAAATTTGCACAATGGGCAACTTGTTTGTTATGATAAACCTCACAAAGTGCATATTAAGTAAGTGTGCTCTTCTTAAAAGAATTAAAACATAGTCATTGGTGTTGGAGGTGAACGCATAAGCGGAGAATAATGATCAAACGAAACTTGCGACATTTGAAGAAAGAAGCAACTGAAAAAGCACTTGCTAGTGCTGCATTTGAACTTACCCTTGAACATGGGCTTGATGGCTTTACGGTCGAAGATATCGTGCATCAGGTGGGTTGTTCCCGCAGAACATTTGCAAACTACTTCACATGTAAGGAAGAGGCAGTAGCCAGAGGCGCAATATCCGTTCAGAATACAACGGAACTCGAAGAGTTGCTCACCGAATTGCCCGACAACGTCTCCTTGCTTGACGTACTGTATAACCTGATCAAGATGCAGCTTACAACAGAACTAATAGGAAGACTTCATCAGCTACTATCGCTATCCCAGACCTATCCCGTGCTTGAACCGCATTACCTTGGAGCCATGCACCGGATGCAGACGCAGGCACAAGATACCTTATTAGACTTATCTAACGGGAAGTATGACGAGATCTATACTTATCTTTTGATCAACGCACTATATGGAACAATACTGCCATTAATTGATGGAAGACTCAATGTGTTACTGCCCGGACAAGTCATTACTGAAGATACCAAGCCCGGTGTTTTAACATTCGATCAATTTTTGGAAACCACGTTTAATCATTTACGGGCAGGATTTGAACATGCCAACCATCCACATTCATCATAGAGGAGTGTAAAATAGAGAAATGTCTACATTATTATACAGAGTGGGGAAAACCGCTTTTAGCAAACCTGCCTATTTCATCATTGGCTGGGTTTTAATTCTGGGAATTGTCATCTCCATGATCAGCATCAATGGTATTCACATCAGTTCCGAAATGAAGATTGAAGGCACAGAGTCACAGAAGGTTCTGGATCAATTGGCAAAAGAACTGCCTGCCGCCTCCGGCGGTCAAGGAAGTGTTGTCTTCAAAGCTCCAGACAACGAGCGTTTGGATACGCCTGAACGTTTGGCCGCCATGATGAAAGGTGTTAATGAAGTTTACGGATTAGACAAAGTCATTAACCCTGCGGACTATGCAGCTGAAGCGGGTAATTCGGGTGCTCAGGCGGAAATGGCTCAGAATGCTCAGGCTACTGATATGGCGCAATCCGCAACAACCACGCCTCCTCCCTATGGACCTTTGATGGTGGATGGTGTTCCTGTACCTGGAATGCTGATCTCTTCAGACGGCAGCATTGCACTGTTCCAGTTCCAATTTACAATTGAACAGTCTGCCATAACACAGGATGTATTTGATTCCGTTATTCAGTCCGTTATGACGGTAGAGCAAGGAACCAATATTAAGGTGCTGCCGGGCGAAACGCTCAAAACGGTATCGATTGGAGTCGGCTCGGCAGAGATTGTCGGACTGGTCATTGCTATCATTGTATTGCTGATCACCCTTGGCTCCGTTGTTGCAGCAGGTCTACCTCTGATCACTGCACTCCTCGGTGTTGCCATTGGAGTTGGTGGTGCGTTCTCCATCTCCAAATTCATTGAAATGCCTAGTGTCACTTCCGTTCTAGCTCTCATGGTTGGATTGGCTGTTGGAATCGACTATGCGCTCTTCATTGTTAATCGCCAGCGTCGAATGATCATTGATCAAGGCTTGAGCGCAAAAGAAGCAACGGCCAGAGCCATTGGTACATCGGGCAGCGCAGTATTTTTTGCCGGATTAACCGTCATTATTGCACTGTGCGGTATGCTTGTCATCGGTCTCACATTCTTGACTACGATGGCTTTGGTCGCAGCTGCCACCGTGCTCATCAACGTATTTGTTGCTTTAACCCTGTTGCCGGCTTTACTGGGATTGGTAGGAGAACGCATCTGTTCCGCCAAAGCTCGTGAGAAAAGCGCGAAACATCCTAAAGCCACTAACCACGGAGTCGCGAACAGATGGGTGAAATTCGTTATCAAAAATCGTTGGGCTACCATTATCGCCATCATCGTCATTCTTGGTTTTGCCGCGACGCCGATCACCAAAATGGAAATGGGTATCCCCGGCGCTTCCTCAGCCAATCTGGATACAACTGCAAGACAAAGTTATGATGCCATCTCCGAAGGCTTCGGAGAAGGATTCAACGGACCCCTTATTCTGGTCGCAGAGCCTAATCAGTCTTCCGCAAAAGTTACACCGGAACTCTTGGGTGGTCTGGTGATGGAACTTCAAGGTCAGAATAACGTTGCACAAGTCACACCGCTTGGGATGACAGAAGATTTAGCTATTTTCAGTCTCATTCCAAAAACGGGTCCTAACGATAATCTCACTAAAACACTGGTCACTGATCTGCGCTCGGCTGATTCCGGCATCGCACAGACCTATGATGTGAAACTCGGAGTTACTGGACTCACAGCTGTTAACATCGATATGTCTGCCAAACTGGCGCAGGTGTTCCCTATTTATGTAGGCATCATCATCCTGCTCTCGCTGATAATCCTGTTACTTGTATTCCGTTCGATCATCGTTCCCATCAAAGCAACGATTGGTTTCCTGCTTAGTATCCTGGCTACATTCGGGATCACCACTGCTGTATTCCAATGGGGCTGGCTGCATTCGCTCTTTGGTTTCGATACAGGCGGCCCGCTGCTGAGCTTTATGCCGATCATCGTGACAGGTATCCTGTATGGCCTCGCGATGGACTATCAAGTCTTCCTTGTGAGCTCCATGCGGGAATCCTATGTGCATGGTCATCGCGGGACCGAATCCGTTGTTCATGGGTACAATCAGGTAAGTCGCGTGGTTGTTGCCGCAGCAGTGATTATGGTCTCTGTATTTGCAGGATTTATATTCACTGACGATGTCATGATCAAACAGATTGGTTTCACTTTGGCGGTAGGCATTCTGATTGATGCTTTCATCATCCGTATGGGCTTGGTCCCTGCCATCATGGCTATTTTCGGAGACAAAGCTTGGGCACTTCCAAAATGGCTGGATCGCATTCTGCCAAACCTGGATGTTGAAGGCGAGAAGCTGATTGCTTCCCTGAATGCTGAAGAGCATGCCAACACGAAGTCTGGATTAAAATAATCCTGCCAATAGAACGGTGATACCATGATTACTATTACGACTAAATTCACCAATACAAAGACCTCCTCTGTTTTTATAAACAGGAGGTCTTTTTTCTTTTTCACATTTTATGCGGTGATGTCTTCAATAAGGATAGTATAGCGTGGGGATTTAGCAGCATTAACAAACGCCGCAAATAACTTCTGACTGTAGTCATCTACTTTATAGCTGTACTCTGGATGCCACTGCACAGCCAAAACAAACGAGCGGTTTGGCATGACCACGGATTCAACGAGTCCATCTTCAGCGACGGCCACAGCAGTTAACTTATCCGATAACATTTTGATTCCCTGATGGTGGTAGCTGTTCACTTTTACCGTATCGGTTTGCAAAATATCGTATAGGATATTATTTTTCTCAATATGTACATCCTGTACAAGATCCGTATACGGCGGACTTTGCTTATGATTAACGATCTTGTTCCCATGAAGTTGAAGGCTAGTGGGAATGTCTTGATATAACGTTCCACCCAACATAACGTTAAATAGCTGCAGTCCACGGCATATGCCAAAGGTAGGTTTATCAAGCTCAATTACCTTTTGTAATAATATCGACTCCATCATATCGCGTTCAATACACAACTCTCCACAGGTAACCTCTGCATGCTCATGATACAGCTCAGGATTGAGATCATGTCCCCCGGTGAACAGGAACCCATCGAACTGATTAGCCAGCGTTGCTATGATCTCGATATCCGTTGTCAAAGGTAGCATAAGTGGAATCCCACCTGCTCCTTCTATGGCGTTCATATAATCTGGAAGCATCCAGTAACTTTTTTTGTCTGTATCATACAAAGGCAGAACACCGATCATCGGCTTTTTCATGGCATTACCTCCAAGCTTTTCATTCATTTTATCAGATCTCTTCATATATAAATTCACTGAATTATTGCATTATCCTACCTCTATCATCTACGAACCCGTTACATCCGGAATGCTGGAAAACTAAAAAAACAAACAAAGCCGCTATAACAGCGACTTTGTTTGTAGTCCAAATACCACGGATATGGATTCATCCATTTAGTTTAAACATCATCTCATCTAAGCTGCTTTTGCAGTTGTTACTTCGTCTGAATTAACTTGGATGGAACGCTGGCATATCAGGGTAACGACAAAAGCCAGCAAGGCAAGCATCACAGCAACTGGAGGCACCCACTGGACACCACCCATATTGACGGCAATTCCCCCGACACCAGAGCCTAGCGCTATACCCACATTGGCCGCCACAGGCAACAGTGTAGATGCAAATGCTTTGGACCCTGGCGCGATCGATCCTGACACATCAAACAAATATAACTGAGATGCCGCGCTCATGGAGGATGACAGACATCCAATCAGGAACAGAAACGCCAAGCCGAGCCACACATTAGAAACGGTAAAACTCATGCCAAGGAACAGGATGGCTTGGATGACGAAAAGCCGCTTGAGCTTGGGCAGGAAGTCACCCTTGGCTATTTTGGCACCAATCCAGTTACTCAGGATGCTACAGGCTCCATAGATCAGGAGTATGGCACTAATCCATTGTACTGGCACACCCATCGTCTCACTCAGGAGTGGCGTAATGTACGTAAAAACGACGAAAATACAGCTGTTTCCCAGTACAGGGATCAGACAGGCCAGCAATATCCGTGGTTTTAAAAAGAGAGACATCTGATCACTGAACGAACCTGCAATCGTTGTTGTTTGGCGTGGCAGAATACGGAACATGAACACCAGCGGCACAACACCTATGCATGCCGTAACAACAAACGTCATGGACCAGCTCAGATGTTGTCCGATAAAAGTACCGAGCGGAACACCTAGCACATTAGCGATTGAAAATCCGCCCAAAATCCAGGCGATAGCTTCCCCTCTTCGCTCCCGGTTCACTGCGTCGCTTACGATCGAGATCGAAAGTGATATCGTAAGTCCACAAGCAACGGCTGATACAATGCGAATGGCCATCAGAGAAGAGAACGTTGTTGAGAACACGGTCAATAGATTTAATGCTAACACGATTGCAAATCCGATCAATATGGAACTTCTTCTGGATATTTTGGCCAAGAAAGCCACAGCAAATGGAGTACCCACTGCGTATGCAATCGCAAAACCGGAGACAAGCATACCTGCGGCAGCAAGTGATACTTTCATGTAACTTTCAATTTCCTTCAACACACCCACGATAACATACTCGGTTGTCCCCAGTACAAAGCTAACAAGCGTAAGCGTTAAAATAAGTAGGTTCTCTCTATTTCTAGTCATAAATCAATACTCACTAATCCTTTCTATTGTTGCAAGCGCTTCAATTCTGTCTACAATCATTAATTCATGTATTTTCTGCTTTCCCATCCCTTCACTTTCGATATATAGTACATTTTGGATAGTGAAATTGTACTGTCAGATATACCATGCCGACAATCAAGGTTGTTGTGGTTTTATTGCAAAACATTATATATGTTGTCATTTCAACACAGACTTCATTACTGATCCTGAAGGGAAGACATAGATGAATACACACCACGAATCCGGCCAACGGCATCCAAATCGAGATTGCACCATTATTTATGTAGGAAAACTGGCAGATAATCCCCATTGGAGTTTTCCGACGCATAAACATGACGATCTGCATGAGATTATCTACGTAACTGAAGGCAAAGGATTGTTCACCATTGACGGCACCAAACACTGGGCTCAAAAAGGGGACATGCTCATATATAACAAGGGTACTCTTCACGAGGAGAAGTCCAATCCTGAATTCCCGTTATCCACCTTTTATTGCGGCTTTCGTTTTACAGAAGGCACCCAGACCCTTGAGGATTGGGTCATCCCTCCCTCTAACAATCCGATCATTCGAGCCAACCGATATTCCGATGAGCTCCATTCGTTAATGCAGACTCTCTTCAATGAATTTTCAATCCGGGAACATGGATACGAGTCTATCTCTGGGCATGTCCTGAAAGCAATACTTCTGATCATCGATCGGCAGTCCCGTCAACAGCTTCCTAGTGGGGAGACAGTTGAGAGCAATACCCTTGCTGAGAGCATTAAAGACTATTTGGATACCAACTATCGGCAAAACATTAAGCTCAAAGAATTGGCAGATCAATTTCATATCGATTTTTATTACTTAATTCATATGTATAAAAATCACTATGGCACTTCTCCTTATCATTACCTGATTCAACGAAGATTGGGTGAAGCCACCCGATTATTAGTCTCAACCAACAAAAAAATATGGGAAATTGCCAAACTGGTCGGTTACGATAACCCCAATTACTTTACGATTTTATTTACCAAAACGGTTGGTGAATCACCACGAAGTTTCCGAAAAAAGAATCAAAAGGATATGTTCGGGGATGAGGTGTCACATTCTTACTAATCTTACTACATGCAAAAAGGCGCTCCATTGGGGGAGCGCCTGGTGCTTTACATATCTCTTTACATATTTCTTTACACATTTACTTACTTCTACTCTAGAGCTTAAAGCGGCGAACCAATTCTTGCATGTTCTCAGCTGTTTTGGATAGCTGTGCAGATGATGCCGATATCTCCTGCATCGCCGCCATTTGTTCTTGGGCTGCTGCTGAAGTTGTCTGAGCACTATCAGCCGACACTTTAGAGATATGACTCATCGCGGCAACGGTAGCCGAGACTTCTTCCGTACTGGCTGACAACTGTTCTGAGACAGCGGAAATATCCTGAATTTGATCCACGATATGCGTTGTATATTGTTCAATGTTCGATATGGTTGCAGAAGCTTCTTGGCTGATCCGCATTCCTTCACCGACTTGATTACGAACTTTATCATTCATAAGAGACGTGGATTTGGCAATCAGATCAAACATTTTGCCAATGGTAGCACCAATCTCGTCCGCACTTTGTTTGGATTGCATCGATAACGTTCGTACCTCGCCTGCAACGACAGCAAAACCTTTGCCGTGTTCTCCTGCTCTTGATGCTTCAATAGAGGCATTCAGTGATAGAAGATTGGTTTGCCGAGAGATATCCGCAATCGCTTCATTCATTCGATTGGCTTCGGCGGAGAGACTGGATAGCTCATTAATCAATGCCGAGGTTTCTTCAACAACTCCGAGAATATGTTCCATTTGTTCTCCGACCTGGTTTATCGTTTTCCCACCATTAGCAACAGCGCGCTCCGTCTCTTCAGCCGAATCCACAATCGCGCTCGCAGATTCTGCAATTGTACTGATGCCTCTCGCCATCTCTTCTACGGCATTCGCGGTTTGTTCCGAATTCTCCGCCCCAACGATAGCTGATTCCGCAGTCTGTTGCATGGTTTCAGCCACATGTTGAACCGATTGGGTGGTTTGCTCTGTACTTTCCTGAATCATCTGGGAAGAGTGGCTCAACAACGATGATGTCTGATGAAGTTCAGCAACCACCGATTGAAGGGAACTGGTCATTTGATCAAAATCATTTGCCAATATACCAAATTCGTTTTCGGTTTTAAGATTCACTCGTTCAGACAGATTCCCTTCGCTTACGCTACGGGTGGCCTTTCGCAGTTTTTGCATAGGTACAATAAAAGATCTCAGAATGAAGAAAATAATTACACCGGCAATCAATACAGATATAGCAATGACCGTTAGACTCGATACCATAATGGGTTTCGCTGCGGCGATAAAATCTTCATGGCCCATCAAAGCAATGACATTCCAACCCGTCAAAGCATTAACACCGTTATATACCTCCAGATCATACGCCAGATCCGTTCTGACAAATTGAGAAAATGTCATCGGTTCATCGGAATTTGAAGCCGTATTTGGATGGACTGGAATTCCCTCAATAAGTGCTCCGCCGAGCTCTCCTCCTCCACCTTTTGCAATCGCACCGGACCAAGCCGCAATCGTTCGATTGGAGTCCACCACAATCAGACTTCCATTGCCTCCTACATCAACATATGATAACGCTTTTGCTAATGGCTCCAGATCAAGTTTAATACTTGCTACACCTTGTTCATTTGACAGAGCTTTTGAAATCTCTACATAAATCTTCCCGGATACCGGATCTTTCATAATACTCGAAAAATAGAGTGATCCATTCTTACTTTCACCATTAGAATACCAATCTGTGCTGCGTGGATCATATGTTGCATCCTCAATTGCTGGAGAAGATATATTACTGCCTTGGTCGTTGCCTACGGTTATGGCAAGAATATCAGGATATGTATCAGCTAATTGGTCGATTCCTACTTGTACCGCTTCGTTGTTCGCCTGACTGGGAGCAGAACCATACATACTGTCGATATAACTCAATAATGCTGCTTTTTCCCCCACCAGATTGTTAATATGCTGTCCTGTCATCGTTAATATTGTATTGAGGGGATCTGTCATTTTTTGTTGTACCTGATCTTTGGCACTATCATATGAGAAATAACCGATAAGTGCAGTGGGGATAATAAGTACCGCAAGGAAAGCTGCAATGAGTCTGGTACTCATTAATCGTAAACCAGCTCCTCCTTTCTTATAAAATGACCTTTTTTTCTTTTCCTTTTTCAAGTTCAATCTTCCTCTCTTTATCCATTTTTGGTAGAATCAATCGGCCAGTAAACGCAAAAAAACCCATATATATGCACACCCAAAGAAACTTTGAGCATGTATATACATAGGTATTGCCTGAATGAATTCAGTAACAAGCCGTATTTGTTTAGTATTATAACATAATTAAAAAGGGTTTGTTAACTATGATTGGGTCTTTATACCAGACATCTGTTGTTTATAATCCGTAGGACATAGCCCCGTATACTCTTTGAACACCTTCGAGAAATAGTGCTGGTCACTAAATGACAGTACATCGGAAACCTCCTTAAACTTCATGCCGGGTTGACTTTCCATCAGTCTGCATGCCTCCTGAATGCGAAGCCGGGTGTAATACTGGACAAACGTAATTTGTGTTGCATTTTTGATCACTCTGCTGACGTACGACGGGCTAACGTGAAACTTCATGGCAATGTCGTTGATAGATAATTGAGAGTATTTATTTAATTTTACGTAATCGTCAATCTGTTCGAACAGGATCGCCTTGCTTTTTCGAACGTGGGATTGAAGCATATCGAAGCACTGTCCCGTCCATTCCGCCAGTTCCCGGCAAAAATCGGCATAGGACTGTGCCTGGGCGAATTGTCTTGACCGAAGCTCCAGACCCAACCTCATGCCCGACCCCTGTTCCTCGTACAGATGAGCAAACGTGTCTACAATCAATCCAATAAACCGCTCCACCTCGGTCATATGTACATTTTCCTCTGCCCATCGATTCAGCAATTCGGATAACTTAAAAGCAAACCGTTCTTTCTGCCGAGCCTGTATCATCTGTACAAAAGCAGATTCCTGCAGCGGATCCAGACAGCCTGTCTCAGATCTGGCCATCGACACCGGATTCCCGGTATCCAACACTATTCCTTGTTTCAACCGTTGCTGCTCAGACAAAATGGACGACATGCGGTGATAGAGCTCCGGCAGATTACCAGACTCAGCGAATAGAAGTTGTCCTCCAATGATCGCATCGATGTCATGCTCAACCAAATGCCGTCGCAACGATTCAAGAATTT
The DNA here is from genome assembly GCF_002803315.1 of Paenibacillus sp. GM1FR. Classification (NCBI taxonomy): domain Bacteria; kingdom Bacillati; phylum Bacillota; class Bacilli; order Caryophanales; family Paenibacillaceae; genus Paenibacillus; species Paenibacillus sp. GM1FR. The sequence goes on along the minus strand of NZ_MKZL01000001.1, from coordinate 53,270 downwards.
CATGTACGGAAGAGTACACCTCAAGTGCACTCTTATTGACAAAAGCGACAAATTGATATGGGGTTTGACTAGTGTAAACACGACAAGAATGGAATGCAAAAAAATCCTGCAGTATACCCTCAAGTTCCATCTGCACCCATCGTTCATGCCCTGCGGTAAAAGGCTGTTTGCTCATAATGATCATCATCTGGCTGAATAAGGGCGGAAACTCCTCCCCCTGTTTCGGCGTAGTCTCACATTGGGGGTGAATGATTTCCTGCAAATCCAGCAGTTCCTTGGACATCTGTTGATCAAGTTGGTCAATTACCCGACCCATGACTTCTTCAAGCGCCTCTCGCTCGACAGGTTTTAACAAATAGTCAAATACTTTCAGGTTCAATGCTTTTCTTGTGTATTCAAAATCGCTATAACCGCTAATCAAGATGACCTTCAGATCCGGGTTGGCAATTTTGGCTTGCTCAATCAGGGACAAGCCATCCATTTTTGGCATTCGTATATCTGTCAACAGCAGATCAATCGATGACTGCTTTAACGCTGCCAAGGCTTCTTCTCCATTCGTTGCCGTAGCAGCTATACGAATCGGGAAGTTGAGCGTTTCCAAGAGCATTTTTATATTACGTAATATCGGTTTGCTATCCTCAACGATCATAACGTTATACATCGCCTATGCCTCCTAGTTAGTAAAAATCTCTCGTCAGTGAGCCGATGATTTGAATCGTTGCTCCATGTTGCTCTTCCGCATGATTGTTAAATATATTAATAAAGAGCCGGTTGTTATACATTAGTTTGAGTCGATCGACACTGTTAATAATCCCCATGTTACCAAGGGCTGTTCCACCATCGGCAGTCTGGTTCATTACGGAACCCGATGCCTGAATATTGGCTAAAATCTCCTGGATCTTATCCGGTGGAAAGCCCTCTCCGTTATCTTTGATCTCCAAAGCCCATAATCCGTTATATTGCATCACGGTAATCTGGATACGCCAAGGCGGCGCGGTGTTGGCAAAGGCATGTTCAATGCAATTTTCCACAAACGGCTGAATGACCAACCTCGGCAACCGGATATCGTTCGCCAGCTCGTCAGCACAGATGTCCCACTCCAGATCCTCTTCGTACTTTTGTTGTACAAGGGACAGATAATGTCTCGTATGTTGAAGCTCCTCAGCCAAAGTCACATGCGCGTATGGTGAAGAGACGATATAACGCAGACTGTCCGAGAGATGCTTGCACATATCCGATACGACTTTGGTCTTCCCCTCTTGCGCAGCAATACTGATCAGGTATAGAACATTATGAATAAAGTGAGGTGCAATCTGGGCTTGCAGCGCAGAATTACGCGCCTTTACTTCTTCATGAAGCGCCGATTTTTCCCGGTCAATGGATTGCTGCAGCCTATCCATCAGATCCTGAAAGGCTTCATTCAGCAATAAGAGATCGTTATTCTTCGGCGTTTCATCCACCTTCAGATTCATATTGCTGTAGTTCATGCGCCAGATCTGACCACGCAGCTTGCGGATGGGTAACAGCAGGTTACGTGTCGACAGGAAGATATACACAAACGAAACGAGCATCAGTGCTGTAATCAGCAGAATGGACATCGTCTGAACCGAATGGATCGAACCCAGGACAGATTTTTTGGGCGTTATGATATACGTGATCCAGCCTGTACTGGGTGAAGTGGAATGCGTGATATAATTGTCGTTTTTGTCCACATCCAGTCCCTCGTCTGATGCAGGCTTTGTCCAATTGGTAAATGTCGCACCCGCTTCCGAGCCCGTCATCTGCTCCCCTTGTTCATTCAGAATATAGACATCGCCAGCGGTAACTCCCTCCGTTAGGTTCTGTATATAGGCCTGTTCCATCTGGATGCTAAGATAACCGTACACCTTGCCGTTCTGATCATTGATCGTGCGCACAAAGGAGATCGTATCGTCTTGACGCAGCAGAACAAAACCACTTTCCGTCCAATCTCGTCCGACCTGACTACTCTCCATCATGGTGTTCAGGATTGCGGGAGGATTACCCGAACCCAGATATGATGTCAGGAGAACCCCGTGATTGTCGTAGATGGACATGTCCTTGATATTCATGCTCGGCCCGATGGCCTGAAACATGATGTCTTTGATGATCCGAATTTGCTTCAGTCTTTCATAGTTACTATGAGCTGAGGAGCTCTTGTCCATGGCTACAAATATATTTTTGCTGGATAATATTCGCTGCGACATCTGGTTCTGTTGTTCTACGTATAGATCAACTTGCTCTCTTACCTTCGTAGCTGTAACGAGCGTATCCTGCTCTGTTTTCAGTTTGAGCGGGCGGACAACGATCACATTTACATACACGATAAAACAGCCCAGCACAAACAAAAGCAGAGCCAGAAATGTCAAAAACACCTTTGTCTGCAAACTGAATTGAGTTGCTTTATGTATGAGCTTTGCCATTCTCAGAGATGCCCTCCTGTTCTGACATGATGTGAAATCCCTTATATTCATGTCTACTCTATCACGGTATTTCATGAAATGATAGCGATTTCAAGTTCAGGATTTTACACATCAACGTTCAAGCACAGACATGTACCGGGGCGAGAAAAGAATCTATAATCGGACTTGTAAACGGATTCACTACACGTTTCAGAGGGGGATTTGCATTGAAAACAATAAAAAGAAAAAAGGTGTTTTCCATTATTCTGGCCAGTTTATTATCGGTCTCATTAACGGCTTGTGGATCAGGAGGTACGGATTCCGGCACAGCTGCTGGCGGGGACAGCAAGAGTGGCAAAGTCACATTGGAGCTGGCAATCTCTAAAAGTTCTCAGGACTCTGCTTTCATCCAGCAGGACATTCTTGATGCATTCGAAAAACAAACGAACATTCGTGTCAATTTGCAGCTGATTCCAGCGGAACAAACGACAACTGTACTGCAAACCAAACTGGCTGTAGATGAAACGCCTGACATTATTCAGTACAATCTGGCGAGCGCAGTCACAGACCTGAACCTTGAACGTAACTTCGAGATTCTGGATAACGAGCCTTGGGCAAGCAGAATTGTGAACAAAGACGTCCTCTCTTCTGGTGGTCATCTCTACAGCTTCCATGTCAGCCAAGATACGGGGATGCAAGGGGTCGTTTATAACAAACAAATCTTTGAAGAACTCGGGTTGTCGCTTCCAACCAACTACGAAGAATTCCTGGCGATCTGTGAAAAAATCAAAGCAAGTGGCATTACACCTGTATTTATGCCGTACAAAGATGCCTGGGCTGCCAACATCTGGCCTGCTGCAGCTTTTGCCGATTTTGTAGCCAAAAATGAACCGACTTTTTTTGATGAGTTGAACAGCAACAAGAAAAAATGGTCTGATATCCCGGAATTCAAAACATTCCTGGAACAACAATATGAAATTTACACCAAAGGTTACACCAACACGGATGTGCTTAGCGACAGCTATGACATGGCCGTAGGTAAATTCCTGAACAAGGAAGTGGCCATGATGTTTATGGGCGATTGGTTAATTGAAGGCGTGGCCGAGCAAGATCCAAATATGGAACTGGGCGTATTCCCGATTCCATCGTCAGACAATGCCAGTCTGGGTGCAAGTCCACTCGGCGGACAACTGTTCATTCCGAAGAAATCCAAACATTTGGAAGAAGCTAAACAATTCTTGGACTACATCGCCTCCAAGGAAGTTGCACAACAGATCGTGGACTCCAAAGGGTACGTATCCAATTTCAGTGACGTCACCACACCAGAATTGCCGGCTTACAAGCAGGATATTGTAGACAACTATATTACGCCGAAGAAAACCGTGCTGACAACGGATGCATACATGCTGGTTGATCGCAGCGAACTGTATCGGTTGTTACAGGATCAATTCGCGGGTGGATTGTCACCGGAAGAAGTACTGAAATCCTGGGATGAGAAGTTCAGTCAGCTAATGCAGGATAAAGGTGTAGAAGGTTTCTAAAGAGTGAAATACAAGGCAGCATAACATGGACGATCGTTATGCTGCCTAGCTATAACGGAGTGTGAGACATGAAAAGGACTAAAAATTTGTATTCGTATTACATGATATTTCCCGCACTGATCATCTACTCCATCTTTTTCGTTGTGCCTGCTCTCGCCGCTTTCTATTATTCGTTCACGGATTGGCGGCTGGACCGGCTGGAGCTGAAGTTCATCGGGTGGGATAATTTCCAGAAAATTTTCTCGGACAAAACGCTGATTCTGGCGCTGAAAAACACGGCGATATTTGCAATCGTCACCGTCGTTGGCAAAAATGTCATCGGTCTATTGCTGGCCGTAGGACTTAACATGCGATTAAGAACAAAGAACCTGCTACGCGCGATCTTCTACTCCCCTTCTATTCTCAGCATCCTTGTGATCAGCATTCTGTTCACTCCCATGTTGCGTACCGAAGGTACAATCAACAATTTGTTGGAATCCGTAGGATTACATTCGTTAAGCCAAGCTTGGCTTACCAACCCATCGATTGTGATCTGGACGATTGCCATCGTCTCGATCTGGCAGAGTGCCGGGTTCCAGATGGCCATTTATCTGGCCGGCCTGCAGTCCATTTCTCAAGAGTATTACGAAGCAGCCAAGATTGATGGCGCAAGTTCGTGGAGAAGTTTTTTCAAGATCACACTACCACTCTTGCTGCCCGCAATTAACATTAACTTGATGTTGACATTGATCGGTGGACTCAAAGTATTCTCCGAAGTATATGTCATGACCGGTGGTGGCCCGGGTAACGCTTCACAGGTCGTAGGTACGATCATTCTGCGATCTTTCGGCGAAGGCAACTGGGGACTTGGTACCGCGGTCAACACACTTCTCTTCGTGGTCGTTACCATTATTGCTATACCGCTATTGATCTTCATGCGGCGTAAGGAGGTTACGGAATAACATGGGCTATACACGCAAACTCGCCATCCGCAACTATATCGTGGAAGGTTTCCTGATTCTGGCCTCTCTTATCGTTCTGTTGCCGCTTGTCATTCTGATCTTTGGTTCATTTAAAACCAGCGCCGAAGTGCTTAGTTTCTCCCTGAGTTTTCCGGAAACATGGCAGTTCTCGAACTATGTTCGTGTCTTCCAGGAAGGCGGACTGTCGCGAGCGTTCTTCAACAGCATTTTGATTACTGGCGTATCTTCCATCATTAATATCGTTGCCTCTTCTGCAGCGGCATTCATTCTGGCACGTCGGGAAACCAAACTATCCGGCACGATCTACATGTATTTCTTCATGGGACTGATTGCGCCAATGTCGATTATTACGACCATACGTGTTGTACAGGGATTGGGATTCTACGGCAGCATCACAAGTGTCATCCTGATCTACGCCGCGTTAAATACAGCCTTCAGTGTCTTCTTGTATAGTGGATTCATCAAAACCATTCCACGAGCGCTAGACGAAGTGGCATTTCTGGAAGGAGCAAGTGTGTTCGGGGTGTTCTTCCGCATCGTCACACCGCTCATCCTGCCCGTTAACGCAACGGTAGCGATCATGGTGTTCATGTCCGTTTGGAATGACATCACAATTCCGGTATACTTCCTGACAGACAGTTCCACATGGACGATGCCACTATCGATCTACAATTTCTACGGCAAATATAGCCGGGACTGGAACCTGATCTTCGCCAATCTCGTGCTCACTTCACTGCCTGTATTCATCCTGTATCTATTCGGGCAAAAATATATTGTCAGCGGCCTTACTGCCGGTGCAGTTAAAGGTTAAACCTTATATTCTCACGGTTCTCAAGGCATAGAATTGGATTATTCATGACAGACTTAACCCTCACCAGATCTGGCGGGGGTTGTTTTATTTATAGCGAGAAAATTTTCTACAACTCTCTACTTTTGAAACAATTGCGGGTAAAGGGCAGCAACACCACCAGCAAGACCCTGTTGTACATTCCGACTAGTATCATCAGCAATAATCTCGTAGAGATCCGCTTCAATGGAATCTATTGCAATTTTGGCAATATCCGTTGGGCTCGTTTTTGGTGCATCGATACCTGCCGTCATATCCGTATCCATGAACGCCACGTGCAATCCGGCAACGCTAACGTTCTTAGGGGCTAATTCGAGACGTAATGCATTCGTAATTCCCCACTGAGCGGATTTTGCAGCTGAATATGCACCTGAGTTACCAAGGCTCAGCCAAGATAGAGCGGACAGGATATTCAGTATCGAACCGCCCCCATTCTTCTCTATTACCGGTGCAAACGCACGAATCATTGAAAGCGTACCGAATACATGTGTATTGAACTCCAAGTGAATATCGTTCAGCTCACCTGTGAGCAGAGAAGCACCCGTAGCGGAACCAGCATTATTAATTAGAAGGGTTACATCACTAGCTATCTCAGCTGCAGCCATGACAGATTGTGGATCCGTAATATCGAGTTGCAGTGGAATAGCCCCGGGCAGATCAATGGATTCAGGGTTTCGCGCCCCAGCATACACTTTGGTTCCCCTCGCCAGCAGTTCAAGAGCAAGTTCCTTACCCAACCCTCGATTAGCCCCACTTACAATAGCAACTTGTTTGGAAATATTCATTTATTATTACTCCCTCTCATTGAGAATGTATTCATTTTCGAGATCTTCGGGAATGATCATTCTAATAACTCCCAATATCAATCTATCACATTGGGAACGATCAGTAAAGAATAACTTTTATGATCCATGTTTTTAGTAAAAGAAGATGCCCGATAACCTTTGAAAAAAGGCTCCGAGCATCTTTCTTTGGTCCTTCATTGAGAATGGATTTACATATGGATTATGATTTTATGTCATATAGATTCGCAGGTAACGCCTGCACAAATGGTGACCAGTCACTAACAGTATATAGATGAAGTCGGTGCATGGCCCGTGTGCATGCCGTATACAGAAGCTTACGATCATATTCCTGGCTGTAAGCAACGGGTGAAGCATCATAGACCAGGACAGCATCGAACTCAACGCCTTTGGCGAGATACACAGGAATAACCATGATTCCTTTTTCAAAAATCTGTGTATCCTTTGTTATGAGCTGCACCCCTTCGCTGCCTTGACTTTTCAACCTTTCATAGGCGTCACGGCTTTCAGCCGCGGTTTTCGTAATCACAGCGATGGAATCGAACCCCTCCGCCTTAAGCGCGGCGATGTCTGCGAGAATCTGCGCACCACGCAACTTTTCGTCCTTCAATCCTGTTAAAAGAGGCTTCTGATCTCCCCTTTCAAACGGTCTAATCTCTTCTCCCCCTGGTAGCATACATTTCGTGAATTCAACAATCTCTTTGGTTGAACGATAACTGCGTACGAGCCGTATCAATGTAGTTTCGCCTTCTCCGTAAAGGTGAACCAGTGGCGAGTTGGATGCTGCCAAATCCGTAGCCTGCATAAAGATCGCTTGCCCGAAATCCCCCAGCACCGTCATGCGGGCACGAGGAAACAGTTTCTTGAGATATTCGTATTGAAACGCCGAATAATCCTGGCCTTCATCGACAAAGACATAACGAATCTCTGTGTTCGTCCGTACGCCTTCGATCATCTCTTTTACATATAAATACGGAGTTGCATCCTCATGGAACAGATTGTTCTGAAGGATCATTGCCTTGGTCTGTTTACAAATCTCAGGCCAGTGCTGTGGGGGGATTGCCCCGTTCGTTTGTTCCCGATAAGCGGTCTCATCTACAAATAGTTGTTCGTATATCCCCTTCACATCCACGAACTGGAATTTCCGCACGCCCTTTCTTAAAGGTTTAAACATGTCTTTCACCAGTTTCTGACGAAGCAGCTCCTCTTCTCGCACTGCAAAGTTAAAGGCACCCTCATCTTGCACTGCGCTGTCATTACCGTTATCTCGTGCTGCGTATTTTTCCGCTACATCGAACACAGGCTTTTCTTTGTGCAACATGCGGAAAGCTTCCACATACTCATCCGTGTCCAGATAATTCAACTCCTCCAGAACCCAGTCTGCTTCCCGTTCCAGACGTTCCAGCGAAACAAGTTCTCTCAGCAACCATTCCTGCAAAAGAAGTATACGGTTGGACAAGGTAAGATTCTGATCCAAACTGTAAAATTGGGTCTTGATTTGGTCTGAACTGATGAATTCACGTCCCCGAAATTGAATGCCGTTAAACCGCATCCCCTCTCTTCCTAACCACTTACCGTAGTTTTGGAGCACTTGCAGGAATGTCTCGGAAGCTTTGTACTTGATCGCCTCCATACGAGCTTCATATCCCGGATCATTCTGAGCTGTCAGCACATATTCAATCTGATCAAAGGCATCCTCTGGTCGGATGGAGGAATCCAGCCAATAATTCAGATATTCCTGGAAAGTCGTCTGCTGCATATTCTCTTCGCCAAGTTCCGGGAGTACGGTCGAGATATAACTGGTAAACATCGGATTCGGCGAGAAAAGTACAATCTGATCTGCTTTAACTGTCTGGCGGTGTTTATATAGTAAGTAAGCGACTCGCTGTAACGCAGCCGACGTCTTGCCACTGCCAGCTGCCCCCTGAACGATAAGCATTCGGCTTCGGTCATCACGGATGATGGCGTTTTGTTCCTTCTGGATAGTTGCTACAATACTCTTCATTTGTGAGTCTGCACCCTTGGCGAGCACTTGCTGCAACAATTCGTCACCAATCGTCTCAGTTGAATCAAACATGCTATGAAGTTGCCCATGTTGAATCTGGAATTGACGCTTGAGCTCCATCTTTCCTTCGATTCGTCCTGAAGGTGTGTCATAACTTGCTGGCCCGGGAGAGTGATCATAGTACAGACTCGCAATTGGCGTACGCCAGTCATAGATTAGAAAGTTCAAACCATCTTCATCCATGAAGGATGATACGCCGATGTAGATCTGTTCAGTCAATGTCATGCCTTTTTCCTTATAGTCGAAACGGCCAAAATACGGCGTTGGAAGCAGTCTCTTTGTATTTTTCCATTGTTGTGTTAACAGCTTGTGCCCGCGCTCCCTCTCGGCCAACACTCTCGACTGCTGATTAATGGTATAGAATGCATCTTCAAAATCCGTGTACGAACCCGTATTAATCGTTACTTCTTCCCAGAACCGTTTACGAATTTCGGCAGCCTGTTCATGCAGTCCGGCAACCTTCGGTTCTAACTCGTCGAGTCGTGCCTGAAGTTTGTTCCTCACCTGCACTAGTCTTTCCTCTTCCAACTTCCATTCGTTTGTTTTATCCATGAATGAGTCCACTCCCTTTTCCATTTATTAGGACCAAAAAAAGAGCATTGACAAATCGGAATGTCGGATGTAAAATTAAATTAGGAGAAATAATGATTCAACCTTTACATTCAATATAAATGTCAATTGCGCTATAGATTATATCATGGCTTTTTTTCACGTTCAATGCTTTTTTCCGTTCTGTCTGAGTTGAACAATAATTTATATTATATAAGGTGTCCCTCGAGCTACACTGGGGGGCATCTTTTTTTGTGTCCTGGGCATGGTTCATACCCTGAATGCGCTGTAAGCTATACACCCCTTTATAAATTCGATAAAATGAACGAAACATGAAACATGAGTTGATGCTTTTGGGAGGGATACATAAACATGAATATAGAACCTGTGGAGGACCGGTGTCCTGTTGAGTTTGCAGTCAATATGATTGGTGGGAAATGGAAGTTATTAATTATAAATCGTCTCATCCGCCATTCAACAATTCGATTCAATGAATTACAGAAAATGCTTGACCCCATTACGCATCGAACGTTAACCAGGCAATTACGAGAACTTGAAGAAGCTGGTTTGATAAACCGTGTTACCCACCCTGTAGTTCCGCCTAAAGTCGAATATTCCCTTACAGAAAAAGGACAAAGCCTGACTTCGATCTTGTTTCAGTTAGGTGATTGGGGATCGAAACATATGTAAAACGCCTTCCCATAGTATCCCAAGGGATACTTTATATCATTAATGTGCGTACTTACGCTCCTATTCTAAATCCGTTATGCTGAGGTCAATGCTGAGTGTTAACTCATTCATTCCAATCACATATTGAAAGGAAGTTATTGACCACTATGACACAGAATGATCGATTTTTAGTATATGGGGCATCGGGCTCCCAAGGCGGCGCTGTCGCTCAATTACTCGTTCAACACGGTTGTGAGGTTCGCACGATTACTCGAAATGAGGCAACAGCCAACACACTGAAGGAACAAAACATTGAAGCTTTCATCGGGGATCTATCAGATGTGGAACAGCTCCATACGGCGCATGAAGGTGTAAGTAAAGTCTTCCTGAACCTGCCGGTGGAGTTCAATCCGGATAAGATCAGACAATATACCAAAAATGCAATTGATGCTGCTATACAGGCAAACGTTAAATTGATTGTAGTTAACACAGGTACCTATGTTCCTGACCCTATCACCCATTCCAAAGGAATTGAATTGAAACGTGAAGTTATCCACGAATTGCAGCAAAGTGGTCTTCCATATATCATTGTGGAACCCATTGTATACTTGGAAAACTTCCTGATTCCCGGAATACTGAACAATGGCGTTTTGGCCTACCCGGTACCAGCAGACAAGCCGATCTCCTGGATTAGCTTAAACGATGCAGCTCAATTCCACTATTATGCCTTGACTCATTCGGAATTGGCAGGAAGCATTATCCCAGCACCCGGATTAGAAGCCCTGACAGGTGCACAATTAGCGGAACAATTCAGTGCTGTATTAGGTGAAAAGATCAGCTTCATGTCTCTACCTTTTGATCATTTTGAAGCAGCGATTCAGCCTTTGTTGGGAAGTGAGACAGCAGCAGGTCTTAAAGGATTGTACCAATGGATTGATGGGCATACAGATCTTCTTCCACGGTATGAAGAGTTAGATGATAATATCAAAGCCAATCTTAAATTAACCAAAATAAGCGATTGGATTCATCAAACAATGATTAAATAATATTTTATGAACAAGCCATTTGAATCTCCAACCAGAGAAACGAATGGCTTGTTCTTTTTATATGAGAACTTTAATGGGCTCAACTGATTCAAATTCAGAGATTCTGATAGGATTAGGCAAAACTTTGATAGAAATGTGGTACAGGTTGTTCCCTTCGTTATGACATAATAATGTGTATATAGATCACCCTACAGGTGGCAATAATAAACATTAGAAAGGATTTGAACATGACATGGAATATACGAAACTTGGTAATACAGGCTTGGACGTATCTCGATTTTGCCTGGGATGTATGGGATTTGGGGATGCCAGTAAATGGGTTCATGAATGGGTACTGAATGAAGAAAATTCTCGCCCGGTGATAAAGAAAGCGCTGGATCTAGGCATTAATTTCTTCGATACAGCGAATGTATACTCTCTGGGTACAAGCGAGGAGTATCTTGGTCGGGCGTTAAAAGATTATGCAAATCGGGATGAGGTTGTCATTGCTACCAAAGTACACGGACAAATGCATCAAGGACCCAACGGTTCTGGTCTTTCCAGAAAAGCCATCCTGAGTGAGATTGATAAAAGCCTGAAACGATTGGAAACCGATTATGTGGATCTGTATATCATCCATCGTTGGGACTACAATACGCCTATTGAAGAAACCATGGAAGCCTTACATGATGTGGTGAAGTCCGGTAAAGTGAGATATATTGGCGCTTCGGCCATGTTTGCATGGCAGTTCCAAAAAGCATTACATGTAGCAGAGAAAAATGGTTGGACCAAGTTTGTCTCCATGCAAAACCACCTGAATCTCATCTACCGTGAAGAGGAACGAGAAATGTTGCCTTTATGCAAGGAAGAAAAGATTGGTGTGACTCCCTACAGTCCTCTTGCTTCAGGCAGGTTAACCCGTGACTGGTCCGTATCAACACTTCGATCCGAGACAGACAAAATTCAGAAATCCAAGTACAATGCGACAAGTGATGCGGATCGGCTTGTTGTTGAACGAGTTGCATCCATTGCAGAAAAATACGGTGTCCCTCGCACACACATTGCACTTGCCTGGTTGCTGCAAAAAGACACTGTAGCGGCACCAATTATCGGTGCCACCAAAATATCGCATCTGGAAGATGCGGTAGGTGCTCTTTCTGTTAAGTTGACCTCAGAAGACGTAACTTTCCTTGAAGAGCCTTATGTACCTCACCCCGTAGTAGGTGCTCAATAATCGCTTTTGCTTAAAATATAGAAGACCTCCTCTTTCCGTATCCGGAAGTTGGGGGTCTTCTTTTTATATCGCGATTTATTTTCGCCAGAATGTTGAACATTCTGCCTTATCCGCTATATTGAACTCAATCATTCTCTCAAGTAACGAAAAATCAATCTCCTGTTTCCACTTCATCCGCACCAACTCTTTGGTGTGATCATAACCCGCCTGTATGATCTCTTCCGAAAAACGATTAATTCCTGCCTTCTCGGGAGCAACAGCCAAGTGTTGCTTGGATACACTAAAGCCAATAATAAAGGTCTCATGGTCGGTAAACATCGGTTGATTCCAGGCTATTTTTTGTTTTAAATTCGGGAATTTTTCAGTGACCCGGTTCAAAACTTCTTCCGTTCGTGCCTGGTGTTCCGGGTTATCGATGCGTGCTATAAATTCTGCAAAGGTCTCCATTAGTTTCCCCCTATAACAAGAAATCTACTACTTATATTGTCCAATTCAATCTTATTCTATCATGAATATCAAATTCAAAAACCCTTATCTGCCGATAACTCAACAAAAAATGAGCAGCCTGCTAGACTTTAAATGTTTTCTTTTATCCAAGATCGCAACTTATCCGCATAGAGAGCGCGTTCATCTGTATCGGACTGCGAACCGTTTGTCAGATACAGTTGATCATTTACGTATCTAGGGTAAACATGGAGATGATAATGCCAGACGTCTTGATTTCCAGCAGGTTCATTATGTTGCCGTGTCGAAATCCCATCACATCCATATGTACTTTTCATTGCAAATGCTGTAAGCTGAGCCGCGCGGTGGATTTCAACAGCGTAATCCGCAGGGAGTTCAAAGATGTTCTCGAAATGTTGATTCGGAACAATAAGAACATGTCCTTTATTGTTTGGCCACCATTTGCCCGCTATAAATGCCGTTACCATTTCATTCTGATAGATGATATCCCTTTGTTTTGTTCCCTGATCAGGTCGCTCGATACCCCAAATACGACAAAATGGACATTCGTACCCTTCAGGCTGATGTGAAAATGATACTGTCATCTTTCTCATTCCACTCCTTTCATGTTTACTTCACTAGTTATTAGACGCAGGTATCTTCTGTTCGTTGCGAAAAGAGCACGGGTTGTAGAATGATCAGCAATTAACAAACTGAAAAGCAAAAAGCAGCTGACCTTGGCGGCAGCTGCTTTTTTCTATCTTTAACTATCACTATTGCGCAGTTCACAATTACATGGTGCTGATATCAATAACAAAGCGATATTTCACGTCGGAAGCCAATACACGTTTGTATGCTTCGTCAATCTGATCGGCGGAGATGACCTCAATGTTAGGTGCAATATCATGTTCTGCACAGAAATCAAGCATTTCCTGTGTCTCACGAATGCCACCAATCATGGAACCCGCGAATGAACGGCGATGGCCGATGAGTGAGAATACGTTAACAGCTAAAGGCTCTGCAGGAGCACCCACGTTCACGAGTGTACCATCCAGTGTGAGCAGTGAGAAATAAGCGTTAATGTCAATATTCGCACTTACCGTGTTAATCATCAGATCAAATGTGCCTGCAAGTTTCTCGAATGTTTCCGGCTCGCTTGTGGCAAAGTAGTGATCTGCACCAAATTGTAGTCCATCTTCTTTTTTGCTCAAGGATTGGGAGAGAACCGTTACTTCGGCACCCATCGCATGCGCAATTTTGACAGCCATATGACCTAGACCACCCATACCTACAACGGCAACCTTCTTACCTGGGCCAGCTCCCCAGTGATGAAGTGGTGAATACGTCGTAATACCGGCACACAGCAAAGGTGCAGCAGCATCAAGTGCAATGTTATCAGGGATGCGCACGATGAAATCCTCTACGACAACAATGTGAGTTGAATATCCACCTTGCGTAGGCTCACCGTATTTGTCTACACCAGCGTAAGTAGGAATATTTCCTTTGAGACAGTATTGCTCTTCACCTTTGCGGCAGTTATCACACTCGCCACAAGAGTCCACCATACATCCGACTCCTACTCGATCACCGACTTTGTATTTGGAGACCCCTGTTCCTACATCGGTTACAATCCCGGCAATCTCGTGTCCAGGAACGAGTGGATAATCCACAGGGCCCCATTCACCGTGGGCAGTATGGATGTCAGAATGGCAGATACCAGCATATTTAATCTCAATTAATACATCATTAGTATCCAGATCACGTCGTTTAATTTCAGCACTTCTGAATTGTTGGTCCGGTCCGTCAACGGCTCTGGCTTTAGCTATAATCAATGGGATAACCTCCTAGTAATTTAAAGTTCAAAATAATCTTACTCCCTCTAGTTAACTCTAGGTCAAATGTTTATCTTACTTTTTTTATCTCCAACGTACTTTGACATGTTGTATGCAGCATGGTAGAATTCACTCTGATCATCCTAGAGTTAACTCGAAGTCTAGCCCCAGTAGAAAGGAATTTTATGCAAATGACCTATTCAATCGGTGAAGTTGCCAAAAAATTAGACCTTACGGTATATACATTGCGTTACTACGACAAGGAAGGACTCATGCCTTTTGTGGAACGTACCACAAGTGGAACACGTTTGTTCAAAGACTCCGACATTGACTTTCTAAAGATCATCCAATGTCTGAAGCTGACCGGCATGCCTATTAAAGACATTAAGGACTTTATTGAATGGTGCTCTGAAGGGGACTCCTCGCTGAAGCAAAGATATGACATGTTTACGGAGCGAAAAGCTATTGTGGAAGCACAAATGGAGGAACTAAGAAGAACCATGGAAGTCATCGAGCACAAACGCTCCTACTACGAAACAGCTTTGAAGGCTGGGACCGAAGAGATTCATAAAATTAAACCGCTGGAAAATGCCATCACCAATTGATGGTTCATACTTTCTATTTTCTAAAATTAGCGCACAAAAAAAGTAGCTTGAAGTCCTCTAACGGATTTCAAGCTACTTTTTTGGGTATGTCTCTACTCATCATTTTTCCAAAAGTTTCATCGTTACATGGATAATCCGGTTTAATTTTTCCTTATCCGTCGAGGTTCTTGCCATGGCTCTGATGCCGACAGAAATATTGTGCAGGTACTCTGCCATTTCCTTCGCATCATGATCAGAAGAGAATTCTCCCTCCCGCTGCCCCCATTGAATAATCTGCTCGAACATTCGCTCAGCTTCGTTAAACGATTCAAGAGATCGGTTGTCCACTTCCTGATCACGTGTGCCTAGCTCCACGGCGGAGTTCACGATCAAGCATCCCGATGGCGTATCCTCTACTGCACTGATCATAACATCGAAAATTTTATGCAGTGCTTCCACTGCCGTCTTGGATGCCTTGATTTCTGCGAGTAATGTGGCGCTGATCTTGCCACTATAACGATCCATAGCCTTCAAAAACAGCGTATGTTTATCGTCGAACGTATCATATATACTTCTGCGATGAATGCCCATATGCTCAACCAGATCACTCATCGACGTTTTCTCGTAACCTTGTTCCCAGAAGATTTTCATTGCTTTATCCAATACTTCATTCACTTCAAACTCTTTACTTCTAGCCATTCAACTTCCCTCCCAAAATCAATCTAACACATCGGGAACGATCAGTAAATAAAAGATGCAGATACCCTTTTCATTCTCATCTTATCATGTATTAGCTGAACCGTAAGTGTATATCTTCTGTACTTGTTGTATATCATGACCTGTGTACTTGTGATTATGTAACCAGCAATCAGCATGTCTTATCCATTCACATCAAATGTTTGCCTATTCCTATCCGTTTTCTACCGCCTTCGGTCAATATACGATAGAATGTGATTATTATGTTGTGAGGAAAAAAGGAGAACTTTGCATGTCTGATCAAATACATGAACAACAGAACGAATTAGCCACACTCATTGATCGTTATTCTGACAAGGATGGGGTACATCCTACGGCAATCCCTTCATTATTTCTAATCCGTGAATCGGTCGTTACTGAACCTATATTTAGAGTGAATGAACCATCCTTTTGCATTATCGTTCAGGGTGAAAAAGAGGTCCTGCTGGGACAGGATCGTTTCCGGTATGGTCCGGGAAGTTATATCGTGGCAACCGTTGACTTGCCGGTTAGTGGACAAGTAATTCAAGCCTCGTCTGAGGCTCCCTATCTGGCCCTGAAACTTGAATTCACATCCAGTGAGATTCTGGAGGTATTGAACCATTCCGATTTCCCAGCAAGACCGCGGAAAACAACGAGACGTGCCATGTTTGTCAGCCAAGCTGAGCCGTCTCTGCTGGATGCAGTCTTCAGGTTAGCCCGTTTGTTGGAGGATCATTCAGAAGATATCCCGCTGCTCGCTCCTTTGTTCAAAAAGGAAATTCTCTATAAAGTTCTGAAAGGCCCACATGGGAATGCCCTGGAACAAGCTACCATGGAGGGCAGCCATACCTATCGAATCAGAGACGTTATTGAATATATTATGAATCATTCTGAGCGGAATTTTCGGGTTGAGGAATTGGCGGATTTGGCAAATATGAGTACTGCCTCGCTACACAGACACTTTAAAGAAGTGACTGCCATGAGTCCGATTCAGTTTCAAAAACAATTGAGGCTGCAAGAAGCGCGCCGCTTGTTATTATCCAAGTCCACCGATGCAGCAGATGTAGCATTTCAGGTAGGTTATGAGAGCCCTTCCCAATTCAGTCGTGAATATTCTCGCATGTTCGGATTCCCACCCAGAGAAGATATTAAACGCCTGCGAAGTAAAACCGATGAGACCAGTACCATCTCTTGACTGGTTACTGGCTAATATCGTTCCTTTACCTTGTATAGTTTAACCTCAAAAAGGACTCCTTCTGTTTTATTAGAGGAGTCCTTTCTTATTTCTGTATTAATGAAGATCATTTAATCCTTAAATTATTAATACATTAAAAACCATTCGTATATTGTTTTGGAACGTCCGTTGTCTTGCGCAAAGCAGACGCAGCTTCCAAGGCCCAGTAAGGATTTCTTAACAGCCCTCTTCCGACCGCAACGAGATCGGCTTCTTCATTTCCGATGACTGCATTTGCCAATTTCGGGTCGTCCAGCCTTCCAACAGCAATCACAGGCACATCAAGAGCTTCTTTGATTGCTTTAGCGAGAGGTACTTGATAAGCTGCGTGAGTTCCTGGTCTGCCCGATGCACCAATAGGTCCCTCGCCACCAGATGAGATGTCAAATACGTCAACACCTGCCTCTTTATAAGCCTTGGCAAACTCGGAACTTTCGTTAATGCCATAGCCACCTTCGACGTATTCTTTGGCTGAAATACGCATCATCAAGGGCATATCCTCGGGCATCTCTGCCTTTGCAGCCTGAATGATCTCCCGTCCAAATAACGTTAAATCTTGACCATATTCGTCTTCTCGCTTGTTTGTTAGTGGAGAATGGAACTGATGAATCAGATATCCATGTGCGCCATGAAGCTCAATCGCATCAAAACCAGCTTTCACAGCACGAGCTACAGCACTCCGGAATTTCTCAACCATTCCTTTAACTTCATCCGTTGTGAGCGCTCTAGGTTGCTTGGAATTCTCATCAAAGGCGATCGCGGATGGAGCAACTGGAACTTCGGCATCTTCTGCTTTGCGGCCCGCATGAGCAATCTGAATGCCAACCTTGGCCCCATAACTGTGACACGCATCTACGATCCGCTTCAGAGCTGGGATCTGTTCATCTGACCATAACCCAAGATCATAATCTGAGATCCGGCCATCCGGTTCCACATCTGTCATTTCAATGATAATGAGACCTGCTCCTCCTACAGCACGACTAACGTAATGCATATAATGCCAATCGGTTGCAATACCATCTTTTTGCTCAACTGAATATTGGCACATTGGAGCCATTACGACACGGTTTTTAAGCTCTAGGCTTTTAAAAGAATATGGACTAAACAAATCTGTCATCAAAATAAAACTCCCCTTTTCATGAATCATGAATAATAAAAATGCATGCGCAAGCATCGAATCAATACCTACAATTAATAACTCCGTATGATTTGGAACTCGCATGTATCTTTTAGTTCATTTACTTCATCACATAAACACATTCAAATCCATGCTTTCGCAAAATACGAACAGCCTTTTTGGATTGAAGCATACCAGGTGACATTATAATTACGTTATCTTCTCGAAGAAGGTATTTTTCCCATGTGAAAGCAAGGCGCCCCAATGAGATGTTAATCGTATCCGGAGTAGGATTAACCATATAATCCGTCGCATCTCGAATATCGATCACTTTATACTGCCGAAAATCACGCTCTTGTCTGAGAAATACTTGATAATCTATATATTCAAGATTGCGCACTGGCCAAAATTGACGTACAACGATGAAGATACCTAATATGAAGGTCAAAAGCATCAACATAATCATTGTATAGCCCTCTCTTAACTCATCTGATATCGTCGGAAATTTTGTTTTGGATCAGAGCCCACTCAATACCTCAGATATTGTATCCTCACCAGCGATTAGATCAAATGAACGCTTGTAGGTATTCTTCTCACTCAAACTGGCCAAAATCACATGAGCTACATCTTCACGAGCAATGTTACCGGTTGTGATATTCTCAGCAGCAGTAACTTTACCTGTTCCCGGTTCATTCATTAGAATCCCTGGACGTATAATGGTATATGTTAATCCACTGATCTCTAACAATCTATCAGCATAGTGTTTCGCTGCATAATATGGAAGGATGTTATCATGCCAGTTCTCACGATTATTGGCTTGGATCGCACTCACCATGATAAATCGATCAATACCCGCTTTTTGAGCCGCTTCAATGGTTTTCCCGGCACCATCCAGATCAATCAGGAGTGTTTTATCATATCCCGTTGTACCGCCAGAACCAGCCGCAAATACAATGGCATCACAACCCGTTGCAGCAGCTACAAGTGAGTCAACCGTACCTTCCAAGTCGGCAAGCACCGTTTCCACACCCTGTGCTGCAAATGAATCTACCTGTTCTTGTTTTCGTACCATGGCAAGAACGGTGTGTTCTTCACTATTCTTCAAAAGATGAATAAGTTGTTGACCAATCTGTCCATTTGATCCTACAACGAAGACCTTCATGTTCAATACCTCCTTTATACAAAATCACCGCACCCATATTAAATTCATGCGCATGCATTTAATTTAACGGATATATTAATGAGTGTCAAGTCTTCTTATAGGGTAAATGACTACATTACCCTATATTTCCCCTAGCCTTAGAACAATTCTTTAGTGAGGTTCTCTAATCGAGTCTCAAATCCATCCTGTTCCAATTCAGTTTGCAAGACCTGATTAAACGTTTGAAGTGCTTTCTTGTATTTATTCTCTCCAAGCTCCGTAATTCGAGTGTAAATGCCACGCCGGTCATCTTCACATGCATGTCTTTCCAGAGCCCCACAGTCTTTGGCTTCCATCCTAACGACGAGCCTGGAAGTAGCACTTTGGCTCAACCCTACTAGTTCTTGAAGTTGCTGTAGGCGTAATTCCTTACCCTCCGCATTATATATGAAGTTTAATACATAAAATTCCTTCAAAGATAAGTCATATTGTTGAAGCAGAGCTTGTTCCAGCTTCTCGTTCAGATGGGTATGAATGTTAGAGAAAGCCAACCAAACATTCAAACGTTCACTCTTTTGCTGCAATCTAGATCACCCCACTTGATATTTAATGTTCATCAGCTGTTATCCTATTGTATCAAGCTTAATTACATTGGTCAAAACCCATCCAAGTTCGACGTATATAACATTCTAAGCTCATAAGAAGAGCATTTCCCCGTCTTGTAACGACATTTGGAAATGCTCCAGTATTACCATTTATGCAGTCTAATCTTACTTCGCGGTAAGCAGGCTATCGGAAATAAATTGAAGCTGACCTTCCAACGTTAACGGATCGTTGTACGAGTCTGAAGTCGGATCAAGCTGGAACACATGATTTGCCTTCACCGCAGGCAAGTTCTTCCATAATGTATTGTCATATACGATCTTGGGATCGGTTGTATCTCCCGACCACGGGCTGGTGAAGATGATATCCCCCGCATACTCCGGTAATAGTTCCATGGAGATTGAAGCCCATCCAGTTCCGCTGTCAATCGCTTCAGCTTGGGCCTTGGCTGGCGCCTTGAGATCAAACTCCCCGTAAATAATTTCACCACCTCGACCATAGTTATGACCGAATACAAATAATCCTTTGGCGTATGGATTCAGTATGGAAACGGTACGATCGCCTACAGCTTCCTGAACCTTGGGCTTCAGTTCGTCGATCTTCGCTTCCCATTTAGCATTCCAAGCTTTCGCTGCGTCTTCTCTATTGGTGAGCTTACCCATTTCAAGCATTAGATCCTTGAAATTGCGCTTACCATATGCAATCTGTACAACAGGCGCAATCTGCTCCAGCTTGTCGATGCCCTCTGTTCCAGTGTACACGATAAATAAGTCAGGTTTTAAACTGATTAGTTTCTCTGGTGTAGGCTCTTGACCCAGATCACTGGTGCCCGCTGCTGCAAGTTGATCCTTGATATATTTGTTGTTCATCGCTCCTGATAAAGCGCCGACTACCGGTGCATCCAAGGCAACAAAGTAGCCTGTCGAAAATGATGTCAAATCAATAATACGCTTAGGATTCTTCGGTACCTGTACTTCGCCTGCATCCGATTGATATGTAACAAGTTCCTCTTCGGCAGTTGCCGTTGATTCAGCGGAAGAAGCTGAATCCGAGTCCGTCTTGGTTTCTGTCTCCGTAGCCACATTCGTGCTGTCCCCGTTTGTACTATTGGTCGTAGCAGACTGACCACATGCACTAAGTACAATCAGCAAGATAAGTGCCATCATGATCCATATTGATTTTATCTGTTTACGCAAAATAAACCCACCTTTTCGTTGATATTGATAATCGTTATCAACGATATCATGCTATGCAGGATTTGACAAGCTATGTTTACTTCACCCCCTCTATGAACTCTAACTTGCAAGTCACCAAGTTAAACAGCTATCATCAATAGAGTAAACCATTCACTTTTTTTAAAAAAGAGAGTTTTGAAAAGCCAATGAAACGTAATCAAGGAGGACAACATGGAAGAGATTATATTGTGGTTAAAGTATTTGTTTTTAGGTATTGTTCAAGGTGCGACGGAGCCAATCCCCGTCTCCTCAAGCGGTCATCTGATCATCGCCCAGAAACTTATGGGCATCAAGCAGAATGGATTGTCATTTGAGATTTTAACAAACACAGCATCACTTATCGCTATTATTTTTATTTTCCGGGAAGATATTAAAAAGTTGATTATTGGTGCATTAGGTTACCTGCGTACTCGTAAAGAAGAATATCGAGCAGACTTCATGTTTTGCTTATACATAATTATTGGTACGATCCCTGCTGCTGTCGTTGCAGTCCTGTTCAAGGACCGGATTGAAGAAATCTTCTCATCCGTATATACCGTTTCCATCGCGCTATTAATCACCGGGGTTGCCTTGTGGCTTATTCGTAATCTTCGTGGTCGCAAGCAAGACGGTGATCTGTCTACGAAAGATGCATTGTTGGTAGGTCTGGCTCAGGCGGTCGCTCTTATTCCGGGGATTAGCCGCTCAGGGGCAACTGTAATTGCGTCCATCGCTGTTGGCATGAAACAGGAAACAGCTTTGAAGTTCTCCTTTATGCTGTACATTCCCATCAGTATTGGCGGACTTATCATGGGGGTATCCGACATTGCCAATGATCCGAATCGATCACAACTGGCTATCCCTTATCTGATCGCATTCATCACGACACTCTTTGTCACGTATTTCTCCATGAGATGGTTTATGGGCATTATGGCCAAAGGCAATCTGAAATACTTTTCGTATTACTGTTTTGCTGCAGGAACATTGTTACTGATCTTCTTATAAAAAATAGTCCACACACCAAAAGGAACAACCAGCGATGGTTGTTCCTTTGTTGTATAGTGGCAGAACCTTAATGACCTATAGCAAGAGCTAGACGGTCAGACGCGTAGCCTTGTTGATTCTGTTAACCAGCTCTGTTGCCGTGTACATGACACTGAACAGAATCAGCAGGATCAGGGGTACCATTGACATTCCCCATTGGCTGGCTATAAGTCCCATACCTAACGGGATGAGTGTTGAACCTGTATAGGCACTGGCCATTTCAAGTCCAATTACACTTGGGGATGCCTTCTCACCGAAGCGTTCCGGTGTCGCATGAACAATACTCGGATAGATCGGTGCTCCGCCCAATCCCACGATGAATAATGCACCTGCGGCAATCCAATACGGAATCGGCATAACCAGGATAACCAGCCCGAAGCATCCAACGATTCCACCATACCTGATGAGAATTTTGCTGGATACATGAGTGGAAAGAAAACCTGAGATCACACGTCCCAAGATGATGCCAATAAAAAATAGGGAGGATAGTGCTGCGGCAGTACCTGGGGAAACTCCTTTGCTTCCGATGAAGAATGAAGCCATCCACAGACCGGCTGCAGTTTCGGAACCGTTGTAACAGAGCATCGCAAGCATCGACATTTTCACGCCGGGGATACGTAAGGCCTCACGGTTGCTTACGCGTTTCTTCTCATCACCTGAACCCTCTACTCTTCCCTTCTCAAAAATCTTCCATAGAGACAAAGTTGATAATAAGACCACCACGATCCCAAGCAAAATCAACCCCACAGTAACGTATCCTGCACGCCAGTTGTTTGCTTGATTCAGCCAATATGCCATAACGAGTGGGCCTGTCACTGCGCCAATTCCCCAGAAACAATGCAACCAGTTCATATGCTTGGCCTTGAAATGCAATGCTACATAATTACTTAGTGCCGCATCCACCGAACCTGCACCTAAGCCGAGAGGGATCGCCAGAATCAGTAAAAACACAAAATTCTCAGAAAATGAGAATCCCAACAGCGCGATCGTTGTTGAGAGGATACTGAATAACGTGACTTTACCCGTTCCGAACCGGTGTAACAATCGGCTGGCGGACAGACTGGACACTACTGTACTAAATGAAATGATTAGCGATATGTAACCAGCCATTTCTGTTGTCGCATGTATATCGTTTTTCATAACGGACCAGGCACTACCAAGTAAAGCATCAGGTAATCCCAGCCCTATAAATGCGAGATAAATAATGATTAACAATAACGTGACCATCTGGGTGTCTCTCCTCAGTTTGTTTAATTTCTGATTCTCGTCGAACCACCCATATAATAATATTGATATTTTTATCTGTAATCTTCCTATATTTTGACTCCTTATATCAGTATTCTGATATATTCTGGTGACTTATTACCTATATCACTGGTTCAGGATAGGTATTTCTCCAAGCAAATTCTTCAAGTTAATGGCATCCCACGGCATATGCTCAGTTATTCCTAATCCAACTACATCTGTTTCTTCAGACAGTTCTTTGATCAGATGAAGCAAGTGAGGTAATTGCATGGTTCCCGCTGGTGAAAACTCATAAGGTTCTCCTGGCTTGGCGAATAACAATGAACGGAACATGTTGGGATCAAGCACATCCAGATCAAGATGAATTGCCAGGTGTTTGAACCCAGTCTCTTTAATCCACTTCTTAATCGAATCCATGCCATGGGTTAATTCTTCAGTTCCAGCCGTTCGGATACCCAATCTTTGAATTACTTCGGTTTCCTGTTCCGTGGGGGTTGTCAACCCGGCCATGAAGACATGTTCGGGCTTCAAGGGGACACTCACATGTTTAGCAAACTCCGGATCGCCTTCCCCAAGAAGGTTCCCAAGCGGTAAAGTATGACCGTTGTCATAGCCCTCGTATCTAACCAGATCACCATGTGCATCAATCCATATCAAACCAAGTTCTCCGCCATATCGTTCATTTAAATAAGCAAACGGGGCTTGTTCAACCAAACAGTCACCGCCAAACATGACAATGCGATCGGGCTGGTGAGCTTGAATAATATGCTGGGCAGCCTGCAATTGCTGAAGTAGCTGTGCTCTGCCTTTTATCCCGTTCTCGCTTACCAGAGATGTTCCATCATAAGCGTCAACAGGAACATGAATGAGAGGTTGATCATTGTCAGGTGCAAGCCATGCAAGCAGCTCCGCTCCAAAAGAGTAGTTAGGATTATCTCC
Organism: Paenibacillus sp. GM1FR; assembly: GCF_002803315.1. Classification (NCBI taxonomy): domain Bacteria; kingdom Bacillati; phylum Bacillota; class Bacilli; order Caryophanales; family Paenibacillaceae; genus Paenibacillus; species Paenibacillus sp. GM1FR. The sequence continues at coordinate 29,041 of NZ_MKZL01000001.1, read as the reverse complement.
ACCTTGCCATTGTGGCATAAGCAGACGTATTGTTTTTTGAGTCATCGTAAATCTCCTTTACTTCAAAGTAAGGTTAGTATAAACTGAGCCCAAACAAATAAATAGTACGGTCTTTTATGATAGGTACTACCCGGAAGGATAGTGTAAATGATGAGTATGGCTGAATACCACGGTAAAGTTAAAAACATTCAAGATACCCCTTTTGGATATACGTTGTCTGTCATTGGTGGTAAATGGAAAATGGTGATTTTGTATCTTCTGGCAGAAAACCCACCTGTCCGTTTCAATGAACTAAAAAGACAGATCGGCGCTATCACGTATAAAACGCTGAGTTCACAGCTCAAAGAATTAGAAGCAGATGGTATGGTCGAACGGAAAGAGTATCCCCAAGTCCCTCCTAAAGTCGAGTACCGTCTGACAGCCAAAGCTGAAACGTTATTGCCCGTTTTGGAAGGACTATGCGAATGGGGTGTCCAACATCAAGAACCTTCGATCAATAATAGCGCAACGGATTGAACGCTTTTGTCTATATTTTCAGATGAGATAATTGGAGTAAATTCAGTATGTTAAAATGCAAAAAGTCGCCAATAGGCGACTTTTTTACTTTTATCTTGTGTTCCTCTGTACGTTCAGCAAAAAAAGCTGTGATTCGTAGAATTATACTTTTTCGTGTACCAGATCTTTCTGATAGGCCAACACTCTGTCCCAATTGCCACTGAAAACAGGAATTCGATAATACCCTACACGCTCATACAGCGCTACAGCTTCTGGTTGCAATGGACCTGTTTGCAGTTTCAGATTGGTATAACCAAGTTCGTTCGCAAGACGCTCTGCCTCGGCCAATATAGCCTGGGCAATCCCCTTACGGCGGTAACCATTGCGTGTATACATGCGTTTAACTTCTACAGATGTTTCATCAAGGGGTCTAAGTGCTCCGCAACCAACCGGATACCCGTCGATCCTGGCAACGATAAAAGCCGCACGGGGCACCTCAACGTCTGACAGTTGAAATCCTGCAGTTCCATCACCACCATATAACAAACCGAGTTCTTCACTCAGTTCCTTGATCAATAGTAGCGAATCCTCGCTACGAATATCTTCAGCTGCTGCATGCACGATATGTGTCATCCCACATACCCCCTTTATCTTATTGGACTTATTGGTTTAAATGATATATCTAAATTATCATTCCCAACACCAAGCGTCAATTCCCCCATTCATTGAATATTTCTATAAGCAACCGAACGTATCTTTTTGCAGTCTTTATTCGTTTACATAAGAAATATAACGAGCAACGATGTATATGAAATTCAACTCTCGGAGGTCTGATATTATGGAAATTTCAAAGGGAATAACGATGCTTCAGCTTGATTTTGAGGGGAATATAATTCACCCTGTGCTGATATGGGATGAAGAAATGGTTGTGTTAATTGATACCGGATTCCCTGGACAATATGACGATTTGTGTATCGCACTCGAAAAGATTGGTGTGCCGATCAGCCGACTTAAAGCAGTGATTTTGACACATCAGGATATGGACCATATCGGGTGTCTTCCCGAGATTTTGCAGGAGTGTGGCTCACAAGTCAAGATATATGCGCATGAGCTGGATAAACCATATATTGAGGGGCAGCTCCCTCTTCTCAAAGATGGTCACCTTGAACATCCTCCAATGGGAAAAGTAGATGAAACGGTTACTGATGGTCAGGAACTGCCGTTTTGCGGTGGAATTCGCGTTATTCATACACCTGGTCATACGCCAGGTCATATCAGTCTATATTTGATGGACAGCAAGACGCTCATCGCCGGAGATTCAATGTACAGTGTAGACGGCATGCTTGGAGGCATTCATGAACCTACTACGCTGGATACAGAGACAGCTCGATTCTCTTTGAAAAAGTATATCGAACTCGACATTACATCTGTGGTTTGTTATCACGGTGGACTAAGTCATAGGAATATAAATGAACAGATCTCAGAGCTATATAAAATGAACTAACGAATATTTACACTGGACACTCCGATGACAGAACAACCTTCCGATGTAGCTTTCTTGCAGAAAGCTTGTAGGCGAACGCTCGGCTTCTTCAGGTTCTTTCTTTCCTCTCCGTTTTGTGTAAATGTTTCGTTCAATTTATATAGTTAAGGGTTTATGGTTTGGCATACTGCAAAATGGCTGTTGCCGCATGAATTCGCAGCTCTTCTTCCTCACTGTGTAACGCTTCTCTCAGCACCTGGAGAGCTGTCTGAATCGTGGCTTCATCTACCCCTGTTGAGAGTGAGTTCGTTGCTTCGGCTGTTATGCTGACTGCAAGACCTCGATCCAGCTGTGCTTGTGATATGGGATACTCAAACTTCGCAAGGATGGCTGAATCATTTTGCAGTGCCTGCACTTTGTCATTCAGCTCCGCGAGAGGAATACGACCCAACCATGTAACTCCCCGACGGTGACAGATCAAGTCGTTTTCTGTACCAGCGGAATCGTCATAATAATAATCCCCGATATCCCCAACATACGTCCATTCATCATCGCTAATTAATACATAATCTCCATCCTGCATGAGGTTAGCAAACATATGTAGTGTCGCGAGTGTGCTCGCCAATTCTGCTTCATCCAAGGGATAGTGTTGAACCAACAGTTCCTTCCATAGTTCCCGGGGCGTTTGCTCCAGATCCCCTGTACCTGACCAAGCAATACCAATATAATTGTCTTCCAAAAAGGATGTTACTCTGTTGATTCCGTGCACGGTGGACTGGATATGATACAGATTCATGCATACCGCCTTCCTTTCAATCATTCGTATGAACATAGCTCACCATTGTAACATTAGTGGGGCCTATTTCAAACGTAATGATCTCTTCAAGTTCTATACTTCATGCTGAACATACCTTTGGATATAGCCTCAGGCTATAACTAGGTATAATTTAATGGAATTACATTATAACTCCGGATCTGTGATAAATTTTGTGTAACATAAAAGCAGAGGGGTTTTAAACGATGACAAAAAGTAGTGTATTGGGATATCCGCGTATTGGTGCTGATCGGGAATGGAAGAAAGCGTTGGAAGCGTTCTGGGCAGGCAAGCTGGAGGAATCAGAATTTCACGCACGTTTGCAGGAGATTCGTATCGATCATTTGCGCAAGCAACAAGCAAAAGGCATCGACATCATTCCGGTGAATGACTTTAGCTATTATGATCATATCCTGGATACAGCTGTGATGTTTGGCATTATTCCTAAACGTTTTGCTTATGATGGTGGTTCCGTTCCGTTGTCCGTATATTATGGCATTGCACGGGGAACGAAAGATGCCGCAGCAAGTGAAATGACAAAATGGTTCAACACGAACTATCACTACATTGTACCTGAACTGGACGGGGCTTCCCCAACTCTGACGGAGAACAAACCACTTCTCGCTTATCGTGAAGCAAAAGAAAAACTCGGCATTGAAGGCAAGCCGGTTATCGTTGGACCGTTAACCTTCCTGAAGCTATCCAAAGGCTATGATAAATCCGAGACAGACGCTTGGTTGGACCGCTTGCTTCCACTCTATACTCAATTGCTTCAGGAACTTGCAAGTGAAGGCGTTCAGTGGGTGCAGGTCGACGAACCTATTCTGGTAACCAAATTAAGCGATGAAGACGTACAGCGTCTGAATAAAATATATAAAACATTTGCCACAGCCGTTCCAGGCCTGAATATCATGCTGCAAACGTACTTTGAATCTGTTGAAAACTACAACGATATTGTTGCACTGCCAGTTCAAGGTGTAGGACTTGATTTTGTACACGGACTCTCTGGTAACACACATTCTATTCGGACATCCGGTTTCCCGGCAGACAAAGTGCTCGGAGCAGGTATTATTGATGGACGTGGGATCTGGAAAGCTTCCCTTCAGACAAAACTGAATTTGCTGAATGAACTAACTGAGTTCGTGACGCCTGAACGTATCATCGTGCAATCATCTTGCAGCCTGCTGCATGTGCCAGTTACGACAGACCGTGAGGCAAAACTTACATCTGAACTGAAAAATGCTCTTGCATTTGCAGATGAAAAGCTGGATGAGATTGTTCTTTTGACTACAGCCTTATCTTCATCAAGTGCAGAGATTACTGCCAAAATAGACGAAGCAGAGCTTCCTCTTCTGGCGCTTCAGCAATCCGAAGATCGGAACCGTACCGCTGTACAGAAAGCCGTTGCTTCCATCAGTGTTCAACAGCCGGAGCGCTCCCGTCCTTTTGCAGAGCGTCATGAAGCTCAACAGGCCAAATGGCAATTGCCACTCTTCCCGACAACAACGATTGGTAGTTTCCCTCAATCTGCTGAAGTCAGAAAAGCACGTCAGTTGTGGCGCAAGGGTGAGTTGAACAACGAACAGTATGCTGCCTTCATCCGGGAGCAGATTGATATCTGGATTAAGATTCAGGAAGAGATCGGAATTGACGTATTGGTACATGGTGAGTTTGAGCGTACCGACATGGTTGAATTCTTTGGCGAGAAGCTGGCCGGCTTTGCCTTTACACAGTTTGGATGGGTACAATCATATGGTTCACGTTGCGTGAAGCCACCTATTATCTTCGGTGATGTTGCATTTACGGGTGAAATGACTGTCGAAGAAACGAAATATGCTCAATCGCAGACAGAGCGTCCTGTCAAAGGCATGCTGACTGGCCCGATTACCATCATGAACTGGTCATTCGTACGCGAAGACATTGCTCGTGAGCAGATTGCCTATCAATTGGCGTATGCGTTGAGACAGGAAGTCGAAGCACTTGAACAGGCAGGCATTGGTATGATCCAGGTTGACGAGCCAGCTGTTCGTGAAGGGCTTCCGCTGAAAGAAAATGAACAAGCCGATTACCTGGCTTGGGCAGTCAAAGCGTTCCGTATCTCCACGTGCACGGTGCATGAAACGACTCAAATCCATACGCATATGTGCTATTGCGAATTCCATGACATGATTGATTCCATTGAAGCTATGGATGCGGATGTTATCTCCATTGAGACATCCCGTAGTCACGGTGAACTGATTCATAGTTTTGAAGAAAATACGTATGAGCTCGGTATCGGTCTTGGCGTATATGATATCCATAGCCCAAGAGTTCCGAGTGTGGATGAAATGAGCAGCATGATTGAACGTGCCCTGCGTGTTCTTGATCCGAAGCTGTTCTGGATTAACCCGGACTGCGGATTAAAAACCCGTGGACAGGAAGAAACGGTAGCTTCTCTGCGTAACATGGTTGATGCAACCAGAATCGCTCGTAACAATCACGCTTCAGCTGCTGTATTGTAATCGGCTGCGAAGCAGCATAACTTCAAAAGTAAAGCCGGACACCCCTTCGTTAAATGGGTGTCCGGCTTTTTATCTGGTTACTTTTTGTAGTTACTTTTAACGCAAATTCATTTCACTTGTAACATGGCGATCTCTGGCGTTCCTGCCCCTTTTCTCACCATCCAACGCTTACAACTAGATACTATCTTTCAGCCATTGCTGCAATGGTGTATCTTCGGTCAGTTCACCGAGCAATATATGACGGAACTCTCCGTCCTTATCAATAACCATCGTTGCTGGTAAACCTGTAATCCGATACATGCCTGATATGTTGCCTGTCACGTCAATGATCACCGGGAAATCAAATGCCTGCTTATCCATAAACTCACGAATCGTGCCCTTCGATTCCCCCACGTTAACAAACAGGGTTTCCACGTCATTCTGATAGTCCTGAGCAATCTGGTGAACGAGCGGCATCTCCCTTACACAAGGTGTGCACCATGAAGCCCAAAAGTTAATCATCACGGCTTTGCCCCGATAATCGGACAGTCTGACTTGTTCGCCTGCTGAATTAATCGCTGTGAACTCAGGGGCCACGGCACCAGCTTCAATGGCGTTACCTCGCTGAGATTCGGGTGTCGATACATTTTCGAAAATAGCCCATGTACCAACTAACAATGCGATCACACCAATCAAAATTGTAAGTGTACGTCTACTTTTAAAACTCTTCTTCTGCAATAAACTCACCTTCACTTTAAACCAAGACTTTGATGAAATGCTGCATGGAGCGAACCGAATTGATCACAAAAGTCGTGAGTAGAGCCCTCTCCAACATTACGTCCATGGTTCATGAATATCACCTGATCCGCAATATCGTCTGCGATCTCCAGCTGATGGGTCGAGAACACGACCATGTGGCCTTCCTGTTTGATGCCCTTGAGCAGCTGAGTTAATTCCTGCATCCAGAATGGGTCCAATCCATTCGTTGGCTCATCCATGATGAGAAGTGGAGGTTTCGACAGCACAGCCTGGGCGAATAACACACGTTGGCGCATGCCTTTGGAGAAGGTCGTAACCCGGTTTTTCTTTTGATCCTCCAAACCTACCATGGTCAGTACTTCCTGTACTCTCTCCTTGGGAACTTTCCTCAGAGAAGCCCAGAACAGAAGCATTTCCTCCGCACTCAGTCCTTGATTAAATTGATAATCGTCCGGCATATATCCAATCTGCTCTGAATAACGTTTGCGCTCCTTCAACCATCGTACATTGTTCACTGCAACCTCACCGGAGGTAGGCCGTAGAATTCCTGCGATCATACGCAGCACCGTGCTCTTTCCTGCACCATTCCCTCCACAGAGGGCAAGCACTTGGCCTGAAGTAATGCGAAAGGAGATATCCTCAACAATCGGTTGCTTTTTAATGGATTTGCACAATCCCATCACTTCGAGTCCCATCTTATCCATGAGAACGCCCCCTCTCCCAGATCGCATATACCGCCAGGACAGAGAAGGCAATCCAGAATAGGCATATCCCGATGAAGATCCAACTGCCACTTGGTTGTTGCACCCACTCCACCCATCGATAATATTCTGGTCCAAGAATGGAGCCGCCTCCCAGTTTGATGACTACAAACAATCGCACCAGCTCGGCCGGATTGATGAGCGTTAGTATAATCAGCAGCGGTTTCACCCATAGATAAGGCATCAGTCCCAGCACAGAGAGCAATAAGGTCGGCCATCCAATGACTGCAAAAAACCATACGGTCACGGATATGGTTAACGCCTGCCACCGATTGCGCGACAACGAACCGATAAATAGCGCCAACGTCAGGAATAACAACACCAGTCCACAAGAAAATGCCAGAAAGAGAAGATATGTCACGGCATCCAGTGGATTCCCGATTACTCCGCTAATAACCCCCATCAGGCCGTATCCAAACGCAACAATGGTAATTAAAACAATCGACAGCCCAAGATACTTGCCCACAATAAAAGACATCGTGCCAATGGGATACGTGGACAGCAGTTGCCAGCTACCGTCTTCCTTTTCGGATGTTAGTGAGAAGGAACCGAGGAACAGCGTCATTAATGGTAAGAGGTAAAGAATGAGATTCAACATCGAACCTGTTGTGCCCGAGTATCCTTCAACCAGATTCTGCGAATTCAGAAGTAACAAGCTTAAGCTAAATGTGCAAAAAAGGATCAGAAACGAATACGCCCAAGGATTGCGAAACCCCATTTTCACTTCTCGTCTTGCAATCTGTATCATATCTGACATCATTGATCACCATTTTCTATTGTCATACTTAGTGGCCTGACTCTTCTTTCATCTCACCTTCCTGATGCATCTCATTACCGTCTCCTTCTTCACCATGCCCATGTTCACCCATCATGTCCATATTCTCTGTGTTCTGTTTCCAGTCATGAGAGGCAAGATCCTCAGCGGTCATAATGGTTCCAACACCTTGCTCTGCAATGAAAGCTTCAGCCGAGGGCTTGTCCTTAAAATTAAGAATTCCATAGGCCATAGGCGTACGCAATGAAGCGTCGTATACATACGTGGCTTTGCTGTATTCAATCCATTCCTTGTCATTATAGTCACGTACATAGTCCATGCCGATGTTATCTGTGCCATTTTCTGTTTTCCACTGGTTCATGCAGCCGATATCATCGAACTTGTAATTTTGGCCGTCTTTCGTAGTGAGCTGTGTTGCATATGCATCGTCCTTCACCTGCATTTTACAGATCGCACAGATATCCACGTCTTCATTGATCGGCAATGCCGCGTATTTTGTTCCGCAAGCGGTTAACAGCACCATGCCAAACATAAGTACCATGAGGAATGTCCATCTTCTGTTCAAGCTTTTGTTCATTTTCGTAATACCCCCATATAGATGATTATAAAAGTTGCCATACCCAACAGAATTAACCCGAACAACCACACCACATTGGAATCTGTAGCACTTTCTACTGACATGTGCAGATCAGATTCCGTATCCATGCTCATTCGTGGCGATTTGTCGGTAGTCCATTGTTCTCTGCCTTCTGTAAACAACTCACTCAGAAAGACCATACCCGGTGATTGGAAAAAGAGCTGATAGGCTGAATTTCGACTGACCAGTTGCTCATAAAAAGGATTGATGGCATAGGGTATTTCACTGATCCCATCCCGATTCAGATCGAGCCCCTGGAAGGAGTCCCAGTAGTTCTCCATCAGGACATTATTCGGGCTATCCAGCGCCGAAGCTTCAATGACATTAGACACCAATTGGTTACGTGTAAACTCATTAGCTTCTGCCAGAACAAGCTGTATGCCAACAAAATTCCGAAGCACCGCATTGTCATGGATCTCATTGCCCGATGACTCTGCAATATTCATGCCGACACGATTACCCTCCACCACATTGTTGTGAATTGAGGATTGATGCACGTCATACAACAAAATCCCTTGAGAATGAACATTAGTACTCTGTTTGCGAAAAGAATTGCCCGATATGACCGTATTCTTGACGCCCATAATCATGGCACCTGTCATGTTCTCCTCTCCGGTATTGTCCATGACAGAAGAGCCGTCAATATACATGCAATGGATGCCATACCTCGTATGTAACAGCCTGTTATTTTGCACGATAGACTTGCGACTGTTCTCCAGATAGATTCCATCCCTCATGCCGGTGATCTCATTGGCTTCAATGAAGCTATCATGGGAGTTGTACAGATCAATGCCATTGCCCTTCTGGCCACTGGAAGCAGAATCAGACCCGGCCCACGTAATGTTGTTCCGCTGAATCGTTGCCTGACTCGAATTCCGGATGATCATCCCATACCCCTGGGTCTGAATATGCAAATCCGTGATTTCACTGTTTTTCCCTTCAACCTGAATCGCTGCAGTCTGTTCATTCGTATCATGTTCAATTGTAAAACCGCTCAATTTCACCCCATCCGAGCGAATCATTATCGTAGAGGTGGCTTCCGCATTAACAACTATGACCGTAGGATCACCCTGAATGGTGATGTTTTTGTCAATCGTCACGGGTCCAGAATAACGACCTGATGCAAGTTCAATGACTTCTCCAGGTGCAGAACGGTCAATCATAGGCTGAAGGGGAATGAGCTCACGATGTCCGGAAGAGGCCATGACTGCACCGTGCGGAAGGGATAGCAGGAGCATCATCATTCCGATTAGAAAAATTAAACCCGTAACCCGACTCTTCTTACAACTGTTGAATGTACCCAAGCCTGCCCAAAGACTACTCATGATTCAAACCGCGCAATTCCGGCTTCTTGTTACAGTTGCTTATTGCTGTGGCAATGTATTCAACGGCTCTTACGTTAATCCAAAATATACGTTGGTTGTACACACCATCCCTCCACTCCACTTAAAATCAACTCTCCATGTTCCTCATCCATTGAAGCAACGTAATAAATGAAGCGTTATCACAATCCTGATCATAGTGTACTTAAAATGATATTTATTCCATATAGCTCAATTAGGCTATAGACGCTCCATTTTTGTGTCGATATTGTGATGTGAATCAAAAAAAGCCGCCATATAGGCGACTTCTAAGTAATATATTATTCAAATGGATAGGTCCAAAATGTTTCTCTGCCAAAACGTTTCTTGATTTCTTCATTATTCAGCTCACGATTTCCTACAAGCTCTGCTGCCTGGAATTGTGAACGGTGGGCACGAATGGACGCCATTTTTCGATCCAAAAATTCGGATACGTCAACAAATACATCCGGTTTGCCAATGTACTGTTCCTGATTATTAGCGAACGCAACGCAGTGAACAATCGGACGTTCATCCACAGGAAGTTTAGTGATTGTACGTATAACAGCGGCTCCCGTTGCATCATGATCGGGATGAACACTGTACCCCGGATAGAACGTTATGACCAGCGTGGGGTTCAACTCTTTAAGTAGCGACATGATGGTATCTTCCAGTAACTGTGGGTCTTCGAACTCCAGCATTTTATCGTGGAAACCCAGCATTCTCAGGTCCTGAATACCAATCGCTTCAGAAGCTTCGATGAGTTCCTGTTTACGGATGCCAGGCAACGTCACTCGGTTGGCAAATGGAGGAATCCCCATATTGCGCCCCATCTCGCCAAGTGTTAGACAAGCATAGGTTACATGGGCACCGCCATCTATGTATTTGGCTAACGTTCCCGATACAGAGAAAGCTTCATCATCTGGATGTGGATATACCACCAAGATGCGCTCATGCTCGTTGTGTGTAGTATTCATGGTTATTCAATCCTCCGCTTTCATCAGAACATTTCTCGGCTTAATTGTAACGCCACAACTAGTTTACCCTGGCTGTCGTGACCGGCGAGAATCAGTCTTTCTTGTTCCTGCTCATCAATATGTGTAAGTCCTTCAGCGTAAAGCCATCCCTGCGTTGTTTTCAGACCAACACGGTATGGACCTGTACCTGAAATGGACCCCTGCGTATATCGTATGGCCGCATTAGTAATGAATGCCGATGCTGGATGTTTTGTACTGTCCATGTGTTGTGCGTAAGCACCTGACGTAAGTTCTAGATGTACGTATAAGTCCTGATCAGCAAGATTATTGATCCGGAGCTGAATATCTTGAGGTTTAATTGGTTGCATAGCGGCCTCCTTGTCTAATGTAATTGTACGAACTTCATTTTAACATAACCAGAAGAGAATATACATGGAGTGACCCTGTCGCCTATTATAGAGCGTTCTCATGATGATTCAAGTTTGAAAACAAGAACAGATTTGCGTGGTTTTTTCTCTTTTTATTCATGGATCATATCTATATTATGAAGTGTAGGCAAAAACGCCCGTGATGAAGAACCTTAAATTTTAAATGAATCTTGCTCCAACATGTTTGGAAAGGAGTTTAACTCGACTTGAAATCTCTAATACAACTACTTCATTTTGGCTATCATCAGGCCATGAGCTGCATATTTCCCGTAGCGATCTTTGGAACACTGGCCCTGTCCAGCGTAATTCCTATTCCTTTCCTTCATCGATATGATGCCATTCTGCTCGTATTGCTTGCTGTGCAGTACCTGATGTATCGAAGCGGCTTGGAAACCAAGGATGAAATCAAGGTCATCTGTGTATTTCACATTATTGGCCTGGTGCTAGAAATCTATAAAGTATGGATGGGATCATGGTCATACCCTGAGCAAGCATACAGCAAAATCCTGGGTGTCCCTCTTTATAGTGGATTCATGTATGCAAGTGTAGCCAGTTTTATGTGTCAGGTGTGGCGAAGACTGCGGATGGACATGACCGGATGGCCTGGTTTTGCACCTTCGATGCTGCTCGGAGCAGCCATCTATATTAACTTTTTCACTCATCATTTTATGCCCGATTTTCGCTGGTGGCTGACGGCGCTTGTATTTATTGTCTTCTGGAAAACCTGGATTATTTACCGGGTACGAGCAACGACCTATCGAATGCCCTTATCGCTTGCTTTTATCATTGTCGGATTCTTCATTTGGACTGCTGAGAACGTCGCTACATTTTTCAATGCCTGGAAATATCCTGATCAGCATGATGCCTGGCAACTGGTTAGCTTTAGCAAAATTAGTTCGTGGTTCCTGCTGGTCATCATCAGTGTCATCATCGTTGCGCAGCTCAAATATGTGAAGGCCAATCGAACCGCAGATGATTCAAAGTCCAGGTAACTATTTATTCTCTAACCGTAAAACAGCAACAATCTTAGACTCGTACCTAAAGTCTTCGAATGCCGCTGTTTTTTACTGGAGTTCTATTTGAGATTATTCAATAAATAATGAGCCAAAGCCATCTGCCTCTTCAATGTCTTTGTTGATTAAGAGGCTCTCCTTTTCATCGTATGCTTTGATCGTATAAGGAGGATTCGCTGATGAAGGCAGGAATGCGTACCAGATTTGTTGGTTCTCACCTGCATCAACCAGCTTCACATCGAAAGTGGCGGGCTTTCCATTTTGCTTGATTTCAACAGTTACACGTTTGATAGTGGAGTCTATAATGTCACCAAATAACATCGGAAACGGGGCCGATATTTTTTCCAATTTCGGTATGCTCATATAATTCAACGCAAACTTGGATTCAACTGATTCATTAATGGAATATCCTCCACCCCATACCCATTTCCATCCGAAAATGTTCTTGCGGGTATACTCCATCTGAAGATTACTGTTGTTTTCCCGACCCTTTTTGTGCGTAAACAAAATCATGCCCCCGTCCACAGCCTCCTGATGAATGAATTGGGAGGTATAAGATTCACCTCTAAATTCTTGAACGGCCCCTTGAGGACTGTTCGCTATAGGAATATGTATAGGTTCATTCAATCCCCAAACTTTGGATATCCGTTGATCGGCTAGCCCGCCAGCTCGTTCATTCATATACATATATGCCAAGATTGACAGGGGCGATAGTAAAATTACCATTGCAGTGATTAGCAGAATTCTCCTGTTACGCTTGATTATCTCCATGTACACTCCTTATGATAACGATGAAATATTAAATATAATCACTCTTATATTACCATAATTAGCATATGAGTTCTTGTTAAGTATAATTCGGACAATCAAAAAAGGCCGCCATTGGCGACCTTTCAAGTCATTCATCGAACCTATTCTCCCAGAAAGATTACTTCGGTTTCCAATTCAACTTGGAACGTATCATATACTTTCTTCTGAATAAATTGGATCAGATCCATATAATCCTGGGCAGTAGCGTGATCCACATTTACGATAAAACCTGCATGCTTCATGGAGATTTCAGCACCTCCGATGCGAGTGCCCTGCAAGTTACAATCCTGGATCAGTTTACCGGCAAAATGTCCCTCGGGTCGTTTAAATACACTTCCACAAGAGGGGAATTCAAGCGGCTGCTTGGATTCTCTCAGGAACGTTAATTCCTTCATTTTGCTTGCAATATCTTCCTTGTTTCCTTTTTTGAGCCCGAATTCGGCCTCCAGTATGATATAGTGATCCATCTTGAAGAGACTATTTCGATAACCAAACTTCATCTCTTCTCGCGGGATTTCCAACACTGCGCCGTCTTTGGTGATCACAGTCGCACGTTCAACAACATCGGCGATCTGACCGCCATAAGCACCCGCATTCATGTAAAGTGCGCCCCCCGTGCTGCCGGGAATACCACAAGCAAACTCCAAACCGGTCAAGCTATGCTCCAAAGCAAGTCTGGATACATCAATGATATCTACGCCGCTTTGCGCAATCATGCTGTCCTCATTCACTTTAATTTGATCGAAGTGGCTAAGAGAAATCGTTACTCCCCGGATGCCCCCGTCTTTAATAATGACGTTTGAGCCTTTTCCAATGACCGTCAGAGGTAACTGATGTAAGTTGGCAATTTCCACGATTTTAGTGATTTCGTCTATCGTTGTTGGATGGATGAGAATATCTGCGTTGCCACCTATTTTAATAAACGTGTGATTTTTTAGTGGTTCATTGAATTTCACTTTTTCCAAAGGTATCTGATGCTCAAAAATATTCATGATTTTCTCTCCCTGAATTCATAAAGAAATGATTGCACCATCGCGAAAATGAGATGCTCCTTCTTTATTATATGCTAAATAGGAGATTTTGTTTGAAATTATGTTGTTTTCATTATAATTAATCACATTCTCTTTAGATTTTGAACTTTTCGTGAGTTCCTGCATGGAAGCGAGCTGTTGCTCTGTTGCCACAACTACATGATTATGATTATGAGAGTTCTATGTCTGTTTGAGTCAGCTTGGCTGATAGCTCCCATAAACGAATAGCTTGCTCAGGGTCGATGGCATACTTCTTGACCCCATAGAAACCTCCATCCTCTGGAGCCATTTCACTGATGTCACAATCCTCACAGTAGACACCGCCTTTTCCCTCAAGTTGAGGAGAAGTTGCTGCCCAGACTTGCGTCGCTGCCCCCTGCTCAGGTGTTTTGAACGCAGGGTTGGCCACTTGTCCAGATTCATCAATCCAGCCCAGAGCAATCATTTCCTCTTTTGGCATATGACGCTGTAGTGGTGTCATAATTCCGCCTGGATGAACTGAGAAAGCCCGTACGCCGTGCTCTGCACCTCGACGATCCAGCTCAACGCTGAATAAAATTGTTGCTGTTTTGGACTGTCCATATGCAGGGAATTTCTCATAGCCATGTTCAAATTGGATGTCATCCCAACGAATCGGTGAGAAATGATGTCCCGCTGATGCCAAGGAAACAACACGTGCTCCCCCCTGACTTGCGAGTGCAGGCCATAACAGATTAGTCAGGGCAAAGTGGCCCAGATGATTGGTTGCAAATTGAGCTTCCCAGCCAGGACCAACCCGCGTCTCCGGGCAAGCCATGATGCCCGCATTAAGAATCAGCATGTCAATGTTCCGATCACTCGCCAGAAACCGCTCGGCAAAAGCACGAACGCTGGATAAATCAGCAAGGTCCAATTCATCTATTTCAACACCTTCCAGACCCGAAAGTGCTTCCTTCGCAACCGCTGGACGACGCGCAGTCACCACTACACGGGCTCCCGCTTTCACAAGCGCACGTGTCGTCTCCAACCCCAGGCCGGAATATCCACCCGTTACAATAGCAAGCTGTCCTGACAAGTCCAGTTCCCTCAATACATCCTCCGCTGTACTATTATGGTTGAAGCCAGAGTCCATTTTATGTTGTAAAGTTCTAGTATTATTTTCCTGTGTCATTCTGTTCATCTCCTTAGTAATATTTCTACTTCTTCAAAGTCTACACCCTAGAGCGTACTCTAAGTCAAATGGAAGTGAATACATCACCTGCAACTTCTCCGTACAATCTGTAAACGTAAAAAAGCCGCCAGTTGGCGACTTTCGTTGAAATGATTATAGTCATCCACGTTACGAATCACCCTGAACGGTGGATAACGAAACAAGGACCGGACTGGCGAAATCAGAGGCCTCTTCTCCTTTTGGATTATGAAGACGGAATAGAAATGCTTCCTCTTCTTCTGATTTCCAGACCATATAATCGCTAATGCCTTCTTCACCAGAGGCCTGAAGATAAAGCTTGGCATGACCAAGCGGGTGTTCTACCAGTTCTCCACTATAATCAGATACCTTACCGGCTTTTACTAATTCTTCTTTACCTGCTGTCTCCAGTTCTGCCAGATTATAATCCGAAGGCAGTGGTTCAATATCCACATAATAGTCAGCGTTACTAGTCAGTGACAGACGGCCTTGAGCAGCATCAAATGTGAATTTCTCGAATACGTACAAGGAAAATCCTTCTCCTTGTTGCAAGGTCGCCTCTAGTGATTGATTGCCATCTGCGGTCAACATTTCAAAACTTGCGGTCAGTGGACGCTCCGTTTCATTTGCTTCTTCTGTTTCAGATGGTTGTTCATTTTCTGTTGAAGGTGCTGGAGCAGGTTCACCTACTGGCATTGATGGTTGAGGGCTAGGCAAAGGTTCATTACTACCAGAGCAAGCTGCAAGTGTTAGAACTATAACGATTAAGGAGATACTCATCATAATAAAACGTGGTTGAAACATCAGGTTCATTCCCCCTGTCTATATTCTGTGCTTACATGTTATTACCCATGGCTGAGACTCGAAATCCATAGGTCCAACCTATGAGTTTATCCATAATCAGTATTTCCCTTGATCCCTTCCAGTTTGTAAAATATGGAGAAAACCTAAGGAGTGATGAGCACATGGAATTCTCAGTAAAGCAGCTGTTTGATAAGGTAGCCCAAGATTATGATGTGCAGCGAAAGCAGCTTATCCCTTGTTTTGATGATTTTTATGGAATGGCTCTGGATCTAATGGAAAGCCCGCTCGATTCTCCACGTATTCTTGATCTGGGTGCAGGAACGGGACTGCTCTCCGGATTGGTCCTGCAAAAGTATCCCAACGCGCGATTAACCCTGATCGATATTAGTGATCAAATGCTCGAAGGAGCACGTCGAAGATTTGCTGATGCTACACAAGTGCAGTATGTGGTCGGGGATTACTCCAAGTACGATTTCACCAGTTCCTACGATATGATTATCTCCTCCCTGTCTATTCACCATCTGACCCACGCTGACAAGAAAAAGGTGTTTGACTCTGTACACAAGTTGTTAGAACCAGGTGGATGCTTCATCAACGCAGATCAAGTTCAGGGAAGAACCCCCGATACGGACTCCTATTACCACCAGTGCTGGTTAGAAGCGATTCATCAAAGTGGTTTGTCTGAGGAAGCCATCTCGGCTTCCATAGAAAGACGCAAGGTGGATATCAATGCCACGCTGGAGGATCAATTGATGTAGTTCGAGGAAGCGGGGGTTCGTGTGGCAGATTGCATGTAAAATACTTGGACTTTGCAGTGTTTTATGCGCAAAAATAAAAAAAGACCGGATTATGGGCAGCTATGCCATGATCCGGTCTTCTCACATGATTTTTGTTCAGCGGCATATGCAGGTAAATCACTTATTTCAGCGACGCTGGTAGCTTAACGCCGAGAAGTTTGCCTTCGGCTTGGATGATGATCATTCCGTTTGTCTTCAACGTCGTGTTGTGCAGATCTCCACCGGTGGAGATGCGGAAGACCGACTGACCCGACATCATGTTGAGGACAAGCAGGGTGCCGTTACGTTGCGCTCGATACATTCCTTTACCGTAAACATCGATCTGAGAAACGGGAGCATCACCATGCCACTGAACCTCCTGACCATTAGCCAGCTTGATGCCTGTAAGTTCTCCCGTGTTTCCGTTTTTGAAGATCAACCTTTCCTGTGTAACGCCAAGCCATACCATATTTTCGCCGTAAGGACGGTGAAAAGTTCGAAGTGGCGCGGGACCCGGCTTGGTTGAGGTCAACGAATACTCCGCTATCTTATCCCCTTGTAGAATGTATAGTTTGTCTTTATTGGAAAATATCCCTCCATACCCATTCACATACGGTGGATCCCCCGGCATGGTCCACTTATACTCCTGACTTCCTTTCAACACACCGGTCTTCAAGTTGTACGCATTCACTTTCCATTTGCGTTCTGGTGAAGACTCGTCATTTTCCAACATCGAAGAATAGTAGTCCGCTGAGTATACAAGACCGTCTTTGATCTGAATAGCTTCCCCCTGACCAAAATGACCCCATATCTTCTTGCCCGTTTTCTTGTCATATGCATTAAGCTGTAAGGATGTAAGTGCCCCTTGGACAAAAAAGGTTCTCAGCACCACACCATTAGATTCTCTCAGATACTCAGTACCATTACCTTCACCTAATGGTTCATCTGCTTCCCAGCGCAGTTTGCCTGACTGGATATCCAGTGCGAACGTTGTACTCCCCTTAACCACGTAGAGGGTATCCACCGTTGGAATCATAGCTTCCGTACGGTTATACGTATCAATCCAGGTGGATGTGCCTGACTGCCATTTTGCTTTGCCTGTCTTCGCATTCAAGGCATATGGCTTGTGATCAATGGTCAGTCCGTAGAGAATCCCGCTTTGATAGGTAATATAAGGAGTCAGGTCTTTGCCGTAAGTCCACAGCCGTTTACCTGTTGTCGCATCAAGTGCAATCAACTTCGATCCAGCAAACGTGAATACTTTGCCTTCTTCTGCGATGGCATTAACTCCAACATACGTCTCGTTCATATTCAGATAATTATCTACTTTTGCTGTCCAAGAAGGTTTCAGTTCAGGTACAGTGATTCGTTGATACGAATACCAGTTACGGATGGATACATCCGATGCTTCAGCATGTGCCTGCGATGGCAACACGCCGATAACGCCGTGAACCATCAGCATTCCGGCAGTAATGCCTGCAATGATGGGTCTTCCTGCTCTTCTTTTCCATTCCTTATTCATTTGACGTTTATGTATATTGACCATGGTAAATGAATTCCTCCTGTTATTAAAATCCTGAGATATAACTACATAAACATAACGTGTGATAGGTCCAAATAGTTACCGGATTGTTAAATTATTCAAAGAAAATATCAAAAAAGCCGCCACCAGGCGACTTCTTGATAACTGTATTTTTTCGGTGATAAGTTGCGAACGTGACTCATTAATGAAGTTTCTGCTTTACTTTAGTTGGATCTGGAAGACATCCCCCGCATCACCACCAAAAACGATAAAACCACTTTTCGGGAGTTTCGTCGATTCCTGATTGGTTGCTACAGAGAAGTCAACCATTTCCCCTTTATCATTATACACTGCATAACCTCCGGTCTTCGGAGAATCCACCGTGATGGATTTGTTACCCGAGCGTGCGTCGATCGCATACCACCGGGCTTGACCGTTTGCCGGAATAGTCGTAATTCCTTTTTTTCCACCAAAGATTGGAGTAATCGCCTCCTCGGCAATGTATTCCTGCCCATCCTGGAGCAAAATCTCGGCGCCATTCTTTGTGTAAAATTGCAGATCAAACGCGTCTCTTCCGTTCATTACAGGAATCTCGGCGATATTCTCTGCATGATTGGCATCCATGATTTGCGTGCCATTGGCGTAACCATGTTCGGCGTTGACAGACAGATTCTTGATCAGCATCGATGGAAGCAGATAAAAGATCGACGTTATTTTTTCATCCAACGCGTAATATTTCGAGCCGTCACGAGTTGTCCATTTCTCTTTCGTTGCTGCGTCCAGTGCGTTATGATCCAGTTTTTGATAATCATACGTGTTCATTACCGTTTGGCCTATGCCGGGTAACGTAATCATACCCTGAACTTTAACATATACCTTGTCATTACGTTCCTTCACAAAACTAGCTTTCACAGTGCCATCCGCACTTGTAAAATGTTCGTCGCCTGTGTACACATATTTCTGCTCTGGAATAATTCCACCCAACAAGGCTGGCAATTGCATCTCACCATCCTTAATCGTTATATCCAATGTCTCTCCTACCGTACCATAGAGACCGGAGTACGCGCTTAATTCTGTTGGCATCTTCACTTTGTCGGGTGACGAGAAGGTCTGATCGGGTTTAACCTTGTCGATGATGCCTTGATCCGCCAGAACTTCCAGCAGCACTTTGCTGGCAAACATCTGATTGTAGATGGAAGATCCGCCAGATGATAGAACCGCCATTGAAATATCATGTTCAGGTATAGTGATTAACACGGCATGGTACAACATGGTATCCCCGCCTTTGGCAAGCGCGGTAACCCCATAATCGCTGAAAGGTGCAAGGTCAACCGAATCCCATCCCAAGCCATAATTGATCGTATTTTGCTCATCAGATACCCATATGCCCTTACGATATTCATGAGATTGCATGGCCTTCACAGCAGATTCGGACAGAATATCCGGTCTGTTCCCCATTAAAACCTCTCCGAATTGACTCAATTCTTCTGCGGTAGAATACACTCCGCCTGTGCCGATAATGTTTGCATTTTCGGTAGGCATCTTCATCTCAAGTGTAGGCCAATAGGTTTCGGATAATTGCGCTCTGTCAAAGGAATCTAGTGGTGTCTTTGTTGATTCCAACTTCAACGGCTCGCTGATGAACTTGGCGATATATTCGCTGTAGCTTAATCCACTCACCCGTTCAACCAGGATTTCAAGCAATTGAAAACCGTCATTGGCGTAGACGGAGTATGCGCCAGGTTTGGATTTCAGTTTTTCGGACTGAAGTTTGAGCAATAACTCATCATGATTGCGGGTGTCATTATCTTCAAACAACATGCTGTTTCCATAATGTGTACCGTAAAGACCGGATGAATGATTCATCAACATGCGCGGTGTGATTTGAGTATAGCGCGCATCTGCCATTTTAAAGTCTTTGATATACGAAGTAAGCGGCTCATCCAGATCTATTTTACCGGAATCGACCAGCTTCATGGCGGCTGCCGTAACAACCATTTTGCTAACCGAGCCTATGCCATACATGCTATCCTTGTCTATTGGCTTCTGTGATGCCTTATCGTGCAGTCCGACACTATCTGATAAAATATATTCCCCTTCATCCATGATCGCATATTGCACACTGGTGACACCGTAGTTTTGCACCATCTCCTTGGCGATCTGCTCCGCCCGTGCCTCAATCGTACCGCTGTTATTCGCCTCTGCTCTGACATCTGCCAGCGGTGTAATTACAAGCACCGCTGTACATAAAAGACTAATTAGTTTCTTCATCATATGTCCTCCCTCAAATGTTCTTATGAATGAATTCATCATATCCGGGAAGAGACTGATCAAACGCAAACGGACCCTGAATGGAAAAAAACAACCCCTGAACGGCAGGTTCAGGGATTGTCGGTGTGGAACGGAAGCACGACCATGTTGTTAAATTTCCGATGCTGATGCTCAATACTCATATGTCCACCATATTTCTCGCACATTCGCGATATATTGGTTAGACCGATCCCATGGTACTCCGGATTGGGCTTGTCACTTTTCAAGTCAACGACCGGTTGCTCCACATGATTCATAATCTGGATGACCAGTGTAGATGATGTGGAGTGAATGGCAATCAGGATATATCGATCCTCGGCCTGTCTAACTTTCTTGGAGGCCTCAATTGCGTTATCAAGCATGTTACCAAGCACCACACACAGATCATATCGATCGATCTGGATATGCTGCGAGTGGAGCTGGATTTTGGTGTCGATTTTGATCCCGTTTGCCTGCCCCATAGCCAAGGTATTTGTAACGAGTGCATCAATGACAAGATTGCCAGAGTTCACCCGCTGATACGCACCTTCAATGGTATTTAATGTTGACTTGATATGGTCACCTGCCGCTGCCAGTTCGTTACGTTGGATACATTCATCAATATACAGAAACTGCTGATTGATATCATGGATGATGGATTTAATGTTTTTGAAACTGTGAACGGTCTTCTCATAGTTGGCATCCTGGTAGTCCATCTGACGCTGTAACTGGGTATTTTCATGCGCAAGCTGTACCTTTTCCACCATGTTATCGAATACATATACAATGAACACGTTGAGAAATAGCGAGCCTAGTACAGAAAAGACGTAGAATATGTTTTTTTCACTATATATGGAGGCCACATTGATCTGATAGATCGTAATAATGGGTACGATAAGAAACAGCAAATAATAACGATAATGCACGGCAAAACTTCTGCGTTTAGCCACTAAACGTACAATTTGAATAACAATAAACATGATACTGCAACCAACCAGCATTACCTTGGAAAGAATCCAGTGGTTTTCTCCGTTGAACTGTTCCCATGAGATGAATTCTGTGGATTCCAAGACTCCGAGAATATATACAGCTATCGTATTTGCCATTGTAATCAGAACCGCATACAGGATGGTAAAAACAAGCTTGATTTTAAACTCCACTTCATAGGACTGTGCCAGACTGAAGATTAACAGCAGAGCAACAGCAGTAGAAATGATATCAGAGAAGGAAGAGACCAAATAAAAATAACCCAACATGAGAAATACCATGAAATAGATCGCTCTGCGCGGCTTTCGTCTGGACTTGCCCAACACAGAATCAAAATAAAAATTCGCCTGAAATGCCATAAGTAAGGTCACAAAAATGATGGAAAAGATCATATAGGTACCCATATCATTGAATCCTCATGATCATATATTTGGTGTAAGCATCCTTGATTTCTTTGACCTTGGATCGACCTATGGGCAGTTCCGTTCCATTCAACATAACGACCTGGGTACCGGAAAACTTCTGAACATGCATCAGGTTGATGATAATCGAGCGATGAATCTGCAAGAAACCATGGTCTTTCAAACCGGTAGCATAACTGGATAAAATGCCTTTGGTCTCATGTACATTTTCCTGTGTCACAAAATTCAACTTGTTCTTGATCGTTAAACTTTTGACGACCTCAATCCAGAGAATATCATCATATTTCAGCAGCAATTCATCATAGTCTGATTTGATTAGTACATACTTTTTGTCCAATGCCTGAAAATACTGACACAGCTTAATCATCTTTTCCTCGAAAACTTGCGGCTGGATTGGCTTGATCAGATATTGAAAGGTGATGACATCAAAGCTCTCCACCATATATTCCGGGTAACTGGTCAGAAACATAATCTGTACATCCAGAAACTTCATGTTCCTGATCTCTTTAGCGGTCTGAATCCCGTTCATTCCGCCCATCTCCACATCCAAGATGAGAATATTGAATGTATCCCCAACCTCTCTGTAGTGTGAGAGCAGTTGTTCACCAGATGTGAATAGGCTAATTTGAAAATCAAAATTGGTTTTTAGAGATAAGGAGACCAGCATGGATTTCACACGTTCTCGTTGCTGCTCCTCATCATCACAGATTGCAATATTGAACATGGGGGAACATCCGCCTTTCATCGACATCGACTCTGAATTTCACTCTCGAATATACTATTTTAGCATAGGTTTCGGAGTCGAATGGGGATGAAATGCATTATTCCGACCCTAAAACGCAGATCAACAAAAAAAGTCGCCACATTGGCGACTCTTGAGCTTGTAACCTTCTCCAGCATTCCTATGAAAAGTCCAGTCTGTTATTTTGTTTTTTTGGGGAAAGCATGGCGGTAATACCGTATTACCTTGCGATACATCGTCTTGTCCTTTAATTGATTGAATATATATGGGTCAGGTTTGACATTCACTTCAATAATCCAGGGTTTCAGACTGTGGTCAAGGCCGATATCCACACCAATTTGCTTAAGATGCGGGTACTTTTTTTTCATATGACGAGCTATGCGCAGGCTAAGCTCATTCATCTCTTGAATCAGTTCATTTCTGCGTTTGGTGGATGCATGTGATTTTAGCAGCTTGTGAATATCCATCGGTGTACCACCACTATGATAATTGGTTACGATTTTCTTTGGATGACCCAGTCGACCGATGATTCCGGTAGCTTCCCAATGTTTGGTCGGGCTTAGCTGTATCATGACACGGATGTCAAAACGTCTGTTATTGTGCTTAAGCAGATGGATTCCTCTCTGAATCAGATAACTTCTTTTATTCACCAGACGAGTCAGACTGTTATAAAACGATTCAAAGCTGTCAAACGTCAGACGTTTTTGCTCGATCTGATAGACAAAATGTTGCTGACTTTCCATCTCCGCCTTAATAACACCCATCCCGAAAGTACCTCTCTCGGGTTTGACATAGACCATTCCATATTTGCTGATCATGGATTTCAGATTCGTTTTGTTATATTTCTGTGTGTCGGGGATAAACGGTTTAATTAATTCATTATTAATGATCAATTTTGTTTTTAACCACTTGCTTCTTAACGGCTGCAACTTATCAACTCCCATGTCGTAAACTCTCCCTTCAGCAACCGCATCAAAGCCTGCTGTTTGATCAAGATCCTGCAAGCATTATATGTAATACCGATAAAGGAACCCTCAACAAAAGCCCCTATTCGTAAAAATGTATATTTGCACATGCCCTGACCAAAACACTTTTGCACACATACCATATAATGAGTCATCACGATTTGTGCAAGGAGATGAGTAGATGTCCGTCCAGCCTGGAATCCGGTTGAACAATGCGCCTAAGATTGATGTTCTTATACCAGCGATCGAGAAAGATTTGGCTACCCTTCCCCTCGTCATCGATAACATTCGCCGTTATGTAAAACATCCCATTGGAAGCATATATATTGTTTCTCCGGTCAGCACCAAGATCAGAAAACTTTGTTCCCTTAAAAACTGCATTTTTGTTAATGAGCGATCCGTCCTGCCTATAACCAAAAACGACATACACTACCAGTCCTCCCGATGGAATCGGTCAGGCTGGTTATATCAGCAGCTGCTCAAAATGAACGGAGATTCCATTGTGAAGGCAAAGTACTTTCTAGTCATGGATGCAGATACCGTACTGATTAAACCTCATTCATTTCTTGTAGAAGGCAAAACAGTCTTTTACTGCCGTGACTGGAGCCAGCCGGAATATTTCAATACCTACCGCAAGTTGTTAGGCATGAAAGCTCCGCGTCCCCGCTCTTTTGTCACCCATTATATGCTGTTCGACAAATCGAAACTCGCTGCCTTAAAACAGAAAATTGAAGCGGTTCATAAGCTGCCATGGTACAAAGCGATCATATCTAATATCAATAAGAAGAAACAGTTTGGTTTCTCCGAGTATGAAACGTATGCCAATTTTATGTATACGAAAAACCCAGGCAGCATGGTCCTTAGAAGTTCCAAGAATAAAAGTCTGAATGTGAACGCTTCTTCGTTAAAAGAGCAACAAATCCGCAATCTGGCTCTTAAATATCGTTCTCTTTCCTTTCATAAACGGAAAATCTATAGTAAAGCTCCCTGAGCTTAAGGAGGAAGCCCATGCATATCGTACTGCTGTGCGGCGGCTCTGGCAAAAGGCTCTGGCCGTTATCCAATGAGCTTCGCTCCAAGCTGTTCATAGATATACTTCCATCACCCGCTGGAGGTAGGGAATCCATGATCAGCAGAGTATGCCGCCAGCTTGACAGTTCATCCCTAACGGATTCAACGCTCATTATTTCACATCAGGATCAGGCTAATATTACGGCACGACATACTCAAGGCAAAATACCAGTCATTGGGGAACCTTATAAACGAGGCACTTTTACTGCGGCGGCCTTAGCGACGTTATATCTGCAATCCTTCCGAATGGCCAAAGATGACGATGTGATCTGTATCGCGCCAGCTGATGTGTTCGCAGGTGAAGATTTTTTCAGCAACTTCCAATTACTGCCGGACATATTGAAACATTCTCAAGCCGAAATCGCTTTAATTGGGACAAGGCCTACACATGCTTCAGAACAGTATGGATACATCCTGCCGGGTGGGGAAGAACGTAATGCTTATGCGCCCATAACACAATTTATAGAAAAACCTGAAGCCTCCATTGCTGAAACGCTGCTACAACGTGGGGCACTATGGAACTGCGGTGTGTACGCGTTCACCGTCGCGTTTATGATATCCCATATTAAAAAAATGGGGCTTCCGGTTCATTATGATCAATTATCGTCCTTGTATGAAGCGTTGCCTGAACGCAGTTTTGACAAGCATGTTGCAGAAAAGGTACAGCGGGCCGTAGTCCTGCCTTATAAGGGAGTATGGCAGGATATCGGAAGCTGGGATACGCTGTGCGCACAGTTAGATACCCATGTAATCGGACACGGTGGAATCTCGGGTTCTTCCTCCGATTCCTATATTATTAACGAGCTTCCCTACCCCATCCAAGTCATTGGCGTGCCAGGTATTATCGCTGCCGCAAGTCCGGATGGCATTCTCATTGCCAACAAAAATAATTCAAATGAAATTAAAGCTCAATTGGGTAACTTGCCATTAAAACCGATGTATGGTGAAGCAACCTGGGGCAGTTATCGTGTCATTGAGAGTTCGTTAGACGATGAGAATACAACTGTAACCACATTAAACATAACGGTTCTACCGGGCAAACATATCGGGTTGAACTGGCATAGAACTGGGTGTAGAGCATGGACCGTGCTTGCAGGCAGTGGGCAAGTGCTTGTCAACGGAAAGGTCATGCAAGTGAGTATGGGCAATCAGTTCGTGATTACCAAGGAAAGTCTCTTTTCTATTCTGTCTGAAACCAGGATGGTGATCCTTGAGGTCCGGATCGGAGTAACAGAGGATAAAGACAACATACTTTTTGAAGAAGAAGATTGGAATGTAATCCTAAAAAGTGCAGGTTCATCTAACGTTTAATGGGAGAATGAACCGATTCAATCTGCATGTCTTATAGCCCCTTCCATTCGCGGAAGGGGCTCATTGGCATAATTAAGGGAAACCTGACACTTCTTCTCCCTACATCTTAGTTAAACAACTTGCGAAGTTCCTCTACTTCCAGACGTGCAACTGGCTGGTAAGCGGAACTTTGTACATAACGCTGGAAGCTGTATAACAACTGTCTGCCCTCCAATGTAGTCATCAGACGCTCCAGATTCAGTGCTCCCATCAGCACTCTCCCCTTCCGGACCCGACACTCCATCAACAGGCCGAGCTTGTGGTTTCGCTCAAGATTATCAATGGTCTGCACGATCGGATTCAAGTCTTTATCCAACTCATCCAAGATGATCGATGACGACTCGGACACGATGCTCCACCACGGATAAGTTGAGTGCTCCTCTGTGACAAAATGTTCGAAGGCCGGATGATCCTGTTGAATTAACAAGCCCATTGTGCCCACAGGAACTTCTCTTTTCATATTCTCCGAGATGGATCGGAACATAGGGTAAGACCAGAAATCGGTGCTATAGAAACCTTGGATCGCGTGTTGAAGCTGATTGGGATTCGGGAAAAGTAAAATATCCTCGCCCTGCTCAAGCAGCGCCAACGCCTGTTCCGAGAGTTCGGTAAATAGATTCAAACCGCTCAGGTCCACTTCCTCCTGACTCGGGTAGATCCACAGGTCGTAAGACTTACGGATATCCGTGCCCGGAATGGACAGTCTAAGCTCCACTTTGGTCATATTGGAGACTTCAGGAATGCGAATGCTGAGATCCGCGACATTCACATAATGTTCTCCATGGGTCGCTGGCAGGTCTGCTTTCCCTTCCAATAGGACGCTTCCTTCGATCTGCTCGCTTTGAATTTCCCACTTCAGATGACGTCCGTCCAATGCCTGTCTGCGGAAGTAACTTAGTTCAATGCGTGCTTCGAACAATTCACCCGCTTGATAATTATATTTGGGGAATCTCGCCAACAACACAGCGTCGGAACAAAACGTTCTCCACTCCTCCGGTGTAATCATGCCTTTGGAATCCATGAATGCGTCCAGTACACCCACCAGCGCTGTTCCCTGACCACTGAAATCCTGGAGATCCAGCAGCTGGAACCCGGCTAGTTGCTGCGAACGAAAAGCAGCTTCCAGTTCTTCCTTGTAACATGCGACCGCGAGTTTACCAGAAGCTCTGAAGTATGCTTCCGCCAGATGTCCCAGTCCTTTAGCATTCAGACGCTCTCGAAACACTTCGAAATTTTTGGCTTTGAGAGAACCCGTATACTTGTTGATCTCTTCGAAATTAGGAAACGTGGCGTACTGTCCAATTTCATGCGAGATGATTGGTACGTGTGAGACAAGTTGGTCACTTCCAGCTTCGGCCTGCACTGTTTTGGAACCTGTCCCATACTGAATCTGAATCTCTTTGTCCCCAGTCTGACCAGAAGGGTCAGCATCGCTGCCTTGCTCAGGTACAATGTTTGAATCGTAATCTTTCAATGTATTTGGCAGGTCGGTCTGCACGTGACCGAGCGGAGCATCACACATCGCATATGAACCTCTGAACAGGCGCTCTTTGGAGAAACGAACCCCGCAGAAGAATTCACTTTCCTCCAGAATGTCCGGCACAAACTGAAAGTTATTCGAACCTTCGGTGTATAGATGACGATGATCATATGCTTTGTATGCCTTCAGGATCGAATTCAATCTGTCCTTGCTTCCCCATAGTTCATTCCCCATGGACATCATGACAAACGAAGGATGATTACCAAAAGCACGCAGCATCGCAAATCCTTCGCTAATCAAGTAATCCTGCTCGGCTTGATTATGCCCATCCGAAGATTCATCCGTAATCGTTCCCCAGAACGGAAGCTCAGGCTCCATGTAGATGCCGAGCAGATCCGCTGCAATAAAAGCAGCCTCCGGAGGACAACAGGTATGGAAACGGTAGTGATTGATACCGTAGGACTTGGAGATAGCGAGAATACGAACCCATTCATCCACATCTGTTGGAGCGTATCCCGTGAGCGGAAAGATCAGCCCGTCATGTTTGCCTCGAAGAAACGTTTTGCGACCATTAATGGTGAATTTGTCTCCGGCAGCCCGGAATTCCCGTAATCCCGTCCATACTTCGGTGGAATCCAGCACTTCCCCGTCCTGATCTTGCAGATGAATATGAAGTTGGTACAGGTTAGGTTCATCATCACTCCATAACATCGCATCTTCACCAATCTTATACGTCAGCTGGATTTCCTGCGAATCCGGGGCGAAAATCTGTTCCTCGGTCGTATGAACTGGATCTGCACTGACAGTAACAGCTGATACCACGATTCGTACTCCTTGCAGGTCACCAACAAGTGCTGCCTTGATCTCGAAAGATCGAGTCGCAAGATCGGGATAGACCTGAACATTATCCAGGAAAACACGCTCGAAAAATTGAAGTTCCAATTTCCCGGTGATGCCGTTCCAATTCGTCTGTGTGTCTTCGGATGTAAGGTGACCCCCTTTGGTTGGATAATTGGTATTGTCCACACGAATGGTAATTGTATGAGTCCCAGCGGTTAGCCCTGCCTCAATCTCGTAACGGTGAGGTGTGTTCAGACTGTTTTGTGTTCCCCATTCCACCCCATCAATCCAGACTGTGGTAACTCTTGTTCGTTCCAGATGTAAGAAACAACGTTTGCCAGCCAAGTGTTCGGGAATTTCAATCTCTCGTGAAAACCAGGCACAACCCTCAAATAAGTACTCATCCGTCAGCGCACCGATTAACACATTCTCGTTTTTCTTGCCCTTGGCCGCATGAGATGTAGTATTTGGCAATGTAATAACGTCTGAGAAATTCAGACCACGTTCCACCTTATGTTCATCAAGTTGGAGTTTCCATATGCCTTCCAGATTTATTGCTTCTATCATGATAGTGTCCCCTTTTAGATTCATATAATCGATACAAGTAATCGCTTCCAAGTAACAGAAACCGTTTTCGGATAAAATCATACCTGTATTATAAACTTGATTGACGCCCCTCGCATAGATCATTTACAAATAAAAAAGTCGCCAATGCTGGCGACATCTTATGGATACATATCCTGTATCCTGAACAATTTTAAAATATGGTGGGAACCATGCCCCCGTCCATCCGGATGGGAGAGCCTCTGAAGGCTGAAGCAT